>CAYFXC010000001.1:0-251255 GCA_964347045.1 uncultured archaeon
AATGGTAGTAAAAAGGAGGGACGCACATTGAGCTACTTAAGGCTTTCGCAGTCTTCGGTAGCTCTTCACGGCTCCAGTCTTCGAGTTTTGTCAACCACATTAAATTAAGCTTTCGGTTTTCTGTCATACAAAAAGGATGAGGGCATTGTACGCTACAGCAAATGGATTGTGTGTTTGTGAAGGGAAATTCTTTTCTAAGCATAACCAGCACACTTACACCGTTTCTAGAAGGAGAGATCCTCGTGGGTAGCAAGACAAATGACTACACAGGCATCATTTTGAACATTCAGCGTTTTTCGACTGATGATGGGCCCGGTATTCGAACGACCGTTTTTCTCATGGGGTGTGACCTAAGTTGCCACTGGTGTCAAAACCCGGAAACTTGGTCACTGACGCCACAAGTAGTGTGGTACCAAGACAGGTGTATTGGTGCATGTCATTGTATATCCGTTTGCCCAAAGAAAGCCTTGTCACTGACTCCTGAGGGTTTACAGATTGACCGCCAGCAATGCAATAGCTGTGGTGAATGCATACCGGTTTGTCCCTCGAAAGCGATTGACCTTCTTGGAACTCCTCGAAGTGTTGATGAGGTTTTTTCTGAAGTGATGCGTGATAAACCGTTTTACGATGAATCTGGTGGTGGAGTGACATTAAGTGGTGGTGACCCCTTATTTCAACACCATTTCACTCATCGCCTTTTGCAGAGATTGAAAAAAGCTAGGATTCATACAGCTCTTGACACCGCAGGCTATTCTAGCGCACCAATTTTCAAGAAGGTGGTTCAGCTCAGTGACCTAACGTTATTTGATTTGAAGATAATGGATCCTGACCAGCATAAAGACTGCACTGGTGGGTCATTAGATCCTATTCTTGAAAATGCAAAATGGCTGGGAGGCGAAGTTAACACAGTATGGATACGTACGCCAATCATTCCTAATTTAACGGATTCGTCTGCAAACATTACAGCGATTGCCGCGTTTATTCGTCTTTACATGCCCAATGTCGAGCAATGGGACCTTTTAGGCTTCAACAAGCTCTGTAATCCAAAATGGCAACGACTTAATCGGCCCTTTCGTTGTGCAAATACACCATTGGTAAGCGAAAAGCATATGATGCATCTTTTGGAAATTGCAAAAGAGTCCCAGGTTGAAAAAATAACTTGGTCGGGTGTTACCCAAGAAGCAACGTCTCATAAATCAACGAAATAAGGGCGGGAAATTTAGAATGACACAAACTAAACGAAAACGAGCACGAGAGATAGGATTAGAGATTGGTTCGATACCTCCCGGGGTAGGTAATTCCATAACTGACGTTCCTGGAGTATTGGTGGGACATACAACGCTCATTGAGGGAGAAGGAAAACTCATTCCTGGGAAAGGACCAATACGTACTGGTGTAACGGCAATATTACCACACGATGGGAATCTATTTACTGAATCTGTAGTTGGAGCTGTGCATATCATCAATGGCTTTGGTAAGGCTGTGGGTCTTGCACAGTTAATGGAATTGGGACGTATCGAGACACCAATTCTTCTTACTAGTACGCTAAATGTGGGAATCGTTGAAGATGCCGTAACCGAATATATGATTGAGCAAAATCCTCAAGCAGGGATTTCAAAAACAACGCCCAATCCGATTGTAGCTGAATGTCATGATGGATATCTCAACGATGCCCAGGGTCGGCATGTTCGCAAATCACATGTTTTTGCAGCAATTCAGAATGTAACTGCAGATGTCCAAGAGGGATGCGTGGGCGTCGGTACAGGGATGATGGCATTTGGATATAAGAGCGGAGTTGGTACAGCTTCACGAGTTCTTCCAAAAAAACAAGGGGGATATTACATAGGAAGTTTTGCAGTTCCCAATTGTGGTCGAAAAGGAGATCTCATCCTAAACGGAACACCAATCAACAAGCTCTTGAAAGAATCACCTAAACTCTCTCCTGATCCAGCTTATTCTGAAGGAGGTTCTATAGTTGTCGTTATTGCAACTAATGCCCCTCTGTCGTCCCGTCAATTAAGTCGCATGGCACGCCGCGCAGTCATTGGAATTGGACGAACAGGAAGCGTGGTGAGTCATGGAAGCGGGGATTTTGTCATCGCATTTAGTACGGCCTATCGTGAGAATTCGGAGATATCGTCTTTAACTATTGAGCGAACACAATTACAAGAAAAATGGCTAACTGCATATTTTGGAGCGGTTGTGGAAGCAACAGAAGAAGCCATTGTCAATGCCCTCTGTATGGCTACGCCTATGACAGGCAGAGATAATTTTACAGCAGAAGCATTGCCGATTGATATAATTACGCAATTCTAGCAATTGGGGCGAATCTTTCGCACGATTTACTTGTTTTTTGACTTGTGGGTTCTTCGCTCCTTTACCCATATATAATTTTTCGAAGTAATCTATATATACTGAATAGTTTCTATACAAGAAGGAATTCCTCAAGTAGGCGAGAGCTATGTCAACAGAAACACGGAAAGTACAACTTACTGGTGGAGCTACTTACATCATCTCTTTACCAAAAAAATGGGCAGAGAAAGCAGGTCTAAAGTCAGGCAGCGAGTTGCAACTCGTCCCACAAGATCGATATTCGTTGCTACTCTATACCGCAGCATCGCTAGAGGCGGCAACGCTCACAGAAGGTCACGTTGAAATTCCCAAGGGAATGCCAACAGAAGATATTGTTCGAAATTTTATCACGCAGTACCTAGCGGGATTTGATATTATCCAGCTTGATTTACAATTTGTAAAAGCGGATCAACGTGTGGCTGTAAAGGAAACTATACGCCGATTGATGATTGGAGCTGAAATCGTTTCTGAAACCACAGATAGAATCGTGGTTCAGTGCTTTTTGGGTCAAGCCAACTTACCATTATTGAAAGCATTAGAACGGATGGAAGCGTTAGTCAGTTCTATGCAGAATGATGCTGTGATTGCGTTATTAGAGGGAGATAAACGATTAGCGGAGGAAGTGGTACAGCGGGACCCTGAAGTAGATCGTTTCTATTTCTATATAGTTCGGCAGTTGACTTCAGCTATTGGACGTACAGATCATATTCGAAAGATTGGTTTGACAAGTCCTCAAGCTGTTCTTGGTTATCGTATGGTTGTAAAAAGCATTGAGCGGGCTGGAGATCACGCAACACGAATTGCCTCAATTGCCACAGATACCAAGCTTCCTGAGAAGTCCCCGCTGACGAATACATTTACTAAGATGCATCAGCTATCGGATAGAGTCTTTCAAGATTCGTTAATGACGCTTAGAAGTTTAGATGTTCCATTAGCGCATAAAACCATTCATCGAGTGGATGACATTGTTCAGCTCGAAGAAAAGGGTATTCGGCATTTGCTAGGTGGTAAATATCCTGTTGAATCAGTGCTAAACTTTCGATTAGCATTGGAAAGTTTACGACGAATTGCTGAGTATGGGTCTGACATAGCAGAGACTGCAATTAACTTGTCTGTTGAACGTTAACCCAATTCTGAGATCATAAATCAAATTGGATCCCACAATAGGCGCAAAAGCGAGCGTCTTCATCATTTTCTGTTTGGCAGCGTGGACAAATGAGCGCAGAGTCTTCTTCTGGTTCATCAAAAAGATCTTGGAGTGGTAAGGATTCAGCCATGTGAATTTCATTTACTGCCTTAGCAGAGGTGTAAATGGGGCTCCAGAGGATTCGTTTATTGTCTTTAACACCGTGGGTTGGACATTCGAGTAATACAACTGTAAAATGACCCTTTATTCCAGATCGTTTTGGTTGGGCTGGTTCACCGCAGATATTGCATCGGAAAAGCCGATTCCCTGCGGGACCAATCCATTCACTGAGTCGACTGTAGGGTAAGAATATGCGTCGAACTCGTCGGTGAACAGGACAGCGTACATAGGCTGCCAATGGTTGGAGTTCTTTGTTTTTTGAAACCTGAACCTCATCAATTTTCAGAAGAATATAGGATCTCCCACAAGGGCAAGTAAGGGCCCCTTCCCATGCAATGTCGGTTTCAGATTCCGAACCGGGTATGATTTGTTCCTCCCTGCTAGTTGTCGAGTTAGAATACTTAAGGTTTGGTGACTACTTAAGAAGGCTTTTGGAAGATGAGAATGTATTCGTGAACCTTGTTGACACGAAAGGTTGTTGGATAGCCAAGGGGACGAAGGTTATGGTAGTCTTTTCTTCGATCCCAAATTATGATATCTTCAAGTTGGAATCCGACCTTGCTCCATTGTTGGATGCAGTCAATATGAAGTGGGTAAAATTGGTTTTTCTTACGAAGATCCATTACAATCAAAATGCACCAATGACCTGGTTTGAGAGCCATGAAAAGCTGTGCAGAAACTGTTCCTAATGAATTTATAAAGTCAGTGTATGCTGAGATGTTGCCAAGATCCTGAGCCAAGGGTGTGTATGGTCGCGGTGATTTACCATCAGCGGTGCGACGTTGTTGATGGATGTTCCAATAAGGGGGAGAAGTAATAATAAGATCTATAGAATCGGATGGGATAAATGTCGATAGATTCTGTGCGTTTTCACAGAAGATTTTGGCGCTACATGAATTGTGCTTTAACCGTTTCTGAGCAAGTTTGACATATTCCGTTGAAATATCGACTCCAATTGCTTGGCAATCAAGTTTTAGGGCTGCAAGTAATGTGCTTCCTGCTCCCATGAAAGGATCAAGAACGGTATCTCCAGGTTTGGTATAAATTCGTATCAGGCGTTCCACGAGTTTCTGGGGAAAAAGCGCTGGATGATGTAAGCGGATTTCTTCTGTTGTTTTTCCGATGTCCCAGATGCTTATTGAGTAGCGCGTCCAGGTTTTTCCATCCAACGTGTTCAGCCGATTCTTTTCACGATTCGTTTGTGTTGACGTTCCGAACACACCCCTTCGTAGGGCTTATCGGCTTCAGGACTAATAAATTGCGCATCCCAAATGTGAATGAAAATTAGATTGCAAAGCTTGTTTCCTTGTTCGCGGAGGTTAACGCCTTGCTTAACACGAGACGAGATAGGCTTGTGAAGGCTTTTTCTACATTTTCACCAGAAAAGGCTGAAGTTTCAAAGAAGTAGGCTTTCATGCGCCGTGCAAGTCGATCGCCGGAAGTGGTACTCACCACTCTTTGATTTGCTAAATCTGATTTTGTCCCCCATAATGCGGGTACATAGTCTTCGAGCACTTCATTGACTTCGGGAATCCACCGTTTCTCAATAGCGCGATAAGATTCGGGGCGAGTGATGTCAAACACAAAGATAACACCTTGTGCGCCTTGGTAGTATCGTTTTCGTAAGGCACTAAAACGTTCTTGGCCGGAGGTATCCCACAATGCGAGATTTACATCAAAGCCATCAACTACGAGTTCTTTGTTTGTAACATCCATGGCTATTGTTGTGAGATAGTCTTCAGTAAAGGTGTTTGTTGCAAATCGTCGCACAAGAGAGGTTTTTCCGACAGCCCAGTCACCACAAACAATAATTTTGAAGATATATTTGGTTGAACCGTTGGATGACAAGGTTAAACCCCGCTAATCGCTAGTTTCCGAATATCGGCTTTAAAGCTGTCGTCAAAAAGAAGGGGATGAAATAAGGTTTGAATTTATGTAACAGATAGTTGCTCAACCCCAAATGGACACAGAGTATTAAGAGGACAAGTTTGGCATTTGGGATTTCGTGCTGTACACCGAGTTCGCCCGTGAGCAATGAAAAGTCGATTGATGCGATTCCATTGGTCATGGGGTAATAGCTCCATTAGATCTCGTTCTACCTGATTGGGATTTTTTCCTTTACTGAGCCCCAATCGACGTGAAATTCGAAAAACATGAGTATCAACTGCAATTCCTTCTACAATACCAAAAGCGCGATTAAGAATAATATTCGCTGTTTTTCGACCAACACCAGGAAGGCGAATAAGCTCTTCCATGGTTTGGGGAACTTTACCATCGAATTCTTCAATGAGCATTCGACACGAAGCTTGTATGTGCTTGGTTTTTTGTCGATAGTAACCGACTTTGAAAATATCTTGCTGAAGTTGTCGAGGATTAACTGAGGCAAAATCTTTAGGAGTACGATATTTCTTGAACAATTCTTTGGTTACTTGGTTGACTTGAACGTCTGTCGATTGAGCTGAAAGCATCGTAGCAATCAGGTATTGGAAAGGTGAACGCGCCTTAAGTGTCAGTGGCTCTTGGGGATAGTGTCCTTCTAGAATTTTAATAATGTGTAATGCACTTGATTTTTCGTTAGGGTGAACCACGTTTTATCCCTTCAGCGTTATTCAGAAGATGGTTCCTAAATTCAAGTTTCCCCTCTTGCTAATTATTATTTTCACCTAATTATAGGACACACAACAGTCATATATCATGCAGTAAATCAATCGGATGTGGTTCAGCGATGAAGGACAGCTGCCGGACGCCTAGCGTCTGAGGAAGCTCCATCCTCCTTTAGGCAGCGGTACGGCGTGAGCCGTAAGGCGAGAGCCTTGCTCTGGGAACAGAAACGACACGCCCAGCGCTGAATTGACGATGAGGCAGTAGAGGAGCAAAGGTAACTTTGCTCCAAGCGGCGTGCTGGTGACAGGACGCTTGTTAACCTGTTGAGGACAGCGTTGGAACCGATGAAACGGCCCAACACCGTGGGAGCAAGCCCAAATAGGCCATCAATGAGGAGCCTACTGAGGTGGCGGGTAGGGTGCTTAGCCAGATGCTGTCATTCCATTCAAGGTAACTTGAATGGTTGAACAAAAGATGGGCTACTCTCATTTCTGGACCACGCCTTTTCTCACAAAAGGGTGGAGAACAGTGGATCCCCCACAAATTCTTGTGTTACGCATCCCAGGTTGTGACCCAAAGAAATGCAGTGCTCTTAAGCTCTCCCGACATAAAATGATCCGTCTTTTACATAGCCCCCGACAAATCCGTGGACACCCAATCATTTTGAACCCGTTCGCGTCTCAAGCTTTCTCCCCAGCCGATTTGAAGCACGCACAGAAGGATGGTGTTTTAGTCTTAGATTGTTCGTGGAACGAAGCAATGGAATTGTTTCAGCGAAGAATTCGCGGGGAACCACGAGGTCTGCCATACTTGGTTGCAGCTAATCCAGTCAATTATGGTCAGGTTGGAAAACTTTGTTCAGCTGAAGCTGCAGCAAGTGCCCTATATATTCTGGGATTTGAAGAGAGGGCAAAAGAGATTTTGAATCTCTTCAAATGGGGACCGCATTTTTTTGATCTGAACTCAGAACCTTTGAGAGAATATCAGGATGCAAAAAATAGCAGTGAGGTTGTGCAGAAACAGCTGCTGTATATGCCGTCTTTTAACGATGATAAATAACAGGTTACTGAATCACTCGCTGATTGGAATTCGGAAATTGTAAGCTATTGGACTAGCCATGGGATTCGCAAGTATCTTTGGAATGTAGTCACCTAAATCGAAGGCAATGGCGCCTTGTCCTTTATCTTGATAGGCCAGTAAGCCTGCTGCACCATTTATAAAAGCACCAGCACATGCACTAAGAAACGAATTTACTCCTTGGGCCCGGAACCCGGCAACGAGACCGGCTAGCACGTCACCTGTTCCACCAACGCTCATAATTGGGTGCCCAGTCCAGTTCAGTTTTGTTTCTGTGGGAGTTGATGTGATGTCTACCGGTCCCTTCAATAAAACCACGCATTTGAGCGTTTTTGATAAATCTCGGACTTGTTGTGCCCGTTGAAGAAGAGGTGTAGCGACTTGAATTCCACGAATACGTTTAAACTCACCTGCATGCGGTGTAATGATTGTATTAACGCCAATTTTCATAAACCGTGAAACAACTTTGAGTGCATCGGCATCAATCACAAGTGGTTTTTTCAGGCGATTAGCCATTGACATAATTTTTCCCGTTGCATCCAACGTTTCATGATGATCGCCAAGTCCAGGCCCAACTAACACTGCTTGCACATCAGCGAGAACCTCTTCGATTAGCGGCAGATCAGCATTCACTAGTTTTTTCTCGCAAAGTGTAACAGGTATAAAATCTGGAGAGTGACTGGTCGCAGCCGTAATAACCTGCGAAGGAGCAGCTAAGTACACCAAATCAACACCACTTCGAAGAGCCCCCATTGAGGCAAGAATGGGTGCCCCAATATATTGCGGGCTTCCACCAATGACTAATAATCGCCCAAAATCCCCTTTCTTCGTAAAAATAGGTCGTGGTTGAGTTGCCCTTATGACATCTCCTGGACCTACATAGAGTTCTGCTTCAGGAGGAATTCCTACATCAGCAACTACCAATTTTCCAGTATGTTCCCTATTTTTTGCTAGTCCTACTTTGGCATAATGGAACGTCACAGTCAAATCTGGTCGAAATGCGTCCTTCGTCGTAGGTTGACCTGTGTTGGGATGAATGCCTGTTGGAACATCAATCGCAACTTTGAAAGCTTCCATTTTGTTCATAAGCTGAAGCGTTTTGATAAAAGGAGCCCGTGGTTTGCCTATAGCGCCTGTACCTAAAAGTGCGTCCACCACGACGTTTGCATAAATTTGGGGTAATTCAGATGTGTCGCGCACAATATGGAGATCAATAGAGTGACGCATTTTTTGGATGATTTCCCAATTTTTCGCTGCTGCTTCGTTTCGGATGTTGTCAGGGTCTCCCAAAATGACCAAATGCACAATTTGGCATCGGGGGGCAAGATGACGTGCAGCGACGAAACCATCACCACCATTTCCCCCTAAACCAGCAAAGATGGCAACCCGAGGTAACCGTTTAGACCTGCGAAGGACTTCACGGGCAACCGCCCGTCCCGCATTTTCCATTAAAATTAGGCGGTCAACACCAAAGAATTCCGCATTCCATTCAATTGCAATCATTTCCTCTGCTAAGAGGGTTCGCACAGGTGACATCAGACATCCATCCTATACATTTCATTATGAAGATTGAGTGACAATAAGGCTTTTGACTGGTTACAGATAATAGCATAAATTGTTGAATTTTAGGTGATTGCCATGCCTAAAGCGTATGTCCTTATTGTGGCAAAAAAAGGCGTCCAAAAAGATGAGCTTCTCGAACCCTTAATGAGCATCGAGGAGGTAAAAGAAGCATATCAAGTTCTGTGGAATTTTGATATTGTAGCTAAAATTATTGTAAAAGATATCCGACAACTGAAACACACTATTATCTCGAAGATACGACAACTCCCTGAAGTGGATAAAACAGTGACGCTTATCGCGGCAGAAAGTTAGGTCGCGATATCATCTTTTATCACTTCCGAGCAGATATTTCAATTCATCCGGTTCAATATCTCTTGGTGGTAAGACCGCATCAGCTCGATAAGGACAATGGCGAACTTTCTTTCCATATTGATCAATCCACTCGAATAGTTGAGCATACATTTCCATTGCCTGGTCAATAGACCCCCATCGAGCTTCTTCAAATATATGGTCCCAGCGTTCTGTAAGTTCTTGAAGTATCTCATCCCGATCCGGGTCATCTATCAGCCGATAGCCTTCATTAGTAATTCTAACCACAAACAATTACGCCAATACATCCTTGAACCAATTCTATTTGTTTTACCCTACGTTTCTACTCAAAAGTTTTATAGCAGGGTGTTATTGACTGAACTCCAGACTTCCTTACAAGTCTCAGGGCTCGTAGCTTAGCCAGTCACACACGAATATCCGGTGTGGGCAAAGTCAGAGCATCGGGCTTTTATAGGAGCCACCAATTAGGGACTGTACGAAACTTGTACAGCAAGTTCTTCTTGCTTCTAAAGAAACCCGAGGGTCGCGGGTTCAAGTCCCGCCGAGCCCGCCATTTATCATTCTCAAATATTTTTTCGCAATATTGTTTTGAAAAAGTAAATGGTGCGGGGGCTGGGAATTTCCGCCATCTCTGATTACAAGAGCCGGCTTTTGAACCCAGGAACGCCTACACGACAGGGTTCTGAGCCCTGCGCCTTTAGCCCTTCAAAAGTGCCACTTGGAGTACCAAGAGCTTCGAAGATTGACCAAGCTTGGCTACCCCCGCAGATTTTGTTAAGGGGCAAAACTCCATTTCACCGTCGGAGCAAGATAAACCTTTGCCCCAATTTCATTCTATAATGGTATTAGTGTGAAAGCCAGAATCCAGCTTTTTAGATTGACCAAACTCTTACACCATTTTCCGAAACTTATTCACCAAGGAATTATCTTGAAGGTGTTCGGTCCCTGCATCATTGAAGAACACTACTCCGAAGAGCGGTAACCACGCACCTTAAGACAGGCGTTTTTGTCTCAGTCAACTAGCTTCGAATTGATTTAGATATTAGTAGACTATATGAACATCAAGAAGCTCCTGTAAAAAACGAGGGGATGTGTGCTATTTTAAGGTTCGAGATAAAGTTTTTCTCTTAATGAAAATATATGAGAGGCTGTGTCATCTTCTACACCTTCTGCGACTAGACGTTTATGGAGTCGAATCCTGAGAAATGCAGCGGCTTTAGCCCGATTGCGAGTTTTAGATTGTTTGAATCAGAGAACATGTCATGATATAATTGGTACAGGCGCGGGTGGTGATCTCACAAAACGATTTGATTCTGTGGCAGAGCAAACCATGATTGCATACTTGGAGCCTTTGGTTGCATTTACTCTTGTGAGTGAAGAAGCAGGAATCAAACAAGTGGGATCCAACCCTAAGGGATTTCTCATCATGGACCCAATTGACGGGAGTGTAAATATTAGTCATAATATCTCGTTTGCATGTATTGCCATAGCCTATGCAGCGGAGTTGATGCTTGATGGATTAGAAGTAGCAGTTGTATTAGATCTCTTTTCAGGTAGTTGTTATCACGCTGTGCGGGGAGAAGGAGCTTTTAAAGATATGAAACGGATCCATCCTTCGGGCGAAAATCTTTTAGAAACTAGTCTCGTGGGGGTTGATGGAGACTTCCCTCCAAAATCACTTAGAATGGCTGCAAAGGGGACTAAAGTTCCAATCCGTTATACTCGGCATTTTGGGGCAAATGCATTAGAATTGTGTTTTGTGGCTGATGGCTCCCTGGATGGATTCATTGATCTTCGGGGAAAATTTCGAGGAATCGATTTAGCAGCAGCAAGTTTAATTCTAAATGAAGCAGGCGCGGCCTTAATCGATCAATACGGCGCTGCGGTTAAAGGAAAATGTACAAATGACGCGAGATATGCCTATATTGCAGCACGAGATGAACCTTTTGCTAAAAAACTCCTTGCCCTTGCTTCTAAGAACCTAGATTGAGAGCAATAATGCTTAATCAATCGTTTATCGTTTCGAGAATAGAAACCGCGTTCCAAATTCCTGTCCGAGCGTGACTGGGACAATTTGGATCAAGAGTTGCATCTCCAAGTCGAGAAATTGCGTTTGAAGCACGAACGGCGGCTGAACCCAGTTCACTGTGAAGCAATTCAATTGCCTCATTGGCAGCTCTACGAATGTTCCTAGGAACAGTACTATCTTCGCCAATCTGCGATAGGATTATCGTGGCTTGTTCAATCTTCTGAATCGTTTCTTTGGAAAGCTCTTCTACTTTGTTTGGATCAGCCATAGGAATATCCCCTCGGGAATCTATTTTATGAGTTCGATTTGGAGATACCAAGATTACTTAAAAGCTTTTTTCACCGATATTAGAGATGTTATGTCAGATGATAAGGTTACAAAACGGATGGGTCAGTTGCTTCGGAAGGGCGCGGCTTTACTAAATGTTGCGTGCCCCAAATGTAACACACCCCTTCTCCGTTTACAAGATGGATCTATGTATTGTGCAAAGTGTGACAAGGAAGTTATAGAACAAAAATCAGTAATGCCCAGTGCAGATCAATATGTTACAAGTGGTGATCTATTGGATCAACTCGCATCAAAAGTTCTTATTAGCATTGAGAGTCTCATCCAATCATTTCCAGAAAAACCTCATACAGAAGAAATACGTGTATTTGCAAAAACGGTCAGGGATTTAATTGAGATACTAAAAGGAATTCAACAATTTCAGCGCTAAGAACTACTCACTCTTCTGGCTCGTATTGAGCATCTAAAGCGTCCCGAATCGTCTGGGCTTTAGTTTTACCAATTCCTTGAACTTCTGCCAGCTGTTCGATACTGGCATTGGTGAGTTCTGTAATACTCCCAAACTTGATTAAAAGGCGTTTAGCTAAAGTAGTATTTACCCCCGGAAGCCCGGCAACAATGAACTCTTGAAGCGTAGACATACTAAGAACAGGTTTTTTACCTCGTATACTCAAGGTCATTTTTCGTAAACTTTGCTCTTGCCGCGCAATAGCAAACATCAGCGCAGCTGCTTCCTCGGGAGATTTTACATTGATAACTGGTACATTGAAACCTGTTAATGCTGCAGATATAGCCCCTCGAACGGCTGCAGGGTTGATACCACTTGAACCATAAAGACTTGGACCAGTTATAAGAAGGAGTGGAAGGGCAAAACTATCCTTGAGCGCGCCAAGTTGTTGAAATAGTCGTTTATCAATAATCGATTGAGCAAAATCATCTGCCGTTTTCGCTTCAACAGCAACCCGATCTGAGAGTATAAAATCGGCTACTTCGAGGGTTTCAACCGTGATGCTAACTTCGAGCTCACTTAATGCCTTTGTAATTGCAGAACGGAGCTCGCGGTTATCCACGATGATTTTAATTTCATCTACCTCTTTAGATGAAGGCTCTTTGGTCTTTGAGCTCATGAAATCTTTCAAGGTTGATTGTTTTCGATCACTTTCAATGTCTCGAGACATTTTTTTCATCTCCTTGAGTAAATCCTTCATTTTCGCTTCTCGGTGAATGGACGCCCAATAATAGCCT
This sequence comes from uncultured archaeon, assembly GCA_964347045.1. GTDB lineage: Archaea > Asgardarchaeota > Hermodarchaeia > Hermodarchaeales > Hermodarchaeaceae > Hermodarchaeum. The sequence continues at coordinate 12,792 of CAYFXC010000001.1, forward strand.
TGATCCCGTGTACCTAATGCAACCAAAACTATCACCCGACCAGGTTGGGTTCTGGCTGTACGTCCGCGCCGTTGAATTAAACGAACAGCACTGGGAACTGCTTCATAAAAAATAACTAAATCACATTCTTGAATATCCAAACCCTCTTCGCCAACGCTGGTAGCAACTAGGATATTGTAAGTGCCCTCTCGAAATAATTGGAGAATTTCACCTTGTTCCTTCTGAGTTAATCCACGATCACCTGATCTGGTAGCCTGCCCTACAAATCGTATTGGACGAGAATTTGTTGATGACGTTAGTGTTGTTTCCAATAACTTGGCCGTATCACGAAATCTAGTAAAAATCATGATCCGTGAATCAGGTGAAATTACAAGTTGCCGTTCTACGATATTGATTAATTTATCAAGTTTTGGATGCTCCATACCTAAGGAAATTAGTTTCTGGACTTGGCTTTGAGCTTCTAACACATTAGAATCTTGAACAAGCCCTTTAACGGCCTTGGACGCTTTTCCACGTTTGGCTTCTTTTTGAAGTCCGTCGAAATATCGTTGTAAGGCACTCACTCCTTGAGTCTCTAATAATTCAACGCAATGATATAACCGGATTAATGCAGCACAATGAGAAACTAATTGAAACAGTTGACTCGGAGGAGAAGTATCGTTTGAAATCTTATTTTGGATTTCCCGTTGAATTTGTAAAATTTGCCGAACGGAAACATTGCGAGGATTACTTGAGTCAATGATCTCCGATTCTTTTAACGGAATAAGCCGCGCCTTAATGGCTTTTCGAAGGGCTTTCACAACATCGAGGAACACATCAGGTAATTTGATTTCAAGCCATTCAAAATCAATAGGAGGAAGATAGGGTGCAACGTCTGGGCTCTCACGGGTTCGGAGTTCAATGTTTTCGATTCCAAGATTAGCAACAATTTCTCGGATTTTTTCAATTTCAGATCCTGGTGACGCTGTCAGCCCTAAAATTAGTGGTGATTCAACTTGTTTATGATATTTGCTGGCAATGAAGGTATATGCGTACTCGCCAACTGCCCGGTGGGCTTCATCAAAGACAACTAAAGAAACATCTTCAAGCGTATACCTTCCAGCTAACAAATCATTTTGGAGGACCTGAGGGGTCATAAAAGCAATCTTGATTTGATTCCAATATTCATGGCGTTTTTTCGGAGCTACTTCGCCTGTGATTATTTTCATTTGATCTTCTGGAATCGTCATAAACTCATGAAAGGTTTTCAGATGTTGAAGCACAAGTGGTTTCGTTGGGGCAAGAACGATACATTTTGATGAAGGAATATTATGTAATTGATATGCTGCGGCTAACACAGCAAGAACCGTTTTACCAACGCCGGTGGGAAGCACCACGAGGGTGTTCCATTTAATGGCCGTACCAATGATAGTTTCTTGATAGAGTCTTTTACTGATTTTATGGGGTTTGATGAGCGGATGTTGAACATATTCCGGCTCTGTCATATTAATCGCAGCACAATTTTTTAGTGTTATAGAGTATTTTTTTGTCTGAAATCACTTTATTACCCGCATTTATATTACACTATATTCCACGTCTTTATGAAGATGGAGTGTGTCCGTGATGTCAAAAACCGGTGTACCCTCAATGGCTGAGGCAGAAGTTTATGAATTACAGATGCCTGGTAATATTATTGGAAAAGAGGTAATCGATGGAAGCGCCCGTCGAATCGGAATAGTCCGAAGCCTCAGAATCATGTTACCGCCTGGAAAAGTCGAGTTACAAGTCAAAGGTTTAGGTGTAGAACTTCCAGTAGATGTTTCTAACATTACAGCGGTTGGTAATGTAATTCAACTATCGAACACTGTCAAAGAAGCCGAAGAGATTTCCATAGCAGATGTACAACGCCTACGAGAAGAAACGTGGAAAGAAGTTCAAGGACTTATCATTCGATAATCGAACATCATGCCGAAAATACCATAATTTTATCTTTTACTTTGAAAACCACTAAAACGGCAAAATACAATGAGTGGAAAGAAAAAGCCATACTTAGGTCCACTTTTACTTGCTTGGTGTGATCACTGTAACGTTCCGTTAGTAAAGCGAGTCCGTTGTGGTCGATGTGGAGCTAAGACCAGATCCGTCCCAGTGACACCACCAGGTGATGCTCGTCCTGCTTTTAATACAGATCGAGATCGAATTATTGCCACAATTGCAGCCCAATACGGAAATAGCGTTGCTCAACAATTTCTTCCCTCAGATAAAGTTGTCCTTTTGAATTCGATCCCAGATATTGATTGCTGTGAGGAAATTATTGTCGACGGACAAATAATTGGATTACACCGATTTCGAATAGATACATTATCATGGGAATTTGTACCCAAAATGGAAGGCGCACGGCGACTAGTCAGGCTTTCCAATGCCAAACAAGTAGTAATTACGGATACAGCAGTGCCGTTCATTGTCAAAGGTGCGAATCTCCTTAGACCAGGAATTTCAACAGCTGATACATCGATTCAGCCTGGCGAATTTGTAATTGGAGTTACTGAACAAGGAAAGGCGATTCTTGTAGGTACCGCCACAATGACCGGGCAAGAAATGCGAATAAAAGAGCGGGGTATGGCGATTAAAAAACAATACAAAGCTGAACCGCAAGAAGCCGATCTTTTACCAAATGGACAAACATGGGATACTGTCTTGGAAGCAAATGCCACTATTCTACAAGAAATTGAGAACGAAGCCATTGCGTTTGTAGAACAGGTGGCCCAGGAGTATACTCTACCTTTGGTCGTGGCTTTTTCTGGAGGAAAAGATAGCCTTGCAACGCTTTTATTGGTGAAAAAAGCTCTTTCCGACCAAGCATTTCATATAATATTCATTAATACGGGAATTGAATTTCCAGAGACCGTAGAAAACGTATATGCAACAGCCGCGCATTTTGGTCTAGAAAACCAGTTGCTAGTAAAAAATGTTGAAAAAGACCAATTTTTCCGGGTTCTGGATTTGTATGGATTTGTGGCCCGAGATTATCGTGTCTGCTGCAAAACCGTTAAATTAGGACCGACTAGCCAACTCATTGACCAACATTTTCCTGAGGGATGTGTAAGTTTCATTGGCCAACGACGCTATGAATCGCATCGACGCTCCGCTAGCCGAAGAATATGGAATAATCCGTGGGTGCGAAAACAAATCGGAGCTAGCCCAATTCATAATTGGACAGCAATGATGATATGGCTCTATATTTTTCAAGAAAACGCAAGTTACAACCCGTTATATGAAAAGGGATTTGAAAGAATTGGATGCATGTTTTGCCCAGCCTCAAGTATGAATGAGTTAGCAATTATTGCTGATCTTTGTCCTTCGGAATGGAAACGTTGGCAAAATAATGCTGAAAGAGTTGCAAAGAAATATGGTATGAGCAAAAAATGGTTGAATCATGGATTCTGGCGCTGGAAAAATCCTCCGCCCAAAATTCGAGAACTTGCGCAGAAACTGGAAATTGACCTGCTCTCATCAGACCCTAATCAAGCAAAAGAACAGCTATCTGTTATTATCGAACCCTCAGATTACCTCGAGAAAGGATTGATTTCAGGTAGATTCAGTAAACCAATTGACCTGATTCGAGCAGCAGCCTTTCTTCCTGCTTTGGGTGATATGGTTTTAGATTTAAATCGAAATCTGATTGAGGTTTCAATCCCAAAGAAAGATGAGCAAGTCAAAGTTCTTCTCTCCGAAAGTGGTCATTTTACATTTTCGAGCCCAGTTACAAAGAAAATTATGAATAAATTTACTCGAACGGTATTCCGTGGTGTACTTTGTACTGCTTGTGGAACCTGTCAGAGTCTTTGTGAAAATAATGCTATAACAATGGATACGAATCAAGCGAGAATTACTGAGAATCAGTGTATACAATGTGAAGAATGTCTTCGTGGAAAATGCCCCTCATTATATATGTCATAAAAATAGCCGATTCAAACCATCTTTGTTAATTGGTTGCAAGAAAAGCTTTTCAAGCTACACCTCAGATTGGTATTTCCCCTCTAGAATCCCTGATGAGCGATATATTATGAGTGAAGATGTCCGAAGCACGATTTCGCTTTACAGACGACTCTTTAGTTTACCAACTGACCGAACTTTGGTTCTCATTATCGTGCTTGCGTCGATTCTGGTAGGCGGACTAACAGAGCTTCTCCGTTATCTTGGAGGCCCCCCAATTACCAGTATGGTCTTTTTAAGAGGCGCAATTCGTGGCTTGATAATTACAATTCCTGCGGCGTTGTTGACGCTCGTCGCTTTCCGTCTTGGTACCCGAAAAGGAACCATTTTGAATTGGCATCGACTACTCGGAGTGATAACAACAGCTGTTGTAGTTCTTTTAGTCATATGGTTACTTTCTACTCTCATTGGATGGGCAATTGAGGTGATTTTCAAGTTTCAATATGGCCCTTTAGCAGGTGGAGGGATCGCAACAATGTTCTACCTCCGGAATCTGATTTTAGCGGCTGCATTTACGTCAGCCATTCTGCTCCTAATTGCATTAAGCACCAGCCGCGTTGGTGTTACATCCGGAGTCTTGCTTTCATTGGTCTTTCCCACATCTGCCATGGTTATGTACGTTTTAACCGAACCTGTTCCGACCCAATGGATTTTCCTTCTAATATATTTCCTCTGTGCTTTGATGTTTGTTAGTACTTCAGGAATTCTACTTACAGCAGTCGGTCGCCCATTGAAAAAAGCCTTCAAAGTTGATGGGATTCAAATGTTCCGCGGGTTTCTTGAGGTCTGGATGGAAGACAGAGCAGATCTCATGGAAGAGAGCCTCACGCAGATAGGACAGGAGAAAAGCCTGCCTCTCTCGATTATGAAATTTACCACCCAAACCAGGAATCCGCTATTTGTAAATGTAATTCCAGGGGTACATCCTGGTCCTTTCAAAAACACTGGTAGTAGCGCACTGCCCACGCGAATTGGAGAATGGGGGCGAACAACGCTGAATTCAATCGCCTGTTCGCCACACAGTGCCTCCACCCATGATTTGAATCTTGTCTCAAAGGAAGAAGTTGAACGATTCATGGGTATGATTCAAGCAGCGTATGAACAGACGAGACCAATCCAAGATGTAAGTCAGTTTTGCCGCGCAACTTCAGGTACAATACACGCCGGTTGCCAAGTATTTGGAGATACTGCGGTTCTTCTCTTTACTCGTTCGCCGATTGAAATGGATGACATTAGTTTAGCGGTGGCAGAGCAGATTACATCAGAATTGAAGCCACTCGTGAAACGGTGTATTATCATTGATACCCATAATTGCATGAGTGAACTCAAAGAATCAGTATATGAAGACTCGAACTTAGTTCCTGATATGATCAAAGCTGCAAAAACTGCCACCCGTGAAGCAATAAAATCAACACGAGATAAACCACGGATAGGCGTCATACAAAGAAGGAAAACAGGTTTTTCCAAAGAGGAAGGAATGGGAGCTGAGGGGATTACCGTTTCGATTATTGAGGTAGCCGGTCAAAAGACAGCCTTTGTCCTTATCGACGGAAATAACATGATTATTGGATTGCGAGAAAAAATCGTCAATGCACTCGTTCCACAACATGTAGATGCGGCTGAAATAATGACTTCGGATACACACCAAACCACAGCGATTTCTTCATCAAACGGGTATAGTCCCATAGGGGAACAAATACCTCATGACGAACTGACTAACCTAATTGTTGAACTTGTAACCGAAGTCAGCACAAATCTTGAGCTTGGAACGGTTGCGCTTTATCAGGGCACCACCGACCCGCTAATGGTAATGGGCGAAGGAACCGTAGAGAAATTAACAAGCCTTGTTCCCATTTCGGCAAGCGTAGCAAAAAAAGTTGGAATCACCGTCTATGCTGTTGCTTTCGTGATATCCCTCATCTTACTTCTCTTCATCCTTCCCCTACCCTTGTGATACTAGCGTTTCATAATCCTTTTAGGATAAATGATGTTTTGTTACGATATCTAATATAGGCGGACTCAGTGATGAAACTTTTCGAAATCCGATTTCATGGTCGCGGAGGCCAAGGAGCTGTAACCGGCGCAAAAATCTTAGGCGATGCGACGCGATTAGAAGACAAACACTTTCAAGCCTTTGCGCATTATGGTGCAGAAAGGCGTGGTGCTCCTGTTATGGCCTTCACTCGAGTGGCTGATGAGCCCATTCGTATTCATAGTTACATTTACGAACCAGAGGCAATCGTCGTTCTGGATGAAACACTAATCGATAATCCTGCTGTTCAGGAAGGCATCAAGGAGGGCACCTTTGTTATTATCAATAGCTCTCGGTCACCACAAGATATCAAGCTTAAAGTGAAAGCAAAGATTTCTACTGTTGATGCCACAAAAATCGCTTTAGACGAGGGAATTTTAGTGGCTGGTATTGCTGTGGTGAATACTATAATGTTAGGGGCTGTTGCCCGTGCCACAAATATCGCTTCAATTGAAAGCATAAAAAAGGCTATTCGAAAAGGTCTATCAAATCTTCCCGTGAAAGTTATCGAAACAAATGTTGAGGCTGCCCAACGCGCATATAATGAACTTAGATTGGAGAATTGAGTATGACTCCCCTCAAGCGAGATCCACCAGAAAAACGTATAACCTGTATCACCTACCCAGCAACCGGAGCTATGGGACGTACAGGAGATTGGCGGATATTTCGTCCAGTAGTAGATAACGAAAAGTGCACAGGATGCCAAACTTGCTGGATGTACTGTCCTGATGCAGCCATCACCATGGATGAAAATAACAAGCCTGTTATCAACCGCGAATATTGTAAAGGCTGTTTAATTTGTGAATCAGTTTGCCCAGTCAAAGCCATTATTCGTATACGCGAAACTGAGGTTGAAGATAAACAAAGTGAGGGAAACTAACATTGCCACAAACAATATCTGTAACTGGAAATCATGCAGCCGCATGGGCGGCGCGGACTGTAGAACCTGCAGTCATTGCTGCGTATCCCATCACACCACAGACTACGATTGTAGAAAGGATTGCTGAGTTCGTTGAAGCCGGAGATCTCAAATCCGAATATGTACGCGTTGAATCAGAACATAGTGCAATGGCTGCATGCATTGGAGCATCCGCGTTAGGTCTTCGAACTTTCACCGCTACCGCATCGCATGGACTCGCCTTGATGCATGAAATGCTCCATTGGGCAGGACGTGCACGTCTACCAGTTGTTATGCCAGTGGTTAACCGTGCACTCGGACCCCCATGGAATATTTGGACTGACCACACAGATACTATGGCATGTCGTGATACAGGCTGGATCCAATTTTATGCTGCGAATAATCAGGAAGTTTATGATACAGTCCTCATGCTCTACCGCCTTTGTGAAGATTCTAAAGTGTTAATACCTGGAATGGTTGCTCTGGACGCTTTCATCTTAAGCCATACATTCATGTCCATTGAAGCATACGAACATCATGAAATAACAGATTTTCTTCCAACTTATGAGGCAGGACACTGGAAACTCGACATCAATGAACCAATGGCCACAGGAAACCTTGCTGGTCCCGAATACTACTATGAACTCAGCTATGCCATCCATGAAGGTTTTGAAGCAGCTCGTAAACTTATTCCTAAAATTGAAGCTGACTTTAAGAAACACTTCGGTCGTGAACACGGTGGTTTTATCGATACCTACCAATGTGACGACGCTGAAGTCATCCTAATTGCCATGGGAACAATGGGTGAAGAAGCCCAACTTGCTGTTGAAGCGCTCCGCGAAGAAGGCGTCAAAGCAGGATCGGCACGCCTCCGCATATTTCGACCATTCCCCGCACAAGAACTTCAAGCCCTTGCACGAAAAGCCAAGGCCCTTGTCGTTGTTGACCGAAGCCTCTCCTACGGTCACCTAGGTGCGGCCGCAACTGAAATTCGCTCCGCTCTATTTCGAGGAAATGTCACAACCCCAGTTCAGGGAGTCATCGCGGGTCTTGGCGGACGAGATGTTCGTGTTGAAGACCTAAAAAGACTCATACACACCGGCTTCAAAGTCGCTGATAAAGGCGAAGCTGGACCTGATGTCTTCTACGGACTCAAAAGGTGAAAAAAATGGTAGCAATTAAAGATATGCCCCGAGAAGAATACATTGAACTCGGCCACGCGGCCTGTGCAGGCTGTGGAGCAACGATTGCAATTCGCCACGCCCTCAAAGCTCTAGGCGATAACACTATTCTTACGGTACCAGCCTGCTGTATGTCTGTCATCCAAGGGCTTTACCCCAAAAACGCGCTAAACTTACCGGTTCTTAACACGGCCTTTATGACTGCTGGAGCTGCTGCATCAGGTATCGCCGCCGGACTCAAGTACATTGGGAAAGACAAGGATATCAATCTCATGGCCTGGGCAGGAGATGGGGGGACCTATGATATTGGTATCCAAGCTCTTAGTGGCGCTGCGGAACGTCAAACCAATTTCATCTATACCTGCTATAACAACGAAGCCTACGGTAATACTGGAATGCAACGTTCTGGAGCTACACCATATGGGTCATTTTCTACAACTACACCCACGGGTAAGATGCAGCATAGGAAGCCATTTGCAAGAATTATGGCGGAACATGGAATTCCGTATACTGCGTCAATTTCAGCAGCATACCCGCGACTGGTATATGATACGTATTCGAAGGTGAAAGATATAGAGGGAACGCGGTTCGTTGAGGTGCATACCATGTGTCCGACAGGATGGCGATATTTGACATGGGATACGGTGGAGATGGGTAAGCTAGCCGTGGATACAGGGGTGTGGATTATGTGGGAAAAGGAGGGGGATGAATGGCGATTTTTGGGACGAAGTAAACGGATTGCAGAAGGTAAGCTTAAACGGAAGCCGTTGATGGATTATTTGAAACCGCAAGGTCGATTTCGGACATTGGTGAAAGATCCGGTGCGTGTAAAGGAGTTTGAGCGGGGAATTGAACGCGAATGGGAGATTCTTAAGAAGCGCGTTGGATGATAATACCAAGAAACACGAACTCATTTGAACCCTTAGCTCAGTTACAGAGTTGTGATAAGTATGACCTTAGAGTTTGTAGAAGAGTCTGTGGATGTTGGTGATCTTCGAATCGCTGTAGCGATAAGTAGTTTGGCAAACGGATCTTTGTTGTTAGTAAGCGACGGGGAACACCGGTTTGGTACGATTGCGGTGGGTGTGCCGAGTCCGTTTAGTGAGGTATCACCAGTTGCAACTTCCTGTATGGTAGGAACACGATTTCAAGCAGAAGCAAGGGCGATTGCAGATATCGCCGCACAAAAATTAGGGGGAATTGTGGTGGTAAACCTGTTTTTATCACGGGAGCATGAAACTGAGGTCGGTGCGGTACTATCTGCTGTCCGTTCGGTTTTACTAGAAATGACAGCAACAGAAGAGGGAAAGACGCGGTTAGGCTGATTTAGAGGGGGTTATAAGCAGCAGGTTTATATGTTATTTGAAGAGATTTTTCAATTAGCATGGAGGCTAAGTAATTGGTCCGTGAACGTTGGGGGTTCATTAAAGACCCATTGTATGGATACGTGGGAATCACCCCTTTAGAAAAAAATGTCATTGATACGCGCGTAGTTCAGCGGTTGCGCCGATTGCGACAGCTAGCTGGTGCTGAATTTGTTTATCCGGGTGCCAATCATACCAGGTTTGAACATAGTATCGGCGCAATGCATCTAGCTGGATTAATGGCGGAAAATATTACAGAAGATGAGATGGAGACTCAATCATTACGGCTTGCTGCCTTATTGCATGATATCGGGCATGGCCCTTTTAGTCATATTTTCGAAGAAATTCTAGCTGAGAAAGGTCAAAACCATGAAGATATTACAACGTGGCTAGTGAAAGATTCCGAGCTAGCAGATATTTTGCAGGATGGAGGAATAAATCCCAATGATTTGAGTCAGCTAGCCATTGGGAAACTAGAACGAAAAGGGCGATTATATCTTAATCAAGTAATTCGGAGTTCTATTGACGTTGATAAATTAGACTACATTGTTCGAGATTCCTTTCATACTGGAGCCGAGTACGGAAACGTTGATGTTTTTCGCTTGATTTACACTATTGAACCATTTCAAGGAAATTTATCGGTTAACACCACAGCAATAACTACTCTTGAAGCCTTTTTGATTGCACGGGTGTTAAGCTTTCGTAGTATCTATTATCATAGAGTGTGTAGGGCAGTCCAACGGATGCTAGCGGATGCCCTCAAATTTGCTAATGAGGAGCTTGGATTATCGGAGTTTATTACACCTGAGGATTACTTGGAAATGGACGATTACACGACATGGACGAGGCTTAAGCAATATAAGGCGTCCCGTCCAATTATTGAACGCCTAGAGCGCCGCGAACTTATCAAATGTGCATATACTGTTGAATCAATAGTTCAAGACCGTCCCACTATTGATTTGTTAGATAAAGAAAGTGTTCGGAAACAAATTGAACAAGAGATTGCTGCCAAAGCTAAGGTAGATATAGACAAAGTACAACTCGATTCCCCACTTCTCCCATCTGTGCCTTATCGTCATTCCTCGCAACTTGATCCCATGGAGATTCCGGGGTTTGCGTACGTGGGTAAGAAAAAGATTGCACTTGACCTTGTTGAGTTATCCCGAGTTATTTCTTCTCTTAAAGGATATCTTGATATTGTACGTGTATATACAACCGCTCCGCTTCGTAAACGCGTCGGTAAAGCCGCACAGGAAGTGTTGGGTGGTACACCATACGTTTCAGGTATCTCGATGTGACCAAACTAGATTAGAGAAAATCAGAGAGCTCTAATTGTCGACGATGTTTTAGTACAATTTGCTTGATATTTAATTTATCAAGTACCGCTCCGAAAGTTACAGTGTTCCCACAGGTTAGGTAAACGGCCCGAGGTTGCGCTTTCTTTACATAATCTACAAGTTGATGAAAATCAGCATGGGCTGAGAGGATGAAAGATTTTTCGACTTTTTTCATAGGGAAGATTTTTGCCCAGCCTGTAGCAACAGCGCGCGAGATTGAATGTCCATATTGTGATCGAGCCTTTTCGATTGGTTTTGATGATAAATATACATAGTCGCCTTGACGCATTATTTCCTGTGCTTCCTCTGAGTGTTCATTGAAGAAGTCAAGGGGAATTTCATAGTTTTGGTAAACTTTGCTGATTTTTGCTATGGTTGGTTCCACGATTACTGGTACTGTGAGAAAAGTATTGATAATCCGAATAATTTCTTGGGCTTTTCCTGTGGCATAGACTCGAAATATGGGAATTTTCCCATTCTTTAACTCTTGACTTGTCCAATCGGCAATTTCGGTATAAACTTGTTCTCTGGGAGGAAATACCGCATCAGGACGCCCATAAGTTGCTTCCATTAAGAGAACATCACATGGGATCGGATTGGCTCCGTGTGCTGTCATTGTGGATTGAAGGTTGAAATCCCCTGTGTACACGAGCCTTTTTCCATTTCTTTCTATCACGAATTGGGCGGCGCCAAGCATATGCCCTGCAGGATGGAGCTGTATTGTTCCTCCATCACCAAGAGTATGGTATTTTCCTGGTGAAATTGTATAAACATTAGTGGATTTTCCAATAAAGGATTTGTAAATATCCAATGTCTCCGGAGTGACGATTTTAGGAAAATTACTTTTGAATCCTGCAATATGATCTGAATGTGCATGTGAGATGCATATTGTTGTTTTTCGTGATCGCCATCTAAATGGAATTCGCGTGGGATCAAAAAGTAAACGTTGTTCTCCCGCGCGTATGGCGATGTTTCGGGATTTAACTAGCTGGAAATCCACAAACGGGTTCTGCATTATAATGTCCCACGATTTTTTGCAGCTGAAATTTTTGCAGACTGGAATAGATACATTCACTAATTTAAGCCTACTAGAATAATCAACCACTAAGAATCTTTAAAGTGATGGAAAAATCCAGTTGAAAAGACCCAAATCCGCCATGAAAACGACTACAATGAGTGCAATTGTAACTAGCAAAACGGTTATTGGTCCCACTTTGACACCTTCACTCGAATCAGCAAAAAACCGAATTAGACCGGCACCCGCTGCTGGCATGGGACCTTCTGATTGTCTTTTTCGTTTCGATTTTGGCATACGATTCCCACGTACAAAATATCTGGAATCATTAAATCCCAACCGTTTTTAAGGTTTCTTGATGAAACATCTTCTCTCCCTTGAGGAGTAAAATTTCCAGAGATGAGACGAATGAAACCCATTGAAGCTCGTTCATCATATAATCAAATTTTCTCTTTGTTAGAAAAACACCATTCCTGGATGCGCGGAACAATCAACCTCATTGCATCAGAAAATGTTCACTCACCTGCAGTCCGAGAAGCGATGCAAATCGACTTCAGTGACAGATATGCCGAAGGTTGGCCAGGAGAACGTGTATATGCAGGAACCAAATATATTGACGAAGTTGAAATCATGGGCAACGAACTCACAAAAGCGCTATATCGAGCTGACTTTGCAGATATAAGACCAATAAGTGGAGTGTTAGCGAATCTAAGTATTCTGACCGCTTTTACTGAACCAGGTGACCGTATGATGTGCTTATCAATTCCTACTGGTGGTCACATCTCTTCAGCACGCCATCGATTATGGGGCACAGCAGGACGCGTTCGAGGATTAAAAGTTCAATATTTCAAATACGATGAATATGAACTAAACATAGACGTTGATGCAACCATTCGAAGAATCGAACGTTTACGCAAAAAAGGCAAACATATTGATTTCTTCATGTTCGGCGCGTCGGTCTTTCCTTTTCCGCAACCACTTCCCGAAATTGCCGAAGTTGCGAAGGGATATGGTTCATATGTGAATTACGATGCAGCACATGTTGCAGGTCTAGTTGGTACTAATAACTTTCAGGATCCTCTTCGTGAGGGAGCAGACAGCCTTACTTTTAGCACCCACAAAACCCTTCCGGGTCCACAGGGCGGGTGTATCGTTGCACATGAACAATTTGCAGATCGAATTAAACGCGGTGTATTCCCCGCTTTACATAGCAACCATCACCTTCATCATGTGGCGGCCAAAGCAGTAGTAATGGCGGAAATGCTCGCTTTTGGAAAAGAGTATAGTCAACAAATTATTGAAAATGCACAGGCTCTTGGTCAGGCTCTTATGGAAGAGGGGTTCAAGGTTCTTGCAGAACATAAGGGTTTTACAAAATCGCATGTTTTGCTTGTTGAAGTCGCGGACACCCCTCTAAGAAATGGACGAGCTGTTGAAGAAAAACTTGAAGATGCTAATATCATTATCAACCGAAATTTGCTACCATGGGATAAACGATTTGGACGAGATTACATTCGTCCGGGAGGAATACGACTTGGAACGAGTGAAATGACACGCTTAGGAATGAAAAAAGATGAAATGGCACATATCGCAGAATTCATGCGTCGAATCGTCTTCGATAAAGAAGATTCGAAATCTGTAGCAAGAGACGTCATACAATTCCGAAAAGCGTTCCAAAAAGTTCATTATGCATTCGATACGGCGCGTGACGCCTATGAGTATATAAAAATTCGATAGCGACACATTGAGGAACCCTTTTTAACGGTACTGACTTAATTTATGCAGGATTTTCTCTGACAAGATCATTCGTTCAGTGGATATTGCCTTCATGAGGGGCTAAATATGAAAGTTAAAGATATGATGAAGACGGAATTTGCTAGGGCGTCGGTTCCCGGAACTCGTGACACTGTTCTCCAAATTATGTCCGAACATGGAAAAACTGCTATTCCATTAGTAAAGAAAGACAGTGAAGAACTAGCTGGAATTGTTTCACGGTTAGATCTGATGCGTAAACCCGAAGAAGACCAGCTAGCACTTCTAATGGATCGAAATCCTCCAGTTGTAGCCCAAAATTACGAGGTTGAAGAGGCGATTCGTATTCTTCTTGAAAAAGGCATTCGCCGGCTACCAGTTGTTGATTCAAAACGCCGACTCAAAGGCATGATTACCGTACATCAAATCATCCGAAAGGTAATCAGCGTACAATATCCAGACGAACTAATCACACCCTACGTTGAACGAAAAGTTACAGCAATTTGGGAGAACACGCCCATCCAAGCAGCATATACCATTATGCGGCTAGCAGCCACCGATGTCTTACCTGTGATTTCAGAAAAAGGTGATCTTGTGGGAATCATCTCTGTAAGTGATATCATGAATCTTAGTGAAATCGTCCGAGAACGGCGATCTACGTCGGTCTCTGCAGCGAGTGAAGGAACCGATTGGTCTTGGGATGCTACCACCGTACTTTACATAACGACAAATGAACTGCAGCTTCCAGATAAACCTGTAGCAGAAGTAATGGTTGGCGGAATCATCACAACCTACGAACAGGCAACGATCGGTGAAGTAACCAAAGCTATGCGCCGAAATGACATCGACCAACTCCCAGTTACCGACGCAAAAGGTGAGTTGTGCGGTATTATTCGCGATAAGGACCTAATGCGAATCCATCTAGAGAAGAAATAAGGTACGAAGTTACGGATTCGCAGGTGAAAATTCTTTCAATGTCGTTTGTTGATCATCTTCTTCTGGAGTAAATACAGAATTAATGACCCGTTTTGCCATCTCAAGTCGTTGCTGATAGTATAATGGTAGATGATAATCCTCAACAATTTTGGAGGCTAGGCCAACATATTTAGTTATTCCTGCTTTCGTAACTGTCAAAATGAGGTTTCCGGAGCACACAGAACATTGTCCTGATAAAGGAAGGCGACGGAATTTCTCATTACAGTTTGTGCAACGAAATTGTTGTGTTGCAAAGGCTCGAATGTTACCAAAAATATCAGGGAGAAAATGGGACTCGAGAAGGCGTTTCGCCATATCCTGAACATCAACTGCGGCAATTCGACTACCCAACGCCAATTGCCGTTCCACTTTCTCCTGCATTGTTTGCAGTTTCGTGTACGTAGTCACCCGAGGACCATAATTGACATCATCTGTAGGATGTGAGAAATCTAATCCATACGATTCCGCCGTCGGTTCTATCCGATGATCCACAATACGATGCGCCACCAAATCAAAAATATCTTCAACATCCTTCGGATCCGCAAACTGTCTCGCCCGCTCATAAAACTCCAACGGATAAATCCCACTCCCATCAATATTATGCGCCTCCGCATCAATCTCCTTCGGCGTAATCAACACACTCAACACCAACGGCGTATCCATCGACCCCCCACGAGACGTCGGCAAATACGCCCGCGAAAAATTCAACATCGAATCCAACGCCAGCAGCAAACTATCTTCGTCCCCGTCACAGTTTGCTATACAAATAGACGTATGTATATTATTATAGAGATTATTATTAGTATTCTTTGGAATGACGCTTAAGCAGTAAGATGGCATTTCGCGAGATATTTTTTGGATGTCTGCTACAATGTCAAATACAGAATTTGATATTCCTCCCAACGTGTGACGCGTTCCGTCGGATGTTCTTATTATACGATCAACCGGAACCCCTTTTGCCAAAATTTTTTGAGCGTTTTTTCGTCTAATTGGATGCATCATTGTCAATCTTTCAAGAATAAGAAGGTCAGGACCCCTTACAGAAATTCGGCGTACAACCTGTTTTTTCGGTGTTTTACCTAGTTCTTTATACCTAGCTAGAACACTAGGTCCATATCGACCGAGAGGAGGATCTTTTCGGTATCGATAAAATACCCCTAACGTGCTTAGTAGTAGGCCAACATCATCAAGTAATTTTTGCGAGACTGAATAGAAAAGAATACAGCTATCTGTTGCAGGTATGCTTCCGTCTCCATCAATATATGCAGATAGGAACTCTAGCCTTAACTCCTCATTTAAAGAGAAAATAAAACTAGGTAACCTCTTACTATAAGCATTAATCCCCATTTTCCATGCGTAGGCGAAGAGGTAGGCGTGGATGCGTCCGGTGTGGACGAGTTGGTGGTTGTCTTGTTTGTAGTAGGGGTCTGATCCGAGGACGGTTTGGATGAGGTGTCGTAGGTGTGTTCGTAGGGTGGGGTGGGGGAGGCTGAAGTTGGTTTGGTAGCAGGTGTGGTCGTCGCGGATGTAGCCTTCGGCGGTGTAGTAGCCGAGGAGTCGGACGAAATTTGAGTTGAAGGGGATGTAGGGTGTGATGGTGTGGTCGTCGCGGGCGATACCGAGTCGGGCAGTGTGTGGTATTTCGTGCCATTGGAAGACGCCTTCGTGTTCGAGGACTTCAAGGTGGGCGAGTGGGATGGAAGTGTACCAGGCTTGGGTGAAAAGGCGTGTTTGGCGCCTGCGTGGGATTTTGGAGGTAAAATAGTCTCGGAGAATTTTGTTGATTTTTCTCGGACCGAGTTTGTCTAATGGCACATGATTTGGATGGTTACTGAGAGAGAGGACGAATCTTTGGAGTGTAGTTCGCATCCAGTCCGCGGCATTTCGTAACCGTGTTTGATGTTTGAAGGTTTGGAATTTTTCTGTATTTGGTAGACCTTGGGCTAATTCTTGAAGAATATTGACTGTTTTGGGTGGATTGTTATCAGGGATGTTTATTGCGGTAAGGATTGGAATCTGGTCACCAATTGTGAGTTGATGGGCTTTGATGCGTTCGATGGTGTTGGTGGTAGGATTCCAGATCATGGCATTGTGGTCAGGTGTCATAGTGATAGTGCGTCCGGAGTGGGTGGTGACTTTGAACCAGTGGTTACTTTTCCCTTTGATCCAGTGTTTGATGGGTTGATATAAGGGTTGATGGGTTGTGGGGTCTAAGCTGATTGTACGCCAATGATGATAGGGATTATCGATGGCAAGTGTTCCGAAGTTGTCGACGACCTCATTGGGTGTTCTTTTTTCAAGGAGTTCTTCAATTATGTGACCGAGGGAGAGTTTGAGGAGTTTTTCCTCGTTGGTGTCCCAGATGAGAATTTCTTCATTTGCATGGAGGCAGTTGCGTCGTTTTGCGGCGTGCCAGAAGGGGTGTGCGTAGCAGACTCGGAGGGGGGTGAATCCGATGATGCGACCGATGACGCCGGCGGATGTGTGGGGTGCGAGTCCGATGACGAGGTGTCCAATGAGATCTTCTGGTGTTTCGAGATTATAGAAGGGATTAAGGTTGTAGACTTTGATGAGAAGATCATCCACAAATTGTGATACGCGGAAGAGATATTTTGCGCAATCGTATGGAACGACGAGGTCTTGGATTTTGAGTTCGAGAATTTGGTCGGTGTTATGAAGAGGGGCACCAGTTTTGTCAAAATGATATCCCAATTCCTTGAGTTTATCTGGGTCGACGTTGATTTCACTTGGTTTGAAATGGGTGAGGGGAGCATCGGTCATGTCGAACCGGATTGTGCCATCTTTGTAAACGTACAGATCATATTTTGCGCGGAGTATCGCTTTCTCAAGAAGTTCAGGGGTCTTGTTTTTGCTCATCAGCCCCTTAACGCCCTTTATTCGGGAGGGGAGTTTTCCTCCGAATTGCCTGCGAGTTCGTTGGAGTTCATTTTTGATCTGTAGCTCAATTGGTCCGAAGGTGTTTGTTGATGCTCCACATTTTCTGCATTTTTGTGACTTACTAGAGGAATTGCAAATTGGACACCAGTAGGTTTGTTCGGTTTTAATTTGACAGTTTGGACAAATTTGAAGAAATGTGGTTTCCCCACATCGGGCACAAAGGCGCTGATTAGCTTCAACGGTTACAACCTGAGTTTTCTCAGCTTTTCGAATGTCTCTCATTGACCCTCCCGCATTTCCGATAGGATAGATGCCGTGGGGGGGTGGAGACATTTCACGACGTTTTGCTTTTTCAGGACGACCAATCCGCGCCCCGATATAGAAGGTTCCTTTAGGATGTAAAGCGATTGACCAGTTATCTTGCAAATAATCTAACGCATCACCTTCGTCAACCTCTGATCCTGTGAATTTACACTTTTGAGGACCAATGAAGAGGGCATGAAGAACGGGAGCTGCTTCATAGAACCAAACATGGTTTTTTTGAATTTTGCAGGGAATACAAAGGATGTCAATAATCTCTTCGATTTTATCATCAATGGCTCCATCTAAGGTCACAATTTTACCGTTATCACTGGTTGGTGTAAGTTCTTGGACCCAGTTTTTGAACATCTGTAATTGCTGAATTGAAAGATCTTCCCAAAAATAGAGATACCTAGGATGAAGTGGCACTTTCAAATTAGATGAGAGCGCAAGTGCTTGCCATGAATCTGGATAGGTCTGTAATGGCTGTGTAATTAGCTTGCTAAAAGTGGGTTTATCCATTTGTTCAAAGAGTCTTTTACGAGTCGGCAAAGAGGCAGTGAGGAAGCTACTCATTACTTCTTGGGCCCACCATTCAGGGCAGTACCCAGCAGGAACCAAAAGATGATTATTTTCGCGAAATTCCCCGAACCCAATTAAAAGATCACCAAGAAAAAGTATTTTGGAAACAGAATCACAGATTTCCTTGGCTTCATCTACCGTGTCTATACGTAAGATACTTCCCGAGTTGGTTTTTACAATAGGACCGTGAATGGTATCTACAGGCATAGCCACGCAACCCTTTCCCGGTCGTTCAATGAGTAGTTGAGTACCACAAGCAATGAAGTTGTCGAGAAGCAACATAGTTGCAGGATGAACTCCAAGAGCCGCTAGTCCCGTGTTTCTTGATCGACCATAACGAACCCGGAAGCCTCCTTTTCGTGAAGGGTATGCTAGAACCGGACGACCAGCAATGATATCTTCCAGATATTTTTCCCTAGGTTGAATTCGTTGTTCAACTCTGTCTTCGTCGGATTCTTGGGGCGTCAGGTTTTCTAACCAATCCCAACCAGATAAAGAAAGTTGGGCTACCTGATTAGCCAATTTATGAGCTTTACCAAGAATACTGTCATTTAAAACTAGAATAGCCCCACCCCGAAGCCGGTTGGTTTCCACACCCGGAAGATCACGGTAACCAGTAACTTCTACCTCTGCCGTAGGTTCACCAGTAACTTCAACAGGAATGCTACGTGCGGCAAGACGAACTTCATCCGGACGAGAGGGATATTGAAGATGCGATATGCGATTATACAAATCAACTTCTTCGACATATCGTTCGACATTCTCAATGGAGGGTTTATAGCGATCTAAATCGATTTGTTGGCGCACTGCATCAGCAACAATAACAGTTTGAGCTGCTTCGGTTCCTCCTGCAGCCCGGATTGGACCTGCAAAATACACTGCGAGGTATCGACTGCCATCAACATTTGCTTTAATTCTGACAGTGGCTATTCCTTCAATTGGACCAGCAGTAATTCCTTCGGTCAGAATGGCTAAAGCCGTACGAATTGCTTGTTCCGCCGCTTCTTCCAGATTTGCTCCAGTCGCCTGTGCTTTTTGGATTATTTCCCGAGCAACTTCAAAGGCAACGCTATGAGCTGGTTCAGTTTCACTTAATTGGCGAATCTTTTCTGCTACACCGGGTGGACCCACAAGCCCTTCAACACGTCCGGCAACATCATCTGCGGGGCGAATTTCCACATTTTCTGTTGGATCGATTCCCTTGCTTCGGGCTGTCTCGGCAATTTTGGCAATTCGTTGAACTTCTTCCCGAATCATATTTACGTATGATTCATAATATTCCAATCAGCCCACTCCTCCAATAAGAAAAATAACAAATATGATTTCAAAAAACGCCAAAACCAATCCAATGGCAATCGGGTTAAGTAAATTGTCATCAATTGGAGGCGCATTTAGATCAACGATAAAAAGCACTAATGCTGCAATTAAGCCATATATCAAGGGAATGCCTAAGAAAAACCAAAGAGGCAGATAAGCGAGAAATCCAAAGATAAATCCGGCTATTGCGCCTTCCAGCGTACGATTGCCCTTAATTCGACGTCGACCAAACCGGATACCAAAAATTGCTGCCATTCCATCTCCTATAGCAGAAACCATTACGGCTCCAACAGCTAACCAGCCTGAAATCATCCAAATAACTGGTATTTGAAACCAAGTTAAGAGAACGTTACTAATCATATAAAGAGTCAAAAACGTAATCATTGTTCCCACAGCAAAATATACACTAGCACTTAGCCTTGTTCGCTCACGGGGTCGCATTACGCGATCAGTAATACGTTTGAAAGGAAAGTACCCATAGACCCGAATTCTTGTAACCTCGATTCCAAGGAAAAAAACAAGACTAATGCCAGTAAATCCTATCGATAAGAGTGGACCAAAGGGGATTCCAAAAAGGGCTAATCCGATTGCATTAACTAGTGCTACAAGAATCATGAGCAAGTGAAATAATTTTCGTTGAACCTCAGTGGTAACAATTGGATCTGCCATTATCCTAATTGATTAAGCTCGTGACTCTTATGCGTTTAGGCACAACCAGTGAAAAAATTTTTATTGCTTCCAAATACCAAAAAAATCGTAACTCATAGACTTCCTCCCGTTGGGAAAAGGCTTTAAGGTTTGATTCTTGTCAAATCTGCCTATCACTTGCAGGTGAACTTGGTAGATGGCTCTTATGTCCCGCCGAAAACTCATTGTAGGGTTCTTAGTTGTCCTTTTGCTATTCATAGTTCCACAGACACAAGGACAATCCCAACAAGAAGAGGGACAAATATCAATCGTTTTTGATTTTAGCCACAATACCACATATAGCGTGGCAAAACGCAATTTTACAGAAGCCATCGAATTCTTTGTCAATTTTCCGGAATACCAGGTCCGGATTCTTGATGATGGCAAATTAACAGCCGCGAACTTGTCTCGATCACATGTTCTTGTCATCCCAAATCCGATGACAAATTACTCAGCCTCTGAGCTAGATGTGATTGCTGATTATGTAACTCAAGGAGGTTCGCTGTTTCTACTAAGTGATTTTCAAGTAGACAACAGAAGAATCGGTAACCCCATTGCGTTAAATATGATTCTTCAAGCTTTATTAGAGCCCAGGATTCGCTTCACTACCTATACTGAAGGTAATACGACGGAAGGAGATTCGATCATCGATTTAGAGAATTCACGAATCCTGTCATATAACATTGAAGTAAATAATTCGTATCTCTACTCCCAACTGAATCGTGAACCTCTCATTGCTGGTATCGATTCAGTTTTCATTGCTGGGGGTTCACTTACAACAGAACTCTCAGATTTAATCATCTCAACAGGAGCAGAATCATCTCAAGCAGTTTCAATTAATGGAGACCTAATACAGAATCAACCAGGATGGCTCTCGGCGTTTTGGATTGGAAGCTCTAGAATTGTTTTGTGTTCGTCAGTAACAATGTTCTCTGATACGATGAGTTTAGGAACAAATCAAAGTTGGTTTCAATCCATGGACAATAGTGTATTATGGTATAATATTTTCAGATGGATATCAAATGATTTAATTCAAAATCCCACACAAATAATGATATTTTTTGTAGCTTTGGTATTATTTGCAGGATTTGCTATTTTTGGTTATTCGCTTTGGCGAACGAAACGGAAATGAGGAAGAAGGTTTCTGCTTAGTGTTAGAAGCCAGCGTGTGATATCCCTACGAGCCCTTATTTTGGATTTTTCTTCACCGTAGTTTGTGGCTATTGGAACTTCGGAAATATTAAACCCCGCACGTTTAGCGTCAATTAAGATTTCAGTTTCTGCGGCAAAACCATCATCTCTAACAGGTATCGTTTCGAGCACTTGCTTCCTAAATGCTCGATAGCCTGATTGAGAGTCAGTAACAGGTACCTTGAAAAAAATCCGTAAAGCTTGTGTGGTGATAAGATTACTTAGTTTCCGTACGAAGGGCATTTCTTCTGATTGGGTGGCGTAACGCGAACCAACTACAATATCAAATCCTTTCTGGATTTTTTTAATAAATCGTGGGATTGAGTGCGGATTGTGTTGTAAATCACCATCTAGAGTAATCACGATATCACATTGTAGTTCCATGGCATGATTAAAACCAGTTCGTAGTGCAGCACCTTTTCCAAGATTTCGAGAATGCCTTAAGACGATTGCACCACTATCTTCAGCAATCTGGCTTGTGTTATCAGTACTACCATCGTCAACCACAATAACACAGGAGCAATATTTCTGAGAAAGAACCACCACTTGGCTAATAGCACGTGATTCTTGGTAGGCAGGAATTATGCAACAGACTTTCATGAACACCAGCATTTGATACTTGTTATTAAGAACTACGAGACAAGACAAAAATGAAAAACCTTACGATTCAGAGGAAAGGTTAGAATTCGTTGTTTTTGTTGTGGATGTTGGTTGTGCAGCGCAAATGTCAACGAACTCTCCATATACATCAACGGGCTCTGTTAAAGGCGTAATTCCTATTGTCGCCTGAACATCACAGTTGCCACAGTGGATGGTAGCCTGACCAATGTTTTTGTTTAGCTCCACGCGAACAGCGTTCCGACCACACCGCGGACAATTGAAAATAGATGGAATTGTTCGAATCGGACGTCGCGGTGTCGTTTTTCTTCGTCGTCGACCCATTTCTTACACCTTTTAATTCAATGACGTCAAATCATTACAATATTTGGAGTAGTAGAACCACATTACCTTTGGACTTTTCGCTTTAGGTCATCTAATAGCTGGTTTGCCACTTCATGTGGATCTGCGTCAGATACATCATTGACTGACAGTTCTAGTTCATTGGAGAAGGTGTTCAGATTTATTCGACCAGATAATACGATTTCTTTGCCCAGTAGTTTTTCTTCTACTTGTCGAACAGGTTCATCTTCATTTCCTGATTCTGTAATTAGAGTCTTTGCCGCGCTACCAGCAATTCCAAAGAGTTTCTCTGCTGACCCCCCAATAAGGCTAGCACGAATATTTTCGGTTCCATCATCTATTACGATTTTGGCAATTAACCGTGGTTCAGATTGTGAAATTTTACCACACTTTGGACAGGTAATAGTTGAATTGCTTTGAGAGACTTTTTTGTAGCATTTCGGACAGGAATCATATACAGATTTTTGGTGAATTATCTGAACAATCGTTCCGCGGACCGAGACAAAATTCCCTTCTCTTACCTTTGCAAGTACTTGATTGGGAACTTTGGTTTGTCCAGTTCCTACAAAGTTCTCTGATGGGTTTTTAATTTTCAAGTCAGGAGGATTTTGAAGAACTTCAGTTGATTCGTTAATATGAAGTTCAAGCTCCGGACGAAGACCTGATCGACAACTAACACCTGCTAACAATAACGTCGCACCGTTTTTGATATCAGCAAGGTTTTCAGCGGCTTTACCCCAAGCCACAGCACGAACGCGCCCTGAATTATCAGCTAAGGTAAGTACCAGACGTTTTCCTTCTTGACCATCACGTCGAGTAAAAGAACTCAATCCTTGATTTTCAATCACGATAACACCGACTGTGTTAGCATAATCTCCTGGTTTAAGATCTTTAAGCAGTTGAGGTTTAGATGGCTGTTTTGCTGGTTGTTCTGAAGTAGAACTAAGCTGTTGGAGTCGACCACGACGACCTAGGTGTAGTTCGGGTTCATTATTTTGGTCCAATCGCACATATCCACTCTCAATACGAATTCTGTCATTTACAGATAATTTGTTAAACCAGTCACTCTGCTCGTCCCATAAAACCAGTCGTGTACGGCCAGTTTCATCGCGAAGGGCTAAATTAGCCACAGTTCCCTCTGAATCTTCTCGTTTAAAGGAAGTTATCCGATACTTGACAATAATTTCACCTTCAACAAAGACATCACTCATTCCTTCTTGAAGCGCCTTTATTTTTGTAAGAGAAATTACTTCATCAGGAAAGTCTTTGGAATCTACATCTGGGGGATTAATCATAATTCGACTCCCCCCACCAAGATGTAGTTCTAATTGATCACGAAGGCCTGTTCTAACTCGCCCATTAATTATACGAAGAATATCACCTTCATCGAATTCCTTATCTTCAATCGGTTGTGTGTGCTTGTTCCAAAAAGTGACACGAATCGAACCTGTTGCATCATTACCCAATATGCTGGCAACTTGGCCCTCTCCTCCTTGTTTTCGCTGAAATGTTCTTACTGGAAAAATCCGGATAACCTTCACATTTATCGAAACACCTGTCATTCCTGCAACAAGGTCACGTATTGTAAGTTTAAGTTCAGGTGTGGCTTGACTTTCAAATAAGTCTAAATCCAACTCCCGAGCCACCAGGGATGCCGCACCCTCGTCAGTTACATAGCCATTCAATTCTTTCTTTTTTGCCTCAATTAATTGCAAAACCTCTTCCTTAGGTTTACCAGATTTGGTAACAATCAGATCAACAATTTCGGCAAGCTTAAGTGGCACGTGTCAAGACAGCCTCCCTGACATGATATAATTATGTCACAGAGTTTCTTCAACCTTTGTATTAAAACATGTCTTTAAAACGTGTAATTTGTGAGACGACCAAATAGCAGATAATGTATTTCAATTCCGCTTTTCTCCTTAATCGCAATCCTTGCTACTCATCAACCACCAACGCACCTATAAAGGTTTGAGACAATCATCGCCTTGCTCAGATCTGCAACTGAGGTTCCGAGATTAATGAAAAACGTCTTTTCACTACTGGACCCCCGTATCCAAAGGGAATTGAAGAAGCTTGGATTTTCCAAACCTACTCCAATCCAAGAAAGCGCCTTCCCGAGGATTTTTCGGAATGAGAATCTCCTTCTCATCGCCCCAACAGGGCATGGAAAAACAGAAGCAGCTTTTCTCCCCAGATTGCATCAGATTCTGACCAATCCACCAACCGAAGAAGGGGTTTATCTGCTCTGGATTAGTCCTCTAAGAGCGCTTAATCGAGATATTCTCCGCCGGCTTGTTCTAATTGCCCAGCACCTTCAAATCAGTGTTGAAGTCAGACATGGTGATACAAAGCCCTCAACGCGGCGTAAACAAACGCTGAAGCCTCCTCAATTGTTTATCATAACGCCCGAAACGCTACAAGCCATTTTGGTGGGAAAAAGGATTCGAGAACATCTACGTAATGTAAGATGTGTCGTTATCGATGAAATTCATGAACTTGCCGCCAGTAAACGTGGAGTTCAATTGATGGTAGCATTAGAACGACTTCGTGAGTTATCGAAAAGACCGTTTCAACGAATTGGGCTTTCAGCTACAATTGGAAACCCCAGCGAAATTCGAGACTTTATGGGCGGAGAAGAAAAAGTAAGAATCATCAAATCTCCGGCCACGAAAGAGTTTCGGTTCCGCCTTGAGTATTGCCCGTTTTCCTACGAGGATAACGATAAATCACCTCTCGATGGTCCTGCAGAAAGGATATGGGAATTAGTAAAGCAACATTCATCGACACTTATTTTCTGTAATGAACGACAAACTGCAGAGGCACTTGGGCTCAGGTTAGCAAAACTTCATGACAATGAATCTGGCGTTCACCACGGTTCTCTTTCTCGAGAAGCGCGAATTGAAGCAGAACTCAAATTCAAAGATGGTGAAGTACCCTATCTAGTTTGTACTTCATCCCTAGAGTTGGGACTGGATATCGGAACAGTGGATTTAGTAATTCAGTACGGATCACCACGACAAGTCATCCGGCTACTCCAACGCGTGGGTCGAGCAGGACATCAACTTGACCGTGAATCAAAAGGAATCATCATTACCACAAAGTTTGATGATGTATGCGAAGGAATGATCGTGGCTCAAAATGCCTTAAGTGGGTGCCTTGAGACACCACCCATTCATTACAACGCACTAGATATTATCGCTCATCAATTAGTTGGTCTAGCCATTGAATACAAAACTCTTACCTATGAAAAAGCGATTGAAATAATCAGACGCGCACCACCATATCGCACTCTTGAAGTTGAGAAAATATCACATGTCATAGAATTTCTGCAAAAGGAGAGATTAATTTCTATGGACGATGTGATTTTGCGCCCTCGAAGAAAGTCCTATCCCTATTATTTTGAAAACTTATCCGTGATTCCTGACACGCCCCACCATCGTGTCATCAATGTGGCAACAAATCGACCCATTGGACGCCTTGATACTGGTTTTGCTGAAGAATATGGTCAAACTGGTAATATTCTAGTTCTTCGAGGTCGTCCTTGGGAAGTGATTAAACAAGATGATGAATACGTATACGTAACAGCAATTCAACAAACGAAGGGACGAATACCCCGATGGAGTGGAGAACTAATCCCTGTCTCGAAGATGATTGTTGAAGGAGTAAGTGATCTTTGGAACCAGTTTGCAGAAAATGTAACCAACTCAGAACCAATTTCCTTTGATATCGATACCGACGAAGCTGCAAAAGAAGTACAACTTAAAACCATTAAAAAACAGCTTCAAAGTGAATTCATACCTCATAAACGAACCATTATCATTGAAGTTGGTCATGAACTAATTGTCATCCATTCATGCTACGGAACACGAATAAACGAAACCCTTGGTCGTTTACTCGCAGCAATTTTAACTTCACAATTAGGAAGAGAGATTGCATTTCACGCAGATCAATATCGTATTCTTTTTCGATTTGAACGTGGAGGTGGATATTCGATTGGAGAAGCCTTGTATGAAGGACTCCAATCGCTGGAATCCACCCACATGGATGAATTATTAGAACTGATCTTGTTACGATCACCGTATTTTGCGAGACGATTTCTACACGTCGCTCGGAGATTTGGAGTTATTTCACGTTCAGCGCGCCTTAGAAGTAGCCAGCTTCTCCGAATTATGCAATATTTTACTGGAACACCAATAATTGATGAAGCACTCAGAGAGTTTTACGTTGACAAACTGGACATTGAAAACACTCGAGCTCTTTTAGATGCCATTCAGAGCAATGAAATCAAAGTTAAACAGATATTCCGAAAGAGCCCTTCTCCTTTTGCACGTCAAATTCTAGCAAGATTTGGTGAATTTCTTGAACCCGAAACACCTGAAGCATATATCCTTGAACAAACGAAAAAACGTCTCCTAAACCGTAAAGTACGATTAGTTTGCCTCCATTGTGGGCAATGGTCAAGTGTACGTACTATCAAGCACATAAATGAGCATCCGCAGTGTAAAAAGTGTGCATCACGGTTAATTGCAGGAATTTTTCCAACCGATGAATTACTACAGAAAGCCATTCGTCACAAGAGAGCCGGTATGAAATTATCTCCTGAAGAACAAAAGGCGTTACGTAAGGGTCGAGAAAATGCTAATGTTGTGTTAAATTATGGAAAACCAGCTTTGATTGCAATGGCGGGCAGAGGAATTGGTCCAACAGTAGTTAAACGTATTCTTGCAGGAAGTCATGAACGTCCTGAAGGTGAATTCTATCGTCTTATTTTAGAGAATGAGAAGCAGTTTATTAGAACGCGTGAGTGGTGGGCTGAATCGAAGACTGAATAGGAAGGCTACTATTCTTCGCGTCCGCCAAGAATGTGATAGGCTACAATTAACAAACTTGCTAAGATAGCTAGCCCGAGGGTTGTAATAAGATAGATTTGATATAAGACACTCATTTACAGAACCGTTCTGCCAAGTTCCTTTAAGACTTTTTAAGTTTACTCAAGCATCTTCTTTCTTAGACTTTTGAGTAGATGGTTTTTCAATTAGCATTTCCCATTCGTCGCGTAGCGCGTCATATCGCATGTCGTCTACATGAATTTCGGAAAATGTTCCAAGGGCCTGGGCAAGAATTTGGGCTAAAATATGATAACAAAAATCGACTGTACGTTTTACAATTACGTTGATATAGAAATCTTCACAGTCACAATATATTTCAGATAAGACACGATAATCCCGCGATTTCCCAATAACCACCCATGCCTCTCTGCCACTTGGTTCAAAGATATATTTTTTCACAAAGTCCTTTGCAACGGCTTGAAGGGCCTTCCAAAATCGGTCTCCACAGTGTTGTGAAAGAGTTTGAAGATCCGAACCAGAGATGGCTTGATGTTTTCTGAGAGAGTTCAGGGCGCTTTCTATTTCGCGTTTCATCGTAACAACAATCTCTTATTATAAAGAAAAAAATACCTATCGTTTTAGTAGTAGTGAAGAAGAATGCACTTGGAATTAATACAAAATGAACCTGCCCTCCTTCTTCGTGAGGGATCACGACGTGTTTTAGTTGTAGGGGATTTACATATAGGTTACGAACGAATCCTTTTCAAACAGGATTATTATTCAACCAATCTTACTATTCGGATTATCACGGAGTTTGAAAAACTCGTTGAGAAGTTAGAACCCACTGAAATCATCATCTTGGGTGATTTGAAACACTCTATCCAAGATTTTTCTAAGCCGGAGTTCCATCAAATTGCACAACTATTACAACACTTACAGCAACGTGCAAAGGTCACCATTATCCCAGGAAACCATGATGCAGATTTGGAATTAGTTACACCTGACGACACAAAAATCAGTTCATCAGCAGGTCTTCGCCTTCAGTTCAAATCAAAACAGATATATCTTCTACACGGGCACGCCCACCCATCCTCTGATATTCTCTCTTGTGACAGCATGATTATGGGTCACATTCATCCAACCATCTCTATCTCAAAATTTAAACAAAAATCATCTCTACATCGAGTCTGGGTAAAGACAAAGTGGAGGTCTACAATTGGCGAGACTACGAAGAGATGGTCAGGTGAAGGACAATTCCAAAACGAAAAAGAAGTGATTCAGAGACTTCTTAATATGAGAATTCTAATTATTCCAGCGTACCTTAGCTTACTCCGAGGACATGTTCTTAATATTGATTCGTCGAATACTCATCTAGGAACTCCATTATTTCGCCATCTCTCACTAGATGATGCCGAAATTATAATGCTTGATCACACGCCTTTAGGAACACTTGAAAAATTAAAGGAAAAAAGACACCCCGATAAAGAAACATTTTAAGAGCCTATTTACTGTATCCTGCACCGTTGGGTCGATGGTCTAGATTCTCAGGAAACTAGCTTTCCTGGTCTAGTTTGGTATTGGACAAAGGATAAGTTCCTTCGAACCACCAAAGATTCGCGGTTCGGGACCATGCGAACTATAAGTCTCATGGCGGGAATCCGTGAGATCCGGGGTTCAAAACCAGCCTGTATACGCCGGTTGGGGAAACTC
Organism: uncultured archaeon; assembly: GCA_964347045.1. Lineage (GTDB taxonomy): Archaea > Asgardarchaeota > Hermodarchaeia > Hermodarchaeales > Hermodarchaeaceae > Hermodarchaeum. The sequence goes on from CAYFXC010000001.1 coordinate 41,798, forward strand.
CCCGTCGGCCCACCATTCACTTCCTAATAATTCTTAATGTGGAAAATTCGTCAGTTACCGTAATTTTAGTAAAATTGCGTAAAGCACTTAAAGTATAGTGAGTTGCCAGTAGTATGCCAGTGGCGGCGCAAGTTAGACAACGTCTTGCTCGACGCATAGCAGGGGAAATCTCATTATCTGAGATCCCCGGTCGTATCATGCGCAAATGGCGCGAGATGTTTCACATTTCTCAAATCCAATTAGCAGAGGCTTTGAGAGTATCACCTTCTGTAATCAGTGATTATGAAAGTGGACGCCGTCAATCGCCTGGCACAAAAACCATCAAACGTTTTGTTGAAACCATAATTACACTAGACGAACAAAATGGCGGCCAGGTGGTAAATGCTTTCCAACGCATGATGGGTGTAGAGATACCATCCAGTATAATTCTAGATATCAGCGAATTTAGTCATGGGGTTACTATCAAAGAAATCATTGAAAGCTTACGAGCACAAATTATCGTAGGCGAGGAACTCCTCGATCGCGAGGTTTTAGGGTATCTTATCGTAGATATCTCAGAAGCGTTAGATATTCTATCTAGTACCGGTTTTCTTAAACTATTTGAAGCAACTGAAGACCGCGTTCTAATTTTAGTTAATGTATCAACGGGACGATCACCACTTGTAGCCATGAAAGGTGAAATTAAACCAAGTCTTTTTGTACTACATGGAGTAGAACAAATCGATTATCTTGCAATTGAACTTGCCAAACGAGAACAAGTGCCACTAGCAGTCTCCCGAATCGAATCAGTTGCGGGAATGTTGCGACGCTTACAAACTCTTCGCAAAAACTCCATCAATGAAAAACAATGAGACAATTGAAAATGACAAATAAAATTGCTATAATCGGCGACACTGATACTGTTGTGGGTTTCCGATTAGCTGGTATCCTCAATTCTGAAATACCATCTGATGCCCTAGCAACGCGTCAAGCATTGCTGAACTTTTCAAGCGATTCGAATATTTCGATTGTTATAATCACGGAACCATTAGCTGAAGAAATCCGTGAAACCATCGAAGAATTATCCGAACGCCCCTACCCAGTTATTGTCGAAATTCCTGATAAAAGCGGTCGTCTTGAAGGTAAAGAGAGTTCAGTTCGACGGTTAGTGAAACGTGCAATCGGTGTAGAACTCGAAGGGTTTTGAAAGATTCTAAATACCATAAGAATTTTAACAACAGAATATAGCTGATAGAGAACCGAAAAGTGAATTATCATTTAAGGCGGCTGATTATGACTACCCGAATAGGAAATATTCAACGAATAGCAGGACCTCTTATCGAAGCAGATGGGCTCCTCGGAGTTACAATGTTTGAAGTCTGTAGAGTGGGAGGAGAAGAACTGATTGGTGAAGTAAACAGAATCGTCGGTGATCGTGCTTTTATTCAAGTCTATGAAGAAACCTCAGGATTAAAACCCGGTGAAAAGGTCGTTGCCACGGGAACTTCACTTGATGTGGAACTTGGTCCAGGCTTAGTTGGATCCATTTTCGATGGAATTCAACGTCCACTCCCTATTATCAAAGAACAGGTAGGAGACTTCATTACAAGAGGAGTAACCGCAGAACCGTTACCGCGTGATAAGAAATGGTCATTTAAACCCATGGTAGAGAAGGGAGCTAATGTCTCTCAAGGAGATGTGCTTGGAACCGTTCAGGAAACCAGTGTATTTCTTCACAAGATACTCGTTCCTCCCGGAATCGAAGGCAAATTGACACACATTGTAGGAGAGGGAGATTATACAATACAAGAGGTCATTGGACAAGTCCAAACTGCCTCGGGTAAAGAAGACCTAAAGCTTTCCCAACGATGGCCTGTACGAATTGGTCGACCCTATAAGAGAAAAATTGCGACAGAAGTCCCCCTATACACAGGACAACGAGTTATTGACACGTTCTTCCCAGTCGCAAAAGGAGGCACTGGAGCCATCCCAGGAGGGTTCGGCACTGGAAAAACAGTAACTCTCCACCAATTGGCTAAATGGGCGGATGCTGAAATTATTGTTTATGTTGGTTGTGGTGAAAGGGGTAATGAGATGACAGAAGTTCTCGAAGACTTCCCCAAACTCAAGGATCCCAAAAGTGGAAAATCGTTGATGGAAAGAACGCTACTTGTAGCCAATACTAGCAATATGCCAGTTGCTGCACGAGAAGCATCAATTTACACTGGAATCACACTTGCAGAATATTTCCGTGACCAAGGTTATAACGTGGCCTTGATGGCAGACAGTACGTCTCGATGGGCAGAAGCACTCCGAGAGATTTCAGGACGATTAGAAGAGATGCCAGGTGAAGAAGGATATCCTGCATATTTGGGAAGTCGTCTAGCTGATTTCTATGAAAGAGCAGGACGAGTGCAAACCTTGGGAACGGATGAGCGAGTTGGTAGTGTTACTGTGACAGGAGCTGTCTCTCCAGCTGGAGGTGACTTTTCAGAGCCAGTCACACAATCAACATTACGGATCACAAAGGTGTTTTGGGCACTTGACAAAGACATGGCTTCACGACGATTCTTCCCCGCAATCAATTATCTTCAGAGTTATTCTTTGTATAAAGACGAGTTAGTTCCGTGGTATTCAAAGAACATGGGAGACGACTGGCCCGAGCTAACTGAAGAATCTCTTTCTATTCTGCAACGCGACAAGGAACTTCGTGAAATTGTGCAACTTGTGGGTCCTGATGCGTTACCAGAGCGTGAACGTGCAATATTGGAAGCTGCCAGAATGGTCAAAGAAGATTACCTTATGCAATCCGCACTTCATCCAATCGATACATATTGCCCTGAATCGAAAAGTTACTGGATGTTGAAAATCATCATGAACTTCTGGCAAAAAATGCGCCAGGCGATTGATGATGGTATTCCACTTCGACGAATCATTGCACTTCCGGTTGTTGGGAAGATAGCGCGGATGAAAGTTCAACCTCATGAAGACCAAAATACGATGCAGCAATACTTCAAGGACCTTGAAAACGAAATTAACAACGAATTTATTTCCATTGAGGCAAATTAGATACAATACCATTATCAAATTAAAAGTACTTGCACACAACTCCTCCCACTTAGGGAAAGGCGTATTTCAATGATAGATGAAACGCGAAAGGCAACACAATGGGGAAAAAGCAAAACGCTTGTAGTGAGCCTACCTCGTCGGTGGATAAAGAAGTATGGGATTGAACCTGACTCGCAACTCCACTTACAAGAGGACTCGGAAGGCTCGTTACGCATTACTCCATTGCAAATTGCAGAAACGCCTTTCGAAAGGATTGCAACAGTCCGTCTTTTAGAACAGGATGAGTTGACACTTACAACTATACTTGAAACCTATTACATAGTAGGGTACGACCAATTAACAATCGAAAGTAGCCGAAGATTAAACGAATCTGTCCGAAAAATTGTAACAAAAATTGTAAATCAACTTCCGGGTTTTGAAATTTTAGAAAGTACTGATCGCCAAATCGTTATCAAAGGAGTTAGCGTGATTCGCGGACAAGATATTTTAGAATTTATCAAAATGAGTGGGAGAGCAGCAATTGAAAGTATTAATACACTCATTACAGGATTGCGTGAAGGTCCTGATGAAACTGAGCGAGTTGCCAATGAACTAATAACAGAGGGGTGGCGTCAACGTGGAAATTACCTCAGATCGCAACGCGAGTTAAGAAAAGCTATGAGTATTCGTCCACCTGGTTTTACACTTGAAATGGCAGACATCTTCGATACTTCATATTTCATCCTCCAGCTTAGTAGCGTTCATGAAAATGTTCAGTACATAGCAGAAGCGTTAACTCGACGTCAACCCCCTGAAGATCAGAATAAACTCGCTGTAGCAGCATTAACCAAGGTACATGATAACCTCAAAAAAGCCATTTCTGCTTTTCTCCAGCGAAACCAAGAGATGGTTCGCCAAGTCTTGGGTGAAATTCCACTCCTACGCCAATGGAAGCGCCAAACGGAAACAATTGTCGATGTTATGCGTGACTCAGTAATCACTCAGATAATATTAGATCGCATGGAAGAAATGCTAGCCTACAATAGTGCTATTGCAAAAGCAGCATTATTACTGAAAACCTAATTCCATAAAACAACTCGTTTCAAACGGAATAATTTGGCTAAAACGTTTTCTCGTCTCAAGGTAATGCTTAAAAGTTGCACAAGCCTAGTGACCGAAGCCCGACACCCTTCAATGTAAGGATGTTCGAACCTGTGAGGCAGTAACAATGACCGAAAGACAAGCTACCACTCTGAAACCTACTTACCAAACAGTCACCACTGTTTCGGGACCACTTTTGATCCTTGACAAAGTTTCAGATGTTGCATACAATGAGCTAGTCGAAGTAACGGCGCCTGACGGCTCCCTCCGCCGAGGAACTGTGTTAGAAGCTATGCGCGGACGCGCAATTGTTCAGGTTTTTGAAGGAACCCGAGGACTCGATACAAAATCTACACGGGTTCGTCTGACCGGAGAAACAATGAAAACAGCTGTCACGATCGACTTGCTTGGACGCGTTCTCAATGGATCAGGAACCCCCATCGATATGGGACCTCCAATCGTACCCGATGACGAGTTAGACCTCAATGGCGCTCCAATGAACCCCGATGCACGACAATATCCCCGTGAATTTATTCAAACAGGACTTAGCGTGATTGACGGACTCAATACTCTTGTCCGAGGTCAAAAACTTCCCATTTTCAGTGGATCAGGACTCCCCCACGACCGAGTTGCGGCACAAATTACTCGCCAGGCAAAAATTCCTGGTAAAGAAGAACAGTTCGCGGTTATTCTTTGCGCAATCGGAATCACAGCTGAAACGGCTCAATTCTATATGAAGACATTAGAAGAAACTGGAGCATTAGCTACCAGTGTACTTGTGTTGAATCTTGCTGATGACCCACCTATCGAGCGCATCATCACTCCCCGTACGGCTCTCACCATCGCAGAATATCTTGCATTTGAACAGAACATGCACGTGCTCGTAATTCTAACGGATATGCTTAATTATGCCAATGCGTTGCGCGAAATCTCTGCCGCGCGAGAAGAGGTGCCTGGTCGTCGCGGATATCCCGGATACCTTTACACTGACCTTTCATCTATTTATGAGCGCGCAGGACGAATTATCGGACGAACTGGTACCATCACTCAAATGCCCATTCTTACCATGCCGGGTGATGACATTACTCATCCTGTCGCAGACCTCACGGGCTATATTACAGAAGGACAACTCATTACGAGCCGATCCTTACACAACAAAGGTATCTACCCACCCGTTGATCCCGCACCAAGCTTAAGCCGACTTATGAAAGAAGGAATCGGTGAAGGACACACACGAGCAGACCACAATGAGGTCCAAGCCCAGTTATATTATGCCGCCAGCGAAGGTTCTGACCTCCGAGACCTTGTTGCCGTCGTCGGTGAAGGAGCCCTTTCAGATAGAGATCGAGTTTATCTGGGCTTCATTGAAACTTTTGAGCAACTCTTTCTCAACCAAGGCGAGTTTGAAGAACGCACCATCGAACAAACCCTAGACCTAGGTTGGGAAATGCTCTCTCGATTCCCCGAACGCGAACTCAAACGAATCGACCCCGAAACAATCGATAAAGCCAAAAACCAACAACTATATCGCTATTCCCCACTAGCGAGCGAAGCCAATTAATTCTCTTCGTTCAGAGCAACTTCACCTAGGGAAATAATTAGCGATAGGATTTAGGCCTGGTACTCAAGGTAAAGGCTCGAAAAACTGCATCTTTTCGGTAGCGAGAATTGATTTATGGGTATATTTCTTTCAAACGCTTCTCAGCTATGGATTTTATTTTTCCTTCACATAATCGTTTGTAAGCAATACGCATACAGGATGATTGGCGCTGCACATGTAGATCAAGAATTTTAGCCTGTTCAGTTGAAGGGAAAATTCTACGACGTATGATTTTCTGCATCGCGATTAGATTATTCCAAAATCGTATTGTGATTTCTAATTGCTTTTAAAGAAAACCCAAAAAACCCAACAGAACCTGCTTGGCTCAAACAACCATGTTTATTACCAAAATGGTTTTAGGTCGATTTGATACCTCTTCATTTCAGAACTGGCGGCTTTGATCTAGTGGTTATGATCCAGGCCTCCCACGCCTGAGACCCGGGTTCGAAAGTTTGACACAACTACTTTGTCACCGAAAATCCCGGAAGCCGCACCATTTTTCGTTTTCCGAATGAATAAAAAGTTTAGAGACTATGGTAAAGTAAGGAGAATGGCAGTGACGACCTGACCCTCTAGACCCGTAGTTTACTATGAGGAATGACAAGGATCTTGAGTGCTGAGCCGTTCTCCACCCATTTTACATTCTAGCTTGTAGTTGTTTTGGCGTACTTTTCGAAAATTGCCATGTACATGCATTCGTGTCGTGAAATGGTCAGTTTCTCCGGTCTAATCTTTTTCTTTGTAAACTCTACTGGAGCTCCACGAATTATCACGAGTGGAACTTGTTCATCAGCTTCCCCCAGTAAAAGTTGAGCGGCTGAAGCCAGATTGTCAGCAATTGCTGATCGTGTTATCCGAAGCGGTCTACCAAAGAGATCTGGATGCCCTCGAAAATCCTTAATTGGTTCGATTCCAGCAACAGCAACTGCTAATCCAACAGTACCTAATCGGAGTGGTTGAGTTCGACTATCGGCAATAATGACACCTAGTTCATGACCAGTTTTAGATTCCAACTCTGTTTTGATTTGCCAAGCGATCTTTGTAGGATTTGAGGGAAGTAGGACTACATGCCCCGCAGGTGCGTTTGATCGATCAATTCCAGCATTGGCCATTAGAGTATTATCTTTGATTGTGAGAAGAACGTGTGGAATGCCTCCAAGAATCTCATCTGCTTCATCAAGAACGAGCTGGGCTAATGATGCCTCGAGATTGTATTGTTCAGATAACTCCTGGGCACGAGATGACACTCGAACACTACTCAATTTCCTAATTCGATTTTGAGCAGTTGCTACTACGGTCTCGGCAATTACTAAGATATCATGAGAAGTAAGAGAGATTCCTTGTTGAATAATCGTCGAGGAGAACAGTTCAACCAAATTATCTCCTGGATTAATTATTGGTGTACGTATTCCAAAGAGTTCCATTTCATTCACACTCATTGGGCGATTGTAGAGCAGCGACCATCCTTATGCAATCTTTAGTGGCACGAATGTCGTGGGTTCGAAGTATATGAACGCCTTCAAGGATAGCAATGGTTGATGCGGCGAGTGTTCCATAAAGACGGTTGTCAGGTGAATCATAGCCTAGCACTTGTCCAATGAAATGTTTTCGTGACACACCAAGAAGAAGAGGTTGATTGAGAACACGAAGAGTCTTTAAATTTCTGATAATTTCTAAATCGCAACCAATGGGTTTTCCAAATCCTAATCCGGGATCAATTACACAGAGCTTATTGGAGATTCCATTAGTTTGAGCAATTTGGAGACTTTTCTTTAAAGCAGAAATAATATCAGGAAGGGACTTTTGATCACCCGGTTGCGATTCTGATGCCATAATAACACAACTGGCCTTTGCGTCTTTGATTGTGGCACCCATAGCTGGATCAAATTTCAACCCTGATACATCGTTGACTATTGTAGCTCCGTTTGATAAGGCGACCTGTGCAACTTGCGCCCGTTGTGTATCAATAGAGACTGGTATATCCCATTTTTGAGTAATCTGCTTGATAACAATTTGAATTCGATTTATTTCTTTTTCAACAGAAACAGAGGGAGATCTTGGAGCAGTTGAAACACCGCCGATATCCAATAGATCAGCACCTTCTTCGATCATTTTCTCTGCTGCTGAAACTGCTCGATGAGGAGATGCATAATAAGAGTGGTGATAGAATGATTGTGGATCAAGGTTAATAATTCCCATAACCGCAACAGGGCAAATATCCCCAACAGGTAAATTACCAAGTCGTGCATCAAGATGTGCCATGTGCGTCACCGAAAGCTTAATGCCACTTGCCCAAATAAGAACTCGACCGTTGGATTGAGGTAACAATCATGACTAAGCCCCAATTACAAAAAACACACTTACATGATTGGCATGAAACCCATGGCGCGAAAATGGCACCATTTGTCGGTTTTCGTATGCCCTTATGGTATAAGGCAGCAGTCCCTGAACATATTGCTACTCGGAAGGCAGCGGGCCTTTTTGATGTAACACACATGGGTAGAGCAATGATTAGCGGACCAGAGGCAACCAAGTACCTTGAAAACCTATTACCTACTCGAATTCACCAACTAGACCAAGGAGCAGGAACTTACAGCGTCTTCTGTACTGATAGCGGAGGAATCATTGATGATCTATTCATATTCCGACTTGCTGAAGAAGAATATTACATAGTAGTTAATGCCGCTAATCGTAAGAAAGACTACTCATGGATGAAAAAACACAGCACTAACTTTGATGTTAAAATTACAGATATTTCTGATAAAACACCGATGTATGCACTTCAAGGACCAGCTGCAGTTAGAATCCTAGAGAACCTTTCCTCTCAGGATTTATCATCAATTCCTCGGTTTAACGCCATTCAAACAAAACTCGATGGTTTTGAAGTCATTGCTACACGAAGTGGTTATACTGGTGAAGATGGGTTTGAAATTGCTCAAGTCAATGTTAGCCTAAAGGAAAAGGAGAAAGCAGTTCAACTATGGGAAAGTATACTCAAAGAAGGAAAAGCCTCGGGATTAGTCCCTGTCGGATTAGCTGCTCGAGATACTCTTCGCCTTGAAGCAGGTATGGTTCTTTATGGCAACGACATAAACGAAGAAACGACTCCATACCAAGCCCGAATCGGTTTTGTCATTAACTTGAAGAAAGAGCAATTTATTGGAAAAGAAGCGTTAGTTATTGAAAAGCGAGAAAAACCTCAGCGTCTACGTGTGGGATTAATCCTATTAGGCAGAGGAATTCCGCGCACTGGAAATGCGATTTACGCGAAGGGTGAAGTGATTGGCGAAATTACAAGTGGTTCAATTTCTCCCATGATTCGAAAAGGCATTGCCCAAGGATATGTCCAACGCCCCTACCGAAAATCAGAAACACTTGTCCACATCGAAATAGGAAATAAGAAGCGGTGGGCAGAAATTATACACCCTAAGAATCTACTTGGACATATCAAAAAACTCGCAAATTAAAAAGACGCGCTAGTTTCGTCTATCGTGAATCCCAGTCATTTTCTACTTCTTGGACAAAAGTTACCAGCAATTGAGCAACAGGATGCTTAGGGTTAAGATGAAGAATGCGACGCCGACGGAAAAAACGGATATCTGAAACAATACCAGCTTTAATGAGTGGAAGAAGACAGCGTTCTACAGAAGAAACAGAAACGTTTGCACGACGTGCCAGCATTGAAAGGTGCATCGTCGTATCTTTTTGTTCAATGAGCACCTCTAATAAACGGATCTGAGGAGTATCCCCAAATAACTCTTTTAACCGTCCCATTTGTGTAGCCAACCTCACCGCTCATGAAGGAAACAATTGACCATACAGAGGTACCTTTAGGAAAAAAATCTTATCGCCTGAAATCTTTATGACCTTTTGTATTAAGAACTGGTTACCCGAGTCCCAATTTTTCCCTCATTTATTGCAAAAAGTATGTTTTGAGGATTTTTTCCATCAACAAACCATATTTCAATATCAGCTCGTTCGATGATATCAAGAGCTCGTTTATCAAATAACTGATATGCACCTGGTTCGTTGGCTAGAGTGGCCACAATATCTCGTAATTCACTTAACGTGATTTCAGTCAGAAGATTGGCCTCAAGAGATTGTTTAGGATCCCTGTCATATACGCCTTCAACATCAGTGACGTTGACTAAGACCTTGGCTTTTGTAAGTTCTGCAACTCGGGCAGCCACAGCGTTGGTTGATTGACCTGGATGAAGTCCTCCTAATACGAGTAATTTGTCCGTTTCATACAGGTTTGTTAATTGTTTTTCAGTCATCACAGGAGTAGGATATGCAATACCCTCTAACGCTGCAATCATCAATTGTGCACAAACCCAAGTTGCAGCAATGCCTAATTGATCCAGTGTGTCGCGATTAGCACCCAAAACCTTCCCTTTTTCAATCAATTTCTTTGCGAGCGCTCCCCCACCAATAACAAGAACTACCTCATGTTTTTCTCGTTTTAGTTGGTGTACAATCTGTGAAATTTCTTTAAATTGGTCTAAATTAAGTTTTTGATCGCTATCAAACAGAAGAGACCCACCAATTTTAAGGACAAACTTCATACAATCACCTTTGTAGTTCGAAAAGTTTATGATTACCTTTAACGGTTGCTCCTCGCACTTAATGGCGCATACATGCCTTTTTGCTTTATGCGAACAGGGAGTTGCTACCCATGTCTACTACCAGTGAATCCTATCAGCGGTTCAAGCTCAAGAAGGTAGTGGACACGCTCGCTCAAAAAAAGGGACTTCACACTGAACTCATTACCCTCTACATTCCCCCCGAAAAGCAGATGAGTGATGTTTTAGGAACACTCCGAACCGAATACGGCACTGCGACTAATATCAAATCAAAATCAACGCGTAAAAACGTCATGGATGCCATTCAAACCGTGATTCAGCGTCTGAAAATTATCCCCAAACCTCCACCTCATGGTCTAGCAGTTTTTGCTGGGACTATTCCACACGGAGCCCCAGGAAGCGAAAAAATGGAAATCTATCTCATTGAACCCCCAGAACCAGTTAACGTCTACATTTATCGTTGTGCAGCTGAATTCTGGCTAGACCCTCTTCGTGAAATGCTTACCCCTAAAGATAGTTACGGACTAATTTCAATCGACCGAAGTGCCGCATCTTGGGCAATTCTTCGAGGTACTAGCCTAAAAGTTATAAAAACAGTCAAATCCGGAATTATGGGAAAACATCGGGCAGGTGGACAGAGTCAACGACGATTCGAACGATTAATTGAGCAGGCTGCTCATGAATTTCTCACGCGATCTGGGGAATTAACCCGAGAGTTCTTTGAGGATATTCCGGATTTAAACGGGATTATCATTGGAGGACCAGGGTTTACTAAGGAAACCTTTACAGACAAAGGCTACCTTAAGCCTCCTCTCAAGGATAAGGTATTAGCTATTCTTGATACAGCGTACGCAGGTGAAGAGGGAATTCGTGCTCTAGTTGAAAAGTCAACAGACATTCTTCGTAACCAACGATTAATCGAAGAAAAACGTCTTGTCCAACGATTCTTAAGCGAGATTGCTCGTGATAGCGGGCGGGCTACATATGGAGAAAAACAGGTGCGTGCCGCACTTGAACGCGGAGCAGTAGAAATAATTCTCGTATCAGAAGGAATTGACTACACGCGTGTAATTATCAAATGCAGTTCCTGTGATAACACAATAGAAAAGACCCTTTCCCCTGATGCCATCTCCAATCTTGAAAACACCCTTGAAACCCAGCAATGTGAGAAATGCAATAATCAAACCTTACAAATTATCGAATCTCAAGACATGATTGAAGAAATCGGTGAGGTCGCAAAAGAAACTGGAGCAGATATCGAAATCATATCTCCTGAAACTGAAGAAGGCAAACAACTCCTCAGCGCATTCAGAGGCATCGGTGCTATTCTTCGTTGGGCTGAACAGACCTAGGACAAAAATACTTGGAGAAAGCCTTTTTAGCGAGCGAAAGAATGCCGTTTCCTAGTCAAATAAGAAAATCATTACGAAGACTCATTTTAGATATCAGTGTTGAATTGTGAATAAGAAGTTGGAGATAATGGGGCATAGCATGCTACTCAAAGAAAAACGATGGAAACCGGAAATCGAAGAAGAAATCCTGAAAATCTGGACCAAAAACAAAATCTACGCCTTTAACAAAGATACACCAAATCCGGTGTATTCTGTTGATACGCCACCACCCTATCTAAGTGGACCCTGGCATGTTGGCGGTTCAATTCACTATACCCAAATCGATATGATCGCCCGAACCAAGCGCATGGAAGGACATGATGTTATTTTTCCTATGGGGTTGGACCGAAATGGATTACCCATTGAAGTACAGGTTGAAAAAGCATACAACAAAAGTATGCATGAAATCCCTCGACAGCAATTTCTTGAATTATGTGCTGAATTCTTGGATCGTAATGAAGCCCTAATTGTGGCCCATGCCCAACGCCTTGGACTCAGTTGTAATTCCTTCAAAGACGATGAAATGTATCGAACTGATAGCCCCCAATATCGTGCGGTTACCCAACGCACCTTTATCGAACTATACAAGAAAGGTCTCATCTACATTGATAATCGGCCCAACAACTGGTGTCCTGAATGCGGAACCACGATAGCAGACGCAGAAGTTGAATACAAGGACATAGAAACTATTCTATTAACTCTCAAGTTTATTATCAAAGAAACCGGAGACGAATTACCCATAGCAACAACACGTCCTGAGCTTCTCTCAGCATGTGCTGCTGTTTTGGTAAATCCTGATGATGAGAGGTACTTACATCTCCACGGAAAAACTGCGATTACACCCTTGTATGAGAAGCGCGTTCCTATTATTCCTCATCCTGAAGCGCGTATTGAATTCGGGACCGGCGTCGTCATGGTTTGTAGTTATGGAGATTACACAGATGTTCGACTTTTCAGAGAATTACAGCTAGAACCTATCAATGCCTTGGGTCCTGATGGTAAAATGACTAAGGTGACAGGGTCATATGAAGGATTAGCTGTCACAGAAGCACGTAAAGCTATCCTCAAAGATTTGAAAGAAAAGAACCTGATTCTGAAACAAGAGTCCACCATTCATCGAACCCCAACTTGTTGGCGCAGTCGGAATCCCATTGAATTTATCGCCATGCCTGAATATTATTTGAAGCAGATTCAATTCATCGATGACCTCCGAGTCGTTGTCGATCAAATGACCTTTTTCCCCTTAAAGAATAAACAGATTCTAGTAGACTGGATTAACAGTGTTAGTCGTGATTGGCCCATTAGCCGACGCCGATACTATGGTACCGAAGTCCCCCTTTGGTACTGTAAGAAATGTAATGAAACCATCGTTCCGCCACCAGGTCCCTACTATCAACCTTGGAAGAATCCTCCACCAATCAAGAAATGCCCAAAATGTGGAAATGCTGATCAATTTGAGGGCGAAACCCGAACCTTAGACACTTGGATGGATTCGTCTATTAGTGGTCTTATCACAATCTTCTACACTGAAGATGATGAATTCTTTCAACAACACTTTCCAACAAGTATTCGACCACAAGGTAAAGACATTGTCCGAACTTGGCTTTACTACTCTGTCTTGCGCGTCTACCAACTCTTTCAAGCACCTGCCTTCAAATTCGTCTGGATTAGTGGGCATGGGCTTGACGAAAAAGGTGAAGCCATGAGTAAATCTAGGGGCAACGCCATCGATCCGAATCCAATTATAGAAAAATATGGTGCTGACGCCTTCCGCCTATGGGGCGCTCTCGAAGCCTCCCTCGGCTCTGACTACAGATTCAACGAGGGACGTCTCGCTGGTGCTCATCGCTTCCTAACAAAACTTTGGAACGTCTCACGGTTCATCTCTGGATTCCCCCAACCTAAAGTTAGCACCACCAATCTTCACCCTGCTGATCATTGGATTCTCTCCGAGCTAAATCATATTATTACGCGGGCAAAAGCAGGATACGCTAGACTAGATTTCATTATTCCATCTCGCGAACTACGTATTTTCACATGGGATCTTTTTGCCAGCCATTATCTCGAACTCGTTAAGGGTCGTGCCTATTCCGAACAAGATAAGATAGGGCAAGCCGCTGCATGGTACACTCTCCACATGGTCCTCAAAGCCATCCTAAAGCTCCTTGCTCCCATTTGTCCTTATATCACTGATAAGATTCACCGCGAATTATATGACAAGAAAACCTCCATTCATAAACTCAAGTTTCCTGAAATCTTCAAAGGCATCAGTGAGGAGCACCCAACCGAAATGTTGACCCAATTCAACGCTGATATCTGGAAACACAAAAAAGACCAGAAAATAAGTCTTCGTGAAGCGCTTCCCAATGTTACTGCACCAAAGATTCTGAAACCCTATGCAGAAGACCTCCAACGCATGCATAACATCCAATCTATCAAGTTCCATTCAAAGGATAACACACAAATACCCCCAGCCAAATAACCTCGCAACCCTTTGGGGTGGTAGATCAATGGTAGATCGCGTGCCTCGCACGCACGAGGTTCCGGGTTCAAGTCCCGGCCACTCCACCAATCAGCATCATCCCGATTCTCTGGCAAAACTCATATAAACGTAGAACACCACGCCCAACAACACGAATTTCTTGTGGGTCGGTGGCCTAGCCTGGTAGGGCACTCGGCTGATAACCGAGAGGTCGCGGGTTCGAAGCCCGTCCGACCCACCACTTTTTAGTTATTTAACTCGTTAATTTTCAAAAAAAATACCATCAAAACGAATTTTCAGGTCACAAACTTGCATCAGATCTCAGTGGTTTATATGACTCTATACAAGTGCCTTTCTTAGAAAAACCCCTCAGGAGGCAATTTACATGTATCCACCCCGACCCCCTTGTCCTGTTCCATCCTAGTTATAACTCATTTTTCCTTTCTTTTTTTAGACTTTTGATTTTAACTTTGGTAATGTATTATCGTCCCATTTCCATGCTCCTAGTTCAAAATCATAATTTTTTGGTAAAACTGGTGTCTCCAACCCCGAATAAGATTGCCAGACAGGTCTTGCTTCTAGGGATGCATTAATTTCATTTTTTGCAAATGTCTTCCGTAATGTCGAAAGTACATCTACCGCTTGACTATTCGTAACGTGGGCAAAGACATATGCATATCCGTTTTCAAGGACCACCGCGTTTTGATATGGCAACAAATGTAATGTTTTCAAAACATAGTCTGTAACTGTTCGAGGTTCAAAAATGCGAATTAGTAATGCGGTATTAAGTCCAACGTGGTGCAATATTATTCCATTATTTTTACTTATTTGCAAACGTTCCAATTTCTTTATTCGACGACGATATCGCATATGCATTGACTCTGAAATCCCCAATGTACGGAGTTCCTGTGATGATTGTGAGGTAACTCGATTTGTTAATAGAATGTTATCAAAAGTACGCCTAAAATATGTGAAATCTTCAATTTGTAACTTAAGCGGGAAGTCGCTTTGTTTCAGAAGGTCATATGAGTATTCAGCATATTGAATCGGGGATGGCTGATCATGTACAAAGTTTGAATCTAATGACTCGATCCTATTGAGAAGAAGAGAAGAATCAAGAGGCCATCCCTTTTCTGGAGTATAAGACTCTAAATTCCAATAATTAATATTTTGAGAGTCTGCGATTGCTTGAACGTTTCCTATTCCTTCACTCCGTGTTAGTTTTTCTAGCCAATCAGAAAAATGCATGCGTTGATTTTGTGGGATTAGAAATCTGCAATGAACCGTGTTGCTTTGTAATGTTTGTATGAAAAAGACATATCGGATTGCTGAGATGAGATTTGATAATCGTTGTGCTATTTTCTTGCTAGTAGCTTGGAAAAAAACCTCTAGTGGAATTAATCCAATCAAGGGCACGTCAATAAATTTGGACAGACGGAGAAGATGACGTTGTGCGAGGTTAGTTAGATGTTGGCTGAGCCCGGAAACACTCATGTTGAGTTGCTTGGCGAGACGGCTTTGGTGGAGAGGAGTGATTACATTACTGAGGGTCGTAAGGATTTGGTGTTCAGGATGTGTGAGAAGGATGTGGGTTTCGATCATCCAGCGTTCGAGGGCGTTAGTATAGGTTGGTGTGGAGAGAGGAGTACCTGTTGTGGTAGGGCGAAGAGTGTTAAGCCAGAAAAGAACTCGGTTAAGAAAGGCCCCAGAGACAACGCCATCAAAGAGAGGAAAACCGGAAGGCGCATCATAGACATAATATTGATAATGTTGGGGTGGGGAGACTTGCTTCCAAAGTGTGGTAAGCTCCGTTTTTTCAATGGCACTATAATCTCCATATTTGAGACCAAGATAGAGACCGAGATCAGCGGTTTCGGAGATTTGACGTAGGTGGGGTAAAAGAAGGCTAAGGAGAGCTTCACGCCATATCACCCAGTCTAATACATGCGAGGGAGCTTGTTGAAGGTCTTGAGCGAGAGTTACTTGCCAGCCGCCACGCGGACGTTCTTCTAGTGAAGTTTCTACGGCTCCAAATCGTGGATAGTCATAGACCAAGGGAAAGTCATTCCATAAGAAGCTGAGAATTCGATCCCGTAGTCGGGGGAGAGGTTCGACTGTGAGCTCAGTAATTATCCAATCCTGTTTTTTACGGAATTGTTGCATGAGCTCACGAAATCGTTTCGACACAATTCAGCCTTCCATTTACATGATGATATAAAACCGTTAAGCGAATTCTACCTTCCACTGATACTTTTAGTAATAAAAAAGAAAGGGAAACCTGTTCGGTTTCCGGTATTCAACACACTTGTTCTGGGTGAGAGTAGTACGTGTTAAAAGCTTCTAAAATTGGATGAGATGGTTACTAGAATCACTTCTATTTATTAAAGAGGTTCTGGTCGACGTGGGGGATACATGGTTTAGGATGCCTCCAAGCACTTGT
This sequence comes from uncultured archaeon, assembly GCA_964347045.1. Taxonomy (GTDB): domain Archaea; phylum Asgardarchaeota; class Hermodarchaeia; order Hermodarchaeales; family Hermodarchaeaceae; genus Hermodarchaeum. Next base: position 58,422 of record CAYFXC010000001.1, read on the forward strand.
AACCATGTCGAACTCAATTTTCCATATAAACTAAAAGTCACCGTTGCAAAAAAAGCCAAAAAATGTTGTTAGAAATGAAAAAAATTGTGTAACTTTACAATTGCAAAACCTATGATTGATTATTTAGGGAAGGGTATCTTTTGTCCATACCCAATCCTCACGATCAAAATCATAATTACGAATTTGGATTGGCTCAGTGGTCCAACCGTACGCTTCCCAAGCGGGTTTAATCGAAATTATTGATGGTATGTTATTATCTTTGAATAATTGTGAAAGTGCATTTTGTACAGATATTGCTGATTCTCTTGGTAAGAGTAAAGAAGCGCTCCCAGTTCCATCATTGAAAATATTTCCGACAATATGTGGAAGTAATTGTAAAGCTGTAAGTACTCTTTTTGTTTCTTTTTCATTACTCTCGATAAGTAAATGGATTATGGTGTTCAATCCAATATGCATAATACTAATTCCAAGGGGAGGACTCATCACCTCGCGTTTTTCCAAATAATTCACGCGGCGTCTATAGGCCATGTGTTGGGTTTCTTTATATCCAGCCAATCTCGCTTCTTCTGCCTCGTAAAAACGTGCACGATCAGTTATAAAATACACATCTGTTGCTCTTTGCATATAGATGAAATCAGACGGTTTAATGCTTATTCGCTGAGAAGAGGGTGATAATTTGAAAGAGTTTAATGGTGGAAGGTGTTGTGTCCATTTTCCACTAATCAGTCTTGAAACATTATCGAGTACAGCTTCCGAATCTGTAACCCAACCACCCTTGTTAGAATTGTATAAATCAAAATTTCTTGATTGTAATCTTTCAGTTCTGATCCGAATTTCAGGCACGGAAAGATCATGAAGAGCGACAAATTGTTTTACCCATTGACGAAATCTTGTAATTCGTCGAATTGGTATTGCGAAATAAGAGATTAAGGCATCATCGAATTCTTGTATTCCTAGGGTGTAACGAATTTTTGAGAGAATGTTCTTTAATGAAATTGTCTTCCTCATATCGCTTACAGGGAAGGTAACAGCAAAAGGTTCGAGACCAATTACTCTGAAATTTGTGAAAGATACCGGTCTTAGTTGATGTTTTTCTGCAAGTCGTTTGATAACTTGACTTATTGTTGGTTGCCTTAATTTGAGTTTGTCAACGAGCTCTGACTGTGAGCAAGTGGGACAAGAATTTAATCCACGGAGAATTTTGAGCTCAAGAGGCCTGAGCAGTCTGTTATAGTTAAACATCCACCGCTCGAGGTTTGCAGTATAGGTTTCGGTAGTCATAGTTGTTAGCAGCTGATTGAAAGGCTTGAACCATCGTTTGGCTTTTCGAAGAAACGCTCCGTCAACAACCCTATCAAAAGAAGCGAATCCCGCCGTTGGATAATATCGGTAAGTTGGGTAGTCAATTGGCGGAGATACGGTTTCCCAAACTTGTAGGAATCGGTGACGTTGTTTAGGGTTTTTTATTCCATATCTGTAATAACAGTATAAACCGAGATCCGCCGCCTGTTCTACTTGACGAATAACTGAGGGAAGATGGAGTAGGTAGGCTTCACGCCAAAGAATGGGTATAAGGTAGTTTTGGAACTGAGAGAGAAGATTCTGTGAAAGGCTAAGGATCACCTGGCTGTTAGAGTTAATAGATTCAGTAACACCGAATCGCGGTCCATTGAGTTCGAAGGGAGATGGAATAAAAGTAATAGTCGTATACCGGTCAAGAGGCGGAGATTTTAGAATTTTTTGAAGAGTCGTTGTAATTGTTGTGAATGCTTCGATGGCTTCCGCTTGTTGGTGATAAATGGAATCGGTTTGATTTGTTGTCTTTTCGAAAGTCATGGATTTTAATTTCCTGTTAATGTTTCTCCCAAGAACATGACTACATGAGTTCTTGAGTTCTTAATAATATTCGGAGATTCTGTACTGTAGTTTCGCGTGGAGTTTTTCTATGAATCCGTCTTTGGATGATTGACGCGACTGCTTGGTCGTAGTCCGGGTGGCTAAGCGATGTGTAGTACGTGGGATGAATTGATGCCTCGTTCATGACGGGCTATGCATTTCCTTTATTTGGATCCGACTGCAAATCGAGGGTCCGGAATTGGACCGGGGGTATAGATTGGTGGTCGGCGCACAGCCACTGCGTCCGTAATTTTATCAACATTTTCGATATTCGTTGCAGAAAAAAGAATGGTAGCGGGGAGTTGATTTGAACAACTGATCTCGGGGTTATGAGCCCCGCGGGATATCCTGGCTACCCCACCCCGCTAATGGATTGTTGATAGAGAAGAGCTGGTGAGGTCGATTTAAGCTTTATGCCTTGGTTTTTGTGTTTCTTTTCATCCAAAAAGTTTCGATACTATAGTGCTAAATTTTTGTGGAGGTTAAATAATAACTTCCATATACATTGCTGGTGAACTTTATGTATCCAAGACCTGGAGACGAACCTGGTCCATTGTAATAGATTGTTGAGTTTTTACATTATAATTCGCTTCAGGTTCTCCTTAGGAGACGAATCAAGGCACGAGGTACTTCTGTATAGGAGTTGACTTTGATATAGCGCCCGCGACCAAGCTGAGCTATGTTTTTACAGGTTTCTTCTCCTTGGGGATGAGTTCCTGGTGTTTGGAGGACATGGAGATTATGGTATTTTCTAGCATATGGTTCAGGAGGTTCTCCACGGTTTGCGATACCATCGGTAATGAGAATTGCCCAAGATTCATGGCGATGCGCCCGTTTGAATTGAATGTAAGCGGTCTCAAGTGCATCGGAAATATTGGTGTAACCTGCAGGTTCAGTATCAAGTATTGTGTCTACAATTTGATCAATTGTGGTATATTGGTCCATTGCTTTGATGGTACTAGCTACTGTGTTGAAAGCGATGAGGGCATATTTATCGTGTCGGAGATGATAGGCTGCAACAGCAGCTGCGGTAGCGGCCGTTAGTAGTTTGGGTCCAGCCATGGATCCCGAAGTATCAAGAATTATGGTTCCAATTTTTTTTCTTGCAACTCGTTCAATACCTATTATGTCAGAGTAATTTACGTAATCCGGTTTGAGCAGTGTTTCTTCCAGTGTATTATCGAGGTCAAATTCGTCGAGGCCTGGATGGAATGGAACCTGTTTGATTTTTTCTGGTCGGAGTCCACGCCCAGTAATTCGTAGGGCTGAATGGACTATTGTGGCTCTAGCGAGTTGTCGGAACGTTTGGCGATATTGTCCTCGAATTTGGTTTCTGAGTTGGAAAAATAGCAAAGGCCCAGCGACATTTCCTTCACGGGCGGATTTCGCAATGAGATGAACCCCGTCTTGTGTTGAAATAGCCTCACTTGTTGCAATGGGTTGAAGTTGGGCAAGGGCTTGAAGAGCGGGGATATTTCCAAGTTCTATGGCAATTTCAGCCATCTCTTTGGCGGTGGGATAATCAAAGCTTCGACCCAAACGGAGATAGTATTGAAAATCGCGTCCGCTAGCTCGGATTTCAGATTCGAATAGTTTCTCATCTGAGATGAAGCCGGAAAGCACAATTGGCACGTCATCGGAGGACGGCGCCTCCTCGGTGATCAAAAATTTGCCAATACTGCCTTTACCAAAGTTTTGATTACGTCTACAGGTGATTTTTGGGTGTTATCATGAAGTTCAATCTTGGGAACTAAAGACATTATGGCGGCTTCTTCCCAGATGGAATGACCTTCACCAGGTATTTGTGTATAGAGACTAGCGATGTCGAGAGCCCCTCTGACACTGGCACCGCGTCGAATATCGGTGTAATCTCGCGTGGCACGAGTAATCGCGACTGCGATATTAACAATTTCCTCATCTTTGATTCCAGTATTCGTATGCACAATGTCTCTCTCTTGCTCTTCGGTGTGATAATCTAAATATAGCCAAACGTAACGGTCTCGGAGTGCTTCACCCAGTGGTGTAACTCCTACACTAGCTTCCGGATTCTGCGTTGCAATGATACGGAACCCGTTTTGTGCGTTGACTGTTCCTAGTTTTGGAACATGTAAGCGGCCTTCATCCATAACAGGCAAGAGAGTGTTTTGTGTGGCTTCGGGCATGCGATTAATTTCGTTGATAAATAGGACACCCCCATTTTCCATGGTTTCAACAAGGGGACCGGGAATGAAAGTATTTCGAGTGTAGCCATCTTTTAATACAACAGGAGGATCAAACCATCCCACGAGCTTAGCGGAAGTATATCTTTCATCACCATCAACTCGGAAGAAAGTTCGACCTAAATAATCTGCGACCGCTGACGCAATTGTGGTCTTTCCAACTCCCACGGGACCTTCAATGAGTAAATGTTTATTGGCATTATCAGCGGCCAGACATTGGGTAATGATTTCATTTCGCCCGATGATTTTGTATTTCCGTTGAATAGTTGTAACATCTTTGGTTAAAGACATGCGTTTTCACCTTAATGCGTTTTAAAATCTATTTTTTGAAGTAAAGTATTTGGGTATTATCTCAAGATTCTGGAATGAAAAAGAATGTTTATTGGGCACGAAAATCATATTTTAATGTTCTGCGGAGTTGGCGGAGCGGTAACGCGCTGGACTCGAGATGAACCGGGTCATCCAGTGACCTTTTGGTCGCAAGGGTTCAAATCCCTTACTCCGCGCCAACCTTTTTTCGCTATATTACAAGATCCGCGATATCAATACTAGATTCAAAGATTCGTTCCAGGTTATGAACGACACGATCATAAACTGCCAACACTGCTGTCTCCTGTTTCGCAATAACTTCAGTAATCTCAATAACAAGGGTATTAATCGTCTCTTCTAATTCTATCACACTTCGTGCACGAGCGCTATCCTGTTGCAAAACTGCTGTAATTGCTTCACGGTGAGCGAGTATTACCTTTTCACTAAATTTGGTCAGAACACGTGAAAAATGTCGGGGTGGAATAACATAATCTTTAGAAAGTACTTGTTCAGCGATACTTGAACATCCGTCAGCGATGGCCTCAACTTCTTTAGCTACAAGTCTATAATCCAGCAAATCTAATGGAGACAGTAAAAGGTCACCAATGGGTGATGCAATGGCTTTCCGAAGTTGTCGAACAACAAGGAAATAAATTCGATCGACTTCGCGATCCCTGTCTCTTACATCTTGCGCAAGTTCTTGATCATTACGAATAAAGGCGCGAATTGCGTCTTCATGCATTTTTGCAGCAATCCCATATGTTCGTCGGAGATAGGTAATTGAATCAATGCTTCTAGGGATAAGGCATTGAAGAGTCATCTTTGATGCGTCTTCTTCCATGATTTCGACACCAACGAGAAAATCAGCCATTCTCTTGACCTCTCGTTTTATTGCTGGAGTCATTGCCTTCCCCAAATTGATCTCTATCACATTATTACCTGCCAAATATCCGGCAAGAATTTCCCTGGCTACATTTGATGGATCTGTAATCACACTTCGTTGACGAAGAGGTTCCTCGGCTAGCCCTGGATCAATAATAAGCATGCCATCAGCTCGTTCGTGAACTAAAATCATTGACCCTTTTTTCAAACCGTTGGAGTCAACCCAATGTTTGGGTACCGATAAGAGATATGATGCACCTACACGTTGTAATTTACGAGCTTCCATATGAATCACCTATCAGATGTCTTTACGTATTTATCTTCAAAGTTCCTTATGATATCAACCATCGAACAGTCTCATAAAGGATAGGAACTAAATTAATTAGGCGAAATAGCGTGTCTACAATCGACCCCAATCTCCAAAAAGTAATTGCAAAATTAATTAAAGCAGGTTTTCAAATTAGCCCAGAAACCTTGGCTATGCTGCAATCGGAGAAGAACCCTAACTTTATTGTTGACCGCTTCTTAGCTTCAGCTAATGTTCACCCAACCGAAACACCCATTTTGGAACCTTCACATTTTCAAACACCCAAACAAGAACAAATGAAATCAATTGAAGAAGCCAAAGATACCACCGAATCACCAATTCCACAATCAACTGGTCAAAAGAAGATAGCTGAAGATATCAAAGCCGACATTCAAATCATTAAGGATCCTTCTCCCGAATTACAAAGTAAAGGGACTATTGATGACTTCATAAAGAACTTTCAAGACCGTTACTTCAGACTTAGAAATATTATAGCACAACGAGTAGATGGCAGGGGAATTATCGATATTGAGTATGTTGCACAACCAAATGATTCCAAAGGTAAAGAGAGAGCTGTTAAAATCATTGGGATAATTACTAACAAGACATTAACGAAAAGTGGTAATATAGCGTTAGAAGTAGAAGATCTCACAGGTCGTATCACAGTAATTGTCCAACAACGAGATCCAAGTTTAATGAAAAAAGCAAGTATGATTATTCTCGATCAGGTTCTCATCATCGAAGGTAACCCAGTCAGCTCAGAAATGCTCATCGCAAAAGACCTATACTTACCGGATATTCCCACAAACCGCCGAAATAACCGGGCGAAAGAAGATATCAGTGTATTACTTCTCTCGGATATCCATTTTGGAAGCCAGCATTTCTTAGACAAAGTGTTTCAACGTGTGTTAGACTGGCTTCAAGGAAATGAAGGAGATGAAGAGCACGTTGACTTAGCAGGCTCGGTGAAATATATTGTGATAAATGGAGACCTAGTTGATGGTATTGGCGTGTATCCAAATCAATTAGCTGAAATTTCCATTTATGATCTTGATAGCCAGTATAACGGGCTTAATAAACTTCTTCAAGAGATTCCCAAACATATTAACATCCTCATTACACCTGGAAATCATGATGCCGTTCGAGTCGCAATACCTCGCCCAGCAATTGATGACCGTTTCTTGGCACCATTACGAGATTCAGGGTTATCAATAACATCATTGGGATGTCCCGCTCAGGTCACCTTGCATGGTGTAAATCTCATGATTTACCATGGTGATAGCCTTCTTGATATTATGGGCGCCCTCTCAAAACCCGAAGTCGAGGCAAGTTATGCCGCAATGCGCGAGATGCTAAGAGGTCGACATCTCGCCCCAATCTATGGCAAAAGTACTACAATAATCGCCGAACCTCGAGATTGGCTTGTTATCGACGAAGTACCAGATATTCTTCATTGTGGTCACATCCATGTGACAAGCGTGGGGAGCTATCGAAAAACCCTAATGATCAATTCCGGAACATTTCAAAGTCAAACCCAATATCAAAAATTAATTGGAATTGAACCAACTCCTGGAATTGTTCCTTTGGTGAACCTGAAGACGTTAAACGTGAAGACTCTAAACTTCACTTAGGTTTGAACAAATTCCCACGAATCCTTTTGTAATGATTGGAGAATACGAAGCGCTTCATCCTTCTCAAGTAGTAATAACAACTTTGCTACATGTTTACATAGTCTGTGAAGAACACTCACTCTTTGCCAATCAGGACAATCATGAGAAATGTGTTTACGTTCTTCATCTAATTCGAGATTATATTTACGAGACCCATGAACTGTAGCCTGAATTTTTAATGGAGCACGAGAAATTCGTTTGAATTCAATTACTTTATCATCCATACCTACTGCTCGGGAAAGACGAGAAGAGCTCACAAAGAGTCGAAGCTGCTCTCCTAGATTCGAAGAAGTCGGATGCATTGGTTCAGGTTCGAGAGCCACTTCCTGGGGTTGTAAAACCATTTCATCCGTTATTTCCAGTTTACCCTTTGCGTGAAGATCTTGAATAATCTTCATTACCTGAGAAGGAGGAAGTTGTCGTAAATCAAAGGAGATAAAAAAAATCAATTGTTGCACCGGAAGCTTTGTTTTTCCTAAAGCCCTAAATGCATAATTAATCAATTGAAGAGGAGTTCGTGGCACGGTAAACATAGAATTGGCTCCTTCAGGAACTGTTATTTATTCAAGGTTTTGGGCACATAACTTGAAAGTGTCTTTATCCGACTATCGCGCTCTAACACATCTGCGACCATCGTCTTTGGCACGCTTAGTCGGATATTCTTTGTACGCCCATACCTTCCTTTACTGACTACTTTGGCATTAACAAGACCAATCGCATCTAAATCATTAATGAGATCACTCACTCGTCGTTGAGTAAGAGGATCCATGCCTAGTTGAGTGCAAAGGTCTCCATAAACGTCTTGGACTTCCCCGGTTACCGGATGAGGATGTTTATGCCGTTCTAACAGGTATACCGCATAGAGAACTAATTTTTGTTGAACAGGTAGAGTACGTAACACTTCGAGAACCGTATCACGTTCAATACTTAATCGCGCTTTTTCTACATGCTCCACCATAATCTCGTTACTGCCCTCACGTTCAGCGATCTCTACTGCAACTCGTAAAAGATCAAGGGCACGCCGCGCATCGCCTTCTTCTCTTGCTGCTAGTGCTGCGCAAAGGTTAATCACTCCTGGCTCTTCTAAAATACCTTCTTTTAAACCCATTGAGCTTCGACGACGCAAGATATCCTGCAGTTGCAAAGCTGTATATGGATGAAATATCACCTTTTCTTCACTCAAACTACTTAGCACTCGAGGATCAAGATACTCAGGGAACCGCAGATCGTTGGAGATACCAATCAAACTTACACTCGCCTTAGATAGTTCATAATTTATACGGGTAAGTTTGTAGAGCGTATCGTCACCACTTTTTAGAACAAGTCTGTCGATTTCATCCAATACAATAATCGTTAACAAGTCTTGGCTTTCTAATAATTCGATGAGTCTAGAATGTACTTCGTCTGTTGGAAGGCCTGTAAAAGGTACTTTTTGTCCTAACTCTGCACAAATTCGAGCGAGTACTCGATAATCGGTGTCGACATTGCGACAATTCAGATAAACTGCTTTGAAGGGTAACTGGAGTTCTCCAAATTTTGTTGCTAGTTCTCGTAGTACATATCGAGTCACAGCTGTTTTTCCTGTTCCAGGTTTTCCATATACAAATACGTTGGATGGTCGGCTCCCTTTCAACCCTGTAGCTAATATGCTTCCAATTTGAGTAATTTGATCATCCCGGTGAGGCAAAACATCAGGCACATAAGAATGCCAGAGCACTTTTCGATCCTCAATGAGTGTCGGACCTGCACTGAGTCGATCGAAGATTCTATCAAGTGGTCGGGGGTCGTCCATATCAATTGATCCTCCAAAGTCCCAAAGGAAATACTAGCGTTTCTTTTGGAAGTGTCTCTTTCTTCCATATTAGAGTTTCGCCAATATTAGTACTGTTCAAAGGTCTTTTTTAACTATTAACCATTAATTTGTTCACATTTGGCGCGTAAATTGATAACACTTTGAATTGAAAATAACCTAATTTTGCTTTTTTTAAAGAAATCCCCAATAATATTACTACATTATATGTTAACAAAGACTCCCCCCTTCATTTCCACTGGAGAATGATTCTAAAGGCTTATTCATGTGGAAATATTAGTTAACATGTTAACAACACGTGAACCATCTAAAATCATGGAAAAAACCCTTGAAAGTTGAAATACAGCACGGAGAACCCTTATTTTTTGTTAATTCTTTAATAGAACCATTATACGTACCAGACTCTAATAGATGAACATCAGAGCGCATTTTCATCTTCACATGAAATTCAACACTGATCAGTTCACACCGTCACACTTTTATTATTGTGAACACGCCAGACTAGTTGGGACATGGAGAGCTAAGTAGATAACAGTGGGCATGGAGCAATGAAGAAACGGAAACAAAAAATCACCATCGAAGGGCTGACAATCGAAGGCAAATCTTGTGACATTACCATTACGTTCAATGAAGGTCTCCCCTCTTCAATAACCGAATCCATTGCAACCGCATTACAAGCAACAGACGAACAGACAAAAGCAGTTGAAGGCCTTCCCGAAACCGCTGAAATACCAGACTATGAATCTTGGACAGTCCGGCAGAAAGTTCGTTACATCGTTCTTCGCAATTGTCGTCACGGCTGGTTCACCTCAAGAGATATTCAGGAACTTTATGAGCGCACCTTTCACCCACCCATACCCTTGGCCACTGCCTCAACCTACCTTGCACGCATGCACAAGGAAGGCAGTTTGACAAGAAGAGGATCTGCTGCTCAACGTGAATATCGTGTCAACATTGAAGATCTTACTGATGAGATTGCTGCAATTCTAGCAAATAAGACATAGTGACCAAAATTTTTGATCTACGATTTTTAATTCATAAAAATTTAGCACTATAGTAATAAACTTTTTACACTAATGTGAATTTAAAAAAAGAATTAACCTAATAGTGGTTTGATCAGATGCTGGTTACTCCCCTTCGTTTCCACTGGAACTCGAAGAACAAGAAAAGTTGGTGGTTGTTTTTTTAAGTTCGAAGAATCTTCCCCAGTTGTTTTCACACTATCTTCTATAAATAGTTTACAGTCTCTCAATAGCGTATTTTAGTGTTCTAGATAATGGTTTTGCGCATTTTACGTTAAGCTGAAAGGGTAACAAAATAGTCAATAAATAAGAAGTTCCAGTGGAAATAAAGGGGCTTATCTAATTACTAAGCTACTAGCTGATAGTAAACAGATGGTCGTCCTCGACGGCCATTTCTTTCTACATACTTCTCTACTACTCCAGCGATCAGGAGATTCATCAAGGTATCATATACGGTTGTCCTGGGTATGCCGGTTTTAATAGTGATATCTCCACGGGTGAGAGCGCCTTCATCGCGTAAAAGACCGGTTATATGGTTTTTGACGTCTACATGTTCTGTAGGTCGCACTTGTGATGTACGAGCACGCATTTTGGTCTTCTGTGAACCACGTGATGTTTGTTGAGAAGTTCGGGTAGTAGCCATAAAACCACAACTCTACGTCTAGATAAATATCGGGTATTTATATTAGTTGTGGATGATTTCCACTGGAACTTATTGAATTCAATGAAATAAATGAGTTCATTTTTTACTAAAATAAGAATCATTTCGTTAATGAAGGCATTATTGAATCTTGGATCGCGCAACCAGAGATTGACCAGCAGAGGTCCCTGCATCACCAGGAGGAATATTCCGGTGCATGAGAAATTCTAATCCCTCCTTTTCAATTGCTAGACGAATGGTACGTGTAAGTATCTTATTATACCCTACTCCACCGGAAAATCCAATTTTAGTTATGCCATGCGATTTTGCCGCGCCAATAGCCATAGTTGCTAGAGCTTGACCTAGACTATGATGTGCTGCTAATGCTAGATCGGGACCAGGGAATTTTGTTCTATTTTGTAAGACTTGGTCTAACAATGCTCTTGTTATTAGTACCTGTGATTTTCCTTGTTGTTCAATCGGTATTTGTAGGCGAAGATTTGGTTGACGGGTACCCTTGTTTGCATATGATTCAAAGTGGATAGCGGGTTCTCCCTCATAGGTTCGTAGATAGGAAACTTGTAGAAGAGCTGCGAGTGAATCCAGGACTCGACCAGTGCTGGAAGTTAATGGGGTATTTATATCTTGAAAAATCTGCGTGAGTGCAATTGTAAGCTCGGTTGGTCCTTGGGGTAGTGCTGTCTTTGATTCCTTTTGAAAGAGTTTATTCAATTCTTCTTGAGAGTAATTCTTTGATAGTATACCCAGCAACATTCTGAAAGGGTATTTAGCGGCCAGATCTCCGCCAGGCATAGGATGTGGTTCCAGAAATGCTGATCGAATGTATTGACTAGCATTTCCGGTAAGAATCTCTCCACCCCAAATGGTATTATCAGGACCGTAACCAGCACCATCACAACAAATGGCTACTATCTCTTCGTTGAGTGGAAGCTTGAAATCCGCAAGAAGGGTCGCGAGGTGTGCATGATGATGCTGTACTTGAATAAGTGGAATTTCGTGCTCCTTCGACAAATCAGCACCATACTTAGTAGTGAGAAAATCAGGGTGTAAATCACAGGCCACGGCATCAAAGGCAGAAACACGTAGTAATTGTTGTAGGTGGGCCAGACTTTCTTGGAGATAACTTAACGACTCAACGGTATCAATATCTCCAATGTGTTGCGTGAGGTAAATGCGTCTATTATGGTAAATCGCACCAGTGTTTTTCTCTAAGGCACCAAGGGATAGGATCGGTGGACCTCCCTCCGCGGTATCTATGGGTTCAGGTGTGTATCCTCTAGAACGACGGATAATCAATCCTTGGTCGAATATGGGAATTACAACGGAATCATCACATCGTTGATAGATTGTTCGATCATGAGTAAGAAAGTAGTCTGCCATCTTCATGAAACGTTCTTGAAAGGTTGAAGCGTGGATGATAGTGGGTAATCCAGAAGGATTAGCGCTAGTCATAACCAAGGCAAGATCATGGAGGTCTTCAAATAAACGAAGGTAAATGCCTGAATAGGGAAGCAAAACGCCAATCGTATCAAGACCTGGAGCAAGACTGGGAGCCAAAGGAAATGGGTTGAGCTGGTTTAAAACTAAAATTGGACGCCGCCATGATAACAATAGTTGTTCTGCTGTAGCATCCACAAATGCATATTCTCGTACCTTATCAAGATCTTTGGACATGATAGCCAATGGTTTATGTGGTTTTTTTCGTAATTCACGTAACCGTTGGATTTGTGAATCAAGAGTTGCTCGAACAGCAAGATGAATACCTCCTAAACCCTTGATTGCCACGATTGCCCCCTCATTCAACAGTTTTACAACTTCGACAAAAGGATCAGCTACCTCAATTAGAGAGCCATCTTTACCGAGTAGCTTAAACTGCGGACCACAGCGGGGGCAGCAGATGGTTTGAGCATTATAACGGCGATTAATTGGATTGTAGTATTCAGAATCACAATCTTCGCAAAGGGGAAAGTCGACCATTGTGGTTCGTTCACGATCATATGGAGTGTCTGAAACCGTTGTATAGCGGGGACCACAAATAGCACAACAAGTCATTGGATATTGATAATGACGGGATTGAGGGTTATTCATATCATCAATACAATCGGTACACACAGAGATATCAGCAGGAATTACAGACCCACCCGCTTTTTGTTCATTCTTAGAAATGCGAATCTGAAAATCCGTAAATTCTTCTGTTGGGGGTCGCCAAAGCGTTTGGATACTGTCAATCACAGCTAGGTACGGCTTATCAATTTCAATGGATTCAATAAATTCAATAATTTTCTTTTTTTCCCCTTCAACAACAATTTGAACAGCCGAATTCCCAGTGTTCAAAACATATCCAAGCAAACCACGTTTCATAGCTTGGGCATAAATAAATGGACGAAACCCAATTCCTTGCACGACACCGACAACTCGAATTTCAGCTTGTTGGATATTCGTCACGGTGTCATCTCCTTGCTTCATCGATTTTCGCAGAGTATTAATTCTTTTGGAGTTATTATCTAATAGTAAATGGTATCGGTGTGTGTTTTTCTGTGAGTGAATTTCGTGTACCAACACCAAAGGAACTACAGGACCTACGAAAGAAGGTTGGACTTACTCAGGCTGAACTAGCGGAGCAAGTGGGTATCAGTCAATCACTTGTTGCGCGTATTGAAAAAGGCCAGGTTAATCCAAGTGTAGCTACACTCAAACGCATCCTTAGCGTTATAGAGAAGCAAACAAAAATTCATTCAAATCTTCGAGATCTAATGAAGTGGAAAACGCAATCTTCCAAGCTCAATCCGTTAATCTGGGTTAGCCCTGAAGATAAAGTAAGACGTGCAGTAATCCTCATGAGACGTCATGGAATTTCACAGCTTCCAGTGCTTAAAGGAAATAACTCGATTGGTTCTATAAGTGAAGGTACAATAATCAGGCAACTTATGACTATGGAGTCGCAGAAGGTATTTTCGCTTTCTGTCAGAGAAATCATGGAAGACCCATTTCCAACAATTGACATACGGGAAAATGTGGATAAAGCTCTCTCAGAAATCGCTTCCGGGATTGAAGCAATCTTAGTATTCGATGAAGACAGACCCGTTGGGATAATCACAAAAATTGACATAATTGCTTTTACAAAAATTTGAAACTTAGACTAACTCAATAATTTCATTAAATTCATTATTCTAATTTAGTTTTTTATCTCCAATACAATCAATAATTTTTTAACAGAGAAAACCCCTCTCAGAGGTTAGTCTTGGATGTGTTGGATCTGAGTGAACTTGATCGATTAGTCGAGAGAACACAAAAATTTGATGAACAGATGCTATCGAAATGGGGCTTCAAAAATGAACGCATCGAACTCTTTGGAATAGATTCAGCGGAATTGTACGTAGTTCCGGAAGAAGAAGCCCTTGCAATTAAACGAGCTGTCAATTACCTTCGAAATCAAACTGCGAGCGTAGTTGTTTCAGGTCCACTGGGTGCTGGAAAGACTACATTCTTAGAGATGATTCAACAGTCACTCAATCGACTACCCAATGTACGCGCAATCCGCCTTGAAGGAGTTAGTTCTGCAGACGCACTTATTGATGATCTTGTCCATGCTAATCTTGGAGAACAGACTGTTCGTAGCTTCTTGATTGAAAAAGTCGGTGTTAGAGTAGTTAGAAGCGGTTCAATAGCTAAACGGTTATCTCGTTTACTGTTGGCTCTTAGAACAGACGCAGAAGAGAATGGAACCTCGTATGTTTTATTGATTGACGAATTTCGTCAACTGGAACGACAACGACCTGATAATCGTGTACGAATAGTTGATACACTATTACGAATGGTGAATGACAAAACGAGGGATGGACGCCGTTATCTTGTTCTAGCATTAGCAGTGATCACCAGAGTTGGAGAAAGTGCAGTCAGAACCATCGAACTCCTTTCATCTGTGGGAGAAACCTTGGGGCATGGAAGTAAGTCAGCAATTCGACGAAGATTTGTTGAGATTTATGATATGCGTAGGATGAAAAAAACTAGTGCAATGAAAGTAATGCTTTGGAGACTGGCCCATCTAAAGGGAGCTATGGATCAAATTAACAAAGAACCTGAAAAGAGTGTTGATATGAATTCATCAGAGATTAGAGATTTACTAAACCCATTCACTGCCGATGCGCTAGAAGCCATTTACAATTATTCAGGAGGAAATCCTGGAATTATGCTTGAACTAGTCTTAAGATGTCTTCAGGATGCAATTCGCGGTGCTGAAGTGTTAATCAATGATGGCTATTCAATGGAACAAGTATTAACAGTGTATCATATCGACTCAGAATATGTTCAGCAGTTTGTTCAAAAAGAGGTAACTCGAGCACGAGCAGAATTTTCTAACTTCCAAACTAATCTCTTAGGCTTTTTATCTGTACCCCGGTCTCTTGATGAAATTGAAACATGGCTGCAGAGCCAGGAACGTTCATGGGAAAGCGTGTTGGAAGATTTCGACTTATTTGAAAAACAAGGACTCATTTACAGCCCTGAAGCAGGGCAGATACAAGCCACTGAACTATGGACAAAAGGATCCACATTTGTTTAGGGTGAGAACTAAATGTCAGCAACTGATCTTATCAGGGAACGAATGAAAAAGGAAAAAGATCAAAAACCGAAAACTCAGGAGAAAAAGCAATCAGCTGAAACTCGGGAAATCGAATTAGAAGAACTGTCAACAAGAGTTGGAGACTCCGGATTGAAGCGGCTGCGAATCGAAAGCGAATACGAAGGACGCCGAACAATAAGTGCAAGTGTACCTGCTTGGATTAAAGCAGCTTTAGATTTCGTAGCATTGGCTGCGACGAAGGCAGGTCATGGCCAATATGGCGGTTTTGGTGGAAAATCACGATTTATTGCTGAGGCACTTGGAGAGAAACTAAAATCAGATTTTCCTGAGGTTTATAAGAAACTTCAACGTGAAAGCTAGACAGCTCAACCTAGTGAAATAATTAATTTCATTAAAATTAATGAAATTATTGAAGTAATCGGTTTTATTCTGTTTCTAATTAATTTTAGAGTGAGCACTGTAATAAGATAGATTAGATTAGCTCTAAAGGTGAATTAAATTGATACCCAATGATGTCAGACGGGTTTGCGTGATTTCTTTTGATTTCAAACAACACAAAGGGGTGAACCAAACGCGAAAGACACGATTCTTTAGAGAACTCTATGGTTATACCCAACAAATTAAACAACAACTAAAGGATGGCGAAATCGTTGTACGAACTTACCATTATCCTGGAGTTCTAGAACAATTGCCCTATACTAAACTTGGAAAAAGCGTATTAGCCGTCCCACCTGGAAATGAGGGTACAATTATCAAATTGCTCCGTGCCTATGATGAAGTAGAATTCTATTACTTCATTGGATGGTTGCCAACATCTCTTTGGCCAAGAAAAGATGATGTTGAAGCTATTACGGTTAACAACCTAATTGTAACGCATGGGTATCTTTCAATTGTAAAATACATACAGAATTCTGGGATGGAAATCATCCAGCATTCCGATCTTCTTGACGCTGGATTTGATATGAATTACCTCAGCCAGGCTGTTCAATATCTTACTAATAAAAAACTCCTCACAGAAACCCAAAACGAATTAAAATTAACGAGTAAAGGAAAACAGATCATAAGTCAAGTTGAATAACTCAAAAAAAGCCAATAGATTCATGTATTCAATGAGTTCAATGAAATTATTCATTCAGGTTTGAGAGCTAGTGGCTGCGCAAGGGCCTCTATCAGCTGTAAAATCCTGTCTTGCGTCTGTTTAAGACTACTTAGATGAGTGGGGGTTGGTTTTTCTTTATTTGTCGCAACAATGTCATACTCACGTGCGTATCTTCGAATATCCTCCGCGAGATCCTGATATCGCATTAAAGAGGGCGTATCAAATAGACCTAAGTATCCTAGGAGAACCAGGGTGAAAACAGATTTTGAAACATTTCGACGGGCCTGGGCAAGTGATCGGTTGAACGCTCCTCTACTAACACCGCCAAGTTTTCGTGCTGTTGTTTTTTGATCTCTTAAAGATGCTTTAGTCTGATAATCGATTCGTTTTCCACCAAAACCATCAAGAAGATAATCCAGAACTAAGGTTTCAAGCTGAACCTGGGATAACTGGCTATTTTTAGCTAACATTTGAGTAATTGGGTCTTGGAGCATTCTACGCGCCCAAGAGCGCGTCTCCGCGATTTCGTTTTTTTGCGGCAAATACCTATCTCCATGGATACAGTTTTGTATACGTAATAACGCTGCTCTTAAAAACTCGTTGGTGTTTAAAACTTTCAACTATTGGTCAAAAAAGATTAATTTATTCAATAATTTCATTGAACTCATTGATAAAGAAAGTAGTCTTTAAGATAAAATGAGGTTTTTATCCTTCTAGCGTATTCTGAATAAGTGGTGGTTTAGGAAATGTCTGGGCGAAATCTTATACCATCAGGTATTCCTTCTCTGGATGAGGTAATGGGAGGTGGGATTGGTGCCGGTGAGATTCTTCAAATCTTTGGACCTGGTGGAGTTGGAAAAACGACCCTTGCATTACAGTATACAATTAAAGCTACTCAAAATGGGAATCGGGTTTTCTATGTAAATTTAGAAGGTAAATTCCCGCTAGTTCGATTGAAGCAAATGACTTCTACTGAATTCAGTAAAATTTCTCCCTTGATTACAATTGTATCTCCAGGGAGTTTTCATGAACAATCAAAATTCGTTTCCAACCTTGATTCCTTACTATCACCAGATGTCACGCTATTGGTGTTTGACACCATTGTGTCCCATTATCGAAAGGAATATGGTTCTAATACAAATAACGTGATGTTGAATCGTAAACTGAATCAACAGTTTGGGCTCGTTGCCAGTGCAGCTCGATCTTCCAATCTTTCTGTTATTATGGTTAATCAAGTTCGCGGGGATATTAGCAACGGAGATCACTTTCTGCCTGTTGCTGAATCAGTTACATCCTATTGGAGTACCTATAGTTTACAAATCACTAGAGCTGAATCTAAGGGCTACAGAGAATTTAAGTTGACAAAGGGCAAAGAATCTGAATCTACAATTTTGGTGATGAGCTTACAATCATCAGGATTTAGATAACCGTTACAAGATGACCATAATGTCTCATCCAATCCTTCTGCTTCTTGGCTTTTGGTATGTTCTTCCGGCATATATCGCAAATGGATTTGCAGTATTTGCTAAATTTGCCAAATCCCGACACCCAATAGATGGCGATCGTTTTTTACGAGATAGCCAACCACTGTTTGGTCCCGGGAAGACTTGGGAAGGATTTCTAATTGGTTTTATTTCTGGGGTTCTCATTGGTCTCCTTCAAGTAGTAGCAGCACCATACCTTCTTGCTTTGATTGTTCAATACTTGTATCTTCCTCCGGAGTTAGTACCTATTGTATTGGTAACTGTTCCGTTAGTGATGTTGGTTGCGTTAGGTGCACTCTTGGGTGATCTCATTGGCTCATTCATCAAACGACGTATGAAAATCACTCGAGGTCGACCAGCACCAATACTTGATCAACTTGATTTTCTTCTTATGGCGATGCTTCTTGGTGCTCTAGTAATACCAATTCCTTTGGTTATCGCTATCTTCTTACTAATCGTGACTCCTTTAATTCATCTCCTTGCTAATATCATTGGCTATTTTCTCGGGTTGAAAAAAGAACCTTGGTAACCAAATAATGGAAACCTAATCTTTAGGGAAAACCATTTACTATCCAAGTAAGGAAGCCAGTCGTAACTTTTCAGTGATTAGCCATTGACAGGTAAAGAATGAGATTAGAATTAGAACCAACCCTATTGAAAGCATCATCTGAGAGTATCGCGGTCTGTAAATGTTCCTAGTACTTTGGTACATTAGATAGAAGCCTGCAAATCCTACAAAATAGAGAACGCCACCAACTATTCCCTCAATCAAAAGTTGGCGGTGTATTCCTGGGTACAGCGTAAGAATTCCTTCACCTGTGTCAATTACAGGCTGGGTTTCGTATGAGAGTACAAACATTCCTCCGCTCACTACAAAGTAATACACTACTAATATCACAGCGAATATTATCCACTTGGAGGGCATACGAAGTTCGCCAAATTGGGGCCTTCGAAGTTTTAGCCGTGGTTTTCGAATGAATTTCGGCCACCAAAGGTCTGACATCTATTCACCAACATAGGCTAGTGGACCTGATTTAGACCATACGAACTCTATATATTCTTTACTCTCGTATCCCCTCACTAGGTAAAATGGCGAGAAAGGGATTAGTGTATGGGTCACCAAAAACCAGTTTCAGGAATGCGTGCAACACTACTTTTTTTACTTTATCCACTCGTTGGAGAATTACTGTTCATTGATACAATAATTAAAGACAAATATGCGCGTCGGCGTATACGTGCAGTATTCACCCTTGTGGTATTGGCTACCGCCGCGATTAGCTTTGCTGCCGCAGAGCTTATTCTTTTAATCACAGGTGGCACCCTTTCAAATCCGATATTGTCCATGCCTATTCGTTACACGATAACCGGCATTACAACCCTTGTGTTTCTTATTCTTTTCCTCGATGAGGGTCGGAGAGGACGAATTTCCTTAAAAGAGCAAATCGACGTTCCTGAAGATCGCATCTCGTTACTCGTTAATGACTCACGTGACATTTTCATTACGCTTAATCGGATTCTTAACGCTGCACAACTTCGTAGACATAATTCCCCTGAATGCGAAAACTCTCGTTTAGCCAGCTATGCTTTAACCGTATTAGGCGAATATCTCCAAACACGCGTCTTCTCAGAAACCTCAAATGAAACCTGAATTGTCATTCAACAAATCTCTGAAATTCCACCTGAGAGCGCAGTTCACTTATCTTCAACTCTGTCTGCTCTTTTATTACACGCGCTCAATGTTCAAAACACAGCAAACGGAGAACACAGGATGGAGATCATTCGGCATGAGTTACAGCGCCCATCTGTCTTCATCGATGAGGCGAAGTTGTCCATCGATTATGTTCCTCCCCACCTTCCTCATCGTGAGGAACATCTACGCAAGTTAACTCAGTTGTTTCGCGGTGTAATCGAGACGCCTGGTCGGGTGTCGCAAAAAGTGCTAATTGTTGGTGATACTGGGTCAGGAAAAACCTCTGTAACAAAGCTCTTTGGAAAACTACTAGGTGAGATCGCACAGAGTCATGGGTTTAATCTAGTATATGTGCATGTTAATGCGCGCCGTGAACGAACGGAATACATGATTCTGAATAAGATTCTCTCAGCGTTTCAGACAGGTATTCCGCTCCGGGGGCTATCAACGCAAGAACTCCTTTCAATAATTCTGGAGTATATTGAATCAAATAATCTCTATCTGCTCGTAACACTGGATGAACTCGGTGTTTTTCTTCAACGTCGTGGGGAAGAGCTACTCTATTTGTTATCACGCACCGTCGATGATCAACTCAATGCCCAACAGCGTATCTCCCTAATTGGGATAAGCCGTAGTCCATTGTTTGGCTACATTCTTGATTCGAGTACATGGAGCACGCTTCAGAAGAATATGTTGCGATTTGACCGTTATAATTCCTGTCAACTTCGGGACATCCTGAATTTTCGGGTAAAAGAGGCAGTGTTGGACGGGGCAGTTCCATCTAGCACAATCGATTTGATAGCTGACATAGCGAGTGCCTCTGGAGACGCACGCTTCGCCTTAGAAGTGTTGTACAATGCAGGTAAAGTGGCCGATGAAAAGGGCGTGCTTCGCATATTGCCCGAATATGTACGAAGTGCGAAGGCTTTCATTACGCCTGAGATACGACGAGAAGTCCTCGTGGATTTGTCAACGCATCGAATTCTCCTTCTGCTTGCCGTTTGCAGATTATTGAAGTCCTCAGAAGATGCCTATGTCACTACTGGCGCACTTGAAGCGCGCTATGGGCTTGTCTGCGAAGAATATGTCCAGCCTCCTCGGTCTCACACTCAAATTTGGACATACATTCAAGACCTTGTTGGATTAGGAGTTCTCGCTACGAAGATTTCCAGTATTGGACAACGTGGGAAAACTACTCTAATCAGCCTGCCTGACGTTCCTGCCTCCGTCTTAGAACGTGAACTAGAACTACTTCTTGAAAGAAGGAAAGTGGGTGTAAAACGTGATGGAAGAACCTAACACTCCACTTCTTGGTCCACTATCGGATGATCGACCTATTTCCGTTGAGATTCTCTTTTCCTCCCGCGGGCGAATTAGGATTATTCGTCTTCTAGCTGAGTGCGGAGAATTGAACATCTCTGAGATCGCTAGGAGAACTCAGCTGAATCATAGTACAACGCGAAGACATCTTCAACTTCTAGAACGTGCAAAACTTGTTCAGGAGAAGACGTTTGGTCGAATTCGGATATATCGCTACAAGATTGAGAATCTTCGGGCTCTAGCCCTTCGAAGGTTTATCGAACTATGGGAAAAATCCGAGTGAAATGGGGGGGGGTTAGTCCTTCAGGATGAATTGAATTAGTTCCTCTGATAATTCTAAATCTCTTTTTATCAGTTCCTTCTGTGCTGGTATTCTAATTAGGGCTTTGAGAAGTGGTTTGTATTCTCTGTATGCTTTTTTAGCGGAGAGATGAACGATGGGAGAAAGAGTCTGACCGATTAGTGAGCGTTTTTGGCGTAGTCCCCGGGAGAATCCCATTTGTCTTATCCATTCTGGAAAACGGTATTCGGAGGGTTTTGATGTTGGTTTTCCACCCATTATTGAGCCAGAAAGACTCATGAGTTCCTTGGAGTATGGGAGAAATCTCCAATTTTGAGTTCGAGTGATTCGACGATTGAAAATGCTGGCTCTAGATAGATATTCCCATCCTTTCTTTTGTTGTGATAAATCAGGAAAAACTACTGGGATGTTGTTACTAATCCATCGAATTAGTTCGTCTGGGTATACATCTGTCTGGTTCGCCACAAAGATGGCATCTCTCCAAGTCTCTGCAAAAAAAATCCTTTCAAGAGCTGTATTGATATCGATTCTTTGATCTCTTGTTCTTAAAAGATCGTTGACTCTTTTGGTAGTGATTTCTATTCCAGATTCTCCAAGTTTCTGCAAATCATTAATGGCTGCCCTTAAATCTCCACGAGAGCTTGATGCAAGTAATTCTAATGTTGGTTCTTCGATTGTCAGGGATTCAGCAGCGCAGAGACTTTTGAGTTTCTTTATAATTTCCCGGTCAGTAATTGGTTCAAACTCAATAAATGTAGTTATTTTCAGTAAAGGTCGAATTTTGGAATCTGAAACATCATTAGTAATCAGAATAATTGGAACTTGTGTTTCTTGGATATTATCCTTGATAGCTGAGGCTGCTCCTCTATCTGACTTTCCACTTAATCCACCTAGTTCATCGATTAATACAATTCGTCCCCGTTTACCTGTGAGAGTTCCAGTCTTTGTAGAGGTTTTTAACAGCTCATTTATCATTTTCTTACTTCTTTTGACACTCGCATTGATCTCAAAAACCTCAAAATTAAATTCATTCGCGATTGTATACACTGCGATTGTTTTTCCGACACCAGCTGGACCAAATAACATGAGTGCCCTTTGATTTCGAATTATGCCTTTGGGCCACTTATGCAGCCACTCTGTGATTTTTGTAACTGCTGCCTTGTTACCCACAATTTCACTGATTTGTTGGGGTTTGTATTTTTCAACCCAAGGTTGGTTTTTCATTTTTCAATATCACGTGATTGGGCTATTAATGCAAATCTTGCGAGGATGTGGCTCAATTGAATTTCCGGGTCAGCTCCTTCTGTTAATCGAAATTCAGCTTCACCGACCATGTCTACCATCTGAACTTTGATCATTTCGTCAATGCCTAATTTCATAACTTCACGATGAACTTGCCTAATGATATCCGTTCCTGACAGTCCCTGCCAAATTAAGAGGTTTCTAAGTTTTTCTTGGGCTTCTATGAAATTACCGTTTAACGCTGATTGGAGCATTTGGCTGACATCTTCTGGACGTGCTTTTCCAGTTGTTGTGAATACCGCATCTGCATCAACTTGCTTTTCAATAACAGATGCAGCTTGAAGCACATTGATTGCCCGTCGTAAATCTCCTCCTGATACATAAAGAATCGCTTGAGTTCCCTCATCAGTTAATTTCACCTGTTCCTGCTTTGCGATGTAATCAATTCTCTTGGTTAATTCCTTTTCATTGAGTCGAGGAAATCTGAAAATTGCGCATCGCGATTGAATGGGATCAATTATTCGGCTTGAAAAATTAACGATTAGGCAGAATCTGCAACTGGAAACATATCGTTCCATAGTACGGCGAAGGGCATGTTGTGCATCTCGAGTCAGGTTATCGGCTTCATCTAATGATATAATCTTATAGGGGGCATTGCCCAAAGGACGAGTGCGTGCAAAGCTCTTAACACGATCTCGAATCACATCAATCCCTCGTGCATCCGAGGCGTTCAATTCGATAAAATTTCCTGTAAATTGATCGCCGTATAATTCATTGGCAAAAGCTATAATGGCGGTTGTTTTTCCGGTTCCTGCGGGGCCAGCGAAGAGGAGGTGTGGTAAATCGCGTTCTGTTAGGAATTTTTGTAATCGATCAATTATTGGCTTTTGACCGATGATCTCTTTAAGTTTCTTGGGTCGGTATTTCTCGGTCCACATCCAATGTTCTGACATGTTCCTTATAACCTCGAATAGAATGTAGGGAGTTCCTCGTTTAAGTTTTCGGCGGTATAAGAAACTTAATTCATTGGTTTAATGTGATATGATTCGTTTGGTTGATCGTTTCATTTTTAGAGTCAGTAATGAGGTTCCAATTGTTATACAACTGACGGTAATAATGCTGATTTGATGGAGGATGGGAAGCCAGATTAACGATAAGGTGGGCTCGATGGATTGAATAAACGGGTTATGAGGAGGACTTGCAATAATCCCGATAATAGACTTTGTTCTACTATAGCCTGGGTTTCCGTTATATCGAAGTATAAAATATCGGTTGCTTTGAATAAGTTCAATGACATCGTATAAGTCGAAGTGAAATCGTCCATTGTTTTCAGTTTGAGTGGTTTTTAGTAATACGCCAGATTCAAGGAGTAATTCAATTGAAGCATTTGCAAGAGCCTGTCCTGAAGAGGTGTCTAATCTTCCTTGAAGAAAATAACCATTTGATGGATGCCAAAACGTAGGAAGCCCAATAAAATGCACAGTGAAGTTTTGAATCCAAAATTCGAATGAATATTCAGTTCCATTGTAATATCCTTGGTTGAAGCTTTTGATTGTAAATATGATGTGGGCTTCGGCTGTTTGATTCAATATGCAACTGAAAATCAAAGGTCCACTTTGAAGAGTTGTTTTTTGTGCAAGTATTTGGTTTGGTTCCATAATGAATTGAACTGTAACACCTACGAGAGGATTCGAATTGTCATCTGTAATTAGGGTGTGAAAGAACAGGCGTTGGCCTATTCGAACTACTGAACCAATAGGTTCTCCCGTTTCATCAGTCACATTGATCTGATTTTGAATTTGAGCAAAAATGGTTAGTGGAATTGGGACCATACTTGGTAGGAGGTATCTTTCGGGATCTCCACGAAATGTGGCGTTTAATTGAACAAAACCAAGTTCGTGGATTAAGGGAATCATCCAGATGAACTGTGCAACACCCGTGGAATTTGTTATGGCTGTTCCTAAGAGCTCATTGTGAGTTTCATGAAAGAAATACACTGTGGCATTTTCAATTGGGGTACCGTTTTGGTTCTTTAGTTGGACGGAGAGAGCAATTGGCATTCCTCTGAATGCACTAGTTTGAGCCGTGGGTAATGGAAAAGGTGATGCTGCTAATGTTGAAACAAGTAACAAAACCACCAATACATTCATTTAACTCAGTCTCTCTCCTCGATCATTGTCTTTCTGATTGCCTTTGTTTGGCTCTCGGTTCAAAGGCAGTGATTCTCGAATATTCTTCAACTAAGGGCTCTTTCCAATTCCAACAGCCCTTTTCAGAATCGTAGGTTTCAAACGTTAAAGGCCACCCACCATTTTCCGGACCACTGATGTAAACATCAGATTTCGTATGAAGATACTTGCTAAGATAGTAACGAATCAGTGAGAAGGACCCAGGCGGTAATGTTGCATATATGAAGAGTTCCTTCTCTCCTGTATGATATTCGATCAGTTGTCGTATCCACGCTTGGGGCAACTCATTGACTATTCCTAGTAATCGAGCATCATTTTCTTTCATTCGAATAATAACATCTTCGAGCAATCCGATTCTTCTTATCAGTGGTTTAGGTTGTAGAACCTCGAGTTCAAATAGTCTCGATCTTCGACGACTAGTTTGAGATATGCTCATCTCAGCGATTGATGCAAGCTTTTCTAGCTTCATTCGTGCATCTGATGCCAACAAAGGAATCAGTTGCTTGTCCTTGTTATCTGGGATGTAAAGACGATGATGTTGTTGTTCATCGTTACGAACTTCTAGGGGCTGATCAAAATAGGAATCGTGAAGCAAATGAGCTCCAATGAATAGTTTTCGCCAGTCAATGTCCCAACGGTGTTTGTTCGTCTGATAATGAGTAAATTCAACGATTTGGCCCATATCTTCGAAAAGATACAAAGTATGGGTAGTATCAAAGTGTAGGTCGAGAAAATTTGGAAGCTGGGAAAGCTGCTCTTCAGGTACAGCCATGAGGTATAATGCGCGTCTTACATTTCCCGCGAGTTCGATATACGAAAGTATGTATGAACTTTTAATTGAAGTTTTTGTATCATGAAGTTCGATGAATACTGGGACCAATCCTAGACTGCGATAATTTACCTGTGCTGGAATTCGACAAATATTCAATCTTCGTAAACGGTTCCATCGGTTGCGTATTTTCTTGTAGGAAATTCCTAGTAATCTTGCGAGTACTGGGATCGTAATCATTGGCATTTTACAAAAGGCTTTGATGATACTGATATCAAGAGGAGATACGGGAAAAATCGTGAATTTACAAAGCTCGGTTGCCAAAATCCAAAACTGTTCAACAGATAATGGAGTAGTTGTGCATTCGGCTACCGAATGAAGCAATGGAAGCATGCGTTCAAGGAATTGTCCATCTAATTTTCCGTCCCACTCGACGAAATCAGGCAATCCACGGTACCCACCAGGTTCAAACGTTACTTTGAACTTGGAAAAAGATGAATCTATGCAACTGCGAAGCCAACCAAGTTTTCCTGAGAGTTTACTTGTAAAGAATTCTTCGAAGTCGTCTCTTACAATTTTGGGCAAAATAGGTGGTAGCCAATAATCTAGTATCTGACTTGGTGTGGTGTTGGCTGCATCGGAAATCTCTCGCCACGGTTTACATCTCAGATGTTTAGCTACCAAGTCCAGATTTAGTCGCATAAGCCTACATCAGAGAAATAATAGCTTTCATTGAAAAACCCCACAAAAACGCGCGTTTTCGAATGAAATTAGCTCACTGAACGAAACTCTAAACCAAGTCTTTCTGCATAATCGTAGGCTTGGCGCATTTCTTCTTGTGAAACCCGAGATGATATGTCAGTGAATATTTTTGGTTGGCGTAAGACTTGCCACATGGGTCGATACTGTGCCATGATGTTGACTAAAGCTTTGGGTGTGTTTTCTGAAATCCAATCTAGAATGGGAATTACACAGCACTGAAGATGATTAGGAAGTACAAGGACTCGAATGATCATTTCTTTTGTGCCTTTTTCATATGCTGCTTTGATATTACGTGTAACAAAGGCTGTATAGTGTTTAGCATCAGAAATTCTTTCAGCACATTGGTCAGAGAAATATTTGAGGTCTGGAAGCCAAAAATCGATGATGTCAATTAGCAGTTTCATCGATTCCTCGGATAGATACATATTGGAATTCCAAAGTTGAGTGATATTGAATTGTTGATGCTTCATTGATGAAATTATGGTATGAAGATGGGGTGTAGGGTCTCCTCCTACATAGTTAATGTTCTTTGCACCTTGCGATGCTAGTTCATCAGCAATCGAGGCTAATTGTTTTGGAGAAATGGCACTACCATTTGTAGGATTACAAGAAATGTCATGGTTTTGGCAATGAGCACAACGAAAATTGCAGCCACTGAAAAAAATAGTTCCAGATGGTACAAGAGGTGCCTCTTCTCCTGTATGGAGAAAAGCAGATGAAACATAACTTGTATCATCAACTTTGCAAAAGCCTAATTTTGTACTTCTGTCGATGTTACATCGGCGTTCACAAAAATAACACTGTTGAAACATATGATTTGCTAAGACAATTTTCAAATCCAGAAAAGACTGTGACGGGAGAGTTTCAAGTTCGAAATCATTTCCTTCTTTGACTTCTTTAATTTGCTTATCAAGGAGATTATGTGCTTGTTGATGAAGTTTCCATAAATCAGGCAAAGGATCACTAGGTTTGAAATCAATAGGAATATTTCGTACTAGGAGGTATCGAGCAGGAAGTTTAAGATCAATTATTGATCGGTATCGGGAAAACCGTTTTTTAACGACGTCTTTTGACCAAACAGTCATCGCGTCGCTTCTTGTGAACCTCCACATGTAAACTGCTCCAGTATTCAAAATACGCTTTTTGAATTATTAATTCCCTTCCTTTAATTGGATTCATCAAATTTTAGGAGTTTTTGTATCTATTCGGAAGAATAGGGTAGGGTGAAAGAACTATAATCCTTCAAATTTCACCGCTTCAAAATCTTCTCGAAACACTTACTTCCTATCTAATAACTACTTGGGGAATTGTTATTCTTGTTGGCACGTTTGCCTCTGCATTGCTC
Organism: uncultured archaeon; assembly: GCA_964347045.1. Lineage (GTDB taxonomy): Archaea > Asgardarchaeota > Hermodarchaeia > Hermodarchaeales > Hermodarchaeaceae > Hermodarchaeum. The sequence continues at coordinate 85,981 of CAYFXC010000001.1, forward strand.
ATCGCAACTGGTTTTATTTATTGGTTTACGGGCGTTAATCCGAAAAAGGGGAAGAACATGATTTTTGGAGGTATTATCTTATTCATAATAATGCAGCTATTGGCGTTTAATCCTCCATGGCAAATTATTCTTGGTTAAAATGGCTAGATTGTTTCAAAATGATGTGTGAAGAAATGCGATTTTAACTGCTTCTTTGCTGGTTCTAGCAATGTGAATATCGGCGTCAGGAAACAATGACTGGTTCTTTATAATCATTTGAGTAACTCCTCCTGTTCCTTTCATTAGAATTAACCGTTTATTCAATGCTATAGCATAGCCAATCTCACTAAGAGTTCCACCGGATCCTGCCAGACTGATTATTGCATCGCTTGAAACTATGTTGATATAATTTCTGGCATAACCAATACCGGTAGCGAGTGGTATGTCAACGAAGGGATTTACTCCGGAATGTTGGTGCTCTGGTAAGATTCCGACAGTGATACCATTAACTGTTTTAGCGCCCCTTGATGCTGCTTCCATAACCCCGTCTTTTCCCCCTGAAATCAGTACTGCTCCTCGTCGTCCAATTTCTTGACCTATTTCTTCGGCAATTTTTGATATTTCTTGAGATATTTTTCCACTACTCCCAATAACTGCTATACGGATTTGCATAATGATTTCCTCCTTATTGCAAGCCTCTCCTTTTCTTGATTTCAGATATAATGGATACAGCGCGTTGTTCGGGGACAACTTGCCATCGAGCGAATTTCGTTTGCCAAATCGCTTTGCCTGACGTTTTCGAGCGTAATGTGTCAGCTAAGTCGAAGGACTCACCAACAGGTAAAGATCCGGTAATTGTTACCCAGTCTCTAGTGAATTCCACATCATCTACTTGTCCTCTTTTGGACATAATGACCTTATCAGTTTCCTTATGAAAATCATTAGGGACAATAACTTGTATACTATAGATTGGTTCGAGAAGAGTAATTCCCGCTTTATTAAATCCAACGAAGATTGCCTCTCGTATCATGGACATTAGTTCTACTCTACTTCTTTCTGCTGGTTCAGAACTAAGCATAATATCCTCAATTTGAATTGAGGTGAGGCCGACTGGTTCTGCACATAGCGGTCCGCGTTCCATTGCCCATTCGAATCCAGCTATTATTGCATCTTTTGCGGTTGGTGTTATTATGGTGTCTGTGAAATTGATGAGAATATTACCGCGAGAGTCCTTTTGCCAGATATTCTCTTTTTTAATCATCTCTTTTTGAGGATAAACAGAGATGCGAATTGAATTCTTTCCGTTTGGGCTCATGTGATGTTTGTCTAATGTTATGTGGCTTCTAACTGTCTCGCGATAAAGTACAATTGGGTCTGATGCATATACTTGTATTCCAGCTTTTTCAATATCTTTCACAGCAATTTCCAAATGTAATAATCCCAATCCAGAAAGTAGATTTTCTCCAGTTTGTTCATTAACCAAAAACACAAGATTGGGGTCACCTTTGGTGAGGTTTTTGAAGAAGCTCAGTAACCGTGGTAAATCCTTCGTTTGTTTTGGCTCGATTGCTATGGTTACTACTGGTTCGCTAAGGTACGTTATTTCTTCAAATGGAACCATGCCTTGTATATTTTGTTGACCGGTTATCGTATCGCCTGCCCGAACTTCTTCTGAACCAATTATGCCACAAATGTTACCTGCCGTTAAAGATGGAATTACTACTTGGCGTGAACCCATAAACAAAGTAACTCGTTGAGTTTTGAATAATTTATTTGATGGGAAAATTTGTATCTGCGTTCCTCTTCTGATGGTACCTGAGAATAATCGACCAACGGCGATTAGGCCATGTTTGGATTCAGTAATTATTTTGGTGACACTAACAATAAGAGGGCCTTCTGAGTCACATGAACGAAGAGCTTTCCCTGCAGGAGAATTGATTTTACCTTTCCAAATGTATTGTACACGATCATTTTGAGCACTTTTGGGAGAAGGTAATTGACCAAGTATCATATTCAATATGGGCTCGTGAATAGGTAACAATTGACTAAGATCCTCGATTGCATCACGTTGATATTTTTCAATAATGTCTTGAAATTGAAGATTTACTTTTTGAATTGACTCTACTGTGAATGCCCACTTATGAAGAGCAGAACCAAAAGCCACCGTGTTAGTATCAGTTCCCACCTTCCAATTTACACTCGAATTTTCAGATGCAAACGTAATTATTTTGTTAACATCTTGAATTATCTGTGATAGCCGTTCTTGAATTTGCTTTGGTGAAAGTTTCAGTTCGCGAATAAGACGATCAATCTTGTTAATGAATAAAACAGGTTTAACTCGTTCTTTAATTGCCGATCGAATTACACTTTCTGTTTGAGCCATAACGCCTTCGACAGCATCTACAACTACGACCGCCCCATCAATAGCCCGTAAAGCACGTGTCACTTTTCCACTAAAATCAACATGACCTGGAGTATCAACTAGATTGACCACATATTGGGACCCTTGATAGTCATGGAGAAGCGAGATATTAGCGGCTTTGATTGTTATTGAGGCGTCTATGGTTCACCGAAAGACGTTTCCTCGCCGCTGCTCTTCTTCCAAATAGTCTAATGCTCGGGCTTGACCCACAAGATTGTAAGAAAGCATTCCGGCATTGGCTAGTAACGAGTCTGTAAGGGTCGTTTTTCCATGATCAATATGCGCAATTATCCCAACATTTCGAATATGGTCAGGATTTTTCATGAGTTCTAATAGTTCTTCGATACGTTGTTGACGGCTCATGATGCTACTCCAACATCCACTATTTTCTGTAGAATTTTGTGTGTGATAGTGGCTTTCAAGTAGAGATAACTTAGTAACTATCTAAATATTGTGTAGCCTTTCTTTCTGTTCACCAAAAAATTCTAGACAAGCTCCAAAGTGGGTTGTTCATATACAATCATGATTATCTGAATGGTTCCAAGAATGGTCAAATCATTCTCTGCAATGAGGGAGAACTCGTGGGGACCAAGAATGAAGTCCTCGTCAATAGACCATGAAAGAACGGCGTACCCTGATGTATTGGTTATTGATGTGCACCACGTTGAATTTGTTGCATTTTCAATTAGATGCAATGATACGTTGAATATTGGTTGGTAATTCAATGTTGTAAGTTGTAAAACATAATTAACTTCATTTGGTCGGATAACATGAAGGGTGGAATTACAGAGAAACCGTAGATTACGAGTATTAGTAACTTTAACCTCAGTTTCAGCATAATTAAATTCAGGATAGCCATGAAAAACTACTTTGAAATTAAAATCCTCATTCACGACGTTTTGCGCCTGCCATTGGAATTCTGCACAGCCGGTTTGGTCTAATGTAATTTGTGCAAGTAAAATCCATGTAGATTGATTAAATAGGTAGATTGAGCAGATTTTGTCTTGGATAGGCTTTTGGGAAGAAATGTCAGCGACGTTTAAATTAAATTCGATAATATCTCCATAAGCTGCTTCTGAACAGTTTGGTGTAAACGATATCTTTGCTTGCCGGTGTATGACACTTATTGGTATTGAGGTATTGACGGGATTATGGTCGGGTGCAAAAGTTTCAATAACTAGGGAATATTCGCTGGGTAAGGATGGGGCAATAATATCTGTAGAAAAATAGTTTGATCCAATGTAAGTAAGATTTTGGGATATATTCCCTAAAGAGCAGCTAACATTGGCTTCCTTAAATGCATGATTCGCTGACTGACAATCAAGGCTAGCTGAAACTAGAATCGAATAGTTGTTCATTGAAGGATAGAAAGCCTGGACTGTTGTAGTATTTGTTGTTACGGAGATATTGAGTTTAGCTTTAGCGATTTTTAATGGGACAGTTAAATTCGTGGTTTTATAGTCATTTGAGACAAGTGAATTGATTATACACTCAAAATCACCAGTTCCAAGTAAAGTCGAATTGATGAATTGAGTGAAATTATTGGCTGAGTCAGTTTGTAGGTTCCAAGATTGAATAGCTTGACTATTTTGAATGACTGAAATTGCTAAAGGCTGATTGGGAACCAAGAGCGACGAATTGTGTGAGTTAAAAAGCGCACCTGAAAGGTTGAAGAACTCATGAAATGTAATTTGAGAAGGGAGTGGGTTAACGACAATTAGCAGGTCACTTTGCATAATTTGAAATTGCTGCTGAACCGAGTCAGTCATTGATCCAATTGAATCTTGTACCCAACCTTCAACCTGGACGACACCAACTTGACCTGTCTCGTTTGGTGTCCAATCATCAGGAGAAATGTCAAAGGTCATTGTCTCGTGAACATCAAATCCATGTTTAGTGAACTCATAGGATGAAAGTGGGATGGATAATCCTTGAATACCGATCGAAACACTCACTGAACCTATTCCGAGGGGATCCATCGGATTGTAATACAGATCATAAACTAGGTTTACTTGAAACCTTTCACCTACTTCAAGAGACGCCTGATTCAAAGTCACTGAAACAATTTGGATAAAACAATCATCAGTCATTACAGAGTGAAATGAGAATGTGAGGGGAAGAACAAGGATTGTCAATAGTAATAGAACAATAGGTAAACGCTTCATTCCGCTTTTTTATTTTGAAAGAATAATTAAACCCCCAGATTTCTTTTCTAGCCTAATGATTTTTCTTGGAGAATTCTGTAACATCAGACTCCATCCGAACAACCAACCAAGTTAGCCACTCCAGCTCCGTCCGGTGCTCACGAGCATACCGAACCACATCCACGTCCTCTGGATTTCTAAACACATCGAGTTCTAATGTAAGATTTTGGTGTTTATTTTCAGTAATTTAGGTGGTTTTTTTTCGAAAACTAATCGGCATTCCTGAGCGTAGTGCTTCAAAAACTGTAACATAGGTATTTGATGTAATTTTGCCGACAGGGTTAACTTTCCCATATGGTTTCATGTTATCGAAAAAAAGGCATATTGCATCTCCCTGAGGCCAATAAGCAATATCTCCAGCATTACATGAGGATATTGCTTTTTCTGAGCCCATGCGGATTCCAACTTCAAAGTAAAGCTCTTTTTTCCAAAGGTGTATCCGACTGTTCATGGGGAGTATCTTGAGTATTTTTTCAACAGTGCGAGGGGAAAGAACGCTTCGTAGTTCTCCTTCCAAAATTACATTACTACTAAGGACAAATTCGACAGGGGTTTTCGAAGTGAATTCGGGATTGTTCAAGTATTCTCCCCGCTACGCTGGTGTTTTTGAATATAGCTTGAATTTTCCTTCTGAGGTTATTCGGTGAATTAAGCCTTTCATTTCTAGCTCAGTTAAAACCGCCTTTGCTATGCTTACTCTGACTCCATATTTTTGGGCAATAGCGCTGGGTGTAATTACTCGCATTGTCGGAATTTCTTTTTCCATTTCCTGTTTTTGTTCTTCGCTGATTATGAGCTCACGTCGTATGGTTTCGTGACTACGGCTTTTTGTTTCTTCCTGCTTTTTTGGGCTTTCTGATGGTTGTTTTGAAAGAGGTTTGTTTTTTTTTACCAAGTGAGCCACCGCCATTGAAGGAAGAACGTTGTCCTTAAAGAGCTTTCTAAGCCACCTGAGCGACCGTTTTTTGTTTTTCTAGAAGCTGTTTTTTTTCTCTTTCAAAAGCGTAGTTAATTCATGTTTGGTCTTAATAAGATGGATTCGATCTACTTGCGTGAAGTTAGAGACCAGCTTCTGGGCTAGTATGGTCGTTTGGGGGCACGCGAGCAAGAAAATAACATTCTTCGTTTTGTCTTCTCGAAGAAACGTGAATATTTTTTGAAAAAGCCATTCAACATGGGTTGTATTTGCTTGTGGGATTATAAGAAATAACAAGTCATCAACTTGTGCATCCACTCTAAGGGGCAACTTGTCAATAAAGAGCTCCTTATCCTTCTCATATGAAAGTTCAAGACTTGAGAGCTGTTCAGCTAGCATCTTTCTCCAATTCAACGGGGTGATTAAGCTTGATGAAGGATTCTTGCTAATTTTAGATTTAGAATCGGATTTTTTTGGAGAATGCCATGGGGTTAATAATAAATTGATAATCATTGTAGCTGTTGTTGAGAATCCCAATTCTAGCTTTTGTTCATGGATTTGATTGCGCGCTAAAACATCACCGAATAATTGGATTGATTTAGAGGCAGGAATCTGACTTATGCAAAGAGCTTTCGGTTGTTGGTTTTGAATTGAAATATTATTAGCAGGATTATCAAATACAATAGTCAAAGACTTGGCAATTTGGGTTGCTTTCTCGGTTTTTTTTATTGGTAATATCATACGAATATTCTGAGTACCTTCTAAGATGCTCAGAATTGTGTGGAACTTGTCGAAATTTTCTGGTGTAAGGATTGCAAATGCTTTCTTTGCATTGATCATATCAGTTTGTATGTTTATGGCGTATTTTCCGCTGACAGAGATTTTTTGAAATCGTCCGGGAATTCCCATTGAGAAGTGGTTCGTAAGTTCATTCCCATTTAGAAGTTTGATATGTTGAGCTCCAAAAGCGGCTCTGAAGCTTTTCTTAATGTTATCAAGTAGCTCTCTTGTGTACGTCAAGAACGAGGATTTTTCTAGCTTGATATAGAAAGTTATGAAGCATGCTTTTTGATCTGTCCACTCGAATGCTAAGGTAGTCGACGCAGGTAATATTTTTAGAAGAATTGTCAAAGTTCGGTGAACGAAGGCTTTTTCAAAATTTGCTGCTACGAGTTTAAATGCGAAAAAAACGGCACAACGATTCTTCGGTGACTGAAATATGAGAAGCCCCGATTCAAAAAGCGTTGAGGTCGATATGTCAAAAAATTCATGCTTCCTTTCAGATAACAATGTTCGTAATACCAATACCGATGAAACGGCTATTACCGATGAAAAAATTACACTACTGAAATTCAAGCCTAGGTTAAAGAGAAGTAGAATAAGATACATGAAAAGGCTCACACTAAGGCAAGTGAAAAACGTTGAAAGTGTCTGCTCATACCTTACCGTAATTGGTATCCTCATCTTTCTCTCTTTTTTCCTATAAATTAAAGGCTAAAAACTCGTAAAATTCTCGTCTTCTTGAAAAATCCTCAGCATTTTATCAATTAAATGAGTAAAGTTTAAGGCGAGCTAAGACTTTGCGGGGCTGAAAACCTATTTGAGGTGCATATCACCATGCCCCTGTTTCGAACGGATCGCTACATCAAAATCTCTGTTGCTGATTTTAATCTTCAAAAATCAAGTGAAGCCCTTTTGCAAGTCCTGCAAAAAGTTTCTGACCTTCGAAATGTGCAAATGACAAAGGTGAGAACCGACCGCGAAGAACAGGGAAAAATCAGAATCGAGGAGTGGTATGAAATAACAGGGGCACTTAATGTTCCTGAAGGAGGACAATCGTTCTGGGTCATTTCAAAACCAAGTTCAGAAAGTGAACACTACAATTTCTTTATGCGCGTTGACAGGAACATAGAAGCCCTAGATTATGAATCTGCACAAAAGAAAACTTCAGATTGGGTTTATCAATCTCTCATAAAGCCACTAGAAGCTAGATTTTCAATACAACTCAAGAGCGTCAGTTTACCCGAACAACTCAGTAATTTAGCCAAAAAATTAGGTGATAAAATGTGACCATTGAAGTAATTGATACTGATGTATTGGTTGTGGGTGCAGGAGGAGCAGGATGTCGAGCAGCAATCTCTGCTTCCGATTCCAACCAAGAAGTTATCATCATTACTAAAGACATTCTAGGAAAGGCACATACCGTTATGGCTGAGGGAGGGATTAATGCTGCACTTGCAAATCTTGATCCAGATGACATGTGTGAAATCCATGCACGAGACACCTGTAGAGCAGGAGCCTATCTAAATAACCAAAACCTAGCTGAAATCCTAGCAAATGAATCCCCTCAACGAGTCTTTGATTTAGAAAACTTTGGTGCAATTTTTTCTCGAACTCCAGACGGTCTAATTATGCAACGACCCTTTGGACATCAAACTTATCGAAGAACTTGCTATGCAGGAGACCGGACAGGGCATGAAGTGTTAGCAACATTAGCTGAAGAACTTCGACGGCGGCAAATCGAAATTATCGATGAAGTTTTTGTTACCTCTTTACTTCGTAATAAGAATCGAGTCGCCGGTGTTACAGTATTAGATATTCGAACTGGGAAATTCCAGGTGTTTCGCTCTTCAGCTGTTGTTATGGCAGCGGGTGGCGCTGGTCGAATTTATGATATTACAACGAATGCGCAAGCAGATGTTGGAAGTGGTTATGCGATGGGTTTCAAAATTGGTGTAGAATTGGTTGACATGGAACAGTTTCAATTTCATCCTACTGGGGCTGCTATCCCACCTGCCGCACGGGGTCGGTTAGTTACCGAAGCTGTCCGAGGTGAAGGTGGAATTCTTCTTAACAAGGATGGTGAACGATTCATGAAACGCTATAATCCCCGTCTTATGGAATTAGCTGGACGTGATGAAGTTGCAAGGTCCATTGCCACAGAAATTCGAGAAGGACGGGGAACAGAAAATGAAGCGGTCTATCTGGATATCTCCTTTCTTCCTGCAAGAATCATCGAAGAACGTCTTCCAACTATGCTAGAAGATTTTCTCGATATTGGTATCGATATTCGAAACGAGCCAATGGAGGTCACTCCAACTGCTCATCATGTAATGGGAGGATTGAAAATTGATTCCCTAGCTGGAACTAATCTTGCTGGTCTTTATGCCGCTGGAGAAGTTGCCGGGAGTGTACATGGGGGGAATAGATTAGGTGGAAATGCACTTGCAGCCGGTCAAGTATTTGGAAAAATCGCCGGAGACTCAGCCGCCAAATTTGCAGCGGATAATTCCACTCCTTCTCTTGATAGAAATTCAATTGCCAAGGAATATTCACGAGTAATGGCGCCTCTTGAAAAAGATGAAGGGCTTAGACCAGCAAAAGAAACTAAACGGCTTCAAAGGTTAATGTGGGACAAAGCAGGGCTATTCAGAAATGAAGAAGACCTAAATTCAGCTCTTAGCTTCATAAAGCAACAACAAAAACAAGTCGATTCCGAGCTTGCTGTACAGAATAAGGCTACACGTTACAATACAGAGTGGATCAGTGCACTTGAGTTGCAGGATATGATACTGGTTGCGGAACTGATTGTGCGTTCTGCATTATTACGAAAAGAATCCAGAGGAGCACATTATCGAACGGACTATCCCAATCCTGATAATAAACGTTGGTTCGTGAATATTGTTATCTCAAAACAGAAGGAGAAAATGGTTCTCAAACGAACACCTGTGGTTATCACAAAATGGACTCCACCATGGATGAAAAACTAATGTCGAATCGAGGTATAGTTCATGGCTAAAAAACCAATCATCAAATTTCAAATCCAACGTTATAACCCGGATATAGACGACAAACCAACTTTTACCACCTATAAGGTTCCTTACACTGATCGTCTAGGTGTTCTTGATGCACTCCATTACATTTTCCGTAATCTCGATTCATCGTTAGCCTATCGTTGGAATTGTCGAACTGGTCAATGTGGGTCATGTGCGATAAATATCAATGGTGTTCCTGGTTTGGCATGTCGCACCGTAGTTGATCCTTCTGAAGATTACGTTTTAGAGCCCTTACCTAATTTCCCCGTGATTCGAGATTTAGTCGTTGATCTCGGACCAGGATTTAAACTCCTGGAGAAATTACGTCCCTACTTAGAAAGAACCTCAGCTCCTGATCGCCCAGAGAAATTGACGCGTGAAGAAATCTCATCTGCAATGGAACTGCGTTCGTGTATAGAATGCTTTTCTTGTTACGCTGGCTGCCCTGCTGTTGCTTCAGCTAAACAAGAATATTCTGGTCCAATTGCCATGAGAGAATTAGCCAGCTTCGAATTCGATCCAAGAGATCAAGGGGACCGAGTTCAATTAGCTGTGAGTAGTGGTCTTTATGATTGCACAAGTTGTGGAAATTGTAAAGAGGTGTGTATTCCCAAACACATCGATACACGGCGAACAGCAGTTGAAGGGCTTCGCGCGCTTGCAGTTGAACGTGGGATGGGACCTTTAGAAGGCCATCAAGAGTTTATCAATCAAATTGAAGAAACAGGCTATGCAGTTGATGTCAAAACGAAACCACTTACTGACCAATTACCAGAAGTCGTTGAAGTTCCAAATCCGGTGGATGAAGTCTTGTTTTTCCCTGGGTGTCTTATTAACCTAAGAATTCAAAATGTAGGAATGAACGTTGTCGAGGTACTAAAGCGTAATAATGTGCGAGTGCATATTCCAAAAGATTTCGTTTGCTGTACTAGTGTGGCATTTCGGACTGGAGTAAAAACCATTGCCTACGATATGGTCATTCGTAATACAGATTATTTCAAGAAACTCGGTGTAACTAAAGTGGTATCTCTTTGTCCAGGCTGTATGTCTACTATTAAACAAGATTGGCCGCTCGTGTTACATGAGAAAGATAAACCTCCATATGATTTCGAACCTTTCGATATCAATGAATATTTAGTAAAACATCTTGGTGTGCAAGGCTTTAACCAAAAGGATCTAAAGCCTCTCTCAGTTCGAGTAGTTTATCATGACCCCTGTCATCTAAACAGGCACCAAGGCATAAGTGAAGAACCACGTAAACTTCTTCAGATGATTCCAGGTATTGAATTTATTGATGTTGAAGATAGTGATAGGTGCTGCGGTGCTGGAGGAGGCGTACGTGCAGGTCGTCGAGAACTTTCTGAGGAGATTGCTGGAATAAAATTCGAAATTCTTAGTAAAGTCAAACCTGATGTAATCGCCACTTCTTGTTCTTTTTGTTACATTCAATTATTAGACGAAGTGAAAAGGGTCAATTCAGACATTAAGATCATGAATGTAACAGATCTTCTGGCTGCTTCCTATCGCGGTGAGACTATCAAATGAAATAATTCAGAGCCCCACCTGATTGTAAATCTTTGTGCGATTCCTCTCTACATTTGCACTAACCTGTTCGAAAAGATTCATTCCTGTTGAATCTATAGATACGATTAATGGGCCAAAATTCTTGACTTCCATAATCCAGAGTGCTTCTGGCATACCAAGATCAAGCCACTCACCTTTAATAATTCGTCGAATCGCCTTTGCTGCTAAAACAGCTGCTCCACCTGTGAAAGCCCCATAGACTGCTCCGTATTTTTTCATTGCCGCAGCTGTTTTAGAACCCATACCTCCCTTTCCAATAATAACTCGTACCCCAAAAGCTTCAATGAATTTGTCTTCAAACATTTCCATTCGTGTACTTGTAGTGGGACCCGCTGCGATAACCTCCCACCCTGAATCAGTTTGTTTAACAATTGGCCCACAATGAAAAACACATAATCCAGTGGGATCAATTGGCAAATCCTTTTTCTCTTCAAACCATTTAAGCGCACGTTCGTGCGCTTCATCGCGGGCGGTGAATATTGTACCAGTGATATGAACAATATCGTTGACACGAAGTTTTCTAATTGTTTCTTCGGAGATTGGAGTGGTTAAGTTGTAAGTTGCCATGTTAGTCGACCTTGTGTGAGGTAAATTTAACTTCTCCTTCCTTTGTAATTAGGACTGAGGCACGTCTTGCAGCCCAACATTGGACAGCAACACCAACAGGAAATGATGCAGGATGCCTCATTGCCACATCAATATGGACATCCAAAGATGTTGTGTCACCTCCCAATCCCATTGGTCCAATACCTGTCTGATTAATTGCGGATAATAGCTCTTCTTCCATTTTAGCAATTTTAGAATCAAGGTGACGTTGTCCTACAGGTCTGAGTAATTGTTCTTTAGCAATTTTCATGCAGATATCGGCACCTCCCCCTATCCCTATTCCAAGAATCGTAGGTGGGCAGGGTTTTGCTCCGGCATCAATTACAGAATCAATCACAAATCGCTTCATCCCCTTCAATCCTTGTCCTGGGGTTAGCATGCCAAGTTGACAGACATTTTCTGAACCCCCACCTTTTGGCAAGGCAGTAATTTCTAGATTAGTTCCCTTAACAATTTTCCAATTAATCCATGGAATATGAAGACCTGTATTATCTCCAGGATTCTTTTGCAAAATTGGGTTTACAGTATTAGGACGCAGTGGAATTTCTTGTGTTGCTCTTTGGACCGCGTGTTTGAGAATAATTGGAAGCTGGTCTAGTAAAGGAAATTTTGCTCCGACGGACAAATAGAATATTTGAATTCCTGTATCTTGACACATTGGAATTGAACGAGTTCTTGCAAGACTAACATTATCTAAGATCGCTTGGAGTTGGCTTTTGGCGGTTTTGTTCCGCTCTTTTTCAAAAGCTCGTTTAAGACCTTCAGATACATCTAGTGGTAAATCGGTAACAGCCAATCGAAGAAGATCTACTACTGTATCTTCTAAAAAAGAAACTTGCAAACTCAAACTCTCCATTTTTTTATAATTAGAAATAGAACCTAGGTTCCTATCTTTTTAGGTTGTGCAAGTTTCGATCCAAGCAATATTTTTCGTAAAATTCCTTGTAGGATTTCTAGTGTGAATGTGCCTTGGATTGCTATGGTTTCAAAAATCGACGATGTACCATTTATTCCAAGAGTGTTGATTAATTCAAATCGACTAATCGCGGGTAATATATCTCGCTTGTTTAATGCAAAAATCACAGGGATTTCATCTGAAAGTTTATCCCCGAAGAACCCCTTTAGCTCTTCCCAACAACGTTGATTTTCAGTTATTAGATTCGGATTTGAATCTGCTACAAAAACGATACCATCGGTTCCTGCTAGAACCGTTGATCGAGTCTCTGCGTAATAGTCTTGACCAGTTGCTGACCAGATATGAATTTGTATAGTCCATTCCCCATGGGAAAGTTCAATAGGTCCGTAATCAAAAAAAAGAGTTCTTCCTGAAGTTGTTTCAATTGATTCAAGTCGAGAAAAAATATTGAGACGATGAAATAGGGCTCGAATGCTAGCCGTTTTTCCGCTCATAGCGGGACCATAATATACGATTTTCGTTTGAATAATTCGTTGACTCCAATCAATTAGCATGAGTGTTTTTCCCTCAATTGATTAGATTGTCCAGAATCCTTCTAATCGATCTCCAAACGTTTGTCCTGCACCATCTTGCACAGAAGTCTGGAAGTCTTCGCCCCATTCCGCTTTAATGAACTCCATTAATCGATCAATCGATGCTCCCCTATAATCAATTGCTTGTCGTAGCATTTTGTCAGAAATTACAGATTTTACTCCAACTTCTTGTAGCAAACGGAGACGCATTAGGATAATCATAACTCTCCAAGCGGCTTCGACAAAAGCTTGAATGTGTTCCTTGTACAGACTTTGACTCACACGATCTTCTTCATGGTTGAGATCTACTAAGCTCCTTTCAAGTCGATTACTGACTTTCCCTTGTGCTGCACGTTTTAGAATTCGTGTAATTCTCTCAATCTTTGTTCGTGTTTCCGATGTAACCTTTTCTAATAATTTCAACTCAAAACTAGTATCAGAAAACCCCTCTGAACTTCCATTAGATTCTATCGTGAGCTTGCCTTTTTCAAATCGTAAAGTTAATGGTGATGTTGAGGTTTGGGCAAAAGCTTGGTAGATTTCATGCAAATGTGTTTTGTCGGTAGCAATTACCCATCCTCGAAAATCAAGTATCTGATTGGATACTAGTTGTGCCGCAGATGATGGAACACGATAAATCAAACGTTCTCCGTTATAGTCACCCTTCTCATGGAGAACCATCTGCTCATGTTCTGAATAGGAAACAAAATCTGATCCAAAAACCATCTCGCGGCGATGTGGTACAAGTTTTACTAGGGACTCAGCAATTATATCCACTGACTCTTGGGATTCGCTGAAAATAATGATTGGATATCTATCTAACACTGAGCGTAACACAATTGCTAATTGTTTTCTCCCTAGGGTATACAAACCATTATCCAGAAACGTATTCATCGAGCGATCGCCTCCAAAAAACCATCAACATCTATTGTGGGTTTTTGTGCTGAAGGTGCCTTTTGTAATACTGATTCGATTTCAGCAATGAAATTTGGAATAATTAATCTAAGCAAGCCGAGACGCATAGAGTCCTTCCGAATTAAGGTACTGAACAGGCCTCCTGCTAATCGATAGATAAAGTGTTGTTTAGACCCACAATCGCATAGTACCTGAAGTATCCTAGTTCGTTTCACTAGTTGAGCAACTTTTCGAGAAGTGTCAAAGAGCGTGTAGGTTAGGGTGGAATTGCGAATACGCATTCCTTCGTTATAGCGCTGTGTTGGAATTAAGTAACCACCTTCAAGACAGACCTCGCCAGTTTGAGCGGAAGGTAAGGCTTGAAGAAAATCAGTGACAATTGCAGATATCTGTTGAGCCGCATTTTCTGTAATGGTTAAATTTAGGGTGCCCGTGGACCAAGCCCGTTGAGGCCCTTCTCGAACGTTGAATGCATTGAAAATTTGAGTGCGTTCCGCCCTCTCAAAGGATCGTAAAGGTGGAATAAATTGCTCATTCCAAAGTGCTTCGTCTAAATGGGTTATAGTCCTCTCTAATTGTAATAACAGGGCTCCTAAATTGCTGTGGCTTTGGGTAGTAACAGTAACAAAATAGTTTGCTGCTCGCGGAAGAGTGGCTAATAAAAACTTACTTCGTTCTCCTTCAATTAACACATATGATAACTCATCATGGAGCCGTTGGGCCACTGATAAAATGGCAGCAGCTGAAGAAGATAAACCAAAAATCTCATTTTCTGACAACCACACTCCACTGCTTGAAATTGGATAACCATCCCTTTGGACTAGTACAGAATTTTCTACGCCAGGAACTGCTTTGATATTTTGCAAATGTAAATTGAACTGATCTATCATTTTACCTGGCATTTTCTGGTTGCTCCACAAGTTGGAGCAGTTTACCATATAAAAACCAACAAAAGTAACCGATGGTGAAATGGTGCGGGGGGTGGGATTCGAACCCACGAAGGTCTACACCACAGGAGCCTCAGTCCTGCCCCTTTAGTCGGAGCGGGTAAACCACGTTCCTTAGACCATGCTCGGGTACCCCCGCAAGGGAGAGATAACCTCCTCGTCTCCTCCTCACTTTTTAAATTTTGTTGGCGACAAAAATAAATTGCGTCTCACTGATTAGCCAAACACCAATTAGATATCAGATAAGTCATCTGGTGGAAGGGGAGGGCATATTGTTTCAATTTGATTGGCGCCAATCGCTTGTTTGCAAACAATGATTATGGTAATTATTTTTTTTCTCACTTAATATGACTGGAAATGGCTTTTTCTCCATTCTATTAGCTCGCATACAAGGTAATACTGGATTTTTTTCTGCCGTTTGCTATTTAAAACCAAGAGAGCTTTAAGTTGAGTGCCTTTTGTCTCTCTAATTGTACCTTTTTACTGGTGGGTAATACCCAGATAATACTAGAACCTTTTCAGGATAATATCTAGGTATCACGCTGATTGATATGAAGCTAATTACTGTAAACCTTCCAGAGGCATACGTAAACGGAATTGAACGACTGATTCTCGAGAAGCTATATCCAAATCGCAGTGAAGCGATTCGCATCGCAGTAAGAGATCTTCTGAAAAAAGAACTTTGGGAACAAAATGCTCCACAACCAAAAATAAGGTGACTATACAATGGATGGTGGATTATCTAAACTTGTACGTGATGCTACTAAACGTCCTATAAAAACACCTGTTCAGTATTCAAAACCTGGTGCTAGGATAATGGTAGCCGGTATTGGTGGTGGAGGAAACAATACGATAAATAGGTTGGTTCAAATCGGAATACAAGGTGCTGAATGTATCGCCGTTAACACAGACCAACAACACCTCGATCATGTTCAAGCCCATAAGAAAATGCTTATTGGAAAAACAATTACAAGAGGATTGGGCACAGGAGGCTTTCCGGAGCTAGGAGCTGCGGCAGCTGAGGAATCACGCCAAGATTTAACCAACCTTTTACGCGGAGTAGATCTGCTTTTCATAGCTGCTGGACTAGGTGGAGGAACAGGAACTGGGGCTGCACCTGTTATTGCAGAAATAGCAAAACAAAATGGTGCAATTGTTGTATGCACAGTAACCACACCATTTACCATTGAGGGGGCAAGAATTGATAAGGCTCATCGCGGGCTCCAAAGGTTACGTAGATACGCAGATACCGTTATTGTAATCGATAATAACAAATTACTTGAAATAGCACGCGATCTACCAATTGATGAAGCCTTTAGTGTTGCAGACGAAATTCTTGCTAGTATGGTAAAGGGTGTTACTGAGACCATTAGCTTACCAAGTTTAATCAACTTGGACTTTGCAGACGTTCGAAGTGTTTTGGCAGGAGGAGGTGTGGCATTAGTTGGTTTGGGGGAAGCCGCACAATCTGAAACAACAGATTATGATCGCATTTCAGAAGCTGTGAAGAATTCTCTTCATTCTCCTTTACTTGGTGATTTGAGTGTAAAAGGTGCTACTGGAGCATTAATTCACGTAATTGGTGGACCTGATCTTAGTCTTGAAGAAGCTACGCGTGTTGCTGATGTAGTGACTCGTCAGATGAGACACGACGCCCGAATTATTTGGGGAGCGCGTATTATCCCTGATTTTGCAGGGTATGTCCGTGTTCTACTCATCGTGACTGGTTTGGAAGGGAACTCTGCTGTACTTCCTGGTTTTCGAGGGAATGTAGAAATTTTCGATGATGTCGATTGGAATTCACTCCATCTCTATCGATTGGATTCAAGTGGAAATGATACTGTGACAACTGAAGGGCATTCAATTAGGGTCTCACAAACACCCAGTTCGATTGAATCAGAAAAACTAACTCGTGTTCAAATAGAATCTTCTAATATTAATTCAGGAAATCAAAGTGGTAACCAAGATCCAGCCATCTCGCTTATCAGTTCAAATGTTTCCGGTAATGAACCTTTGCGTGGGTTAGGTCTAAAAAAGATCGAGTCTGCTTCGAGCGCCAGTACTTAGATCAACCTGCTAAGTAACTAATTCTCTATCCTCCAATCCAACCTAGAAAAGCCTGCCTTAATTGGTCTAGCTGAATGACTATTGAATGGAAAAGTCCTTGGGACCATCCCATCACATCAAGGATTACTGTAATCAAAACTGTAATGGTGAGGATGGCTAACCCTAGGAGAAGCCCTTGTTCGACAAGTGGTGATCCTCGTTTATTACGAATGAACTCTCTAATCACCTTAATCAAAGACATGCTGGATCCCGTAAATTCGTCTAGTCATAGTTATTTAAGCTCCACAATTAAAGAAGCAACAATAAGAGATTAGATATGAGAATGTAAATACTCCCAAACGCAACTAGATTTAAAGAAAGCGTTCTTAACGATCCCCCCACAGTCTGGTTGAAACTATATCCTGTTACAATGACGGTTAAAAATGATGCAATTAGAATATAAAATGAAAGTGAAGATGGAAAAATCTCTGTACTGAACCATAGACCTTGATAAAACGCGAGAGTAAGAAGGGGGGCTATTGCCGCAATCATTCCAATGACGACTGAGGAGACAAACGAAAGTACCAATACTTTCACCTTTTGACTGCTAATCAAATTTTTCCTGTTTTTTGTCATTGCACTATTTTTTCTTACATGCCGAAGGACTTGTAACATTCTTTCTCCCCCAGCCACCGAGCCCTTGTCGACGAAACGACCTAATAATTCAAGTAGACGTGCATTTCGACTATTATCGTACTTAATCACTAAATCCGACCAAGCAACACGAAAGGATTTTGTTCCGTTTATAATACAATTCATTGCCTCAATGATATTTTTGGGTGTTTGCTTCCTAAAATAGTGTGAAGTTCTAAGTAATGCATATTCCGGGCTAGATCCTGAGGCAAGCTCTGTTGATAGATGTGTAAGGAAGTCTAAGAATTGGTCAAATTCATCGTCATGTGAATGCATCTTTTCTACTCTCCTAGAAGTATCATTTCTTTGGGTAGAAGTGTTGAAACCATTATCTTTGCTAGGACAAACTGAAAGACAGGAAGAAGAAGAACCATTGGATGGTTCGCTAGACCTCGTATCGCTACTCCCATAATGAAAATAATTGGTAAAAATACCAAGATACCTGCAATTACCATCATCCGGCTCTCCCATTGCATTGTTCGTCTTTCATATCGTCTTTGTAAATCTTCATGAGCATCATTTATTGCTGCTTCAAGATTAGTTGTTGAAGATTCAACGAATTGGATGAAAGTCAGTAGTCCTCTTCGTAACGTCATTGAAGGCTGACTAATTGCATATTGTCGTAACAGTTGTTCGGGAGGTAAACCGTAATTCAGAGGAGTTATCATTTCAGAGAATGCGGATGAAATTGTACCATAATCGCCTTTTGATACATACTCTATTGATTCAAAAACGGAACCTGTAGTACGAAAAAGCGTGGATAATTCTTCTAGAACATGGGGGGTTGATTTTTCAATTTGAATCAACTGTTTTTGATACTTGGAATGAACACTATTCAAGAGAATCAAACAACTCATTAGACCTATCGTAATTCCTAAAACGAGGGCACTAAGTATTGTCAGGAAAAAACTTAGAAGAAGAGTGCTTACGCCAAGGCTTGTCAAACCTACTACTATTATGCCACCGATAAGATGGCTGGGGTTCAAAGTTGTTTGATAGAGAAACTCAATTGCTTCAGAAAACTCTGTAGTTGCAAATCGTTTGAATAAGGAGTGGTTTCCAGGCACACGTTTTCCAATATTAGCCAGTATAGTGATATAATCGAAAATTGTCGCCTCCTTTGTTTTTCATTGGTAATTTTATCATGTTTTGTGTTACTGGGGTTTTGTCTGCGTATGCTGCGTCGAATGCTGAAACAATAGCCTTTGGATCATACACCTCATTGGAGACAAGTGTTGCCAGCGTCTCTCGATAGACCCCTAACCGCTTTCGGATATCACGTTGTGTTAGCTGTTGAAAGCGACACGTTCGGGAGATGAGCATCGAATACAAATCAGTGATTCTTTGTTCAAGTTTACCTGATGATTTATTCCATTCAAAAATTTGATTTAGAACCGCCTTTTCTGACTCAAACTGCACCTCACTAATTTGAGCTACCTTTCGAATTATTTGTCCTTGAACTACTTCTCTTACCATATGAACAAGTAAACCTAGAGATTGAAAACATACCTCTGGTATCTCATGATGTATTTGCCAACGTAATAATAGTTCTTCATTGGAATTCGCATGGCATGTTTGAATTCCTCTGATGCCTGCGCTGATTGCATGAAACATTGCCGCACTATGTTCTGCAGTTTGTATTTCCCCTAAAAAGACCCAATCAGGAGATCGATGTAAGAGTCGGATAATTTCATTTGATTTCGTTGATTGAGTTTTACCAAATGAATCGAATGGGTCAACTCGAAACGTTACTTTATGCCTATCTTCTTCATCAACTGTTATACTTTCGAGAGCGTCTTCGATTGCTATTCGTCTCCAACTGGGAGGAGCTAACAGGTTAATGGCATTTGCCAGAGTTGTTTTTCCTGTTGAAGGTTCACCACTTATTGTGATGTTTATTCGCAGTGTCATACACAAAATTAGAAATGCTGCTGCTGAAAGTGAAATTGTTCCATTGGCAATCAATTCGGGTATAGTTAAAGTGCGTAATCGAATTTTTCGGATATTTAGATGAGGCCCCTCGTAAGCAAGAGGTGGGATATCAATGGCTGCACGAACATGAAATAACTTAGTTTTTAGTTCTGTTTTCAATGATGGATTTTTTTCATCTAGGGGTCTTCGGCTTTCAAGACGAAGTCGTGTTATGATTCGTGCTAACTCTGATTCTAATGGTACAAGATTTGATTTACATCGGCCCCACTCTGCATGGTCAAGATAATATGCTGTTCCAGGTTTATCTAAATAAATTTCTTGAACTTCGTCATCTAGGAGAAGTGGCATAGTTTTTGTAAGATTTAGAGTCTGTGCTGTAGCGTAGATAGCGAATTTTTTCTGTTCGATGCTTGAGAATTCTTTGAAGTGGGTGATTAAGTATTGTTGGAAGTCAGATATTTTCTGGTTTATTAGAGTCTCAAGGGTTTGAAGTTTTGTTTCCTCTAATGAGAAAATTTGGTCCTGGGAAGAGAGATTTTGTAAAAAATTCGGCGAAAAAAGTTCATCTAAAGAAACGACGGCCTGATAGAATTTTTCTAATGGAATTTGAGAGAACTTGAAAATACGTATTCTAAATGGTCCTACTTCATAGGTGTCAAGAAGTTGAAATTGATCATCGAATAGTGCAGGATTTGAGGGTCCAATATTTCTTTTTTGAACTTTTAAAAAACCTTTAAGAACAACACTTTGATCTGAAGTATCATCTTCACCAAGTTGTTTTTTAAAGTGTGAAATCAATCTTGTTCTTTTTAGTGTAGATATGAATTCTTGTATTGCTCGATTTTTAGACGCCTTGAACGTGGTTTCAAGTGTTTTGTAAGCGGTAAAGGGATCAGTAAGTAATTTGTTCCTAATCTCAGGGTATTGGCGAAAAAGTTCTTTAGCGCGGGGCTCAAATTTAACTATCGTCGAAATATATTCTTGTAGAACCTCCATTGAAGTTTGAGGAAGGAAAATAGTTTGATTATGAGAAATAAACTCACATGGAAAAACACCTTCAATGAAGGGTAATATTTGGAGAAACTGTTGGCGACAATGTGAACTATTGATAATATCGCCTTTTTCAGGGGTTTGGCATGAACAGATATCACAACTAAAGGTCAGGACTTTTTCAGCATATTGATTCTTGATTACCTGGAAAGGACAAACCATAATTACCGTGGACTTTGTTCCGAGATTCCTATTTAAAGCAAAAAAATGTCGGAAATAGGACTTTAAATTTCATTTACTGAGGATATTTTTGAGACGAAATTGAATCAGAGTTTAGAAAAAATTGTAATAATTGGATTGAACCTAACTCTTCTAGTATCAATAGGCATACCTCTGTTGTTTACTACTACCCAAGTTCTTTCACAATCTGAACAAACAATAGAATTTCAACAATTTGTTCAAGATATTGATGAATTAATTCTTAGAGCAGATCAAAATCGGTCTTATTTAACTACACAAATTATTGTCCCCCCAAATGTGACACTAGAAGCTGTTAGTAATCAACTCGTTTTCAAAGTTTACCTTGAAAATTGGCACATAATAACACGAACCTACAGATGCTCATTACAAATATCTGGGCTATCTCATTCTGGGTATTATCATCTTTCAATAAATGCCACCGAGTCAATTATTTTGATAACCTTTCAACGAATATAGGATGTAGTGGAATGCTTCTCTATCAAATATTGAAGCTCATTCTCTATTGTTGGTTTCTTTTACTAATTATCCAATCTCTAAGTAATGATTTTCCTACCCTCGTCTTAATTTCAGGCACAATAATTACATCGATGCCATTTGCACTTCTTCTTGCCTGGACTGCGGGGTCAATAACATTCCAATCGGTGGTTCTCTTTTCCCTATTTGTTCTGATTGTGATTACGCTCCAAATAACCCAACTAACATTAGGGTAACATACTAAGAATGTGTGTCTTCAACAGCTTGGCATAGTGATCTCGTACACTGTACTCTGCAGCGTTTGTTGCCTTGGAAATTAACCGCTGTGTAAGGATTGGTCGGCGTTTTGCCATCTTCGCAATCAAGAGGTCTGAACTATAAACAACTGCAACAGCAAAGATAAACGGGTTCCTTCCACCTCGTTCAGGAACACTGATTCTACTGAAGAGCTGGTTAGCGTATTTCACTAAATTCGCTTGATATTCCTGAATTGCCAAACCGGCACGACGTAGCCTTAGGCGTATTATAGCGTGGTTAACAGTCTGTGACACAATACGTTGCAAATACTCCTCGCTCAATCTCTTTTTAGGTGCAAGTGGAATCTTTTTCTTCACAGAAAGGGCTTGACGGATAATTGATCGGCTCGTTACTCGATGACCAAGCTTCTGAAAGGCATCTGCAATTTCTTGAAGGGTGATAGGTGCGTTTTCTTTGGATTCGCGTACTGCCAACATTAACCCATAGGCCATAAGGGTGAGGTGACTTGTGATATCGCTATTTTCGAGCTTCTTGTCCATCTTCTGATAGTAATAGGCCGCTCTATCTTTGATGTTGTCTGATAAAGAAAGCAGATCGGCGACGCGACTTAGGGATCTTAATGCACGATATGTGGTTTCCCGTTTCGCGATTCGAAGACGTAGGTTGTAATCATATTTGAGCCTTCGGAATAATCGCTGCCTTTGTGGCGCTAAAGGTCTACCAGTTCGGTCATAAAAGAAGCGACTAGCCTGATAATCAATGTAGCTCCCCAATCCGCCCACCATGACCGAACGTTTTCCCAACGCAACATAGGCTTTAGACTGTGAAGAAGAACTTCCATCCTCTTTATGCATCTGGTAAGGTGAACTGACTACTTGTCGCGCTAAGACTAGACCACATGCGGCGCAGACGTATTCGCCGTTTGTGAGTATAGCATGTCCTGAACATTCAGTACAAGATAGGCTCTTCATCTAAGCGTCCCTTTGAGCGGCTTTGTCTGCTCAAAGAGATGCAGTTCTTAACCAGGCTTTTGGGAAACGTGGGTCCGTTCTAACGGCGACTAAATTTGCACACGCAGATTCCAGTGTTCATTTGAACGATTAGTTCAATCAGAGAGACACATCACCGAAACTATTCAAATAGCATAGCAAAAAGTGCGTTCTTCGAATCTTGACGAGTATCAACCTGATATTGAGAGATATACCGGTTTCTTCAACTTGATGCCGGAAATACTTCGTTTTGCCGTAATACTTCCCTGCAAACCTGAAAAGAAAATCAAATATCTAGTACCTGATTTCGTTTTCTCTATTTGGAAAACCTCACCGCGGAGAGTAAGTAGTGCCTGCGTCTTTTTTGGTTTGGTTGTTGTAATTGAGACTTTGACTTTTTGTCCGCTCTGAAGTGAACCCACGGTATACGGTAATTCAAAATCGACTTGAATTTGTTTTCCGACACCAACAAAATACTGGTAAATTTGGGCCTGAGAGGTTTCGCGTATATCGATAGTTCCTACACCTGAAACCAAATACATCACCGAACCTTGACGAAATACTCCATAATGTGACTTAACAACATATAAAAACGGATGGATAATCACTACTCAAAACCAGAATATATGGAGGACACACTATGTCTCAAAGTACAGGCGCTCGACACTTTTTCAAAGAATTAGCCTCTTTGATAGGAGCCACAGTCGTAGTAAGTACTAATACTGGGAAATCTCTTACAGGAAAGATGCGTGGATACGACCCTGCTACGCTAAGTGTTGTTTTAGGCGAAGCTCGAGATACTAAAGGAAATCTATTTCATCGCATTCTAATCACTGGGCATACAATTCTAGAACTCGTAAAGACTGAAGATCCTTTTAATTTGAAAGGTTTAGCTGAGCAGCTTGAGACCCTATTTCCTCCTGGAGAGGTTAGATTTCTCGAAGACGCACGTGTCATCGTTGTGCTTAACAAGGTTCGTGTAACCGAACAAGGAGTAGAAGGTACAGGACCACTTGCGGACAGAATTAGGAAAGTATACACGCGGTTTGTAGAAGAACAAGAGGCAAAAGAGGAAGAAGGCTCCACCTAAAAATGTCGCGTTTGCAATGATTGAAATAATTCAAAAGGATTTACTTGCACGAATTGCACGGTTTCGAACCAAGAGTGGCATAGTTGATATACCCACCTTTATTCCAGTAGTTCACCCTACAAGGGAGCTTATTCCACCACGAATGATGTTCCAAGATTTTGATTGCCAAATAATAGTAACAAATGCATATTTACTCTCCAAGACTGAGAGCGAAGAAAAAATCCACGACATTCTCGATTTTCCTGGAACAATCATGACCGATTCAGGAGCCTATCAGCTGCTCATTTATGGAGATGTTAAAATTACTCCCGACCAAATAATACGGTTTCAAGAGAGAATTGAAACTGACATTGCAGTGATTTTGGATGTTCCAACAGGGGGGAAAGCAACCTATAGGGATGCAGAATTTACTGTTGAAGAAACCCTTCGACGCGCGAACGCCTCAATTTCACAACGTAGAAAATCCAAAATTCTTTGGGTTGGTCCTATTCAAGGTGGAACTTACCCAGATTTGGTTGCAAGATCAGCTCGCACAATAAGTGAACTAGATTTTTCGATATACGCCATAGGAAGCCCCACTCAACTTATGGAACAATACCAATTCGATAAACTAGTCGATTTAGTGTTAACTGCAAAAATGAACATTCCAGTCCACAAACCCGTTCATCTTTTTGGGGCTGGTCATCCTTTGATTTTCCCACTAATTGTGGCCATGGGCTGTGATATGTTTGATTCTGCGGCTTATGCACTATTTGCTAAACATGATCGAATTCTGACTTCCGAAGGTACATTTCGCCTTGCGGAACTCAAAGATGAATTCTGTACCTGCCCCACTTGTAGTCAATATACAATTTCTGAAATGAAACAACTGGAAAAAAAGAAACGGATTCAAGTATTGGCTGAACATAATTTACGAATCTGCCAAAATGAAATTAAAAGAATAAAACACGCTATCAGAGAAGGACGTCTGTGGCGACTGGTTGAAAGTAGGCTTAGTAGTCATCCCGCATTAGTAGATGCAATGCAAAGACTACAATCATATCAACCCCTCTTTGAAGAAGCCTCGCCTATCACGAAAAAACGAGCAATCTATATCACTAGCCCGTGGTCACTTTACCAACCTGAAATTTACCGTCATAAGAAACGTATGGAAGATTATTCTCCACCCGAACCAAAGCGAAATGTACTTCTTCTATTTTCAGCTTCTCGAAATGGTCCTTATCATTCTGCAAAAGAATATACTCGCTTCAAAAATGAATACAAGAAAATTTCGCCTGAATCTTTCCAATCGTTTGACACAATTTTTGTCTCGCCTATTTTTGGTTTAGTTCCGCTGGAATTAACCAACTATTATCCACTGGCACAAAATGTGGTCCCTCAAACCGATTTAGCCAACCTTGATTACTCGATCATTGCTCAGTTAAAATCATATCTAACAGAAAATCTGCAATATATTCAGATTTTTGGGCTATTTGGGCAATCTGCATTCTGGCAATCATTCAAACGAAGATGTAAGCAAATGCTTAAACAATTTCAAAAGAAATTCATGCTATCAACCACAGATTTCAGTTCGAAGTCTTTGAAAACATTAATCTCGAAGATTGCTCTTGAATTGTAACTAGATACGAGAATCAGGATTAATTAGAAGTGGTGCCGCGTCGGGGAATTTCTCCAAGAAGAATCACCCAAAAGGATTCGAACCCCGGTCCTAAGGTCGAGAGCCTCAGATGATTGACCTGGCTACACTAACGCGGCTGTAAAGAATGAGTTTTAGCAACGGCTTTTTAAATTTTCGACAAGGTTGATATGAAGAATACCCCACACTTTCACACCTACAAAATCCTAATAGCCTACCAAAAGTATCGCGATATCATCATGAATAACCGGAGGAAAAAAACTTGGGTAAAGTTAGAACAGTTTTAGTAAAGCGGCTTTCAAGAGAGCTGGTTGAACGGTATTCGGATAGCTTTTCAACGGATTTTGATCAAAATAAAGAAGTTGTAGATGAACTTCTCACTAATACAACTAAAAGACTAAGAAATCGAATTGCTGGATATGTAACACGATTAATGATTATTCGGCAAGACGAAGATGTTATTGTAGCTTGATTGAATTTTTAGGTTACTAATAGAGATTAGGCAATCTCAACAAATTGAAACGCGCTAAACGGAGTCTTATCAATGGGAATTATTATCGACGCTCCACAATTACGGATGGAAATCAAGTTTGTTTCAATAGAATCTCTTTTTAAACATGAGAAAACAATCCCTACAGCGCTTGAACAACTTAAACAGGAACTTCTGGATGAACAAATTCTAAAACACCCAATAATCGTTGATGCTGACACCTATGTTGTTCTAGATGGTATGCACCGAGTTGCGGCCCTAGAAAAGCTTGAATGCAAAATCGCCCCTGTTAGCTTTGTTGATTACCAGAATACAGCTATTGAATTGTTTGCTTGGTATAGAGAATTCGATGGAAATCTTCCATTTAGTAATCTACTAGAAACAATTACTTTGGAAGGAAAGTATGATCAACTCAAAATCTCTTCAATACAAGCATATAAGGTAGTAAATACACGGGATGCAATGACAGCTCTTGCCAATGGAAAAACAGCATTTGCACTTATACCGAAAATTTCACTAACAATTAAAGAGATTTACGACAAGATTGCTGCAATTGAAGTCTTTGCCCAAAAAATGGGCTATAGTGTGATTTATAGTACTGAAGCGGATGCTCTCAAAAGTATTGAATCAGGTAACCGGCCTGTGCTAATCGTTCCCTCACTAACTAAAGACGAAGTCGTCCATTATGCATTACAACACCAACTTTTCGCGCAAAAAACTACTCGTCATGTGGTACCAGCGCGACCATTATTCACAAATGTTCCTCTCTCGTGGTTGAAAACGGCGAATCTTAAGAAAGCAAACAAACAATTATTTGCTTATCTTAATTCAAAGCAAATAATAAAGAAAGATCCTGGATCTATCATCGATGGTCGTCGATACGAAGAGCCAGCGTATGTTTTTTCGGATTCTTAACAGCGTTTTTTACGGATTATATTACCTTCTTGGAGAATTTACCTTAAATTAGAATCGAGTAGAGGGTGATTATGAAATTAATGACCTTTTGTACTATTCCTCAACATAATTTCTGATAATCAATGTCACGTTTATCGATTGAAAAACTCGTCTCTAAGCTTTTACGCGGTTTAGAGACACGTAATATTAACTTTATACTATCAGAAAACGCTCTCGGGTGTAATTTCACCGAAGTGTATCTTACTGAAGCCCGTGAACTAATTCTTTTTCATAGAAATCAGTTGGACACCGTTTCGATTCAGTGGATATTACAAATAAGAACCCCAATAAACACAAGAATCACAATCTTCACAACGGATGTCTCAATATTAAGAACCCAGTTGATGAATGCTATTAAAAAACTCCAACAAGAAGGGTTGGAAATTACTCAACCTGAAGATGCAATTTCCATCCTAGGTTTAACCGAAGCTAATATCCAATATCTTCTCGATTCACTCAAAAATTCAACCATGTCAAAATCGAAGGGAAAACCGGTTTCCCTCAATCAAACCTCCTCTTCATATCTAAAAAAAGAAAACCGTGATTTAAATGATCAAAAATTCAAAAACTTGCGCACACACTTACAAACTGCAATCAAAACCTATTGGACTGGGCGATACTTCGCTAGATACCTGAATATTCCTTTGCAGAAAGTAAAAGAACTTGCTACACGAATTGGAATCCAACATGAGCTGTGCGGAAATGAAACTTTGTATTTTTTTGATAGAAATAAGGCGTTGAGGACATACTTTGCACATATTATTAAAGGCATTTTGGATGAAATGGATCTGAAATATCGAGAGACATCTACACACGATTTTTTCTTACCTGATATCAACATGGCACTACGTTTTTTTGACGGTGAGATAGAACAGCTCAACAACCAGGCTGACCGACATACTCAAAATCCTAATTTGATAGTTATTATTCCAGAAGCATTACGAAACAATGTAGAGCAATTTCAAGACAACAGTTTGCTGGTTTTGCCTTTAAATCAAGATAAGATTAAGAGCGCGCTAATTAAGGTCGTTCAGCAAAGAGTCTATTTTATTCCAGCCTATTCCTCAGGTCTAATTCATTAGAATGCAGAAACCTGGGCTCAAAGGACGTAGGACATAAAGTTTAAATTTCATCTTCCTGAAGCCTATTCGCCCTGTGGGGGTTAACTATGATTGAAATTATCTGGCTAAAAGAGGTAAAAGATCTTCGTGATCCTATTGCACTGGTTGGGATGCCAGGCATTGCTAGCGTTGGGAAACTTGCTATTGAAGTTCTTATCCGGAGTCTAAACGCCGAACCAATAATTCAGGTTCTATCTGATGATTTTCCTCCCCACGTCATGATTGACGAAGAGGGAATGATGAAAATACCCGAGTGCCAAATCTACCTCCACAATGACACAGACTTAAAACATGACATTCTACTTGTGTCAGGGGATTTCCAACCTTCTACTTCACAGGGAATTTACGAATTTTCAGATAGAATTGCTGAAACGTTCAAGAAACTTAATGTGAAGAAAATTGCTGCAACAGGGGCCTATGTTCCTGGTGAATTCCCAGAAACTCCAAAGGTATTTATTTCTTCAACCGGACCACAATTCCAAGCCTTTTTCACCGAACTAGACTATGTTGAGCCAATGACCGACGGCGTCATTAATGGAGCAAATGGTGTGATACCTGCTTGGGCGCATCTTAAATATGGAATCGAAGGTGTTTGCCTTCTAGCAGAAACTGTTCCGTTGCTACGATTAGATCCCCGAGCATCAAAATTAATCGTTGAAGTTATCAATGACCGATTTTCTATCAAAGCTGATGTTTCGGAACTAGAAGCTAAAATCGAGGAGATGAAAGGAATTTTTACCCAAGTGAAATATCATCTCCTGCAACAACGGGAACGACAAGAACCACGCGATGAATCCGAAAGTGCAAGTTACATTGGCTAGTGCCAATAACACCTTGATTTGAGGGATAAGAATGGGATTGCTATCTGCAATTTCAAAAATATTGCTAACCATCTTTGGTGTTGCAATTGTTTTGCTAATAATCGATTTTCTACTTTTTCAATCACAAAACACGATCGCACTGATAACAGCAATACAAACCGCTTTTGCTGTAAATCCTCTTCTTAGTTGGGGGCCCCTCATTTTAGTAATTTCAATTGTGCTCCTTATTGGTGCGTTACTATTCTATCGACGAAGACTCTTCATTCGGCACTTAAAGATGGAACTTAACGAGGCTGAACGATTAACTCTAATTGAACTTGCTCAAAGGCTCGATAAGACACCCGCAAAAATCGAAGTTGAATTAAACCGTATGGCTACTTCTAAAGTAACAAGATTCCAAGGGTTGCTCATTATCTCTCAGGGTAGACATGTCTATATCGGAGAAAAACTACTAAACAAGATCATTGAGTCATATAATGAGGGTCAAACACGAGGCGAAATCGCAAACTCTCTTCAAATTAGTCGATCAGAGCTAGACAAGACTATTGAACTCCTTATCGAAAAAGGAGTAATTGAAGAACGTGAAGAAAAAGTCACTCGAAAAGTGCGTCCTAGCTACCGTCGCGGTACCCGGTGACCCTCTCTGAAAGAGGAAGGGAAACAGATGAAAAAATGGGAGTCTGCTAGTCGACCTGAAACTTCAGATAAGCTGCAATACCATATTGGGTTAAAACCTGGTGATATTGCCACCTCTGTACTATTACCTGGTGATCCAGATCGTGCAACATTAATTTCTAAAATATGGGATTCAGCCAAAGAAATGGCAAGAAAACGAAGTTACCTAACCTTCACAGGTCTTTACAAAAACATCCCAATCACAACTACATCTACAGGAATCGGTTGTCCTGCAACTGCGATAGCCATCGAAGAGCTAGCCACAATCGGTGCGAAAACTCTAATTCGAGTCGGAAGCTCTGGGGCTATTCAAAAAGACATCAAATGCGGAGACCTAATAGTTACAACCGGAGCTGTAAGAAATGATGGCACAAGTTCTCAATACGTGATGCCACAGTATCCAGCATTTGCCAATCATCAAGTAACACTCGCACTTATTGAAGCCGCAGAAAGCTTTGGATTCCGTTATCATGTGGGAATCACGTGCAGCACAGATAGTTTCTACACTGGTCAAGGGCGACCAGGATTCAAAAACTACTGGCAGTCATTCATGGATAATATAATTCCTGATTTGAAAGCCGCACAAGTGCTGAACTTCGAAATGGAATGCTCAATTATTTTCACGCTGTCAAATCTTTTTGGATTACGGAGCGGTGCCGTCTGCGCAGTCTTTGCAAATCGTGAAACTGAAGAATTCGCTACTCTTGGAGAAAAAGAAGCTAGCCAAACCGCATGCGAAGCAGTCAAAATTCTTGCTGAATGGGATGAACAATTAACTAAAACGAAAACACGAAATTGGCATCCAAGCTTATTGACTAAATCAAAGTAAAATGGTAGCCCGGCGCGGATTCGAACCGCGGTCCCGGGGTGGCTTCACTGTTTTAGATTTACAGTTCCAAAGCCCCGGATGATTGACCATTTTGCATCCATGGAAGGAGGCTACACTACCGGGCTAGACATCCTTAAAGGCGATTCTTTTCACTCGTGCTTCTTGAGTCTTTCGGCTTTTATAGAATCTGGCTATTCTGCCAGCTCTTCGCGGAGAGTCAACAAGATACGATCCATTCGACTAACAGCACGATCTCGTCGTTTTTGTAAATCTTTCTGAAGCTTCTGGTATACAGAGGCAGTAATTCGCTTTTGTCGATATCGTTGCTCTAGGGCATGAAGTGCTTCAATCGAACTAACTCTTTCTGCCTCCAATAGTTCTAGTTGACGAACACTGGATTCATACTTACCGCCAGCCTCAATTAGAGGTTGACTTCGACCTGCTAATTCTCTCTCAAGAGATCGAAATCGCCTTTCGAAATTCTTCTTTTCCTTACGGTATCGCGGTTTGGAAATCTTTCCTTGAAGCATGCTTTGTTCTAACCGTTCTGTTTGGAGCATAAGGGCAATTTTCTCGCCATATAATGCACAAAATTCACCAAGAATCGCTGGGTCTACTTCAGCAACGGCTACGATAATTTCTTCTTCTTCACGGAAGAAAGAAATCCGTCTCACTGCAACATATCCAAGGCAGATAATTCCAACAATAAGGAAAAGGAAAAAGGGTCGAACGAGAGCAGGAGAAATTGGATATACATAGAATAGGTTAACTTCACTATTACTAATAGAAGTGACATTTGTGGCTGGAATGGTGACAAGATATTGTCCTCTTGGGGAGATGGATGTTATAGCTCCGAGGGGAATCTCTTGAAGCCATGTTCCGATAGGAAGCAAGAATTCTGTTGTCTGTCTTTGAATCCTAAATGGATATTCAAGATAAAGATCTAAGAAGAGAAATTGGCCTGTTTGAAAAACAAGTTGGTGATACTCGAGAGGAATTCGGTATTCTAAATAGAATGTGTAAATATCTCCTTGTTCTAAGTGGTATTGAAAGGACACGCTGATTGTTCCTGGGCCTGTAGTATTTACTGGTGTCACAATTTGACTGGATAAGTTTGTCAAAAGATCATAGGTTCGTAAGAATTCACTTCCTGGTGGTAAGACTAATTCTATTGATCGCCAGTTCTGTTCCGTATTCGCAAATTCAGGATTGATACTATCCACACGAAGAGAATGTAATTCTTGAGCAAAGAGATAACCCCATGCATCTATAGAAAACAGTCGTTTGAACTCAACGTATGTTATTAGAGGAAAGAATTCATTTGACGCAAAATCGAGAAGGACCGAATCTTCTTCAAAGGAGTATGGGTGAACATCGCTCCCTGACCAAAATTCTTGTGTTGGGGCTGATAATGCATCATCGAAGGTTAATCTGGTTTCATATTCTTGAATGAAATACGGACTGGTTGGAACCACAGAAAAATCAATCGTCGCAGTTGCACTAGTTTGGGAAGTTAAACCTTCAACCGACATCTGAGCAACAAAGGTTGTTTCTTCATATGCCATTATGGGGTCTGGCAGAAAAACCTGCCATCCTGAACAATTAGATCCAATGAGTGGGACTCTTTGAAAGAAAAGTTCTGTTCCGTTAGTGGTTTTAGCACGAAACTCCTTAACACTATCAGATTCAGAAAGGGGATATGCCGTAAATACAGAAAAGGTAGGTTCGGGACCAGGGTTGTAAACAGTGATTGTATCTGTGAAGAGTACCATTCCGTAGGTTTCGTAGTGGACATTACGTTGTACATCTGTAATTACTAACTGTGTGTTTTCTCCATATACAGGTAGTCCAAGTGCAAATACCATGGGCAAAAAAATGAGCACAAGTAGGAGCACGACTCTAGTCTTCACAGAGACACACACCGATATCGGGTTTCGATTTGTCGATTCCTTTCACGTATTTAACTTTGTCGTTGAGTGCCTAGTCTTCTGGTGATGGGTGAATCATTAAAATTCACATCGAATCCTCTATTGCAAGGGTAATTTCAAACTGGTTTTTTGTTATGAAAAAGTGCTGGGTGTTTTCCTCTAAAGAAAAACCTAGCGTGTTCTATTCTAAGGGTTTCTTCCATGTATCGGGAACATCATCATGTTTTCTTGCTGGTACACCGTAAACAATTGCTTTTGGAGGTACATCCTTAGTTACTACAGCTCCTGCTCCGATAATTGCTTCAGCGCCAACTTCAATATTTGGCATAATTACAGCACCCGCTCCTACGCTTACGCCTTCACGTAAAATCGGACCTTTCAGTTCATATGGATATCGCATAGCATATTTATCGTTTGTAAGAATGCAATTTGGGCCTAGGAAAACATGATCCTCAATCTGTGTATTCCACGGAATATACACATTCGATTGAATTGACACCTTATTCCCAATAGCACACTTACCATCAATGATAACACCTGTTCCCACAGTAGTATTATCACCAACTTTTACTTGCTCACGAACCAACACATTATGTCCCATACGAACATTGTTGCCCAACTGAGAACCTGCATAAATTACTGATCCAGATCGAATGATACATTCATCACCAATTCTTGTTGATTCCAGTTTTATCCAGGGAGCCTGAATTCTACCTTTTTGAAACTGCTTGACTAATTGTTGACTGGGAAAACCAATTGTGGTTTTTTCTCCAAAAAATACATGATTTCCGATTAAGGCAGGTCCTTGAACAAGGCAACTGGGTCCAAAATAACAACCTTCACCACTTTGCACTTTTCCTCTAATTAGAACGAAAGCTTCTACTAGGCAATCTTTTCCAAGGTTAGTTTCACCTTCAACAATTGCACTAGAATGAATTCTTCCTTTCAACTAGCCCTATACTCCTCAAGGTAAATTATCCGTTTATTTCGTGCGCTTTCGAGAGCCGCTTCAGCAATTCTTAGAGCCTCCAAACCATCAATTCCCGAAGTTAACGGAGTTTGTTTTTCTAAAATGCTTTTTACAAAATGCGTAAGCTCTAGTTTAAGTGGTTCGTCCCATTTTGAAGTTGATTTTTGTTCCCATTGATTGGTTCCAATTGTGACTTTTTGAGAAATGTAATCTAATGCCATAACACCTTTAGAACCAGTGATGTTTAATCCTCGAAGTTTGTGAGGCGTCAACCAATTGCATTCAAGGAAAAACGTCGGCTTATCATTAAAACGAAGTACAATGTTGGCATGATCTTCATACTTATGATAAAGACTCCCGGCAATAGCATACACCGAAGTCGCTTCCTGTTTAACTAGGTGACGTGCGATATCGATGTCGTGAATCGCCATGTCTTTAATTATTCCAATATCCGCAACTCGACCAGGTACAAAAGGGCCTAGTCTTCGAGCAGATCCTAAAACCAATTCACCCATTTTGCCTTGATCAATAACCTGTGAGGCTGTATATACAGATGGATTAAAACGTTCTACAAACCCAACCATTAGAAGCACATTAGCCGCCTTCGCAGCATCGATTACCCTCTGAGCTTGTTGAACGGTATCTGTCATTGGTTTCTCAATTAACAGGTGTTTTCCTGAGATAATTACCTCCAAGGCAAGGTCCGCATGTGTAACTGTTGGGGTGCAAATAGTTACTGCATCAATGTCATCGCTTTGTAATAGCTTGTCTGTTCGTGTGTAGTGAGTTGCGTTGTATTGTTTAGCCAATGCTTTGGCACGATTTTGGTCACGATCTGCAACAGCAACCATATTAACGTCTTCTAGTTCAGAGAAGACGCGAACATGATTTTTGCCCCAGGCACCGACTCCTATTACGCCAACGCTTAGAGGGCTCATGGTTTTCACCTAACGCTAGAGAACCGAATATACCCTAAAAAGTTACCGATATTACGTTTAAACCAGTTTATTCGAAACGATAATTTAGGAGAATTCCAACTGGAATATGATAATTATGTCTCTCTCTAAACCAGCAGAAAAGCTTCGTCAACTAGGGCTCACAGAGTACGAAACACAAGCGTATCTAGTTCTTGTTCAGGGAACACAGATGAGTGCTGAAGAAGTGTCCCGAAATGCAAATATTCCAATTCCCCGGGTTTATGGGGTTTTAGAAAGTCTTAGGGATTTGGGTTTAATTGTGATAATTGAGGGACGACCCAAAAAATTCGAAATCATTAGCCCAGAAGAAGGTTTACAGAATCTACTCAAACTCAGAAAACGTGCCGCGGAGGATTCATTGCGTCAACTTGAAGGAACGAGCCAAGAGGTTAAGGAGGTTCTTTCACCAATTTTTTGGCGCGAGAGACTCCGAATAAAACCTGAGGATCTCCTTGAATCTCTAGAAAATTTGGCTTTAGCAGAAAAGCAAACGAAAAAATTAATCACAGAAGCGCAAAAAACACTCGACATTTTTACCGACGTCTTTAGTTGGTTTGATGGAGTTGAGGAGGAATTAGCAAATGCCTTAGCGCGAGGTGTCAAAATTCGGGTTCTTATGAATGTGGAACACCCCATCACCCATCAAATCGTCCAGGCACTCAAATCCATGAAGATAAGTGTTCGCCAACCATCTGATTTGAAATTTCCAGTGAGAGGTACACTTGCTGATTCGTCGAAAGTAGTTTTTCTTATTTGGGCGTCTCCTGAGAGAAATCGTGGGCATCCGCGATATGTGTATCGACCAAGCTTTTCAGCTAATGAAGGGATTGTGGCAATATTTCAACAAAGCTTCGAATATCGTTGGCAAAAAAGTAAAACTAAGAGCTTGTCTGAGTAACCAGCGATGAATTTCTCATTTCAAATCGGAAATACAACCGGGTTGAAAAGTGCCAAAGAGTTAACCAACCAAATACGAAAAAGATACCAACAACAGGCCACCAAAAACTCTGATAATAAGAGATCAAATAATCTAGCAAAGCAAATCCTGCCATTCCCAGTCCCCAAACACCAATCATAATTGCGATTAGTCCGGTTAAACGGATACCAAGATGATCTTTCTTTCTGAGCACTAAATATACACCCAAAACCAGAAAAAGTGGGACTATCACTAGGAATAGTGAAAATGGCCAAAAGATTATCACGCCGGGAAAAAAGGGAATAAGAAAGACGGTTAAAATTGCAAGAATACTACTTGCTAGTGTTAAGGTAGCTAATGATAAAGTGATGAGCTGTTCAGTTAAAGGACCTCTTGCAACGACAAGGCGAGTCAGCGTGATTGGAGCATTCTGATCAGTTGATGCAGCAAGTGTTCCATCATCTTGAAACACTGTTGGACGAGCTCTCATCTGGCGTCTTTCTAATAAACCCCCAATACTAACCAAGCTATAAAACGCATTCATTATTGCAGGTAAAAGTGCAATAATGGCCATGATTTCAAGGCGTCCCATTATCGCAACGGCACCAATAGATGCACCCACTAAGAGTGACCCCGTATCTCCTGCAAAGACTTTAGCGGGGTTCCGATTGTAATAATAGTACGCAAGAAGGGCTCCAATCATAACACTGCTAAATAAAAGACCTAATCCTGCTTCTGGAATCCCAATGCTCATCATAAATAATGATACAATCAAAAGTGCAACAAACATAATAAGCGTAGTCAGTGGCATCACACCGTTAAAGACATCAGACATGTTCACCGCGTTTGATGTAATTGCTATGGCGAGGGGAATGAGAATCAAAGGATAAACAATTGTCAAGCGAGTTGCACCTAAAAAGGGTAAATATGGAGCAGGAATATAGGTCGGCAGAAAGGGAGGAATTAGACTCAAAGAGATCAGGGTCCAAGTATAGAAGAGGATTGGAAGACAAGCCAACGCTGTTAGGAGGGGCTTAACTTTTGGTCCAAGTGATTTCAAGTCATCAATTGCTCCAATTCCACCAGCAATAAGAAGAACTACAAGAAATATCAATATTCGGAAATCAAAAAATCCTATCCCAATTAATCCCGAGCCAAGAAACAGTACAAGACATGCCACAGTCACACCTAGGAGGATTCCCACCCCTCCCATTTCAGCGACTTCAGGTTTGTCTAATTTATGCACGTCAATTCCAACGATACCTCGTCGTTTCATGGATTTAATGATATATGGCATAATCAGGAACGTCACAATGAAAGCTACTAAAAGCCCTGTAAGTGCCAGATAAAGAATTAGCGTCACTGTTCATTAGCCTCTGAGATTATTAAAGATTAATCTGAGTCCAATTCAACAGCTACTTAAAAAGTCATTTGTACACTTCTCCAAAGGGGGGTAGAAATTAAATACAGCGTATCAAGATGCAGTGTATCAAGGGAGGAAACTGTTTGCCAGAGCTTAATAGACTCGACCAAATACCAGGTGTTGGACCACGCCTCATACAGAAACTAGTAGATGTGTTTGGATCAGAAGATGCAGCCCTAAACATTATAACTAATGCACAGATTGCCACACTTGCTGGTATTCCAGGAGTGGGAAAGAAAAAAGCTCTAGATATCGTACAAGAAGCTTACGCTCTCCGGGAAGGGATTAGTGCATTTGAGGTATTGAAAACCGAAGATATTCAAGAGATTTACAGAAGAATTCTAACAATTATTCAATCCTATGCAAATAGCCAATTTGCTAAAGACAAATTATCTCTCTACTATCCATTACCTTCAACAAAAATCGCCATTATAAATCAGCGTTTAAAATGGTTTCAACAAGCAGAGGAACTTGTGAAAAAGTGTTCCCAAAATCAACTCACTACCTTAGGAGCACTTCTTTCTAATGCTCGACCATTAAGACGCGGAACCAACCTTTCATTAGCAACTTGGAGGGTGATTCTAACTGATAACGATGCTGCATATCTACAAATGAAGCAATACAGTGCTGACAAAACTTCCAGAATTATTCAACTAAAACCGGGTGAACAACTAGATGAGTATCTACAATCATACGATTATGTGATTGCATCACTTGAAATGGGTGGCATTAGTAGAGCTGTGGAAAATGCGGCAAACCTTGATTTACTTAAAAGCGAATTTACAATGGCAGATGTTTCACCTGAATCGATAATCTCTTTTTACGCCACCAACCATGAAACCATTTTGGCTATTTGTGCAGCTGCGGAAGCCATGGCTAAACTCCCGTCTACACCTGCCCTTCAAAGATTTATTGAGAAAATTGATCTTACATCCCTCAATAACCTAGTGGAGATAGTTGGAAAAATTACGAGTTCAGGAGACATCTCTGTTGGCGCAGATGCTGAATATGATCGTTTACGATCTGCATCACAGAAATTTGAAACAAAACTAAGTGAAACTGAAATTTGGGCCAATGATAAGATTCGTGATGAAATATCAAGTAGTCAGGTTGTGCTTGAAGGGGATCAAATAATCAACATTTTAGAAGCCACAACCTCTGAAGCTATTGGTGCAGAACAACTTCGCCAATATCTTCCACCTCAAGTTTTCGAAATTCTGGTTAATGCCTTACAGGAATCAGAAGATCAATTGGCAAAGACACTGCAACTTAAACGCAATGAACTCGAGTGGGTTGATGGTATCTTTTCACAGAGTGTTGCATTACCAATTCAGGCGAATCGCCAGCAAGCAAGTAACTTACAGAACAATCTACGAAAAGCGATGCATTCACGTGAACATAAATTAAAAACTGAAATTGCCATGAAACTAAGTAAATTCGAACACCCAATCAAGGATGCCGTACAAACATTATTAGATTTTGATGTTTTTCAAGCCCTAGGTCAATTTTCTCGAGACTATAAACTCTCAGTTCCTTTAATTAATCCTAACGGCGTAGGGATTGCGTTTCAAGAGGGTCGTAATATCTTCTTAACGCATCAGGCTATTGAAGAAAAGCTCGAAGTTGAACCTGTCTCATATGCGATTGGAGAAAACGGTTGGGCACCTGAAGCCACTAGAGGAGAACGGGTTGTCCTCCTTTCAGGAGCAAACAGTGGTGGAAAAAGTTGCCTACTTCAAAATGTCGTGCAAGTAGCAATTCTCGCTCAAATGGGAATGTTAGTACCAGCAGTAAAAGCGGAGGTTGGTATTTTCGATGAACTATATTATTATGCGAAAGCAACTGGAATGCTCTCTGCTGGGGCATTTGAATCTTCGTTGAACAATCTTGCAAATATCGTCCTTAGTGATGCATCAAAACTTGCTTGCTTCGATGAATGGGAAGCAAGTACCGAACCCGGAGCCGCTGCAAAAGTAGTCGCTGCTGTTCTCGAACTCTTCTCAGAAAATCCTAATTCCTGTGTAATTTTTGTCTCACATTTAGCCGGAGACATTACAAAATTAGCTCGCGTTCCGATACGCGTTGATGGTATCGAAGCTACAGGATT
The DNA here is from genome assembly GCA_964347045.1 of uncultured archaeon. Classification (GTDB taxonomy): domain Archaea; phylum Asgardarchaeota; class Hermodarchaeia; order Hermodarchaeales; family Hermodarchaeaceae; genus Hermodarchaeum. The sequence continues at coordinate 124,437 of CAYFXC010000001.1, forward strand.
AGATCCAAAACTCAATTTAATAGTGAACCGCTCACCTCAATTCGGTAAAATCGCGAAATCAACACCTGAGCTCATTGTCGAAAGACTCTATCGATCTGCCAAAGATCAAAAACAAAGAATCTTTCATCGCATCCTTGAACTCGTCAGAGGATCCGGTACTAGCAATTAAGAGACTTTAATCGATTTACTCCATCGATTTCATCAATAAATTCAGCAATTATTTCAGGTACTAACGATTTCCAATCCTTATCTAAGAGCATCCTCCGGCGAATCTCACTACCAGAATGAGTTTTCTTTTTGAATGGTGAGATTTTTTCAACAGGGATATTCTTATTTGAAAAGAGGGCTGCACCGGTTTTTGAACCAGTGTAAACAATTCCAAAGGATGGCACATACCGTTTAACATGATCTACCCAAAGAATGAAATTGTGCACATCTGGGACTGGAATTATCAAATATCTATTGCAAGGAACATCCAGTTCTTCAAGAACGAGTTGAATCATGGTAATGCGTTCTGCAGTAGTAAATGGGTTTTTGGGTGTAAATCCAGCTTGGGCACTTCCTATGGCAATAAACACATGCTCTTCCTGCGAAAGAATTTCTTTCAAAGCGTGTAAATGACCATTGTGGAATGGTTGAAATCTTCCAATGAAAAGGCCAGGCTGTCTCATATGTATTCACCAAGTTTAGCTGATAATTGCCTTTTGATTAATCGTCCCATCACTGTTAAATGGCACACCTTCAGCTCTTAGAATTCTTGCTTTCTCTTTAGTTCCAGTTGTAGTTCCACCCAATTTTCCCAATCTACCATCGGAATGAATGACGCGATGGCATGGGATGGCCCATGGAACTGGATTAGTTCGCATGACTGACCCTACACCGCGAGGAGATGAGTTGCTTTGTTTTGATAAACCTCCATACGAAATTACTTTGCCTCGTGGAACCTGTAGTAAATATTTCGACACTGTTAGTCGAGCAGAAGACCAGTTTTTCAGTGAAATCTCGTCAAGAGAAAACGGTTGTCCATCACCTTGTAGAAGTTCTACGAGTCGAAATCCAATTTTTTGTGTTTTTGATGATAGGTTTGTTTCGTCAACCTCTTTAAAACGTTGTAAACGAATGAGAGTGTCCTTTAGTCTCCTCTTTGCCTGTTTTATAGATTGCTCGGACGAAGTACAGGCAACAAGTGTTCCAGTTGTTGTTTCTAGCGCATATGCTATCCATCGGTTGGGTGTTACTTGTACTGTATCAATACTAATTGTGGTCATTATGTAAGGACTTTAATTCAACCCTCTATAAAGAAATTCCAGTGACGAAAAAATGGTTGTTGAAATTAATGGCTCTGTTTTGGAAGGGGGCGGCCAAATCCTTCGCTCAGCAATAGCGTTTGCTGCCGTTTTGGGTGAACATGTAGTTGTCAACGAAATTCGTGCAAAGCGAAAAATACCAGGTCTTCGCCCACAGCATCTGCATGGAATATTGGCCATTAAAAATCTAACAAACGCCCAAGTAAAAGGAGCGCACGAAGGTTCAACTCGTATCGAATTTCTTCCTCTAAATCGTATAGGAGGTGATATTCATGTAAATATTGGCACTGCTGGTGCCATTACTCTAGTTCTTCAAGCGGTCATGATTGTTGCTCCATTTTGTGAACGACCAGTCAAAGCAACATTAATTGGTGGAACAAATGTTGCTTGGAGCCCACCCATTGATTACCTCCAAGCGATTTTCCTTCCAAGACTCAAACAAATGGGATATGTTGGCTCATTAGAAACTACAAAACGAGGTTATTATCCCCGAGGAGGCGGTGAAGTGAACGCAGTCATATCTCCCGTCATAAGGTTAGTCCCTCTTACTTTAGGCGAAGTCAAGGAAACACCAATAATAACGGGGATATCTCATTGTGGATCACTTCCTCGACATGTCGCAGAACGACAAGCTAAAGCTGCAACCAATATTCTCGTTGAAAAGAAATATCCGGTCAAAAAAATCACAATTGAACATAGTGAAAACACCTTTTCTCCTGGGAGTGGAATTTCTCTCGCTGCTCAAAATAATGGAAATCGCATTCTCGGTGCAGATGCTTTAGGACGTCGCGGATTAAAGGCAGAAAAGGTAGGTGAAAACGCGGCCTTATCGCTTCTACAAGAATTAGCTACTTGTGCAGCTGTCGATCAATACCAAGCTGATATGCTCATTCCCTACCTCGCGCTCGCCAACGGAACCTCCTCAATCTATATAACAAATCTTACAATGCATACCATTACGAATATCCATGTAGTGGAGCAGTTTTTAAACATCAAATTTGACGTTGACGGAGAGTTAAATTCCCCTGCACGCATTTCAGTTAATGGGACTGGTTTTGAAAGATCTGTAGCTTCTCAGTAATCTTCTTTGATGTCAAAACGATGTCGTGAAAAACATAATCTACGCCTTCATGGGTTATTGCGCTGATAGCTGGAATTTCATCATTGTCAATCAAATTGCGAGCACGTTGCACCTCTTTCGGAGAAGCAATATCCAGCTTGTTAATAACTGGAAAGATTTCTACTTCTGAAAACGTTTTCCGTATTTCATTGAATAATGCCACTTGACTAGCAAGCTCATAACCACAGGTCAAGGTTGGATCTATTAAGAAGATGATTATGTCCGCCAGGTATTGGATTGCGGCTATTGCCCGTTGCTCAATGGGATTTCTATCTTTCATAGGACGGTCCAATAATCCTGGCACATCGAGGATTTGGCTTTCAGCTGAATTTATTTGAATGTGACCAACACTGATTTTTTTCGTTGTGAAGGGATATTCTGCAATCTCAGGGGTAGCCGAAGATAGAATTGCGACAAGCGAGCTTTTTCCCACATTAGGAAATCCTGCAATCACTATCACAGGAAGCTGTAAGTTAATAGATGGAAAACGTCGGTACTCTAAAGCGGCTTTTCGGATTAACATTAGGCGGGTATCTATTCTTCGCATTACAGACGATATACGTCCATAGGCGGCGATTCTTATATTTCGGGCTTCTGATGGAGTTGAAACTTTTCGTAGATTGCGGTTTGCATCTCCGATAATTCTTCGGATAATTCGGACCGCCGAAGTAACAGAGGCAAGTGCTTGGCGAATATCGTCAATGGTTACAACGGTGTCAGCTAGTGTACGATAGAAAGGAGGAATATTGTCGAAATTTGGGAACCGCTTGACGACTTCTTCGAGCCTAGTTGCGAGAATGTCATTTACCTTGTTTAGTTTAGCAATTTCTTTCTCTCGAGCTCGAATATGAGGACGTTTTTTTGATTTGGGAAGCGTTACCTTTGAAGCTCTAGCGAAGGCAACATCAAGTAACTCTTTGGTATTTGGAATATATTTTAAGCCAGTAAATGGATTCACTTGTACTCACAACACTATTGGGAAGCAAGTCACAAAGATTTTTTAACTGCTTTCCTACGTTAGCAGGCAAGGGAATTAAAAATGAGTGGCCAAAATGATTTAACGCCTTTCTTCGGTGCCGCCACCGTTGGAATCACATTCAGTAATGGTGTAGTTATAGGAGCAGAAAAACGGGTTCTATGGGGCTACACTGTGGTAAGCAAAACTGGAAAGAAAGTATTTCCAATCACGGATAACATCATTGTTGGTAGTGCTGGGGTAAGCGGAGACTATCAAATGCTTTCATCTTTCTTAACAGCTGAATCCAGTCTTTTCGAGTTGGAGAATAGAAGACCTATTACGGTAAATGCTGCAGCCCAACTCCTTTCCAATATTCTTTTTAGTCGCAAATACATGCCTTTCCTCACCCAGACACTAATAGGAGGAGTTGACGAGAAAGGTTCGCACCTGTTTAGTCTTGATCTTGCAGGTTCACTTATGGAAGAGAAATTCGCTGCGGTTGGTACTGCAACTTCTCTTGTGTTAGGGGTTCTTGAGGCCAATTATCATGAAAATTTATCAAAATCCGAAGCAATGGAACTTGCAGTTAAGGCAATCCGCTCTGCTACACGGCGAGATGCAATGTCGGGTGACGGAATTGACCTTCTCGTTGTTACTTCGGATGGTTTGGAATCAAAACACATTCCACTCGCTGAATGAGGATATTTCCATTATACTTTCTCTAGGAGTATCACGCGGCTTACAGAATCCTCTTTTGAAATAATATAGTCAGATTCATCAGCTAGTTCTTCAGCGAAATCTCGGATTTCTTTCATATTTGGCATATTCTCACGAGAAAGCCGTTGCATGCTGCCACCAACGTGCATAAAGGCTTTGCATTCAATGAAATCGGAACCTGCTCCATCAAGGATTTTTGCATATTTGGATACACTGTGCATGTTGTGACCCATTACAAGAGTCATTCGTATTACACTAGGACAGGAGAAAGTAGACAGAAGGCCTAATGAATCCTGTAGCCTTTCCCAGGCTATAGGTACTAAAGGGCGACATAATTCTTGATGTGTTTTTTTATCTGGAGCAACAAATGAGATGTATAACTGTGTGGGTTCCTCAATTTGTTCAAGAACTTGTGGATTGGTACCGTTACTTACAAGATAGCTTGTCCAATTACGATGTTTACATTCTTCAATTAAATCTGAAAGTCGTTCATAACGTGTAGGTTCTCCCACCAGACTAATTGCCACGTGTTGTGGGTTTCGTGCCTCTTCATACATTTTCGGAAGAACTTTGGGATGGCAAATGGGATTATATCCATCGAGAATCTTTCGCTGTTCAATAATGGCATTGTCTAAAATTTCTGAAGGTTCATCAGATACTTCTCTCTGCAAATGATTAGGAAAGCCTTCGTCCCCAGGCATAGTTCGCCAACAAAATTGACATGATTGGCTACATTGTAGCGTAGGAGAAAGTTGCATGCACCTATGAGTAACTATCGTTTCATAGAAAGTTTGTTTGTAACATGGACGCTGCTGGGTCAAAGCCTTGTGAAGGTGATAACATTTCTTCAAAACACTATTTCTACCAATGAAACGATAACGTTGTCGACGGTAAATTTTAACTAAATCAGTAGAAACCACAAGACCAACCGTGGATTCAGCCAGAGCCAATCATTTAAGTATTCTGTTTTCACAGCACCCACACACGACCAAATTGTTCGCATGGGGTCTTCCACCATGAGCCTTAAAAAAATTGGCGATGCAATCTATGCAAATCTAGCAGTTCAAAACAAATCTCGTGATCTTCTTATTGATGAGATGCATAAAGTGCTAAAAGTAACAAGGGAAGCAATTTCTGCTATACACCAGGATGAAATGAATAAGGCCGGAAAATCAATTGAAAAAGCCCAATCACTTTTGAAGGCAGCGCAAACTCATGTTGAAAAACTCAGTCAACTCCCTGTTATTGGATTAGTACACGATGCTGAAGGCGAAGTCGCTGAGGCTTCTTTATTTTACTCATTTCGCCGTAAAGAGAAGTTACCAGATCCCGAAAAAATTGGTGTAGGCGTCATCGGCTATCTCCAAGGGCTTGGAGATTTTGTCGGAGAGCTCCGAAGATATTCAATCGATTCCTTAATAAACGATAATCCTGATGAAGCAAAAAGAGCATTTAATCAAATGGAACAGGTTTATGCTACTTTAATGACATTCGATTTTCCTCACGGCTTAACACCAGGGATTAGACGAAAAACAGATTTAGCTCGTGGGTTAATTGAACGAACTCGTGCTGATCTCAGTACAGCTGTTGAAAACCGTCGGTTACTTGCAGGAATATTCTCTTTACAAAAATCGCTTGGAAAATAAAGGAGGGCTATCATCCCTGCCAAACAAGTTCTCTACTATAAGAGCCCGGCAAGTTCAACAAAGTCTAGTTAAATGCCTTATTGAAGAAGATGCATTCCCTAATCCACCTCTTACGGTATGCGGTTTAGACGTCTCTTATTTTGATCAGACAGCCATTGGAGTCGCTGTCATACTTAGCTTTCCAGATCTAAATCTAATAGAACAAAAAATTGTGTATACCAAATCAACAGTTCCATATGTTCCCACATTCCTATCTTTCCGGGAATATCCCCCACTTTCGTTGGCTTATAATGCACTTTCAACTAAACCTGATCTTTGTTTTGTTGATGCACATGGTCGAGCACACCCCCGAAAACTTGGTGCGGCTAGTCATTTTGGCATTTTAAGAAATGTGCCCACAATAGGAGTGGCGAAAAGCTTACTGTGTGGAACCATCCAACTCAATACTAAACCGTTTGAAACAATAATTCTCGATGGTGAAGTACTTGGTGCAAGGCTATTTACAAGATACGGGTGCAACCCAATTTATGTCAGTGTTGGGCATCGAATATCATTAGCAACTGCTGTTGAAATGACCCAACAATGCGTTAGTAAGTATCGCCTTCCTGAACCCACGCGTCTTGCACACCGCATGGCAACTGAGGCACGACTTAAATTAAAAAATATGCGATGATACACTTGAAAGAACAGCTTTGGTTTACTCTTTTGGCATTGGCTCAACTTGGCGCTGTTTCTACCGATATTCGAACATCAACTTCACGGCTAGCTCAGCTTCTACAGATTAGTCAACAAACAGCTTCACGAAGACTTTATGTCCTGGAAAGAAGGGGTTTCATTCGCCGGGTTCTTGATAATCGCGGACAACTAATTCGCCTAGAACCCAAGGGGATATCGAAATTAGCCAAAGTTCAGTCCATCCTAGAAATAGCTATAGCCAAAAAACGATATCGAAGTTTTAGAGGACGAGTCTTCACAGGGCTAGGTGAAGGCGCATACTATATCCGTTTAGAAGGCTACCGAAAACAATTCAGAAAAATGTTAGGTTACAATCCGTACCCCGGAACACTAAATATTCAACTATTAGCCGAAACAGACGTGGACGAATTTCAGCTGCTTAAAGCAACTGTTGGTATCAAAATCTTTGGATTCGTAACTGGGGATAGAAGTTTTGGACCAGTTATATGTTATCCTGCAACAGTAAATGGTGAACAAAAAGCTACTGTCTTGTTGATTGAACGCACTCACCATCATCCAAATGTCGTTGAAATCATTGCTCCTATTTGTCTTCGTGAAAAACTCGAAGTTTCGGATGATGATGTTGTCACTGTGAAATTCGATCTTTCTGTTTTGCAAAGGCCTTCTCAATAATCCGGGTTGTGCTGTTCAGCTGAAATTCATCATACAATCTTTCTAACCGAATTACCTGAGTCGAAAATCCTTTTCCTTTTAATCGCTTCTGAATTTCATCTAATGAGAACTTTTGGTTAGGACCCAACATGAGAACATCTGGATTCAATTCTTCAATGATGCTTACAAAATCACGACCAGGGTTACCCAAAACTGCTTTTGAAACACCTTTCAAAGCTTCAACCATAAAGAGACGCTGTTTTTCGGGAACAATAGCAGGATGCCCTTTCGTATGGATTACATTTTCATCACGAGCAATAACTACAATAACCTCACCTAGCTTTGCCGCCTCCATAATCAGAAAAACATGACCGGGGTGAAGAATATCGAAGGTTCCAGTAATAACAATTCGCTTTTTCGTCATCCTGTTTGCCTTTCTATACATGCAACTATAAAATCTTAGGGCTTGTCTCTTATGCAGAAAGTTTTAAAATCAGTGGTAGAAAAAAATGCTCAATCACGGGCTCGTAGCTTAGCCAGGCAGAGCGTCGGGCTCTTAATCCAATTGTATTGGAGACACCCGATTGTCGGGGGTTCGAAAGTATGCGAATATGTATCCGAAAATCCCCCCGAGCCCGCCATTTCATCTTTTACGAAAATGTTCATATCCCTTTGGTTCAATTACTCTCTCTTCTCCATTAATTCGTAAGACTTTGTCAGGCTCTTCGACAATTTTACCAATAGGAGTAAGAGATCCACCTGCTTGTTGAATAATTTTCGATGCTTTTTCCAACTTTTGAGCAGGTAAGGTTACGATGAGTTCGAATTCTTCACCTCCGTAAAGTGCAAGATCAATCGGATCCAATTTGTTTGCTGCAGCAAACTTTTTACAAATTTCAGGAATTGGTAAGTTGTCTATTTCGACTCCAACGCGGCTAGCCGCGGCGAGTTCATGTAATGACCATGCCAACCCATCACTGCTGTCAATGGATGCAGACACAATTCCAGCACGAGATAATGCTACTCCTTCTTTTATTCGCGCCTTAGGATGAAGTGCCTGTTCCCGAATCTGATCAACAAGCTTGGTAGGTTTCGAATGCCCCCGTAACAAAGCTTCAAACAAAGCCCCAGTATACCCGAAATCACCCGTGGTAGCAATCAAATCACCTGGTTTCGCTCCTTTCCTTCGAAGAATTTGATGTCGAGGTGCCTTACCTATTGCAGTACAATCAATCACGAGTTCCAAACATTGGTTTGTATCTCCACCCAGATAGTATGTTTCATGTTCACGAAAAACACAATTTAATCCTCCAACGAGAGCCGCCGCAAAATTCGTTGGGGTATCTGCGGGAAGACCCAAAGATACCATCACCCCTAACGGTGTTGCTCCTTTTGCCGCTAAATCACTTAGTCCCATCACCCCCGCTTTCCATGCAATTTCACTAGCTGTCATTCCTGGTAAAACATCCGTTGATTCTACGAGCATGTCACTGTTTACAACAAGAGCAACTCCATTCAAAGGAACAGCCACGGCATCTTCCATACCAGATAGAAGTGCTTCATCGTAAGGAGTAATCAAATCCTGAAACCAACGGATTAGTCCTCTTTCTCCAAGTTCGCGTAGTGTGGTATGTTTTTTTGACATGAACAATCCCTTCGCATTCTACTATTCACAACAGTGTCGAAATCTTTTTGGGTGTCCCTATTCAACCCATGTACAGTGCCTCGGTAGCTCAGTGGTAGAGCGACAGCCTCGTAAATTCTGAAATCGTGTTGTCGAGTAAGCTGCTGGTCGCGGGTTCAATCCCCGCCCGAGGCTCCATTTTTTGAAGTGCTTGTTAAGCTGGTTTCACGCGAGAATCTACGATTTCTTGGAATTTCAGATCTCCAGCCTGTTTCAAAAGCGTATCTAAATCCATGAAATTAATGTAAGATCAAAGGGGTCTACCTTGTGTTTTTTGAATAGCCGCCGATAAAAAGGATGATTCGGATAAATCTGGTAGCGGATAAAAGCGCGGAATTTTCGATTCTGCATAGCTTCAATTTATTCATAGCTTAGTGATTTCAGCTCATCGAAGGCTAGAAACCGTTTCATATTCAACACATAACAAGAGATACCATAATGACGAATTACAATGCCTGTTTTTTAATTGCAAAAAGCGTTTCGATGATTTAAAAGAAGCACCTGCATTCCCCTGTCTAAGTACAGATAACTGTGCATTCTAAACAGGCATTATTCTGCAAGCTTATGAGAAAAAGAAATTTAGAGCGGAGTGAGCTAATCGACAAGGTCAATTAGTGCGACATCTTCGAATGTTCCCGAGGGTAATTTCCGTCTGATAGTAATTGGGAGAACTCGTTTTTGTAATTCCAATTCAGCTATTCGTATCGGATCGTGGAAATTCGAAGAAATACGAGTAAGAATTGGGGCACCCATGGATATTTGAAGGGCACGAGCTCCCACTACTCGGGATTTTTCGTATCGGGTCATTCGTTTAGGACCGATTTCAGGTCCTTTCTTTGCCACATTTTCCGCCCCTTTTAGTATGCTTTCTTAGTCTTCAAAGTCTTCGCCGCCAGGGGGTCCGCCTGGACCACCGCCGCCTTCCATGCCTTTTGAGGCTATTACATCATCAATACGAAGAAGCATTTGTGAGACTTCGCTTGCTGATTTAACGGCTTGACGCTTGACAATTAAAGGTTCCCAAACATTAGCTTTTGCGAGATCGCCTACTTTACCCTTAAGCCCATCAACGCCGGCAGCGACCTCTGCCTTTTCATGACGCGCTTTAAGATCGGTAATGATATCAATAGGATCAAGACCTGCATTTTCAGCTAAGGTCTTGGGAATTATTTCCATCGCTTCGGCAAAAGCAATGACAGCTAATTGTTCACGACCAGGAAAACGTTCTGCATACTCTAAAAGTTGCCCGGCGACATGGATTTCAGGTGAACCGCCACCTGCAACCACTCGTCCATCCTCAACAACGTTTCGAATTACACAAAGTGCATCGTGTAAGGCTCGTTCAGCTTCATCGACGACAAGGTCAGTGCTTCCTCGAAGAAGAATACTAACCGCTTTCGGGTTCTTACATCCTTCAACAAAGATCATTTTGTCATCGGCAATCTTTCGTTCTTCGAGAAGTTGAGCTGTTCCTAAATCTTTCTTTGAAAGATCATCAAGGTTTGAAATTAGTTTTCCACCTGTAGCACGGGCTAGTTTCTCCATATCGCTTTCTTTAATTCTTCGAACAGCAACAATGCCTTCCTGTGCCATGAAGTGTTGAGCTACATCGTCAATGCCTTTTTGGCAAAGAACAACATTAGCACCAACTTTTTTGACCTTGGCAACCATTTCCCGCAACATTCGCTCTTCTTCATCAAGGAATGCTTGCATCTGGGATACTTCACGAATATCAATTTTAGCTGTGAACTCAGTTTTTTCCACTTCAAACGCACTTTGAATAAGAGCAATTTTGGGGTTCTGTACAACTTTGGCCATTCCAGGATGAACGATTTCCTTATCGAGTACAATCCCTTCAATGAAGACGGTGTCGCGAATCGTACCACCTTGTTTCTTCTCAACCTTGACATTATCAATATCAGCCCGTTTAGTACCATCTATTGTATCAGTGATGCGTTGGATGGCAGTAACAGCTAAATCAGCTAAGAACTTCCGAAACTCAGATACGACCTTTGATTGCATGGACGTCATCGCGACCTTCTTGAGCATCGCATCGCTTGAATCATTCACAGCAATGGAATCTAAAACATCAAGAGCTTTCTCCGTCGCCTTTCGATATCCTTCCACAATGACTGTGGGGTGAATCTTTTGGTCAATCAGCATTTCAGCTTGTTTAAGTAATTCACCAGCCAAAACGACAGCAGAAGTGGTTCCATCGCCCACTTCATCATCTTGGGTCTTAGCTACTTCTACAATCATCTTAGCAGCAGGATGTTCAACATCGATTTCTTTTAGAATAGTAGCTCCATCATTAGTAATTGTAACATCACCAAAGCTATCAACCAGCATTTTATCCTGTCCTTTTGGGCCAAGGGCTGTTCGAATAGCCTCTGCTATTGCTACGGCCGCCATTATGTTATTGTGTTGTGCATCGCGGCCACGTTCTCGCTTTGTACCTTCTTTAAGTAACAGTACGGGGGTTCCACCGAGTGCCATGGTGGGTCACCTCTTTGAATAAAAGTAAGGATGTTGCACTTTGCGCTTCAATATAAGCATTTCTCTAGTTCTTACCGAGATTTCTATATTACAACTGGAGCCGCCCACCAAGTAAACCAATATTTCCAATGTGGGGTGGTTTACCAAGTTCACGTTTGACAGCATCATAACAACGTTGAGCCTGTTTTAATGGCGTAAAAGTCAAATCACGCATTAGATGGCGCGGATGAAATATCAAAAGACTATACTCAATGCTCGGTTGATTGAGGTCTTTAAGAAATCGAGCTATCTGAGTCACTTCATATTCATCAATATAATGGGGAACAAGAAGGGTGGTTGCCATCAATGGAGGATAATCACGGTCGTCAAAACAAAGATTATCAGCAAGCATTGTAAAATTATCAAAACTCGCCTTTTTTGAATTACCACAGAGGGCCTGATATACTGAATCCGAATAAGCCTTTAAATCAAATTTAATAATTCCACCACTGTCCTCAGCTAACTTTCCCATCTTTTTTATTACGGCAGGTTTCCCTTGGCCATTCATTTCGAAACATTGTCGGAGTAACCGATTTTTAAAGCGTGTTTTACATGCTTCCATAACACGTATTGTAAACGGTAGTTGAGGTTCTGGTGAACCACCGAAATAACACACGCAAGATATCTTCGAATTTTGTTCAATAACATAAAGAAAATCATCTAATTCTACTGAACTTCCTTGATCAATTTTTTTATGGGATACATTTTGGCAAAACAAACAATCCAGACTACATCCATAGAAAAAGACTGCAAGATTTGAATAACCATATTCTGCCCGTGGTTTCTTTGCCCATTTAGGATAACCTATTCCCGTTCCACCAGGACAGAAATATGATCCGCAACAATTTGTAATATGAGGGTCCAAATAATAGTGCATTAGTGCCCTAGTGGCCGAGACTTTTTGTTCAAAACGCCCTTTTTGATTACTTCGTAACCCACAGTAACCAAGAGCTCCAGGAGGAATTCGACATTGATTTGCACAGATCTTACATCGAATCCCGTTTTTCATTTGAGGAATAGTTTCTGGTAATTCAAATAGATAAGAACGCCATTTATGGGCGTTCTGGACAATTTCTTTAATCTCATCAGGCGCGGATCGTATGCAAGATGCACATACAGGGAGAACTTCCGCTAAACCTGTTTTCTGCTGGCAAATAACACAACGGGTCATCGTCCTTTCAGATATAGAGCCAAAAGGCAAAAGGGTTCCGTTGGTGTTGTCTAGTGGTGTAAGTATCTTTTTGTCTGATTACGTACCTAAAATATTGGCGAGAACAATTGCTGTATCGTGAGCTTTGTCTGTATTACAATCAGCTAGAAAACACCACCAAACGGCTAGAAATGATTGACATCCTAGCCAGCCTTCTAACGAAACTAGCTGACACGGTTAGCGCAGAAACTTTAGGACGAGTTGTTTATTTAACACAAGGTAAACTCTATCCCGATTGGACAGGACTACCCGAAATTGGGATAGCAGAAAAAATGGCTATTAATGCAATTGCAATAGCCTTGGGGATAAGCAATAAACAGGTAATTAAAACTGTTAACGCAACCGGAGATATCGGAATCGCTTGTGAGCAATTGTTAAAAGCAAAACAGCAAACCGCGCTTTTCCAAAGACCTCTCTCTATCCAACATGTCTATGAATCCTTGGTTAAAATCGCATCAGCAAAAGGTTCAGGAAGTGCTGATTTTAAAATCCGCACCTTAGCAGGCTTAATTAATGCTGCTGTCCCTCTTGAAGCACGATATTTACTTCGAACCGTTACCGGGAGTTTAAGACTAGGTATTGCAGAAATGACTGTCATCGACGCGCTTGCTTTAGCTTTTGCTGGTGGAAAACAATACCGGGACACAATAGAGCGTGCCTATAACATATCAAGTGATTTGGGATATATCGCAGGGCTTATCGCATACGAGGGGTTTCAAAGTATAGAGAATGTAAAAGTTACAGTGGGAAAACCAATTCGCATGATGGCGGCTCAAAAACTTTCGACCCCAGATGAAATCATTGAAAAATTGGAAGGTAAACTTGCAAGTGAATGGAAGATCGATGGAGAGCGAATGCAGATTCATAAAGACCATGAAAAAGTAATAATATTTTCTCGACGGCTCGAACAAATTACATCTATGTATCCGGATATTGTTCGCATCGCAAAAACGAAACTAAAAGCGGAACAGTGTATTGTGGAAGGTGAGGCAGTAGCAGTCGATAAGAAAGACCCTCAGAAACTATTACCCTTCCAAGTTCTTATGCGGCGGCGACGAAAATATAAAATCGATGAAATGGTCAAACAAATTCCAATTGCAATATTCTTTTTTGACTGTTTATTTGAAAACGGCAATGACCTCACCCAGCAACCATATCTGCTTCGTCGAAACCAACTTGAGCAAATTGTTACCCCAAGTGAGAATGCACGTCTGGTTCCTGCACAAAGACACTCTACCACCTCTGAAATCAATTCCATGTTTCGCGAATCAATTGATCATGGTGGGGAAGGTCTAATCGTGAAATCCACAAGTTCAGATTCAATATATCGTGCAGGAGCTCGGAGTTGGCTTTGGGTGAAACTCAAAGAATCATATCAAGCTCAGGCAATAGGACCTATTGACCTTGTAGTTGTTGGAGCCTTCTGGGGTAGGGGTCGCCGTGCAAAGACTTATGGCGCCCTTCTGGCTGCTGTACGCGATGAGGAAAGTGGTGAATTCAAAACCGTGTGCAAGGTAGGATCTGGTTTCAGTGATGAAGAACTAGAACAATTACCCAAACGACTTGAACCACACTTACTTGGACACAAGGATGCATTAGTTGATTCAAAAATGAAAGCTGACGTGTGGTTCAAACCAGCTTTAGTGTTTCAGGTAGTTGGTGATGAAATAACACGAAGCCCAATACACACCTGTGCTTTTAACCAAGTTGCCCCAAATGAAGGATTAGCTATCCGCTTTCCTCGATTTGATGGCACTTGGCGAGACGACAAATCTCCTGAAGAGGCGACATCTACTGAGGATATCATCACAGCTTATGAGGCTCAGAAAAAAATCACAAAATAAGCAGTAATCACCTTAATGCAGCTAATACTGACTGTGAATCCATTCCCTCAATGAGCAGAATCTTTGTTGATTTTTTTTCACCTGAAATGATTCGAATACAATGACGTGGAATTCTTAGCTTATTTGCTATGAGTTTTATAACTTCGATGTTTGCTTGACTACGCGTTGGTGCTGCTTTTACATAAACACTGCAAACACTTTCTCCTTCAAGTAAAATTGCCTGCTTTTTCGAACGCGGCTTCACACGAATTCTTAGTAAGGTTCCCTTATTATGCGACTCTAACATAGCTATCTGCCAGAACCTTTTAGTAAGCGATTTCAAAAATGTCTTATTAAACCATCTGTAATCTGGCAGTGAGAGGTGTAGGCACAAAAATGTCTGATAATATTCAAGCATGGGTCAACTACATGCAACAAGTCGATAATACAATAATGGCTGTTTCTGTTGTTAGAAGTGATGGAACTGTGCTTTTCACGACACCAAACTGGACGGTCCCGGGGGCTGAAATCCTTTCAGCCATTCAGAGCAAACCTCCTAGTATAACGATTCAAGGGGTGAAGTATAGCACTATCCAAGCCACTGATCATCACCTAGTAGCCACTAATGTTCGTGGTCAAGGATCAATTGTTATCACTGCCGCGCGTGACAAGGGCTATGTTATAGCTTATGTTTCTCCTCAAGGCGATGTACAAGGCGCTTACATCGAAATTGCAAAAGCATCAGCCAATATCGGAGGATTCATGTGATAACCCCCTCAACTTTCTCTGTATATCCACTTAAAATCACAGGACAATTAACACTATGTACGGGGAGTGTGTATTTCCATCAATCCGTCTTCGCGTTCAAAAAAACCTTCTCCAAAACCGCAAGGAAACGATGAAACACAAAATGAACAATGGATGCTAGATCTTCGGCGAAAACGAGATCTTCAGATAACGGGCAAGCCGAAACCTACGCAAAATCGAAACCTCGAAGGGTTGAAACAGATTCTTCTCTCCGAAGGCTTCAAAATTCGTGGTAATCGAATGGTCATCCAACGAGAAGAGGCAACCTTCGAAGTCGATTTAAAAATGGGGCACGTATACGCTTTGAAAGAAGGCAAAGAGCCTCTTGTTCTATGTGTTACACTTGAATCAACTCCTTGGGCTAATATTGATGATCTCTCAGATTTTGATTTGTTCATTCTTTCAGTTATCTACCTTCTAGCCCGTGAGCCTTTACCTCAAAGCATCACTGGACAAATTACCAACGAATCTTGAGCGTCTGTTTTTAATAGGTACTATATACTTTTCATCCAAAAAAAGCAAGAAACGCGGAAACACTTATAGCCATGAAATATTGAATCGGCAATCCCCGTGGAGGGATACTTTATGGCTGTAAAAGTTGCCATCAATGGTCTTGGCCGAATCGGTCGAAACTTCCTTCGTGGAGTCATCCACGCCAAAGACGTTGAACTCGTTGCTGCCAACGATTTAGGCGATTCTCAAATTTTGTCCCATCTCTTGCGTTATGACTCAATATATGGACGATACAACGGTTCAATCGAAACTGCCAAAGAAGAACTAATCGTCGATAATCACTCGATTAAACTATTCCAAGAACGAGATCCTTCGAAGCTCCCATGGAAACAATTGGGTATTGATATCGCTATCGAAGCCACTGGTGTTTTTCGGGATCGCGACAAAGCCGCTTTACACCTTCAAGCGGGTGCACAAAAAGTCATCATCTCAGCACCTGGAAAAGGCGAGGATGCTATGTTTGTCCTAGGGGTCAATGACAATACCTATGATCCAACCAAACACCATATCATCTCAAATGCGTCCTGTACAACAAACTGTTTCGCTCCAATTATCAAAGTTCTACTCGAAAATTTTGGGATTAAGCATGGCTTCATGTCAACCATCCACGGTTACACATTAGGCCAAAATCTTCTTGATGCTATCCACAAGGATTATAGACGCGCTCGTGCCGCCGCCCTAAACATCATTCCCACTACTACTGGAGCAGCGAATGCGATAATTCGTCTCTTTCCACAACTCAAAGGCAAAATGGCTGCCATGTCCTATCGTATACCAGTTCCCGACGGCTCAATAATTGATCTTAGCGTTGAACTTGAAAAATCAACTACAAAAGATGAAATAAACCAGATTTTCCGTAAAGCTGCCAATACCCACCTTAAAGGAATTCTACAATATAATGAAGACCCAATCGTATCAACCGACATCATTGGAAATACTCATTCTTCAATTTTTGATAGTGATCTTACGGCGATTCTTGACAACAACTTCGCCCATGTTGTTTCTTGGTATGATAACGAAGCGGGATTCAGTACACGATTAATTGAGCTAACTCAACTGGTAGCCTCTAAATTATAAGAAAGAAAAAGAACCATGGGGTCTACGTAATGTAGTCCCCATGATGCTACTAGGAGCTTCGTTACTCTGTATTGGGTTCAGAGAGAAGCTGGATAAGGAGTTGCCCGCCAAATGAAAGACAGACTGTGTTTCTTCCATTTTTTGTTGAGCTTTTCTTTAGCAGACCGGCTTTTTTGAGAACATTCAAGTTAAATTTGGTTGTACTGAGCGGCAGCTGCCATTTGCGTGCTAAATAGTCTGCAAGAGCGGTCGGAGAGAGGTTCGGATGATAACGAAGCGCTTGCTGTGTCGCAAATAACAGGAATCGTTGCTTATCAGTTAGCCGTGTCTTGGCAAGCTGAGCGAAAGTCGAAGCTAGATGCTGTAAAAAATGCTCTTGAAGCTGCGTTAAACTCAAATCATCAAAGAAGCTGTCTTTCATGGAGGATTTCGCAGCCAACCCCGTCTTGACTAGTTGTCATGCATAACACCTCCAAACTCATAAGGATTCGAGTGAAATCCAAGAGGGATTTACTGCGTATAAAGTTTTGGTCAAGAAAAATTGTTGGATTTACTTGCGTTTGACTTACTGAACCTCATTTAGTTTGAAATTAAATGGTTAATTCCATTCTTGTGGAACTCTATACTCAAAGCGGGGAATTCGTTCCGAGTCCGATAGCATCTTCAACATTTCTCTTCCATTCACCAAGTCGTAGGGAGTGACAATTCCACCAATTTGTAAAACACTGCCAATTCTTCGATTTGCACCTGTTAAATCTTCCAAATCACGGAACAATGCAGATTTATTACCTGCCGTTGAACCTGATGGAACACCAAGAAGTGCAAGGGTTAGAAGAACGGTTGGCCAACCTGTTAGATGTTGCATCGCTGTAAAAGCCTGAGACTCTTCAACTTCAGAATCATCGTGGAGCGCAAGGATTTCAACTTTAGCGGGCTGGTCTATTGCTGCTGATTGAACCCAAACTCTAAGTAATGCCATATCAGGAAATCCAGCCACTTCGGGGTCATTTATTCTAGCTTTCCACTTTTGGAGTAAATTTTCAAGGGTTTCTTCCTTTTTCAATCGACTCCAAGTTTGATAATGTGGAATAAATCGTAAGGTTTTATATTCCAAGTTTTTCACTTTAGAGCGGTAAAGGTCATCAAAGCACATTCGCGAGGTTCCATCGGCGGTTGGTCTTGCTTGAAATCCCTTTAAGTAGAAATTTCCCTTGGATTCTTCAATGAACTTTTCCTGTACACGATTCTTGAGAATACTTTGAATCTCAACTGATTTCACAAGAAATGGCATCACACCAAATGGAATTGGAGCGAGATCAGAATCCTCCCAGAATTCTTTTTGGGAAAATGTAGTCGGTGTTATTAGAACTCCATCTCGAATTCCATATGCAACATTTTCATATTCGTATAAAAGACCTTCAACTGAAAATGTTGGACCATAATGGAGGTTTCCGCCCTTTGTAGTATGTTGGGGTAGCCCTCCTACTCGCATTTGAAGAGAATGTATCATTTCATTTGGGGTAGCTTTAACAGCTAGCTCATACAAACTTGCGGCAATGATATTAGCTAATCCTGGTGCAAGACCACTTTCGTGAACAATTCGCGAACCACTTTCTTGTTTTATAATTAATGATTCCATAACACGCTGTTCTTTGACTGATGAAACTCCTTGTCCAAGATCGATATAATCAATACCTAACTCGATCGCCAAAGGGACGTAGATCTTATGAGCAAAATACGTAGCTGTATTTATTATGATACGAGGCTGCAGTTTGCTTATTGGTCCTCTCATGATTGAGATAATTTTTCTTACTCGCTCTGGTTGCACTTGAACCTCTTTCATGATTTTTGTCAATTTGGAATAATTGACTGAAGATTCAATTGTGCGGAGCCTTTGAATTTTGGCATTGGTAAAACCATTTTCAAGCTCTTGTACACACCTTTGTTCTGCAACTTTATTAGGATCATAAACCCAAAGTTCAAATTGTTCATTTTGCCGTTTTTGCTCTAGGCGAAGCATTCGACTGATTCCGCGCCCCATTTGTCCACAGCCGATTATTAGAACACGTGGTTGTGCCATTTTAGACAACTTCATTTTCTGGTTTAATTTCATTTCTATAAAAAATACAAATTAGTATTACTTTGGTCAAAAAAATTGCCCATTTTGTTCATTTTGAAGATTAACAACAGATATTCTAACTCATACGAATACAATGTTTATTGTAAAATCTGGAAAAAGGTATTATGACAATTTAGCTATTAGATACAGAACTGATAGGGACCCGAGTTTTGCCTAGGTTGGTGATTACCGTTTCTAGTTTCTTGAAAGCAATCTTCCAAGCTTTCTCAAAATAGTTTCTGGCTTCATTCCATGCTTCAGAACCCCTATCCAAATGAATAATGTCGTAAGAATAGTAATAAACAAGCCCCAGAGAAGAAACAGCAGAATCGGTAAAAACCAAGTTGCAGCTAATTTTTCGTTGAGTTCAAGCAATAGAATCAATCGAAATCCGACTAGTAAGATATTATCTAATAAAAAAGGAATGAAAAAAGATTCCTAAAAAGAGTGAATTTTAGGATTCTTCTTTCTTATCTTTTAGCATCACCCAGCCTAAGTATACTAGTCCGCCAATGCAAACAGGTAATAAGGCCCACAGAAATGCTGCTATCCATGTGAATATCCAATCATTGAGTGGCCATGTTTGAAAGGTAAGGTTCCACCGACCAGTAAACCACACAATGACTAGCCATATCAATGAAACGAAACCCGAAAAACCACCGCTGCCACCAGTTTCTGCACCGCGTCGCGGCCCTTCGTATTCTTTTCGTTCTTCTTCTGGAAGTTTTCTATACCATAGAAAAATTGTTATCACGGCTATCGGAATTGCCCAACTTGCCACAAAGGCAAGTTCCCATATTATCACAGTTATACAAAATATGAATACAATACCAACGGTCCATAATCCAAGTGTCACCGGCACAAAACCTAGTATTTGTGCATCTACTGCTACCTTGAGAAATACCAAAAATGCCACAATTATGGCTACCACGAGATAAACAGCCATCACTATCGTCATTTTCCAATGTCTTTGTAGAAACTTTTTCATTCGCGCTTCGCTTTGTTCATCAGTTTCCATAACTTCAGGCTCCTAAAATTGATTAGGTCTGATTACATTCATTGTCTCTTTACTTAAAATTAATCATATTTATAAGAAAAACACTTCATCAGGATTTCTTTTTACTCAACTCCGCTTCAGTAGTAGCTGATAATCCTTTTATTCGAATTTCTTTGAAAACTCTATAGGTGAATTGCTCTTGAAAGATTTCGACTTTGAATATGTTTGTGTACAAGTAAACCATCATAGGAACATTGCTAAGACAATATCCGAATATCAGAAAGAAGGATGGAGGCTTCATACCTATCAAGCAACAGGCGATCCAAACTGGGTCAACCATTACCTACTTTTCCAACGAGAAATATCTTGGTAAGGTAAAAAAGGGTGAATTGCTTTCCTACACTTCACCTTCGGTATTGTCACAAAACGTTATTATAACGGATGGAAGCGTTATGGAATTTGATATCATCACTGGGGACGACGATTAATGGTATATCTTGTTGGTGAAGCCCTCGTAGGTAAAGGAAACGAAATTGCTCATATAGACCTCATCATAGGCGAAAAATCGGGACCAGTTGGAACGGCCTTTGCTCATGGAATGACCAATGTGTCTCATGGTCATTCGCCATTGTTAGCAGTAATTCGACCGAATCTGCCACCTAAACCGCATACACTCATTATCCCCAAAGTTACTGTGAAAGATATGGGTGATGCAGAGAAAATCTTTGGTCCGGCACAAGCAGCAGTAGCGAAAGCCGTGGCTGACGCTTTAGAAGAGGGAATAATTCCAAAGGCAAAAGCGGATGAATGGGTAGTCATTTGTAGCGTGTTCATTCACCCCGACGCAAAAGATTACCGAAGGATTTATCATTATAATTATGCTGCGACCAAGCTGTCGATTCAGCGTGCCCTTTCCAATTATCCCCCGGTGGACAAAATCATGTATGACAAAGATCGAGCAACCCACCCAATCATGGGTTTTCGAGTACCGCGATTATGGCGACCACCGTATTTACAAATTGCATTGGATATTCCAAGCCTTGATAAGACAAAGAAGATTATCACAGCCTTACCACGAAGCGATAACATCATTTTAGAGGCGGGGACCACCCTCATCAAACGCTACGGCACTGCAGTGCTCAGTGACATCCGTGAAGTAGCGAAAGACAAATTCCTTGTTGCTGATCTCAAAACACTAGATGTAGGAAAGGTTGAAGTCGATTTAGCCTTTGATGAATCCGCCGATGCAGTTGTCGTCGCAGGATTGGCTTCAGTGGATACAATTGATCAATTCATCTATGAAACCAACCGGCTTGGGATTTATTCCTTTGTTGATATGATGAACGTAGAAGACCCCATTGTAAAGCTCCAGAGTCTGAAAATGCCACCCAATGTCGTTATTATGCATCGGGGAATTGACACAGAGGGTCGTGCAGACCATAAATGGGCCGTCGTAAAGGCTATAAAAACGGCATTCAAAGGCAAACGATTACTAATATCCGTGGCTGGAGGTATACGTCCAGACAATATTGATGCCGCCCTTAAAGCTAAAGCCGATATCATCGTTGTTGGACGATATATTACGCAATCTCGAGACGTTGAAAGATCAACTCGGGAATTCCTCACACAGATGCAAGGAGATATCGACTTGTTTAGGGTCCACACCGAGTAGATCTTTTGAAATAAAGTGAAAAGAATTAGGCGAGTTCTCTATTTTTTCCAACATTTTTTTCTTATGTTATAGTAGATTTTCCATTTGGGATAGGAAAGACCATATTCATCAAAAATTGTTTCAGCGATTTCTCCGCATGATTTCCCCTTGTTCAAAAGGTTCAATATTATCGTAGAAACACCATCAGGTATTGGTTGTCTTATATTCGTAGCTCTTAACTTAATCATCTCACCAACCTTTTCTGCCTTAACCTGGCGTCCGGAGGCATGCAAGAAAAAAGGCAAAGTTATGGCCTTAAGGAGGCTTTCTGCATTAACAATAACTACTTCGATTTCGTTTCCGCGCGATATTATTCCGAATTTTTTCAATAGCTTCATAACAAGATGTTTATTTGGTCCGCAGGCATTGCCTAGAACTTGTGATTGGGTACTCGCATAACCATCACCATCATTAATACTCTGTAGAAACATTAAACGGACTTCATAGGGAGCATCGATTAGCCAGTCAGCTCTAATAGGGTCGTAAGTAGTCAGTTTCTTTGGTCCCATGCTAAGGCAGCTTCGCATTATCCAAGTAATCAATGGAGAGACCCCAGAAACACACAAATATTCTAATTCAGATTCAGAATAGCTGAAAGAGATTCCAAGTTGAGAAAGATAGAAGCAAGTAGCTTCGATTACCTGTTTACTCCATTTATACGATTTCGAAAGGCGGAGAGTTATTCCTGTTGATGCATGGCTATTATTCGGTTTACTTGCGTCACTTACCATCATTCCTAAAACATAAGCAAAGGCTTGTTCTTTACTTGTGACGCCAAATTGTTCACAAAAATAGTGTCTTTCTTCTGTGATTATTGGTGTCAGCAGATCAAGAACTTTACAAATTTGGTTCCAATTAGTAATTTTTACAGGAACCTGTATGAAATTAGTAGGTTCAAAACCGTGTCCAGCTTTCAATGTTCTTGGTAACCATTTATGTCCAGGTTCAACTTCTTCAGTGGGTATTTGCCGGGCAAGGTTGACTAAATCAGGCCTTATCTTGTTTAGTAACCATTTTCTCACAAACCCACGATCTTTCCCGATTTCTTTAGCAATATCTGCAATATTTCCTCCCTCTTTGAATAGTTCAATTGCATGAAAGTATTTTTCAACTTGAGTGAGACGATGTTGATAACCGAATAGCCCAGTTAACTCCTGGAAATGATAATAGGATTTTAGACGACCCATAAGGTCATTAATAGAGCAAATACCATTATTTTCCCGATTTATCTCAGTAATTTTAGCAAGAGCTTCGGTCTTAGAAAAGGCATTTTCAAGGAGTTGGTATAAGCGAGGTCGACGAGCCTTCTTTATATAAGCCGTTATAAGAACCAATTGAGCCTCAAGAGACCTAGTTCTACAGGTTTTCCGGGCAAGATTAGTTAAGTACCCAAATCTCAGATGTTTTTTATTTCTTAGCTTTTTTACGAGGTCGAAATGCAGCTCAGCATTTTCAAGTAACCTATGAAACCGTCGATTACGTTTGATACCGGGGTATTCACTGTCAATAATAAGGTGAAGGTGTTCTTTTTCCTTAATACCAAATTCACCAATACGAGGATGCCAGATCTTAACATTAGCTGAAATTCTGTTTGTCCCTTCTTTGAAGTACTATCAGTTATTCATTTTTAAACTAAAGAACTCCACGACCCAGGATTATTATTAGAATTTGTATTCAACTTCTATTTCGTGGAGAGAAATCTCTGGTGGGAGCCAGCTTCTAAGATGCTGTTCGAGCATTTCCGCGAGGAGTACTCCCGGTTCAGCCAATGATTGGTGCCGAATTTCCATCTTGATGTGGAGTGTGCCATACAGAAGGTGGAGGTGGAAACTTAAGTCCGCAAACAGTATACTGCTACTAGGGTCGCCCCATATTGGGTCAGCTTCCGGGAATTCGCGGTTCGGTCGGTTACACCCAAACGTAGTGATTGCACTGCGACCCATGGCGTTTTCAGAGGCAGAAACTCTATACGGTTCATTTAGATCGTAGATGATTGGCACAAGCTTCTGTTCGCTAGCCCACAAGCGCATGATGTCGGCGACTTCTTGATAGATTCGTTCGAAGTGTGGGGGGAGCTTATCGAACTGCTTGACTTTCACCATGCCATTTCCACTCATCACATAGATGGTGGTTCTCTTTGAAAAATCTGACCATAACGAATTTAATAGACTCAAATCACGATATGTTGGTGCAGCTATCGTTGTAGTCGTAGTGCTGTCGTGGTTCTGCTTGTCAAACGTCGAGAATAGGATCTTACTAACGAGAACCGCCTTGACTCGGAGAATGAGTAACTGAATTAGTGCTTATTGAAGAGTATCTATGACATGCACCGAAGGTAACGCTACCTATTGGAGTTTGCTCAGTTTCTGCGGATACTTCTGTTGAATAGAAAAATTCAAGAACCTACACAAACCTAACAAACCTAAGCAATTATTTATGAAAATTGCTGGGAGTGTATTCCTAAGATGCCTTCGGGTATCAAACGACTCGTTCTCGATGTTCTCAAACCACACATGCCGAACCTTGTTGAAATAGCAACATTGGTCGGAAAAATAGATGGCGTCGTTGGTGTTAACGTCGCCCTTGTCGAAGTCGACTCTGCTACGGAGTCAATAAAAGTAACTGTTGAAGGCGATAACCTCGAATTTGAAGAGGTTAGATGTGCCCTCGAAGCCTGTGGCGCTTCCGTTCACTCAATTGATCAAGTAGTTGCCGGACGTACAGTTGTGGAAGAGGTAAAAACCCATATGGAAAACCGCGGTTAGATTCCTAACACCCACTTAGAATTCTCAATCAATGCTTCTACATGAGGTGCTAAAAGCTCGTAAAGCGAATTATAAAACACTCTTGGAAGAATCTGTAGAACATTAAAAATCCGATTCAATAGACCACTCATAACCGGTTCTAAAAGTTCAGGACGGCTACTAATTTGCGAGGTTAAAACTGCGTCAATAGCAGCTTCTTCGGCTAATCCATCAATTAGGCGATAGATTGGTCCTGATCTTTCAAGAAAATATGGAAGACCCCGTTCGTCATAAAGGACAATAATATTTAGTTTTTCGACAACACGTTTTGCATACCAGTCTATGCTCGAATCCTTAGCTGAAAACGATTCATGAAAAAGAGGTTCGGCTGGTCGTCGTTTTGTGATCTTTGATGATTCGGCTGAAAAGTAACTCCGAGGAACAAGATTGGGGTATGTGTTGGGATGTCGGAATGCTATGTAAGTGACTGCAGCAAAGAGTGCTTCCGGTTCGCGACCAATTTCTTGAGTTCCAAGATGGCTCGCTAGAATGCGAAGCGATGGAAGAATTAAATCCTGACGAACCTTCTTTGAAGTAAACAAACGGTATGCTTGTTTTAGGTATACTGATGGTGTCTTCAGATCAGTTCGTACGGTTCCTTCTACTCTGATCTTTGACGCCAAATCCATTTGTCTCCGCAGGAAATTACTACCCCATGTATGAGACATAGGTCCTAAATATATTTTAGGCGAGGCTCATGTTCAAGCTTGATGTTCACCTTTCTCTACGTAATGTGGCCTGCTTCTTCAAGGTATTGCTTTTCTTCTGGTGTAAGGTGTGTTTGTACAAATTCTATACCTTTTTCCGTCATTGAAACTTGTGCCATCGTATTAGTCTTTGAAAATATGGTTACAAATCCTCTTTCTTTTAATCTTTGAAGCACAGCAAAGACAATTTGGTTCAATTCCTTATCAGTGACATTTGGTTTTCCGTTAGGGCGTTGAAATTCCGGAATGTGTTTTAGAACATGACGTAGAGATGCCAGCGTACGTCGCCTTGTTTCATGGGGGTTGGAATAGAGCCAGAGAATGAGTACATAATCTATTACTTCGCCTGAATGCTGGCGATGCAATTGACGGGCAAGATAGTAAACGGCGGGCAATATCTTCGCTTTATGTTAGTTGAATAATTGTTTAAAAGTTACCAAACGTCCTGTTTAATCCCCTGTCCATTGGTAGGTTCCTTTTGAAGTCTTGATGATATAGCCTTGGCTTCTTAGCAGATTCAATGCTTCTTCTATTCCCGCACTGGGTCCCACTATGTCTTCAAGTCGTTTGATCAGTTCTTTGTGGCTAAGGGAAATTTGTGCATCACGTAGAATAGTTCCAATTATGCGTGCTAGTTTTGTAGGGCTGGCTTTTCTAAGTTGTTTATCGATTGATGTATTTTCATCCATTACTAACCTGACTTGCCAAGGTTTAGGTAAAATGAGATGACCAGTTCGAATGAGGGTTTCAATTTGCTGTGTAGCCCAATCCCAAGGGATTCCAGCTTTAAGGCACTCTTGTTCTAAAACCTGTAAATCAAGAGGGCTTGTTTGGGCATGTTCATGTAGAATCCGCTCTAATTCTTGGTGTCGGGTCGAAGCTGTTTTTATTCTTTGCTTCGAATCCTGCAGGTGTTCTAAATTTATTTTTTTATCTGGAATTAGATTGTGGATTTTATCTCGTGATTTCTCCATTGCTTCTATGAATTCCTTATGATGTTTTCCTGTTTGATAGAGTTTTACTCGGGTTCTCGCGGTATTTGCATCCTCTACAAACACTGCACTTAATGGGTTAATTTTGAAAATTCGTTGGCAATATACACATAATCGCGTCTTTTGGCGAGTGGGAGCATATGTGTAACGTCCACATCTTGGGCATCGAATTATGTAAAATCCTTCCCGTGACATCAAGACAACCAGCGCCGTAAGCCTAATTAGCCTTTCGTGTTAAATGTCCTCAATTGGGAACACTCATATGAGTTTTGGATTAGATCAGTATTTTAAAAAGAAAAAGCCTACCAAGAAAAATGAGACTGAACCTAAAGAAGAAGAGGTCATAGAAATATTAGAAACTGGTTCGTCAGAAACTCGAAATTGGCCTTTAATTTTAGAAGAGACTGTTAAATCCATGGTACTCTATCCCCATCTACTTGATTATACACGAACCAATATATTTCCCAAACGTCCCCAAATAACTGCTGAAGAGCTTGCAATTCAACTTCGAGTTCCTTTGGGGGTTGCAATTGTTCTTCTTGACAAGCTTCATAGTGAGATTCAGGAAACGAAATAACGCAGTCTCATGTTAGTGGTTCAGCCGATTGATAGAGATAGAGAAAATATATTTTGGCTAATTCTCCTAATTCAGTGTGGCTTGTCCAGATAGCTAGCGATTCAGCTGGTTGTGCTGTTAGCATGATAATTGCTTGCTTTTCATCAATAATAGCGCCGCCACCGTAGATTTCTTTTCGTTTCCGTCCCTCGCCAACTGCAAAGATTAGTCGTTTAACTTTGTCTGTTAATGTCTGTTCAGATACAAGGATTTGGATTTTAACTCCGCGGTCACGAAGGTGTAACAGTGTCGGGCTAATGAACTCGATGTCTTCTTCGTTAATAATCCCCCAAGAAAGAAGAACGCTTCGTTCTGCTTGTCCAAGTGCAACATTCAACTTTGCTCGGACATTATTTGATCCATGGAGAATGTGGACTTCTGGAGCAGAGATTTTCGTTTTTTCATCAAACAAAGGTTGTAGATTCTCAATGACCCTTTGTTCCCATTCCGCTAGACGATCTTGAGCTGAGAGAACCGCTGCCTTGGATGTTTCGCGAGGGCTTTTTGGAACATATCGTTTAGGGCGTCCCTGCTCAATGGTTATCCATCCTCCTTTATCAAGAGCTGCTAATACATCGTAAACACGGCTAAACGGAATCCGAGAATGTGAACTCACTTCACTTGCAGTTAGAGCTCCATTTCTAACCAAAGAGATATACACCCGAGCTTCGTAACTACTCAACCCTAAGTTTCGGAGTGCTCGCATTGTTCCTTCATCTATGCGCTCACCCATTTCAATCACACTCCGACAGCACATAACCTGCGAAAAAACCTTTTTGGTCACCGAGTGAAATGTACTATGGGTGACACAATGGGATTTATACGGCAGCCTGTTGCGATCGGCTTTTATCCACCGGAGAAAGTGGCTCTTGAAGAATCAATTAAAACCGCTTTTGCTGACCCACATGGAGCGGGACAGATTCCTTCTATTAATCCGAAGCGCATAAAGAATTTAATTGCGGGTGTAGCTCCTCATGCGGGCTTCATCTACTCAGGACCCATCGCTTCGCATTTATACAAAGCCAGTGCGGAGGATGGATTTCCTGAGACATTCCTACTAATTGGTGCAAAACATAGGCTGTTGCAGTTCCCAGGTGCGGCTTTAATGGTTGAGGGGGCTTGGGAAACGCCTCTCGGAAAATGCAATATTGACTCCCCTTTTGCCAAACTTTTATTAAAGCAAAGTCAAGATTCTGGGACAAATTGCATAATCGAA
The DNA here is from genome assembly GCA_964347045.1 of uncultured archaeon. Classification (GTDB taxonomy): domain Archaea; phylum Asgardarchaeota; class Hermodarchaeia; order Hermodarchaeales; family Hermodarchaeaceae; genus Hermodarchaeum. The sequence continues at coordinate 152,343 of CAYFXC010000001.1, forward strand.
AGTACTGAAGCCCACATGGGCGAGCATTCAATTGAAGTTCAATTGCCTTTTCTCCAGTTTTTAGGGAAAAATCACGATTTTCGAATTGTTCCCTTAGTAATTTCTTCTTCAAAATATTCCGTTTGCGAGAAAGTGGGAAATACAATTGCTGATGCGGTTCAAAAAAGTAAACGAGATGTGTTTATTATTGCTAGTACGGACTTCACTCATTATGGTAAATACTTTTACGATTATGCTCCTGTTGGAAGTGGTCCTGTCGAAAAAATAATCAAATGGATTCATGAAACAGATGGTGACCTAATAAGCAAAATTGAGCAATTAAACGGTAAAGCTCTCTTGGACACCGTGGTGAAAGAAAATCGAACTATGTGTGGGGCAAGTGCCGTAGCCACAACAATTGCAGCAGCAACACATCTTGGTGCAACAAATGGGACATGCCTAAAGTACGCAACAAGTTATGATATTCGCGGGAGTTCAGAAGCAATAGTTGGCTATGCTTCAATTACCTTAAATCGTTAAGTAGTAATTGTCTTCTTTGGCGCATTTTTACCCATTTCTAGAGCTGAAATGTTCATTTCGTGATACCGATTAGGTAGAATATCCCTAATTGTAGTAATTACCGTTTCTTCTTTGATAGGAAGTAACTTCAAACCAATAGCCGCACCAATAAGCACTATATTCATTGTCAGAATTCCACCTGCTTCTTGGGCAAATTTGGCTGCATCAAAGGTTATGACCTTGGCGAACTTCGCTAAATTCTGTAAAATTGTTTCATCGCTAGGATATTCTGCACGACCAAGAAGTACTGCTGTTGGAGTAATTCGATACTGTCCAACAATAATGGTTCCTGAAGGCATTACTCGATTTACGTTACGAAGGGCTTCAATGGGTTCGATGCTTAAGAGTAAATCCGCTTTACCCGTAGGAATAATTGGGCCATGAACGTTTTCTCCAATTCTGATGCTGCATTTCACAGCCCCGAGGCGTTGAGACATACCGTGAATTTCCCCCAATCTGACATTCAGCCCTTCATTAAGTGCTGCGGATGCTAAAATTCGTGCTGCAGTAATAACGCCTGTTCCGCCCACTCCTGTAAACATAATATTAAACTCTTTCATTAGCCTCTACCTCACGGATCGCCTTGTAGGGACAAATCTCGGCACAGACTCCACATCCTGAACAAAGCTCTGCATCAATAGCAGAGTGTTCACCAGTCCAGATAGCCGCAGCACAACCTAGTTTATCTATGCATACTCGGCAGCCTTGACAAGTTTCAGGATCAACCTCGTAGGGGATAATTGGTTCATTATCACGACGCTTCCTTGCTCTTTCTAGGAGTTGACAAGGGCTTCGTGAGATAATCACCGCTGGTCCATCAAAGGCAACCGCTTCTCGAATTACACGAATCGATTCTTTGACTTTTAAGGGATCAATAACTTTAACAAATTCAATTCCAACGCCTCGTGCCACTTCTTCAATTTTGATTTGTGCGGCTTGAACGCCCATTCCGGTTAGTCCTGTTCCTGGGTGAGGCTGGTGTCCTGTCATTGCAGTTGTATGGTTATCCAATACAATGATTTTCACAGGATGCTGGTTATATACTGCATTAACTAGTCCAGGAATCCCCGAATGGAAAAACGTTGAATCACCAATCGCTCCAACAATTGGTTTGTCTAAAACAGCAGTTAGTCCACACGCAGTTCCGATACTTGACCCCATGCAAAGCAATAGATCAGCCATTTCTAGGGGAGGTTGTATTGCCAATGTATAGCACCCAATATCTGTGGGGTATATCCCCTTTCGTGCTGTGGCGACTGCGACTTCATAAAAGGTTGCGCGGTGCGAGCAACCTGCGCAAAGTATGGGAGGTCGGGGAGGAACCTCCAAATGAACTTCAGAAAATTTGTTATCAATTTGCTCGAAACTTGGTGGAATCTCTTTTTCTAATGCTTTTGCAATACCCTCGATTACTTTTCTTGGTGAAAATTCACCTATTTCAGAGAAGTACTCCTGGCTCTTTCCTAAAATAGGTGTCATAATTCCCTTTTCTTGTGCAAAAGCACGAGCGTGATTCTCAAGATAAGGCTTTAATTCTTCAATGACGATGACTTTTTCCTTCGATTTTATGAATTTCTGTATCTTTTTCTTTGGAAGTGGGTAAGTCATTCCAACTTTGAAAACGGCTGCTTTCAATTGTAATGCTTCAAGAGCTTCCATCACATAATTGAAACTCACACCCGAAGTGAGAATACCGAGTTTACCTTTTCCAAAGATTTTGTTCCACTCGCTATTCTCTGAAATTTCAGTAGCCTGTTTTACCTTTTCAACTAAAATTGGGTGACGTTTTCTAGCTACAGAAGGAACGGGCACAAATCGAAATGGGTCGCGTTCAAAGTTCGGGTTCTTTCGTGGCTGGCGAATAGGACCTAACTCAACTCCTGATCGTGTATGGCTTACACGTGTTGTAATTCGTAGTAATACTGGTTGTTCTAATTTTTCTGATAATTCAAAAGCTGCAACTGTCATGTCTTTTGCCTCTTGGGGATCTGCAGGCTCAAGCATTGTTGTATCGCCTAACATAGCGTACAACCGATTATCTTGTTCATTTTGAGAACTCCAACAACCTGGGTCGTCTGCAGAGACAATTACAAGTCCTGCTCGAACGCCAATGTAATTTAGTGTCATAAAGGCATCCGAAGCAACATTCAGACCTACATGTTTCATAATCACGAGAGCTCGAGCATTAGCCACTGCTGCTGCACCTGCCACCTCCATTGCGACTTTTTCATTCGTGCAGTATTCAAAGTAATAATCACCTTTTTTGACTGCTTGAAATAATCTGTCAGCAATCTCTGATGAAGGGGTACCAGGATATGTTGCAGCAAGTTCTAATCCGGCTTCAATCGCACCGCGTGCAATTGCCTCGTTCCCAAGAAGCAGAATACGTCTACCAGCCGCACCCTTTGTAAGAATCTCAGCCATGTCCATTGAATTCACCGTTTTGCCAAATCGTTTAAACGGGGTTGCAATACACTATTTTACAGTTTGTGATTTATAGTAAAGTGGGTGGCGTCCAGTGGACCAATGGCGAGTAACTCTTCAAGCAAAAGAACATGTTCTACATGATGTACTCAATAAAACAGGAGCTTTAATGATCCGTCCAAGATATATCAATGAGTTACGAGCAATATCACAAATTCATAGGGTGCCATTTCAGGTAAAGTCGCCCGAAGGAATAAACAAACTTCCTTCGAGCTATTTTGTTGTTGAACTAATAAGCCCTGATAATCAGATGCCACCAGTTACTGGTCTTTTTGAATATTCGTATGGAGCGATTCGGCTTGTAGCATTAGATAATGAAGGGCTTACAAAGAGAAGTGGTGATGAGATGGTTGCCTTTTTCGAAGCGCCTCTTCAACAAAAAACTGGAATTACCATTCGGATATATGAAGCTAAAAATAACTTCTAATCTCGCATTGTTTTAGCAAATGGTTGAATAGCTCTAAGAAGTATCCATAGAGCTTGTTTACCAATCTTTGTAGCCCCCTCTCTAGTCACATCAATAATCTGTAATTTCGGAGAGATTTGATTTTTTGAAAAATAGAAACGAAGCGCTTGCTCTGCATTCGAGAACGGTCTTAAGATTTCAACATAATAACGCCCATTTTTTAAAAACGCATCAGGATGTTTTTCAAAAAATTCGTTTACACCTTTGACGTGATCCTGAGAGGGTCCCACTCTGATGTAAGATTGGCTAAGCTCTACATTCGCAATATGAAGAGCCACGGCAAAAACATCTTCTTGAAAAAGTTCCTCAAAAGTCACCGATCCAAATCGAGGCTCACCAGTAGGTTCCTGTTTCATGAACCTTGAAAGCTTTGAAAAATAACGGTATAGTTTATCACGGGTTTTTGTATAGTGCCAACCCGTTTGGTCTTGAAACTCGACTACAAAATAATTGGGTTCCAATTGGTTCAATTCAGCTATTGATAACTGGGGGACTGGTTTTCTCTCAAAATATCTTTTAGAGGGATTTTGAAGGAATTGACGTGCATTATAGGTTGTGAAAAGATAAGCTCGTTTAGAGATACTCGACGCGATATTACGACTAGGATCTGTTGGATCTGAGATAATTAAGAAATCGCGAGAAAATTTTTGCCTTAATAAATCAGAGGCACGATTAAAGAAATCCAGCGGTTCCGGTTTATCTTGGGACAAAAATTCCAATGTTGACTCAAGCGTTTGCTTGTGGAAGATTAACATTTCAGTACTGAAACCAGTGAAACCACTACGTCCTATTGGACTCGAATCTCCGTAAACAAACGTTGATTGCAAGAAGGCTTTTAGAAGTCGAACATCATCGCGTTGGGCATCAGTAAGGTTTTCTGTTACAAAGTTAGAGTGATGTGGCGTTCGGTCGACTGCGGTGATGGGGCCATTTTCAAAGATATATTCTTTGGTTAAATCGAAGCAAAAAACAACATCAACCTTATAATCATCTATTTTAGCAATAACATATGGATGCTCGGCATACGCTACTTGAAAATTCTCAGATCCTGCGCGTTTTACCGCGCCAACAGCTACATCCTTTACCATTTTTCTTAGGAACCGCTGAATGAATGGCTTTCTAGCTTTTTCATCCTTCATTGATTCTGGTAATATGGAAACAGGTAACCCAATGAAAACATCTAACTCTTTCCAATTTCGAAGCTGTGTTTGTTTTCGTCCAGAAGAGCCTTCTAATTCGATAAAGGCGGCATCAATTTTTTTCTCTTCTAATTCTATTTGAATAGCGTTGTACACTTTTTTGAAAACAGCTGCTGCTTCTTTCACATCGGACTGGGTTGGACGGATATTTTTTAGACTTTGAGCGCGAATTTTGTTAAGTATAGACATCTAATGAATTCATGGCGACTAGGCTTTTAAGTCATGAAGCATATGCCCTAAACGGAGGACCCTATCCATATGGTAGATGAAGTGGATTTACAGATTCTCCAAGTTCTTCAATCAAACTCAAGAATATCGTTCTCCGAGCTGGGTCGTAGTGTCGGTCTAAGTGCCACTGCTGCACGGAACAGAATTAATAGTTTAGTCTCACGAGGAATAATAACAAAGCTTGGAGCTGAATTAGATTGGGGAAAAATTGGATGGCCTATCCAATCCCTTTTGCTCATCCGCACTGAGCACGGCAAAGCTGAAGCGGTAACAAAACAACTTCATAAAATCCCCCAGATTCTGTCCATTACAAAAACCGCTGGAAATGTTGATTTAGTAGTTCGATTACTTGCAGGCGGTATTTCTGATTTTACCACGATCTTACACAAATCATTATCCAAAATTCCTGGGATCACCAGCATAAACACCTTAATGGTACTCGATGAAGTGAATAATGCTCCTCCTCTCCCTTCTGAAATATAATAATCTAGAACTTGCGTTCTACGATTTTACCCTTGGGCATTGTTTCTGAGAAAATTTGCGCTTGGAATTTCAAAATTTTTACATCTGAATCCAGAAAACAATCAGGTGGTAATCCCGCTTTTTGACAACAACCTTGTAAAAATTCTTCAGCCTTCCAACCTTGTTCTGGAGCCACTTGTGGGAGAAGAAGTCCACGATGCCACCCTTTCCCTTGAACAATTACTCCATCTCTACCAACATTAATCTGCTCATGAAGATCCAATCTATTCTCAACAATAATCTCCTCGGGTAAGGTAAGGACACTGACTTCCACAAGGATTGATTCGAGTTCATCAACCTGCACTGGAGGAAATCGAGGATCATCGAGAGCCGAACTTAATGCCGCTTGACGAGTCGCTTCCAGAAGTGGTATTGGTTTATGGTGACTGTTTGGTCCCGGTTGTAAATGACCAATGCAACCTCGCAACCGCCATTTTGGCTCTTCAAGGGAATGACTTGCTTTCAACGTTACAAATACACCACGACGTTCTAGCAAAGTTTCAGAAGGGTGTTCAGGAAAGGCTAGTTTTTTCTTATCATGGAGAAATCTCTCGATTGTTTGTCGAGCAAATTGGGTGAGAGTAATTCCATCTTTAAGTGATAATAGTTTGGACATTCGTTCGTCTCCTAAATGCTCATGATTTTTTGTCTGGCATAAAATGATTTGCAACTAAATTCACAAGATTCCGCCTTATGAGGATGTTTTCCATAGTTGTCTTTTTCATTACAGGCAAAAGGTGTTGGTGCTCTCGGAGAAGTAATTCTGCAGCTTTCCCAACTTCCATGTCAGGTGTTGTTGTCAACTCCGTAGTGGTTAATATGTTTGACACAAGGAAATCTCGTAAACGTGTACTTTGGTATTTCGCTGGGGTTTCTCGACGAAAGGCTGCAAAGCCAAGTGCTAGCCGTTTCTTTGTAACCAATCCAATAATCTTTCCTTCGTCAAAAACAGGTAGTCCTGGCATTTTTTCAGCTAAGAGCAATTGCCTAGCATGAACTACACGATCAGTGAGACGAACACTAATCGGTTTTTCTAAATGCAGATCGCGAACATAGTGGTTGTCTATATCTAAACATTGGCGTACAAAATGTGTATTAGTAATTATCCCTACAATTTCTTCATCTTTCACAACGGGTAAAGCGCGCTCTTGACGTTGAAGGAGTAATTTTGCAGCCTCAAAAATATCTGTTGATGGTTGAACGGTTTGGGGATTTAATTCCATAACTGAACTAGCGTAAATGCTAGCTGGCGATAATTTTCCAGCACGAGCTGAACCTAATCGGTCAACAAGATCCAGTTCTGTAATTAATCCCATTAAGCGATTACCATCCGTTACAGGAATTGCAGAGATACCCATCTTTGCCATGATATCTAAAACGACAGGTATTGCTTGGTCTTTATCGATGGTCTTTACTGGACTAGCCATGATTTTCTGTACTTGCACCTACCTCACCTCGATATACATTATTTGCTAATTGACTTCAAAATACTTTGGCTCTTACCTCTCCGCTTGTCAAAATAAATTATTAATTACTTTACAAAATCGACAGAACCTGGTGGTAATACCGCAATGATTTCATCAACGCTCAAGACATGAACCTGCTTTTTTAGTTCTTCTGAAACTTGGTCAGCAAATTGCTTGCGTATCTGCTTTGCAGCATCTGAAACTTTTATTTTTCCTGGAATAAGCAACGCATAAATCTTAGTTTTCAACTTAATTGCTTCTTCAGGTCCTGCAATGATAATCGGAAATCCCTCTTCAACAATCAATCCTAATGCTATACGCACAGGCGCATTACGAACATAGTTTCTTTCACCTCTCACCATAACAGCTCCTTTTGGAAGAAATTCTCCTGATGGTGCGCTCAACGAAACTTGATCACTATTTACCCAATAAGTATCTGCGGCACTCCACCCCGCCTTCCATGCACGCGAATAACTTACAGCAAATGTTGCTATTTCGAGCAGCTCTTGGTCAGTAACCTCTTGGCCCTCCGTTTTTGCTACTACGACAGGAGCGCCAGCGAAATCAGCGTGGAAAAACAAATCCAGTTCTTCAAGATATTTACGGATTAATTGCTGATTACTGCTAGCATCGCGGCCTCCTAACACCAACATGTCATTCGAAGTTCGAAACCACCGAAATTTCTCAAACCATCGCTTTTTTCGACGGGTAACAAGTTTCTCAGACTCCATTAGAATTAACTCATCATCTCTTTTTTCTAGTAGTTTGGCGATCTTGGTGTCTGTGTCTTTTATAGCAATTAACGCGCCTTTCACCTTTTTTTCTAGCTGTTTGCTTCGTTGAAATAATTGGTTCGCATTATCTGTCGCTGATAATCGAACATCTAAGGTTAACATCAATTTATCCAACTTAATATGGACACGCCCTGCATGCTGATCAATTTTTAAAAAAATCATAGCAGCTGGAATTTCTTTTCGTTTACCTTCTTCAAGGCGATTAGTAATTTCGTTCCAAGATAGACCTTGTTGGCGCGCATCTTGGATAGTTGAGAGAAGCTCTCCGACAACATCGAGATATTGATAAATTGCATTGGCAGCCTCGCGACTTTGTGCTGCACGGGTTTGCATAGTGTCCAGATGTTCTTTCTGCTGTTCTCGTAAACGATGAAGTTTTGCGAGATTACTTTGATATTTGTCCTCAACCTCATCAATGGCTGCTTCCTCTATTCGTGTCGAATAGAAGCTATCCAGCGCCTCGTTGAATGTTGAAAATTTCTTCACTGTTGCATCGGGGTAAAGGGAACTTTTTGTGGGAATTACCCTAAAGGGGTCTTCATTTTCATTGAGAATAATCTGAGGGCTCAGTGGTTCCTTTTCAAGAGTTTGAAAATACTTCAGCAAACCCTTATGAAGCTTTTTTTTCTGATTGGTGGAGAGCTCCGAGGCTATGAATGTAGGTTTCAGGTTCACAGTCGCAAGTATTTCTTCTGCGGTCGTTCCACTCATGTTCAAGTTTCGTGCAATTGTTCGAATCAACTCATGAGTTGATTCATCAAGAATTTTGATTAGGCTCTCCAAAGAAACTTCGCGGGGGTCTACAGCTCTTAGTGGTGGGAACTTAAACGGTGCTCCCCGAACGATATCACGATCTCTCATTCGTCGAAACGTCATAGCTGAAACAATTCTATTCTTCGGGTCAAGTAGAATAGCATTTCCACCACCAAATAGTTCTATCACTAAGGTAAATTGCTTCTCAGGAGGTCCAGCTCGAAGATATACTACCCGATCAAAATCGTGTTGTTGAATATCCGTCACTTTATGATTGCGTAGTTGTTTTCTTAAAGCCTTACAAAAAGCTCGGAGTTTGGCTCCTCGCTCATAGGAAAATGACGTAAGATGCATCCGTTTTCCTGGCTCAATTAATAGCCAAATCTTATTTGGTGAATCAGAACTGAATTTAAAAAGCAATGTACCGTTAAGTTGATAAACATTCAGAATCCATCTCCCGATTAATATATCCTTGATTTCACGTAACATGACTAATATATCGGAAGCTGACATTCCAGAACTCACGGAGGTTCACCTTTGTCTAAGAAATCGTTACCTGAAGAATCATTGCCATGGAATCAACTTTGGCGTCATCGAGTTACTCCTGAAGATTTAATCTACTTCACAAGACTTATCTTCGCACTTATTTCAGCAGCAATTGCCTTAGCCTTTAACCTTTCGGGTCCCCTCGGCCTGGTGGGATTTATTCTAGGGATAGTTTTAGTTGTTGTATCTTACTTCATTCCAATCTATGTCCTAGGCGTTAATCCTCAAGAAGTGGGGGGGAACGCTAAAGGACTTATGAAGGGATTAGGCACGGGAGTTCTAATTTTCATTGTAATTTGGTTCGCAGTGTTTAATTTCGTTTACTATTACTCGGCTTTGCCTCCCTGAATTCCATTAAGGATTTCGCTTAAAAACCGTTCAATCTTTGAGGAAACCTTAATAGGTAACCTTCCCTATTTTCGTTTTAGACATTTTTTCATCGAGGGAGTTTAGTGAAACTTGATGATAAGGATCTGCATATTCTCTCATTGCTCCATAAGGATGGACGAGCGAAGTATACACAAATCGCAAGAACATTATCGAAAGCGATGAATCAAAACATCCCGGATACAACAATTTTGTTCCGAATTAGGAAACTTCAACAAGCCGGGGTGATTAAACGATTTACAGTGAGCATTGATCAAGAGATGCTTGGGTATACCGTCTCTGGTGTAATGTTTATTGAAATTGGTGGCCATATCCTTCGCGATATTACGATAGAACACACTCAGAAAATTAAGACAGAACTTGAAAGCCGATCTAATGTCATTTTTCTTGCATTGAATGAGACTGAAACTGGCATTTTTGCATTTATTCTCGGTAAACAGACAACGGATCTTGAAGAGATTTTCAACAAATTAAAAGACAACCCCGATGTTGTTGATGCGAGATTGTGGTTTCTGAAGCAACCAACGAAGGGTGATAGCCTAATAGGAACGAGCTTACCTATCACCGAAAAGGAGGAAAATGATGATGTCTGAGACATCTGAACGAGTTAAGACGGGAATTCCTGGGTTAGACGGGATTCTTCATGGAGGGTTTATACCTGGAAGCAATGTGCTTGTCTCTGGTGGGGCAGGTACAGGAAAAACTATCTTTTGTATGCAATTTATCTATTCAGGAGCGATGAAATACGGTGACAACGGTGTGTTTGTCACTTTAGAAGAGCGACCAAAGGAGTTGCGTCATGAAGCATCGCGTTTTGGATGGAATTTTGAAAAATTGCAAGAAGAAGAAAAACTCATCATCGTTGATGCAGCTTCTAGTAAAGCTGGATTACCGACAACAGAGCCTCATGCAATACGCACGGGGCTTGATATCAATGCTCTTGCACAGGAAATCTATCGTGTCACAAAACGAATAAATGCGCGACGTATTGTCATTGATTCTGTATCCGGTCTTGGCATACGCTTTGAAGGAATAGCCGCAGTACGAAATGCCATATTCAAACTATCGAGCTTATTACGTGAACTTGGAGCAACATCAATTATGACTTCGGAGGTAGCCGAAGGGTCAACTGGGTTTAGCCGGTATGGAGTAGAGGAATTTATCGCTCAAGGGCTGGTCATTCTTTCACTCACTGAACAAGATCGTGAACTTCGACGAAGTCTTGTGGTTCGCAAGATGCGTCAAACTGGTCACAGTCTAAAACGATTTCCCTTTGAAATTAGCAGTTCTGGGCTAGTCGTCATGCCTGGTGGCGAACTTTAAATCTTAGCGGAATTTACTGCAACAATCCTATTAGTATTAACAAGAGCATGTAAATGATGAACAAATAGACAATCAGGGGAACATCAACCTCTTTCCATTCATTACTTTGTGATGGTAGAATAACTAAGGTTCTAGTTAACCAATAGAATTTCTTTTCTGGCTTTTGCATAGGATCTTGATTTTTTGAGTTTCTTTTCCAGACTAATAGGTTTCCTAACAGAAGCCTCAGGCTATGAAATCCCACCAATAAGAACGCCCCAATTAACACCGTGACTGGTGCAAGTGCTAGCCAAAGTGGTTCTAATTTTATCCAGGGATAGATCAACGAGATTAAAAGAACTGCTTTCCCATCCGCACCGCCAAGAACTCCTAGTTGGAATCCACCTATAACTAGAACAAATACTAACAACACTTGCAAACTATACAAAAACCACAGCCCTACAATTACTACACGAAAAAGGGTGAGAGGCAGAACAAATATTCCAACTATCCAAACCCCATTGGACACTTCTTTTCTCTGATAGTCTCTAATTGCTGCGTACAGCAAAAGAAGAAAGATGAAGACTGTTGTTACAATTCCGAGTAGAATGTCCACTAAATACCCTCAAGTATACAATTACTTATTCACCTTATAGAGTCCACAGAAATTAATGGATTATTCAGCGGTGATGCTTCTTCGTAGAAACCGAAAATAGAAGTAGAAACCTAAGAGAATTAGCGCGACTATTTGAGCCACTAAACCTATTGTGAGTAAGAGCAGTCCTCCACCAACTACTCCTGAGGCTTTACCAATAAATACGACCCCGATACCGCTAAATAAGAGAATAAAAATAAAAACTGCCTCAATAAGAGTCCCAAAACGGCTGAGTAATGTTCGAATACGCGAACTATCAGTTGACAAGTTTTTTAACACCATATATTCGGGAATTTATTTTTTAATTGGAGGAGTTGAGCAGTATTCAGATTAGCATATAAATGTACGCCAAGCGGCTAGACATTGTTCGGTTCTAGACAAGGCTACTTGAGGATTACTTCACGGCATTAATTATGACTTGTTTAACAGCAGGTTCGCATACCTTACGAACACCATGCTCGCCTGGTTCATAGTGACTTTTGATAAGTCCTGCTTGTTCAAGAATTTTAACCTGTGCGCTGATATTTGCTTCAGTCTGTTTAAGCGCTTTCGCGATTCGGCTGACATCCATACTCTTGTCACGAAGAAGAGAAATGATGTTCCACCTTGTTCTACTGGAGAGCGCCTTAGCCACACGCGGCACTTCTTCATCGGGTACTTCAAATCGTTCATTCAATTTTATGGACTCCCGCCACAGCAGTACGATGAAACAGTAGGCAATTCATCGGCTCTCCCTAATATACGTTTCCCAATTTAATTAAGCGGAGAGCTATCTAAACATCTAATCACCAAATGGAAGCGTTCTTCATTAGATTCGGATGCGAATGATAGAGGCTCGTTAAAGTCGCCTGATAATTGAATCTTTAATCTGGTTGGATGTGCCCAATAGTTTTTTTCGGCACCAAATAATATTTAAAGTGATCAATGTGCATCGTCTAGCCAAAATTCTACCTGAAATTCAACCCGAAGAAATTCAAGTTCTTCAAACGCTCGAAGAAACAGCTCACCGTTTTGAATACGTTCCACTCGATGAGGTCAAAAAACGAACCGACATTGATGCTGAAGATGTTTTATTTCTTCTGGGGCAACTAAATAAGAAAGGTTTAGTCCAAAGGAAAAAAGAACGCTATCTTGGCTATCGAATATCTCAAACAGGTTATGACGCTTTAGCACTCTATGATTTAGCCTTGAATGATGTCATTCTGTCCTTAGGACAACCTTATGGTGTCGGCAAAGAAGCGACGGTATATCGTGCTCTTGATGCAGAAAATAAAGAAGTTGCTGTTAAATTCCTCCGGTGGGGTCGAACAAGTTTTCGACGAGTTAGACGGCTTCGCACGTTGAAAGATGAGCCATTATACTCATGGATGGATTTCAGTAAGCGCGCGGCAAGCCGTGAGTTCACCGCGCTGCGAATATTGCAAAAGGTAGGAGGTAAAGTTCCTCATCCAAAGGAAGTCAACCGACATGTTATTGTGATGTCAAAAATGTCTGGTGAACTTTTGTTGCACCTACTTGAATTAAGAAAGCCAGAAAAAGTATTTGAACAGATTATCCAACAAGTTCAGCTTGCATATCAAAAAGCAGAATTGATTCATGGCGACCTTAGTGAATACAATGTGTTTGTTGATGACAAGGAGCAAATTACTCTCTTTGATTGGCCGCAATGGCAGCCTTTAACACATCCCAATGCTTTATGGTTGCTGAAACGCGACATCACAAACGTTACAACGTTCTTTCAACGCAGATTCCGTATCCTAAGCGATGTTGACGAAATTCTGGCAAGAGTAACAGCTAGTCCAAAAGGGAAGAAAAAGAATGTCTGAGACGACCACACCATTGATTATTGGCTTTGATATTCTTCCACAAAAGTCTCCATCAGCTCTAAAATCACTTCGATACGCTATGGCAATTTTAAAAGGAGAGACCATTGAAACGCGTGATTCAATTCGACGAACAGAGTTACTGAAGAATGTTCGTCAAATTAAACCTGACATTCTTGCGACTGATAATTTACTTGAGTTGGCTTCCACTGAGAAGGGAGTAATAGATTTTCTTTCAAAGGTTCCCTCAAAAACTCGGGTCATACAGGTTACCGGGTCTCCGGTTTATGGTATGACATCAATAACGAAATTGGCGAAAAGACATGGACTGCGGATTAAAAGACATCCCACTCCGATTGAAACAGCAACACTACTCACACAGTTAGCTGCCCTAGGTGTCGGTACAGAAATTTCAGCAATAGCACGGGAAACGCGAATTTCGGTGTCGAGAGCCCGTAATGTTGGACCAGGTGGTTTTTCGCAAGCGCGATTTCAAAGGCGAATGCATGGAGCTATTCAACAGGTTGCTCGTAGTATTATAGAAAAAATTACAAAAGCTCAAATGGACTTTGATCAATATGAGACGCGAACATCTTATGGTTGGTCACGATGTTTGATACATGTTTATGATTCATTTGATAATCTGACTAAGATTGTAAAATCAGAAATTAATCGAGTTGCAGGTGTTGCAGTTCGAATTTCTCCAGTGAAGCATCGTACGATTTTGTATCTCCAAAGTAAGGATAAAAAAGATCAGATCAGTCCACGTAGATTATTAGTCGTTGGTGTTGATGCAGGAACAACGGTTGGGATAGCAATTTCAGATGTCGCAGGACGAGTAATTGCCATTCATAGTGGGCGTGGCTTGTCCAGGGGAGATGTGATACGGTATCTCGTTGATTATGGAAAACCCGTTCTGATTGTTGCAGATGTTTCTCCCGCACCTAGCTTTATTGAAAAACTAAGTACATCACTTCAAACTCCACTCTTTGTGCCTGAGAAATTATTGTCAGTTGCTGAAAAACGACAGTTGGTAAAATCATTTACTAACGATTCTGGTGTGCAACATCAAAACTCACATCAGCGAGACGCCTTAGCGGCTATAGCGAATGTATTTCATGTCTATGATCGAAAATTGAATCTTCTACGAAATCGACTTGCTGAAAGTGAAAAACAACACAACGTATCAGAGGCCTTAAAGGTCGTTCTTCAGGGCGGTTCGGTTCATGATGCCATTGACCAATCCCTAATCTTTGAAGGTACTATGAAAATTGAATCCCAACCTGCTGAACCATTAAAAGCAACAGAAAAATCATCCACTAATGAAAATCTACAGGAATATATTAACCGGTTGAGACGCCAAGTTGAATCGCTCAAACGTCAACTGGAATTTGAAAAAAATAAATTTCTTCATAGCCAGGAATCATTAAACCAACTGTGGAAAGATTATCAGAAAACTAAACGACAACTGAATCGAGTATTAAATATCGAACAACGTGAGAAACGTCGTGATGAACATATTAGAAGAAAAAATGAGGAGATCACACGCCTTCAGAAGACACTCAAGAAAGCCAATGAGAAGATTGAAACCGCGGAACATACGATTTCAAACCTAAAATTGATGCGGCAACTTGAAACCCGTGGAGAAGTTCAGCCCATTCTCGTACTTCACCATTTTTCGCAAGAAGAAATAAGACGAATAAAAACACGCTATTCAAAGAAAAAAGCAAAAATCGTTCTGATTCAAGACCCAAGTGGTGGAGGAAGCTCAACAGCAGAGCATCTAATTCAAAATGGCGTTCAAATCATCATTACGAAAGGAACTATGTCGCATTTAGCGCTCAACCAATTTACCTCTGCGCATATTCCTGTGATTGAAGCGAAAAAACTGCGCATAACAATGGTTGATGAATTTGCAGTTGTTAATGTTCAGCAGTTGGATGAAGAAATCAGGAAATGGCAGGAAAGGCATAAAGTCGCTGAACGCGAAGCGGCAGCAGATTCCTTAGAACGTCTTATTGAGGAATATCGCCAAGAAAGGCGGAGTGAAGAATCCGAACGAAAATAACATTCTTCTGAGTATGTCGCCTTTTTTCGTTCTATTCTTTATTTTCCCAAATAATCTGTGTGAGATCGGGTTTAATATAGAGTATGTTATTCCCCCGAATTAAGACCTCACCAAATTTCGCAGTTGGGTTTCCTTCCATGAGTTCCTCGGCCCCTTCAAGAACAAGGTTCATATACACATCTATCTCCTTAAGGCGACCACGGTATTCCGTTCCATCTTTGAGTTTAATCAAAACAAGATTAGTAATCGCTTTTTGTAAGATTTTTATTGGCTGGTTCTCCACGGGTTTCAACCTCGAAAGTATCTCTGCTAATTGTAAAATGCCACTTAAAGCTAACGGTCAGATAAAAAGCTAGGAGAAGTTAAATAGCAAGTTTCATGACAGCTGGATAACTAGACCGTCATCTTCATCTGCGAGATTTTCAAATTTTTTTATAATATTATATCTTGTATTAAGATTTGCTTCAAGTTCATGAAGAGGAAATTTCTTTGAAAGGCTGGTTACAGCTAACATACCATCTTTATGCAATATGCGGATGAGTTCAACTAGCCCCTGGTGAATATCTGCCAGGTTTTGAATCACTGTAATGCAAACCACAGTGGGGACACAAAAGTCTCGAAATGGCAAAGCTTCAGCAAAGGCACATACCAAAGAAACAAATTCCCTTTTTTGTTCTAAGTCATTGATCTGCTCTGATGCAACTCGCAGCATCTCAATCGCTCCGTCAACACCAACAATTGGTAAAAAATCAACTAAAGAAGCTAATCCAATTCCGGTTCCTACTCCTACATCAATAATTGGACCTTTACATAGAAATGGCGTAATCGCTTGATATTTTACCTTTTGAATTCGACGATATCGTAGATTGTATATTGGTGCTGATTCGTCATATAATCGAATTTTTCGCACAATTTCTACCTACGAGTGAATACTTATTTAGAATTATGGGGTGACATCGACAGGAAAGAAATTGCCTGACCATAAGTTTTCGATGAGTGACAAAATTTGGCTTCTCCAATCCCCAACACTCAAAACAGCGTACGCTGTACTTGAAGATGCAATTTCTCAGAAACGATTTATCCAAATAATCGGTAGTTGCTTTGTTGAATATCAAGGACGGGCACGATCAGTTCTTACTGAAGGAGAACGTCTAATTCTGCTGAAACGTGATGGAACAATTCTGGTTCACAAAGAGAGTGGTGTTGAACCAGTTAACTGGCAGCCACCTGGCGCAACAATTAAAGTGTTTTTCGAAGATGATGCCCTTTTTCTATTTGCAAATCGCGCTAAACCCCGTGAAACGGTTCGTATCGAATTCTCTTCTCTCACGATGGTGAGTGCAAGCCTTGTTGACGATCCTGGCGAATTCAGTATGTACTTGACGGAGGCTGAAATGCAGCAAGTTCTAAGCGCTCATCCTGAACTGATTGAACCGGGTCTTCGAACAATCAGTAGAGAACGACAGGTTGTACCAGGATTCATCGACATATTTGCACGTGATAGTGAAGGTCGGTTGGTAATCATCGAAGTTAAACGGCGTCGAGCCAACAGTGACGCCGTGCATCAACTTCATGGTTATATTAAGAGTTTTCAAACCGATGAATCAACCAAACTCCGAGGCATTCTCGTTGCGCCAAGTCTTACTAAAGGCACCCAAACGTTACTCGAACAACTCAAGCTAGAATATCGGAAAATTGAGCCACAACAATGCGCAATTTATCTTCATCAAACAAGCTCGCGCAAGCTAACTGATTTTCTATCGGATATAGATTAACAGTTAGGCTAACTAATACACGACCATGCTATTTGTCGGAAAGCATCTGTGACACCTTGCCCCTCCTTAGCACTGGTTTCGAAATATCCCCATCCAAGCTGCTGAGCATAAGCCATACCCTCCTCGGTTGTGGCTTGCCGTTGATCCACCAAATCCACTTTGTTTGCTAATAAAACAGTGGGCACAGTACCAGTTACCTGCGAGACCTCTGAAAACCATTCAGGAATAGCTTCAAACGTTCGACGGCGCGTAACATCATAGACTAAAATTACACCAGCGGCACCACGATAAAAGACAGGACGTACTGAACTGAAATGCGGTTGTCCAGCCAGGTCCCATAACTGTAACCGTACTAATGTATCACCGAAATTCAACTCTTTCACTGCGAACGAAGTACCCACAGTCATGATGTAGGATTCTCGAAAGTGCCCTTCGGTGTAGCGTATAATGAGACTTGTCTTCCCAACTGCACCATCACCGACGACACAGACTTTGAGTACGTATTGGCGTTGTTGCATACTCATGTAGCTTGCTCCTTATGAGGGCTCGGTTTGTCTGACTTTCGTTTGTGAACATATATTGGTTTCGTTTACCATGGGCTTTTAGGCTTAGGTAATTAATTTCGCCCAATGATTTTTATCCTGCTGAAGGTTGTTAGGGCAGGCTAGGAACTTATGGAGTGTATACTTACAATGCCTGTTTCAGAGCTTCCCAAAAAATTTGATCTTCCCTCCTTAGAAGAGGAGGTGCTAAAATTCTGGCAAAAACATCGCGTGTATGAGCAAGTAACTGAACTGCTTCTTAATCGTCCTATCTTCAAGTTTTTGGATGGTCCTCCCTACACTACTGGCGCGATTCATTTGGGTACTGCATGGAACAAAATTATGAAGGACTTGGTCCTACGGTATCGTCGGATGCAGGGGTTTCGCGTAATCGATACTCCTGGGTTTGATATGCACGGATTACCAATTGAGGTTCATGTTGAAAAAGAACTCGGCATAAAATCAAAGCTGGAAATTGAAACGAAAATTGGCGTTGATAAATTTATTTCACGGTGCCAAGAGTTTGCTCTTTCTAATTTGGGAATTATGACAGAACAATTCCAAAGGTTAGGTGTCTGGATGGACTGGAATCGTCCTTATCGAACGATTGATAACCCATATATTGAAGGTACATGGTATTTGATGAAACGAGCCCATGAACGGGGATTCTTGTATCGTGGATTGCGTTCGATTGATTGTTGTGTTCGCTGCGAAACAGCTCTAGCGAAACGTGAACACGAGTACCGGACAATTGTAGATTATTCGATTTGGGTCAAGTTTCCGGTTATTGATCGACCAAACGAGTTCATTGTTATTTGGACTACAACACCTTGGACATTACCTGCTAATATGGCCGTAATGGTGAATCCAGAGTTTGATTATGTTCGCGTTCGTGTTGAAAACGAAGTATGGATTTTGGCGAAAGGATTAGCAAATATCATTTTACAAGGGCTATTAAACAAGCCTTATGAAGTCATAGAAGTGGTCAATGGATCGAAACTTCTTGGTCTCCGATATGAACATCCTTTGGTAGAAGAAGTCCCTCGCCAAGCTGAACTCCACAAAGATTCAAAGAAAGTTCATTCCGTGGTTTTAAGTGATGAATATGTTACTTTAGAACAGGGTACAGGTCTTGTTCATATGGCACCAGGACATGGTCCCCAAGATTTCGAAGTAGGTGAAAGGGAAGGAATACCAATTTTTTGTCCGGTAACATTTTCTGGAACTTTTTCTGAAGATGGTGGAAAATACGCCGGGATGAAAGTTCAAAAGGTAAGTGAAGTTGTTCTTGAGGATCTACGTAGGAAGGATTTGTTAGTTCATCAAGATACTATTGAGCACGAATATGCTCATTGTTGGCGATGTAATAGCCCGTTAGTCTTTCTTGCTACTGATCAATGGTTCCTACGCGTTAGTGATCTTAGGAATGATATTATCAAAAAGAACGAGGATGTTCGGTGGGTTCCGGATTGGGCTGGTCATACATGGTTTAGAAATTGGGTACAAAATCTTCGTGACTGGTGTATCTCACGTCAGCGTTACTGGGGTGCCCCTCTTCCCATATGGACCTGTGATAAATGTGATGAAATAGAAGTGATTGGGAGCATTGAAGAATTAAATGAAAAAACTGGCAAGGTTTTCGAGAACCTTCATAGGCCATGGGTTGATGAAGCGAATTGGACTTGCATGAAATGTGGAGGTAAAATGTCGAGAGTTCGCGATGTTCTTGATGTTTGGTTAGACAGTGGTGTTGCTCCTTGGGCAACACGATGGGCGACTTTTGGCACTAAAGATTTTGATAATTGGGAAACGGCTGAATTTGTTATTGAAGGCAAAGATCAAATCAGCAATTGGTTCAACACCCTCTTCAATTCGACCATGTTAGTTGCAGACCGAGAACCGTACAAAAATGTGTATATGCATGGATTTACGAGTGACGAACAAGGTCGGCCTATGTCCAAATCTAAGGGCGTTGGAGTTCTTCCAGAGGAGATAGTGGAAAAAGTTGGAGCAGAGACTCTTCGGATTTATAGTATCAAAAGCACTGGTCCTGGCGAGGATATGCATTTTCTCTGGAAAGATGTTGAAGATACTCGGCGTGTTCTTTTGATTTTATGGAATGTATACGTTTTTGCATCAACATTCATGAAAGCAGCGAATTTTGATCCAAAATTACACAAAATGGAGCCCAAAAATCTTCAGTATGAGGATCGCTGGATTCTTTCTCAGTTAACCTCGCTCATTAAACAAGTCACCGAACGACTAGATAAATATGAATTACCATACGTGCCTCGTTTAATGGAAGACTTTGTTGTAAAAGATCTTAGTCGGTGGTATATCAAACTCATTCGGCCTCGAACTTGGGTTAGTTCTCAGGATGAAACAAAGATTCAAGCATTTACAACACTTTATAATGTGTTACGCACTCTTTTGGCAGTCTTAGCTCCAGTTTTACCTTTCCTAACTGAAAAAATGTATCAGGCTCTCATTCGTTCGGTCGAACCTGATGCTCCGATTAGTGTTCATATGCTTCCTTGGCCTTCTGTGGATGAGCATCTTATAGATTCTGAATTAAGCCAAGAAATGGAGTGGGTATCTGAAATCGTTGAGTCAGTACAATATGTTCGGCAGGAAGCAGGTATTAAACTTCGATGGCCCTGTCAAAGATTGATTATTGTTCCATTGAAGAAGGAATTTCAACTAGATCACTTCAGCGACGTTGTCGCTAGCCAAGCAAATGTAAAAACCGTTGAGATTCTTAAAAAAATCAAGGGTGAATCTTTACTAGAAAAGGAGCTGGCCTTTGCTACGATTTATCTCGATATTTCAGAGACTCCTGAACTTCGTGCGGAACGCCTTGCACGAGATTTGATTCGTCAAATTCAATCTACACGGAAAAAAGAGGGTTTACATGTTACACAGCGTATCAAACTTCATGTGGCAACTAAATCACCGGAACTACGATCGGCAATAGAAAATACTTCTGAGTCTATATCCGCAAAAGTGGGGGCTTCGGTGTTAAATATCTATGAAAATTTACCAATTATGAAGGGCGCTGCCAAGGGCAAGGTAAAATTCGCTGATGGTGAAATCCAATTTGCATTTCTTGTGCAAGATGAATAGGTGTGCCAACACATTTAAGCCACAATAAATATCACTCACTCGATACGGGCACGTGGCTTAGCCTGATGGAGCGCCGAACTATCGTGCATTTAGCGCGAAGTGTGTATGCCTTATATGGTGTCGCTCTGAACATTCGTTTGCGAAGCCTAGGTTAGCCGGAGGTCGCGGGTTTGAATCCCGCCGTGCCCACCATCTTCATTTAGTTCTTCCTTTCTTTTCAAATTTCTTAGTCATAGTTTCAAAATCTTCTCCAAAAGCCGTTTCTTTAGTTGTTCGTTTTCGGACCTGAATGAAAACTGGAAACCGAGTAGCCTGGCCAACTACTAATGCTTCTCCAACACTAAGGCTTGAAATAGACGTCAAAGTTGCTTTTGTGATTTTTTCTGATGTAGCTCTAATGTGATCTAAGTCATAGGGGTTAGTAATTCTAAGAAATATGTTAGATCCACATTGTGAGAGAACTGTGGTTGAGAGTCGAACTGGTCGTTGTGAAATAATACACAAAGAGAGGTTATATTTACGACCTTCTCGGGCAATAGTTTCAATTATTCCCTTTGAAAAAGCTAGGGCACGGCGTGCTTCAGGACAGAATTGATGAGATTCCTCGAGAAACACAATTGTAGGAGGTATTTCCTCATCTCGTCTCAAGTCGAATAAATGTCTAAGAACAGCATCGACAATGATTTGCTTCTTTTGAAGACTCACCGTTTCACTCATATCAAGTATAACTCCATGGCCAGATTTCATTAACTTCTTCCATTCTGGTGTCGAAGTCTTTCCGAAGAGATTGAGACTTTGGAGATTATCTAACCATCCCAATAGTGCTTCACGCGTTCGAGTGTTTATCGAAGGATCCTTTTCTAGCGCTTCAATCAAATCTCCTAAATCATAGGGTCTTCCTTTTCGAACACTACGTAGTGTTCGAATAATACGTGTCAGTTCACGAACCTGGATTGTTCCCATATCTGGAGAATATATCGCAAAGGATTTTGCACTCATTCGTGGTGTTGCTATCTCAACTAGAGGGCTCCGAATTACTACGAGGCGTTTTTCAATGTTTTTTCCTTTGATTTCTTGAGTGTCTGCAAACCCTGTGTATTCACCATGAACGTCAATTACAAGTAATGCTGGACGCCCTTGAGCCACTCTTCTTGATAAGAGTTCTTCGAGCATAACAGAAGCGGCATAACTTTTTCCAGCTCCACTCATTGCCAAGAGTGCAACGTGCTTTTGATACATTTTTGTCAAATCAAAAGTCGCAGGAATATTATGAAATAGTAAATGACCAAGCTCAATTCCCTCTTCAGCAAATCCAAGAAAACGTGACAAAATTTTTGGGTCTGGTGAAGAAACAATAGCGCCTGGCGAGGGAGGATACGTAATTCGGTGAATCTGCCCATTATCAAAAATCCCTAAAGGATTTGCTTCGGCTAACACGTATTCCCATCGGTCAATAGGAAAAATCGCTCCAAAGGGTCTTCCTGACCGTGTAAATTCATGTACGGCGTCAACTTGCGAAAAATAGCGGTTCGTCTTGAATACATGCTCAACATGAGCGATGACTAATCCTTCTTCAGTTTCAACAGAAACGTATTGTCCTACGTGAACGGGTATCTCATTCTTAGTGTTTTGTTCATCACGTTTTCCAATGACAAAGGAAATCTTTTCTGTTGACGGGCTATCTTCAGTGCATACAACAGTTCCAAGCGATTCAGAGTTCATTTGAGTCTTCACCTTTAATTTTAATGAAATGGCATCCTTTCACGGCGGAGTTTTAATACACTCTGGGGATATCCTAGCCGATTGGCTAATTGTGTAAAAAGAAAATCAAGATCATGTTCAATTAACCGGGCTTGAGAGTCAGCATCGATTAGCACAGTAGGAAGCGCAAAGCCCTCATTATTTGAAGACATTGGAAATAACATCGCGCTAACTTTCTCAACAATTCGAATTGGGTCATAAGCTCCAGTGAGAATTTCAATTCGTAAAGGATAATCAAACTTGGCCGTTCGGAGATAAATACAAACAATATTTTTGCTAGTCTGTATGCTCTCGTCGCCGGATTCAAGTGAATCATCGATATTTAATTCGTTTAATCGGAGAATTGGCGAACGTTCTCCCACGTCTAGGATTCTGAAAAATAAATCTGTGTCGTAACTGGTTCGCAAAATCGATCGATAATCCATCTGTAACAACGGTTTCAACGCGGGATATTTATTTATCAAATGTGGAAGAATTTCACCTAGAATCTTAATGAACCGTTGACTTCGACTATCTTTCACAACACCAGCAAGAAGCGTCCCAGTTTCTTGAGCTTTTTTATAGAGCTCTTCATACAGCTTTGAAATCAGTTGAAACTTGGTTGAAAACATTGACTGACTTGGTGGGCGGTCACTTAAATGTGGACTCAGAGAGCCGTCTAGTAAAAGGAGCTCTACTGGATGGTGATCTTGGACACGGATTGCCAATTCAAGTTCTGACTTGAGTCGTTCAAGGGAAGCGCTTACGTCTGCTTCGCGCCAAGAGATGGGATTGAATTCTGCTTTTACGGTTGGGGGCGTTGTTTTTTCAGGGAAATAGATTGCTGCTACTCGGTTTGATGGAGTATATTCAAAAATAGTGGCACAAGCTCGAGTAATTACTAGCTCGATACCTCGTAGGGTTTTTTTGAGTAATCCTCCATCAACTCCACCTACACGAAGTCCGGTTAAATCTATAGGCTTCACTGAATTGGCTAATTGATTATCAACAAGATAGTTTTGGGCTAGTGGTAGGTTCTGATGAAGATTTAGCTTGTTTCGTTCACTTCGAAGAATTGAAGCAAAGGTATTTCTTTTCTTTTCATAGGCTTGAATTTGCTCAGCGATTTTCTGAATTGCTTTATCTAGCGGCCAAAGCTCCTGAACTGATTTCATATACATTATCCCCGTCTAAATATTCTCATTTAGACTTATCAGAGTCTAAAATTAAATCATGGTAACACACTAAAAACACCACCAATGTCTATTGTTGTTCCCTCTATCCAGAAAGCTAGAATTCTGCTTAATGAATCTGTATCAGATCTAAATATACGAAAACATTGTGAAGCCACTCGAGAAAAAGCGCTTCAAATCGCAATAATGGTTTCAGTAAAAAAACAAATCAACTTTCAATTAATAGAGGTCAGTGCATTGCTTCACGACATTGGACGAGCGCGCGTCCATGATGTAACACATGGGTATGTTGGTGGGAAGATTTTACAGCACCATTTGTATCCTTGGAGCGTTGTTAGGATCGTGGAAAGACACGTTTTGGGTGGATTTTCAGATATTGAAGCTGATATGGTTGGGCTTCCGAAACGTGATTTTGTACCTCAAACATGGGAAGAAAAGATTGTGTGTGTTGCCGATAAATTGGGAGTATTCGAATGGGCAGGAATTCGCCAACCACTAGGATGGTTAGCAGAGGTGAATGATCGCTTTGCTAGGCTTTCTAAAAGGTATGGGCTGGTTGAACCTTTCAAAGCTTCAATGAAACGTGCAAGGCGCTTTACTGAGGAATTGGCAGCTCTTGCCATATTAGACTGAAAAGTTAGGGAAAAAGAATCATTGACAACATTGGTGGATAAATCAGCAACGCGCAAAGAAAAATTATCACAGCTGTAAGAAGTGGAACTGTAACATTGTCAAAACCTGCTGGACTAACTCCTTCAATTAAAGTTGCCGTTAAAGCACAAATCAGACCAAGAATGGCTATCTGCACTAAATTGAAAATTGGAAACCCACCTGTGGAATAAAAGTCTAAAACAACCCAACAAATCCATGCTCCTACAAATGATGCAAAAAATACAGCTATGGACCCCTCAAGGCTTCTGGTTGATTTGCCAACCATATATTGATGCCTACCATATCTTGCTCCAATGATGGGGGCAATCCCATCACCTAGATACATTGCCGCGAGTGCCATCGCCGCCAAGACAAAGAATGGAGTTAGAATGGGGATTAGTGTGAAGGTCGAGACGAGGATTGTAATTGAAATGGCGTAAAGAAATGGCCCCCAAATATGTCCTGAGAGATAGTCTTCCTCTCGTGCCATTACTTCAAACATAGTTTTGAGACTCTTTATAGGACTTTTTGGTGAGGCAAGTAAAATAAGAATAACAAAGGAAAATGCCACAATTATTGCCGCCCAAGAATGTGTATAAAAAGGAACTGTAAACACTGAGAAACCAGCGAATAGATGAATAAATTTACGCGTCATGGCTGGTGGATAATTTCGCCAGCGGCGCAAGCCTTCTCCGATAACCAGAACTGCGATAACCCAAATGAAGGCAATTGCTAAAACTATTAAATCAATTGGGGTAGGAAACGGTTGTTGCATGTAAAACCACCTGGTTTATCGCCTCGCGTCTTATACTTCCATCTATTTATAGTCCGTGTGAGTCATCAAAGATGCTTTAAGGTGAGAGGTGTTTCTATGGTTATAATGGACCAAGATACACGTGAAGACTTACTCCGAAGTATTGCTGGCGAAATCACGCTAGCTGAGAATCCAGGAAAGGTAATGCGTAAATGGCGCGAACAGTTTAGCGTAGCTCAACGTGAATTGGCGCTTCATCTTGAGATTTCTCCTTCAGTGATTAGTGACTACGAAAGTGGACGAAGGAAATCACCTCGCGTCGAAACAATTCGAAAATTTGCTGAAAGCCTAGTAGCGATTGATGAAAGCCGGGGAGGTCAAATCGTCAAAGCTTTCATCCGGTTACTTGGACGGGATATCCCCTCTGATATTCTCTTAGATATTCGAGAATTTCCTGCCGCAATTCCTGCTAAACTCCTAATAGATCATCTTGAATGCAAAACCATAGTTCAGGACATCATTCAAGATCGTGAAATCTTTGGTTATACGACAATTGATAGTCTTCGTGCGATTCTTCAACTTACACCGGAACAAATGATCAAACTTTATGGGGCTACCCCGCATCGTGCCGCGATTTTTACACGTGTTAGTACAGGGCGATCACCAATGGTTGCTATTCGAACATCGCAAATGGGATTAGGTTCTGCGGTTCGTCCTTCAGTTGTCATTCTTCATGGGCCCAAAAAGGTGGATTCTGTTGCTTGTAAAATTGCCGAAGTTGAAAAAATTCCGTTGTATTTATCCCTAATAAAAGAAGCCTATGATCTTATTCGAAGACTAAGAAACTTTAAGCCAGAGGTGTAAAACACAATTGCACGCTCTCTATTTTGTTGGCACAGCTGGCTCTGGAAAATCAACCCTTACACATAATTTTGCGCGTTGGCTGGGAGATGCGAAACTAAGTGTAGGTACAATAAATTTAGATCCTGGGGTTTTACAGCTACCTTATGGACCTGATATTGATGTTCGAGATTTCGTTTCTCTTCAAGGAATTATGGAAAAATACAATCTAGGTCCAAATGGCGGATTGATTGCATCAATAGACCTAATAAGTTCTCATCTTGAAACAATTCAAGAAGAAATTAAAGATCTTGGCGTTGATTTTCTCCTCTTTGATACTCCAGGGCAAATCGAGCTATTTGCATTCCGAGAGACAGGACCCATAATTGTTTCCAGCCTTGCTGAAGAGAGCCGAATGCTAATCTATTTAGTTGACGCAGCCTTGGGAAAAACTCCTGCAGGATTGATTTCTTCGCTCTTGCTTTCGGCATCAGTTTTAGTACGATTCAATTTACCACACCTTAACGTCCTCTCAAGGGCTGATCTACTCAATGAGCACGATATGGAACAATTGACCGACTGGCTTGATGACCCAACTCAGCTCATTTACTCCCTTCAAGAATCGCGTAATGAATTACAAGCCGAATTATCCGGCGAATTGGTAAATGCTATTCACAAGATCTTTTCGGGTCTTGATGTAGTACCCGTGTCTGCATTGAATATGGAAAACCTAGACTTGTTATTCTCTCATGTTTCAAACACTTTAGTCGGGGGAGAAGGCTTTGAGACGTTTAGATAACTTTGTTTTACTAAAAGATTTTAACTTGGCTAATCTTGTTGTATGAAGCACTCGGTGAACTCTATGCCTAAAGTCAATGATATTATTTCAATGGCGCGTTCCGAAAAGCGTACCTATCTACTGGAACATGAATCCAAGACAATAATGAAAATTTACAAACTTCCAGTAATGCAGTTTACGGTGGCTGAAACAGAAGACGAAGCAGTAAAGGCGGCGGATACGATTGGCTATCCTGTGGTTTTGAAAATTCTAAGCCCCGATGTGATTCACAAAAGTGATGTTGGTGGCGTGATAATTAATGTCAAAGATGCTGATGAAGTTCGAGAGGGTTTCAAGACTATAGTTGCCAACGTTAAGAAACATAAGGAAAATGTACAAATTCGTGGAATATTTGTTGAAGAGTTTGCCCCGAAAGGGGTCGAGGTTATCATAGGAGCAATAAAAGATCCTCAATTTGGTCCCGCACTCATGTTCGGATTGGGTGGCATTTTTGTTGAAGTACTTAAGGATGTGAGTTTCCGAGTAGCTCCGATTACAAGTTACGATGCTCAGGAGATGATTCAAGAAATCAAGGGTTATCCTATTCTAACAGGAATTCGAGGGCAGGAAGCCCGTGACATAAAAGCGTTGGCTAATATTTTGCTTCAGGTCTCTAAGTTAGTAACAGATTATCCAGTTATTAACCAACTCGATTTGAATCCTGTCTTTTCTTATCCAAAAGGTGCAAAATGTGTCGATGCACGGATAATTTTGGAAGAATCTAATGAATCTGAATAGATTCATATTCTTTTATCAAGGATTTGCCTAGGAGGTGTTAGTGCTCCGTTAGTTTTAAAAATCCCTCTTGCATACTCCCTCTCACTTTAAAAAATCGCATTAGACGTTTTCTTGTATAAGGTGGTATAGTGGCCGAGGACGCGGTTCTGCAGCTTGCCGAAATTAACCGGCTCGCGACTTCATTGCGTGAGAAGCGTGATGAGCTAAATACTGAAGCTCAACAGCTAGTTAAAGAAAGGGATAAACTCAATGCACAGGTTGCTGAGTGGCTCTCAAAGGCTCGTGAGCATCGTGAGAAACGTGATGAGTATAATCAGAAAGTCGCCGAATTCAAAGTTAAACGAGACGAAATCTATACGAAATTAAAAAGCAAAGTAGATGAGCGTCAGGACAATGAAGATGAGGTAGAAGGAATTCAGAAGAAGACTTCGGCGCCATCACATGTTCTTCGCCGAAAAATTCGAGAACTCGATTGGTCTCTACAAACGCAAGTTTTAGATTTAAAACGTGAGCGGGAAATTATCGAAAACATTTCAGAACTTGAAGCGGAACTAAGAGTTGCAGAAGAGGCTGTAACAAAAAGAAAAGAAAGTGCAAAGGCGCGAACAGAAATTGAGGACTTACGATTGCTAATGAATGCGCACCATAATTCTGTTCTTGAGTTTGCAAGACTTTCTCAAGAAGAGAACCAGTATATGATTGAAGCATATGCAGAGGTGGATGCACTTCGAAAACGGGCAGATGAAGCACATCGCAAATATTTAGAAACTCGACGTGAAGCTGATGAGACTCATCGACGATTTCTAGAAGCTAGACAAGAAAATACTCGCCTGAGAAAAGAACTAGGAGAAATCCGCATTCGAAGGCGTGTGGAGAAAATCCAGGAAATCGGGGAACGACTTGAAGAGAAAGCGTCTGTGGCTCTTGAGAAGCATAAACGTGGGGAACGTTTGACTATGGAAGAATTCTCTCTTCTCATGAAGCGTGGATTGCTTTAGAAAATCTCAACTAGCGATTGGAAGAATTATGTCTGCGGCGTTTTGTAAACCTCTATTTATCTTAGCCGCAGTATATAACAAAATCACTTCTTTTCCAAGTTCCCTCGCGCGACTTAATAGTGGTAAAAGGTTTTCATTTTCGGTTGTAAGGGCAATCGTTGTGATTTTTTCATTATAAATGAACTCCATTGCCTCTAAAGCAAAATGGATATCGAGGTCATCGTGGACGATAACCGGAACGAATCCTTCCTCAGCAATAATTTTGGAATACTCAACAGCTTGATGTTGTAAAATGACTACCTTTCCAACCTTTATGTCGCCAATTTCTTCTAGGAGTGGTCGAAGTTTGGGTAAAATTCCTGAAAGATCTGAGGAAACGCCGCTGTCAACCAATAACGCTACAGCGTTCTTCTTTTTTCGCCTCATTTCAGCTTCTCCTAGTTTCCAAACCGACGGTCTCTCTGTTGGTAGGTTCGTAGCGCACGCCAGAAATCAATTTTCCTAATCTCCGGCCAAAAAACATCTGCGAAATATAATTCAGAGTAAGCGGATTGCCAAAGTAAGAATCCGGACAACCTTTCCTCTCCCGAGGTTCGAATGATAAGTTCAGGATCAGCAATACCTGCGGTGTAGAGGTGTTTTTCAATTGTAGCATCTGTGATCTCGGATGGATTAAGTGTTCCTTTTTGAACTTTTTTGGCTATGCTTTTAACGGCGTCTACAATCTCTGTACGGCCGCCGTATCCAATTGCCACGTTTAGGTTAAAATTATCATAGTCAGCTGTTGCGTTCTCCGCTTCTTGAATTGCATTAAGCACACTAGTTGGGAGTAGAGTTAGTTGACCAATGGCACGAACTTTAACTTTGTGACGATGGACGACTTCTGATCGAGCTACAGTTTCAAATCTTTCTTGGGCTAAAGCCATGATATGTTGAACCTCTTCTTCTTTTCTGGTAAAATTCTCCGTGGAAAAGACGTAAATGGTTACAACTTTTACTCCGGCTTCAAAGCACCAGTCGAGAACTTCATCGATACGTTGAGCACCAACCGAATGTCCGAAGGTACTGTCTTGGTTCTGCTGTTTTGCAAATCGCCGATTTCCATCTAGAATAATACCTACATGCATGGGCATTGGGTTATCCTTGATTTGGCGCCAAAGATACCACGAGTATAGATGATAGATCGGTCCTACAAGGTTTGTCACTGATAAGTCTCCGGATAGAGCCAAATGCTCTAGGTATTTAACCTTTGTTTTTAAGAATTTTCGAAGTAATTATCGGATCAACTTTTTGGCGATTTTCTTTGCCGCCCGTTCCATATTAATAAAAACTAATCCGAGACCAGCAAGAGATTCAGTATTGGTGCTCACCATTAACACTGAATCCGATCCAACTGCAACCATAATAACTGCTCCAGATCCTCCTTGAGCATAAACTTGGTGTAAGGCGCCTTTCTCTAAATCTGATGCTGCTCTTTCTCCAACGGTTAGTAAAGCTGCACTCATTGCTGCTAAAAGGGTTTCATCGTATTCTTCTGGAAGTTTGGCTGCAATGGGTAGTCCATCAATACCAACGACGACAGCGGCTTCTATTTCTTCAACTGTCTCTGTTAAGCTCTCCAAAATTTTTTCAATTTCTGGGGAACTTGATATCATCAATTTTAGTCTAACTCGCGGATGCTTTTGCAGAGGTTTTAGGATACAAATGATACATCAAAATATCACGAGTTACTTGGCGAAACGCACGTTTAACATTTTCACCTGTAAGGGCACAGGTTGTGAAATTTGGGGCGTTCCCTAACCCCAATTTAGCCAACATGATGTCTTTTTTCATAGCATTTTGTAAATCTTGTTTGTTCAACATTACTACAAGACTGATGGAATGTCCGAGGTCCTCACTCACAAACGATCGAAGCTCTGCCATGCTCTCAATATTTGCGTCCATTTGATCAGGTGACGAGTCTGCAACAAAAATAATTCCATCAACACCGCTTAAGATAACCTTTCGTTGACCCCTGTGTCGACGCTGACCAGCAACAGTGTAAACATCAAATACTACCTGGGCTGTTGCCTGCATTGGTGTATAATCAAAAAATAGTGTTCGTCCAGTGTGATCCGCAACCGAAGTGAATCCGCCTTTATTTAGCCCCTCAACGTGATCGTAAATCCAACGTAGTGCTGTTGTTTTACCAGATAACGAAGGTCCCCAGAAGACGATTTTAAAATGTATTCTTCCCTGCGTGTCTTTCTTCAAAGTAGGACGGCTCCTTTGTGTTCGCGTTGCTTCTATCCCGTCCCCACTAACCCTTCTCGAGTTCTCCCAATGCAGCTTTAAGCTCTTCCCGCTCAGCGTCGGTCTTCCCTGCTGCTACAGCAGGCTTTTCAGCCATAAACTCATCAAGAACTTTCGCTAGCTCAGCAGCGGCCTTCATCATGGTTAAGCGTATCATTCCAATATTTACTTCCTTATCAGTAATTACACACAATACGCCTTTTCCTGCACCGGCTGCAAAAATTTTACCATCACCAAACTCTGATGTCACGATTGTTAAATCACCGACATCTAAACTCTTCCCTTGTTCTTCACTAGCACAAAACACGGCACTCGCTATTGCGCCAATGCCATCTACATCCACTGGATAATATGAGAACTTAGAGACGTGAGCGATGGTTAGTCCTGTTCTATCGACGAGGATGGTCTTCTTGATTCCTGGTTCGGATTTGATGACATCGGAGAGGATTTCATCAAATTGCCGTACGGTTATGGACACGGTTTATCCCTTTCCATGGGGCTAGCTTGGCTTTATCTTCGGGAGATGACTTTTAATTCTTGTGTGGAGAACGTGGGAGTCTCATCCTCTCATGACGATGAGAATGTAGTCTTCTTCAGGGGCTACCATGACTTCTCCTTTGGGTGTTGAGATGGTAAGGAAGTTCATGCCGCCTTCTCCTAGTTCATCAACAACACGTTTGGCTTTGCCTACCAGCGATGTGACAAGTGCTGCAATAACCTCAGTTGTTTCAGCACTTAGATTGGAGCTAATTGGTAGACCTTCCATATTTGTAATAATGACGCCACGAACTCCTTCATGGGCGCCAAGGCGTTTGAGTGAGTCTTTTAGTGCTTTTCCGCCGATCATTGTACTCCACACTCTCTAGCCACTGACTAGTGGTCTCTTATAGATGTTATAAAAGTTCCCTCTTGTTCGGAGATAATGTAGAAGTTTTGAAAAAAACTATTGCTTCCGTCTTTCTGACGGACAGTTTTTAAACATTGACACCAAATCCTTTCTATCGCAACCATTATTGCCATGTTCACTGGCGATGGGTGTGGCTTTCATGCTCGGAAAGAAAGAAGTTGAACAGATTCTTGCAGACATCATGGATACTATTCCTGAACTTGAGGGGATCATCGCAGCCTCTCAGAGTGGGAAGGTAATTGCAGGACAGACCTTGCGAGATATGGACCATAGTGCAATCACTTCAAGCGTTGTTGCCCTCTTAAAAGAAACAAAGACGGTAAACAAGGCTGTCGATCAAGGCCCTGTGCAATCTATCTATTTGGAAACAGACAAAGGTTATACTGTGGCCGTTACTGCTTCAAAAACACTGGTTGTTGCCATCGCCGGAAGGGATGCGGCTCCCAGTTTGGGTCTTATAATCAGGAGCCTAAGATCAGCAGTTGATAAGATTGGAAAAAGCTAGTAAAACTTTTTTTGGTTCTAGCTATCCTCCAAGTTTCGTTCTTTTTCCAATCTAAAGTCGGCGATCGTTTCTAGGTGGAGTTGTTTCTGGGCACGTCAGAGAAAACTGTGAACAACTTCGCCTTGAAGTTTGGAGTTTCCTACTTTATTCCATCGACTCGTACCAGTTGAGCCGAAGGCTATACTTGTCGTTCCGATGGTGTTACCAGTCATAGGAGTTTATTGCTATTTGAAAACAAACTAGAACCTATTCAATAGCATATCAACGAATTTTTTAAGTTCCATAATTCATTTCCATTCTGTAGTACCAAGATTTTAACTGGGTTAAAGATAAAAGGAAGAGAGTAGGCGTTTTTCTCGTGGCTTATTTACGTCAAATTTCAATTCAAGGGTTTAAAAGTTTCAGTCCAAAAAAAACCACTATTGATCTAAGTAGGGGTTTTACTGCAATCGTTGGTGAAAATGGCTGTGGTAAAAGCAACATTTTGGATGCTGTTTGCTTTGTACTTGGTCGTTTGAGTAGCAAATCTTTGCGTGCTGAGAATTTTGCTTCATTGCTATTTAATGGTGGTTCTGGTAATTCTCCCGCAAAATTGTGCCGTGTTAGTCTCGTTTTTGATAATACTGATCGCCAATTTCCCATTGATGCAAATGAAATAACAATAAGTCGAGAAGTCGATGAAACTGGAATTAGTGCATATCGAATAGGTGGCAAACGGGTTACGCGTACCGAAATGATTGATACAATAGCAGTTGCTGGGTTACATCCTGAAGGTCATAATATTGTAATGCAGAATGAATTAGCAAATGTCATTACTATGACGCCAACCGAAATTCGTCAAATTGTTGAGGGAGTTGCAGGTATTTCCGTTTTCGACGAAAAGAAGCAGCAGATTGAAAGTGAATTAGTGAAAGTCGATCAAAACCTACACATGGTTCAAATGCGTACCGAAGAAATTCGTCAAGAATATTCTCGGTTGGAAAAGGATAGGAAAGATGCTCTCCGATGGCGGGAAATTACTGAAAAACTAACACAATTCGAAAGAGATTTGATTTTTGCGGAACTAGCCCGAGTTGAAGAACGTCTTACCGAAATGAAAAAAGAGTTTGTTTCATACTCTGATAATATTAAGGAACTTGAAACCAAACGCCAACAGGCTAAGAATCGTAAACTCGAACTTGAACAAATTGTAAAAACGGACGAACAAAAAATCAAACAATTAGATCAAAAACAACGAAAAAGGGAAATTGAGGAAACGCGTATTCGAGAAATTTTGAAAGGACTGCAATTAACTTCTGAAAAACTTTCTCAAAATAAAAAATTACTTGCAGCAAGTGTTGAGCATCTCGAATCAGAAGAATCGAAGGAAAAGAATCAGTCCGCACAACTAGAAATGGAAATTGCAGCTCTCAACACTGACCAAGCTTCACACCGAGAACAAATTGAACCTATTCGAACGCGTCTCTCAAAATTATCTGAACAAACTGACTCTCCAGACACCGAATATGTATCACTCAGAGAACAAATCTTAACACTAACTGAAACTATCGAAGCAAAAAAGAGTGCAATTGGCGAAACCACGGCATTAAACCAAGTTACTGAAAAAGGGATTATTGAACTCATGGCGCAGATTGAGGATAGCTACGCCCTTCTTCCTGAGCAGGAATATTCCTTAGATAAAACAAAAACCCAGTGCCAAAGCATCGAAAACGAACTCCACGATCTCCAAGCAGAGGTAACCACCCTTGAAAAACAAAAGAGCGAATTTCAAACTTCGATGCAAGAAAAACAAAACAAACAAGAAGAGCTCAACCAATTAATTCAAGCTTCGAAAGAAGAACTCCTTGAAGCGCAAACTAGGCTAAAGACAATACGCGAATTCAAAAAGTATGGGCTAACGCGAAAAGCAGCAACTGATGCGGTTCTAAAATATGCAAAAGAAAACAAAGCTACAGGTGTTTATGGTACTCTAGGTAGCTTAGGTAAGACTTCCACCAAACACGCGACCGCTCTAGAAGTAGCAGGTGGGGGAAGACTTGATTTTATCGTTGTTGATAATGAAGAAACTGCTTCAAAATGTATTGAATATCTAAAAAAGAGCCATATTGGTCGTGCAACCTTTATCCCACTCGACACAATCAAAACCAATCCATACTCGTACAAAGGTGAACAAAAAGGCGTTGTAGGAAACGCACTCGAGCTTCTTACTTTTGAAGATCAATTTCGACCTGCATTTGAATTTGTATTTGGTAGAACTCTAATTGTGAAAGATTTGAAAATCGCACGCAATGTCAAAGCGGCTGGCGTTCGAAAAATCACAATTGACGGTGACATAGTTGAGCCCAACCGTACGTTAACTGGAGGGTTTTACAAAGGACTCTCCTCATTGACTTTGGAAGAAGAAGCAAGAATTCCAGAGTTGCAGAAAAAACTCAAGGAGCTCCGCACACTTCATTCTAAAGAAGTGATTGAGTACCAGAAATGGACAGAAAAAACAAACCAATTAGAAGATCAACTAAGAGAAAAGCAGAAGATGCTTGATGGTTTGAAAATAAAGTACAATAAAGCAGATGAAATGGCAACGGCTCAAGAAGAAGCTCTCATTGATTTCAAAGAGAGTATTTCAAAATTGCGTGAATCCTTGAAAGATAAAGAAAAAACCAAACAAACATTAGGACAGAAATTACAGACAGACCAATTAGAAATTCAAGAGCTAATCAACAAACGGGAAGAACTTCAACAAAGCCTTTCAACCTTAGAAAGAAGCAGCCTAGACCCCAATCTTACTGGGCTTCGTAAACAACTAGACAAGTATGAATCTCAACTACAGGAAACACAACTCAAACTAACTGAAAAAACAAGCGAAGCTAGACACACAAAAGGTGAAATCAATCGTATTTCTCAAGATCTCACAAGTACGAAGACAGAGTTGGAACAAAAAGATAAGGAACTAATAGCTACAACTAAACAGATTGAACAAAATCAAACAGCTCTGACCAAAATTGAAGAAGACGTCGTTAATCTAAGCGAACAGATTAGGGAGCTTGAAAATAAGATTATAACATGTGAGGCTGAAAACCGGCAAATAAACAATACAATTGATGAACTTCTTGATAAGATAAACGACGAAAAAATGAATCGCTCCAAAATCGAAGGGCGGATTGAACACTGGCAAGAACGGTTTACCGCTCAAAAAGAGAAGACAGTGGGATTAGAACCACCATTACTTCCTATGGAACCTGCTCAAGTACAAAGCCTGCGTAGACAAATTTCAACTTTGCAAGAAGAAAGAGATCAAATGGGTCTTATTAACCAAAAAGCCGTTGAACGTTTCGAAGAAATTCGTCACGCTTACGATGAAATCTTAGAAAAAGAAAGCAGAATTCGGGAAGAACGCGAAGCCATTCTAGATGCGATGCGAAAGGCAGAGGAAGAAAAATTCCGCGTTTTTATGGCTGCATTTACAAATATCTCTAACAACTTTGCCGACGTCTATCAACAACTTACTCAAGGAGAGGGTCAACTCGAATTGGAAAATCCTGAAAATCCATTTTTAGGTGGCATTCGAATGAAAGTACGACCAGCTGGAAAACGCGTCCAATACCTCGATGCTCTTTCTGGCGGTGAAAAAGCCCTCACTGCCTTAACCTTTATGTTTGCACTGCAACTACATCAACCGGCGCCTTTCTATTTCCTCGATGAAATCGATGAGGCACTCGATCCCAACAATACAGATAGAGTCGCTCGATTAATTGTAAACCTTTCTGAAAACTCACAATTTATTGTTATCTCACACAACGAAATTTCAATTCGATTAGCAAAAACGCTTCTTGGTGTAGCATTAGCAGATGGTATATCACAGGTCTTTTCAGTACAATTTGAGGAAGGCCTACTCATGATTGAAGGAACAAGCAAAACCTAATGAAAATCAGATAATACATCAGGTTATATATGATGCATTTACCAGATACTACGAAAATGTGAAACAAAGGGAGAACAAAAAGCCGTTGACAGAAAGTAGCCCTGAGCCATTCTGGTTTCATCAACCGTGGCGAGTCCTTACTGACATTCTTGAATTACAAAAAATTAGTCCATGGGAACTTGACTTAGCTGAGCTCGTTAATGGGTTTATTGGTCGATTACTTACTGCTGAATATATAGACTTTCGTATTTGTGGTCGTGCGCTCCTATCCGCTGCCATACTTCTTCGACTGAAAACGGAATATCTGCTTGAATTTGGTCGAGAGGAAGAAGAAATTATTCGTGTAATCGAAGAAGACATCTTCCTTCCGCCAATCCGGCCTCCCTTTCGGCAAAATATCCGTCCAACATCATCAGCAGAATTTTTTGAAGCATTACGTGAACTTGTTTTCCCTCCACAAAAACGAAGAAGAAAACTTACCGTGACAAGTGATTCTTTACTTTCAATACCTCAATTTGGCGGCTCACAAATTGAGCTAAACAAATCAATGAAACAGATATACGCGCAATTAACCAAAGCAAGTCTTGAGCACAATCCAATCTCTTTTATTAAATTTGTACATGGAATGTCACACATCGAAATCATCCGGGTTTTTCTCACCCTCCTCTACTTGTTAGGTGATGGTAAAGTTCGTGTTAATCAGGATCAACAATTTGGAAATATTATGATCTGGGTTCAAGAACCTCACAGTGAGGAGGCCAGTACTGGTGGATGACGCTACACGATTAGTTGAAGCCGCGCTCTATATAGCTGGACGACCTCTCACCATTCATGAAATTCAACAAGCCACGTTAATATCTACTATAAAGAAAGTTCGGGAAAGTATTCAATTCCTAATTGATGAATACGAAATTCGTTCTGGAGCTTTAGAAATTGTACGACTTCCCCACCAACGATTTGTTCTCCAATTAAAACCAAATCTAAGTGAACACGTTGGCAATCTAGCCCCTCAAGGTTTACTTTCTTTAGGGGAGTTAAAAACCCTCATCTATGTTGCTCTTTCTCAACCAATTCTCCAATCAGACGTTGTTGTGTACCGCGGTTCCCATAGCTACAAGCATATTAAAAACTTAGAACGTCATGGCTTCATTGAATCCACTCCATTTGGACGAACCAAAGAACTCACAACAACAGAATTGTTTGCGGATTACTTTGGCTTCGATTATGAAGTTGACAAGCTAAAAGGTCAGCTCCGAAGAATGATTAGGCAAATTCGGATAGAACAATCTGAATTAGCCGCCGCAGCAGAGGAAAAATAATCAGCAAATAATCGAATCAATTCGATGTTTACCGCACACTTTGTAAGTTTATATCTTCTTCTATAAATCCAACAGAAGCCAAATAACTCGAGGTCCGTAGTGTGGTTCGTCCTCCTCAATCTTCTTTATCTCAATCTACCCATAGAAATGAAACTTCTAGCATTGCTCCGCCTGAAGGAATCTACTCATTATTTATTCTCAAGGAATCAGGATGCCCATTTTATTATCGCATATTTACACCAAAGGAAGATCATCCTGACCCCGCCATTCTTGGAGGGTTTTTCATTGCGCTCTCACTTTTTGCTAAAGAGGTTACTGATGGACAAATTGAAACTGTTACAACTGAGCCCTGCAGATATACCTTTCATCCACTTCAAAATGGGCTATTAGTAATTAGTAGTGCAAAAACGTTCAACCCAATATTTATTGAAGCAATTGCTAAGCGCATCGCAAAGTTATTTCTCACCAAATATCGTGATCGACTTATCAAACCTCAACCGGCTTCTATTTGCGCACCTGATCTCAATCAGCAAATCGAACAAATATTCGGTGAAACATCAGTGAAAACCTCGCAATAATGCTAGGGTGTAACTTGAGCTAACAGACACGAGGAATAGCTTCTGCCCACGGGTGTTGAATAATTCTAGAACCGCCAACTTCTGTTCGCATCACTACAAGACCTGGGCGGTCATCTTTTGCCTCTCCAATGATTTGCGCATCTTTTCCATATTTGTTGTTACGAATAACTTTTAGAACGCTCTCAGCTTTCTCGGCCTCCACTGCTATTAGGGCTTTTCCTTCACAAGTTACTTGCAAAGGGTCAAGACCAAGCATTTGACTTGCTGCTAGCACTTCTCGTTGATATGGCAGTCTAGTCTCATCTATTACCAAACTAACATTCGACTTTTTTGCGAATTCATTTAGTGTTGCTGATAGTCCTCCACGTGTAGGATCCTTCATGGCATGAATGCCACCTACTTGTAATGCTGAATTAACTAATGACCACAGTGGCGCAATATCAGATTTTAGATCAGTTTCAAAGGAAAGTCCTTCACGGCTTGCTAACAACGCAATTCCATGATCCCCTATGGTTCCGGTCATTATCAGTTTGTCACCGACTTTTACACCGCTATCTGTGATTGCCTTTCCTTTGTCAATTACTCCAAATCCAGTGGTACATATTATCATTTCATCAAGCCCGCCAGTTGGTATTATCTTCGTGTCTCCTGCAACAACTGCTACTTGGTCTTCTGCTGCAGTTGAAGCCATTGATGTTAAAATCGTGTGAAGTGCTTCGATGCTAAATCCCTCTTCAATTACCAAAGCACTAGTCATGGCCAATGGTCGGGCACCCATCATCGCCACATCATTAATTGTACCTGCAGCGGCAAGGCTCCCAATATTTCCACCTGGAAAAAACAACGGTGATACCGTATGACTGTCGGTAGAAACCACAACCTCACATTTTTCTAAAGGAATTGAAGCTCCGTCATCTGCTTCGGGTAATCCAATTCCCGTTTCAAAACGATTGAGCGTGAAATGGGGAAAAATAATATCCGCTAGAAATTGAGCCATTGCACGACCGCCAGCTCCATGGGCTAATTCAACAAGGGGCGTTCCTTTTGACATTGTAATCACTACTGATTGACTATATGAAAGTCAAAGCGCTAGAACCTAAAGTCTTTACCATTATCGGGTTGGCGAAACGTTTATAGCTCCTTGTCAGTGTCTCGTCTCAAATCCGAGGTCACAGAAATGCCCCTATGGCAAGGTAAATCAAAACGGTACCACAGTGGTGCTAGACGGCGGTCGTCGCGCAAGCACCGTAAATTCGAAAGAGGTAGTCAAGCCACAGAAACCATAATGGGAGAAAAGAAGCTCCGATTTAAGAGAGCGCTAAGTGGGGATAATAAACTTCGTTTATTAGCTGCCTCTTATGCTAATGTTACTGATAAAGCCACAGGGGAATCAGAAAAAACAAAAATTATCCAAGTCCTCCAAAATCCGGCAAATGTTGATTTTGATCGTCGTGGAATCATAACAAAGGGAGCTATCATTGAAACCGAAAAAGGGAAAGCCGTCGTAACCAGTCGTCCAGGTCAAAATGGAGTAGTGGACGCGATTAAAATTGAATAAATAAATCAGCTAGCTATTTTTTACTTCAGCTTGAATATCCTTGATGATGCATTCTCTTCCCTGAATTACATCTACATCCTTAGTTTTACATTTTGAACAAGCCAAAGATGATAAGATTTCATAAAGGGCCCCTTTTTGGGTAACCGCGGATTCAACACCGCATTTTCTACAACGTATCTTTGTTGCTAGTGGCTCAATAGTTACTACGGCTTCTTCTGCAATTGAATCCTTCGACGCCATTTCAATGCCAAAGATTAATTGGTCATGATTTAGCATTGATAATTTTCCTATTTGAAGTGTGATTCCTACTACCTTCGTTGCACCATAGCTTTTTGCAGCACGTTTCACTGCTTCCAGGATACTAACTGCAGTCGAAAATTCATGCATGATATCTCAATCCCTCTATTCAAAACTTTTCAACCTTGCTCCCTTACAAAAAAAGCAAAACTTTTGTGCTACGAATGGTGGCTATGAAGGCGGTTTAGAATGCGTAAGTCAGGAAATTACTATATTTATCCCGCGTACTTCGAGGCAAATCGAAGTCGCCATTCTGGACGGCGGGTTCCAAAAAAACTCGCCTTGACAGTAGTAACTACATCGATGATAGCGAAAGCCGCAGAGCGACTTGGTCTAAAATATGCCGTAGAATCAAAAGCGCGATACCCTGCAAGTTGGTGGAGTGCATCTGGGGTTGTGCTCATTCAGAAACTTGATAATCAGACCAAAACTCAGCTTCTAAAAGAACTAGCAAAAATCATGAGAACTTTGAAAGTAGTAAGCAAAAAATAATTTTTGCAAGAAAAAGGGTCTTTACAAACGGAAAAAATAATCAAATGAATTACGTTTTTTATGGGGTTACAAACGTCAACTGTTTTACACAGAAAAGCAGGCAAACGTTTTTAAGTGACGGTCTGTTTCTCCAACGCTAATCTCCCACGACCTAATTCTAGCCTTCCCAGGAGTCGATCTGCTGCAAGGAATTGGTCATGTTATACACATTTCCGCGCAAGGAAATGTCATTGCGCGTCTAAAGCAAGCTATACGAATAGGAACGCTCGTTTTCTCAACCCACTCTCAACTGATTGGAAGAGTAATTGATATCTTTGGACCAACTATTCAACCGTTTGCTACTTTAAAGCCTGAAACAAAATTAACAAACGCCGTAGTGCCTCCTGGGACAACTCTATATCTAAAGAAGGCTCCAAAAGGAGGCGTAGGGAAACGACGAAAGAAGTAAGTGCTTCTACGCTCGCTAACTGTCCTGACTGTGGTACTACCCGTCTAGTGAAAGATTATTCAAGAGCTGAAATTATTTGCATGAACTGTGGACTCGTGCTCACAGATCGGATCATCGATGAAGGCCCTGAATGGAGGGCTTTTGACCAAGAACAACGTGATAAACGTGCGCGTGTCGGCGCTCCCCTTACATTTACTATTCACGATAAAGGGCTGTCAACAATGATTGATTGGCGAAATCGTGATAGCTATGGCAAAGATTTGGCTCCAAAACGTAGGGCACAAATCTATCGACTACGCAAATGGCAACGAAGAATTCGTGTGTCCGATGCCACAGAACGCAATCTAGCTTATGCTCTTTCTGAACTGGATCGAATGGCATCAAGCCTTGGTCTTCCACGTAATGTTCGCGAAATTGCTGCAATGCTTTACCGCAGAGCTGTTGAACAGCGCTTGATACGAGGTAGGTCAATTGAAGGAGTTGCTGCTGCAGCCCTTTATGCTGCTTGCCGGCAATCTCGTATCCCTCGAACACTCGACGAAGTAGCTGAGGTCTCAAGAGTCGGTAAAAAGGAGATTGGACGGAGTTACCGTTTTATCGCACGTGAACTTCGTCTTTCAATTCCTCCAACCTCTCCAATAGACTACGTTCCCCGATTTATCAGTGAACTAAAACTACTTGGTGAAGTTCAAGCTCAAGCCATTCAAATTCTTAAAATGGCTTCAAATAAGGGACTT
The DNA here is from genome assembly GCA_964347045.1 of uncultured archaeon. Classification (GTDB taxonomy): domain Archaea; phylum Asgardarchaeota; class Hermodarchaeia; order Hermodarchaeales; family Hermodarchaeaceae; genus Hermodarchaeum. Next base: position 193,841 of record CAYFXC010000001.1, read on the forward strand.
ACAAGTGGACGAGGACCGACCGGTGTAGCTGCTGCAGCTATCTACGTTGCTAGCGTTCTGGCAAATTCAAGACGAACACAACGTGAAGTAGCTGCTGTTGCCCGAGTCACTGAAGTAACAGTACGCAATCGTTACAAAGAGCTCGTTGAAAAATTAGATCTCGAAGTCCCTCTCTAACGGGTATTCATAGGGCGAAACGCTTCGCCCTTTTTTCTTTTCTTTTTCATTGGCTTTTGAAAGGCTTTTTATTCAGTGGACAAGCATCCTAGAATGATGTCATGGAATCTGGTACTATTGAAGTCCTTAAGGACGCAGGAAAGCAGGGCATCCTTCTTGCAGAACTAGTTAAAAAAATAAATCAACCAGAATCCGTAATTCTTCAGATTATTGATTCATTGAGTAAAAATGGTCAAGTCAAAAAAGTTGAAGAAAATCATGATGGTAAATCTATGTTTCGGATAATCTGGCAAGGTATAGATAAATCAGAATGGGACACGCTTGAAGGATGTCCCTGCTTTGTTTGTCCTGATATTGATCAATGTGGAGCTGGTCAACCCACTAGTCCGTGGATATGTGAAAAATTAAATTCTTGGATTAAGGACCGCTTGGACTAACAGACTCTGATACTCCACAAAATCCCTTTGCAATGAGATACATCTCTGGGCTCCGTTTAAAGGAAGATTGTGGTTTATAGGTTTTCACAGAATGGAACTGTTCTTTAGCCTGTGAAATGAATTTTTGAAATTCGTCTGATTGAAAAACCTTCGTAACAAAATGTCCATTTTTATCAAGTAACTTCGTAGCAAGTTGAAAGCTTAATTTTGCCAACCACAGTTGTCGCTCTCTATCAAGGGACTTATTTCCTGATAGTTTTGGTGAACAATCACTAAGTACAACATGTGCAGGCTTTTCTAGAAGCTCTAGTAAATGAGTGACCAATTCAGGTGATTCAATGGAACTTTGCAGAATATGCACACCCGGAATTGGTTTTACAAATGCAACATCAATACCAATGATAACTGCATCGGAATCAACACGTTCTTTCACAACTTGCAGCCAAGAACCAGGAGAACAACACAAATCAACAATCCGGGTTGCTTTTTTTAATATCTCAAAACGCTGATCGATATCAAGTATCTTAAATGCCGCTCGCGAACGATAGCCTACCTTACGTGCTTTCTTTCGATAGGCTTCGTCTTTTTTCCAGCGCTTCATGATATTAATTCTCCTTATTTAGCATCAAAAGAAGCTGCTTTATTTTTTGTTCATTAGCGGAGGTACGAATGGCATGGGAAGAATAATGGGTTCGAACACAAAACTCGCCGGTGTCACGTAATTTATCGATTATGACACGAAAAGGAGGAACTGGGATATTTAACGTATCCGCTAATTGATGGAGGTCATAATAGGTTGGAGGACCATCTACTTCTTCCTTTATTGTGGTTAAAAGCGATAAAACTCGGCGTTTTTCACCAAGATGGAAGCTATCCAGATTTTGAGCCATTTTTCCGATGAATGTTTTATCACCAAGTTTACCAGTCCAGAGAGGACCTATTAGCTGGGTGTTGTCAGTTTCACATTGCTCGCAAAATATAACATCAGGATTCAATCCCTTAGTAATTGACCGATGACCACATTGATTGCAGTGAATAATGAATCCCATTTGTGATACTGCCTTCCAAGTATTATTGTCTCCCTCTTTCGCCAAACAATACAATCGAACATAATGATCAACTGAAAAGGCTAGCAAAGGAGTGAGTCCAATATTTTGAGATGAAGCCTCTCGTATTATACATCCTAGCAAGATGCGTACGGCTAGCTCATGTGCATACGTTGTTTTCATAGGCACAGCCGCATATCGTTTGATGCATGTTCGTCGACGGATTCCAACCAATACAGGCATATCCGTTGCTGTAAGGCAGAGTAGTGCAGGAGGCTTCAACGCTCGAATCGCCGAATTGAAAAACGCACGAGGGGAACCAAACGGATCGATGTCGATGATATCAAATTTGCTATGAAATGACACAAACTGACTCAATAGCTGATTCGCTTCGCTATGGTGAACCTCTAGCAAGTCTTCGACTTCATTCAGATCTCGGTTTTTTTCAATAAGCTTAATTGCCTGGGGGTTTGCATCTCCTACAATCACTTTTTCGATTTCCGATACCTCTTTGGCAATCCGAATTGGTCGTACGCCCGTTCCGGCTAATGGTGTACAAACTCGAACTCTAGTTTTATCATATCGCGTAATAAAGGTCTGGAGAGCAACAATAGTCATGTCACGATTGAGCTCAGATTGAGGATTGAAGAAAACTGTCATTCCCGTGGTTGGAACCTTTTGTAATGGTGGTCGTAGAAAGGTTATAGTTCCTTCTTGGTGTTTTTCATACAAATCAAGCGCCTCGACGGCTTTGGATTAGCGCGATGAATTCGCTTGGGTTCTCAAGTGATAGGAGTTCTTTAAGACAAAAACACGGTATGCCACTAATTGCTTCAACGGTGAGGGAATCTGACGCGATTATTGCTGGTTCTTCATTGAGTATGTCAGCTAGTTTTGCCAGGAATTCAAGTCGGTTTTCATCAAGCCGTTCAAGACGCTGTTTCAAATAACTCAAAACAACATGGTGTTGAAGGGAGGTAAGCAAATTAAATGGGGCGTCATTAGCAATTGTAGAATTGAATCCTAAACGAGAAAAGATTTCTAGCGTTGTTTTTGTAAGTTGCGTTTGGTTTCCAAGAGATTCATGTGTAATCTCAGATTTACTTGGTGTTGAGATAGTTTTCAAAAGATTTAGTGGATCGATTAGGATTGTATCAAGTAGTTCTTCTAAACTTAAAACCACATCAATTGTAGGGCTCATAGTTCCTCTTTCGTATTCGTATATTGCTCGCCGTGAAAGTCCAATTTCATCAGCGATGTCTCCACGGGAATAGCTCTTTGCTTCTCGAGCTTTCTTTAGCTTATTACCATTCATAATAACATATATTCCGCCTTTTTTGGCAAGAAGAAATGGGAACACTTTATCTTCCAATATTCCGCGTAGCGTTTCAAGCGTAATTGCAGGAATTGAGCCTCTGATATGAATTACTCCATCTATGAGAGGGCGTTTCCGAGTACGTTCACCAATAATTATTGGTGTGCATCGAAGGATAGAACATATCTTACTCAGTTCTTCTCGGACATGAGATTCAACGTTATCAATCGTTACACTGGTCTTAATTGCGATACGTGTATCGCCCTCGTCAATAATACTATCAAAACAATATTCTGGATTAAAAGAAGTGGCGTGTTCTCTTGCAGCTGTATCTAATACATCCCGAACGTCATCCAGATACTTTTGTTTTGTCAGCATATTATTTGCCAAATCCTATTGTTACGGTAGTTGGTAATTTCTTTCTTAAGAGAGCCACTTCAGGCGAATAAATAATTCGGGGTAGACGCGCTGAACGCCATGTCTCAAAAGGAGCACTAATTTTTCCTAAGATGTGTAAAACTGTAAATTGATCGATTTTTGAACCGCCAATAGTATGTGCGCCTGGTCCTAATGAGGTTCTTCTTAAAATTGTAAATGGTATCATTATTTTGTTATGATACTTGGGGGGAACTATTTCTGCAAGCTCTTTTAATTCTTCAAAACTAACTGCACTTTTTTTTCCATCTCGAGTCGTAAATCCTGGTGCGGGTTCACTAAGCAATTCAGATAATGATTTCTTTGTTTTGGGCATATGATCGTTAATCTGAGCGATTTCTCGTTCAAGGCCTGATAAAAACCCATTATATTTCTTCACTGCTAAACTTCACCATAAATTGCACTTAGAAAAACATGGTCTGCTGAAAAGGGGTCTAAAGATATCCTGTCTACCACAGTAAATCCTGATTGTGCTAAGGTCTTTTCTTCACGATTAAATATTCGGGTTGGCTTTGCGGTAACATCTATGCTTCGCGCTTTGATTGCCACATATGCCGTTCCTCCCGGTTGAAGAAACCTTTTCGCATTTTGAACCAAGATTCTGGCCTGATTAGGCTGTGCGACGTCCTGGTATAGAACATCCACCAACTGTGGTACTTGAATATAGGATTCTGGATATCTTGCATCTGCCATTATTGGTATCATGTTCTTTCGGCTGGCACAGACTTGAATCAGGTCACGCATCACTCGAGGAGCAAACTCAATGCAGTATACACGGCCATCAGAACCTATAAGATCCGATACATGACTAGCTGTTGTTCCTGAAGATGCACCCAGATAAAGGACTGAACTGTTGGGCGCAAAGGCAAACGCTTCTACACCTCGAATAAGTGCTGCAGAGAGTTTACTTCGGTACGGGTCCCAAATCCGGTACTCGTGAGATTTTTGGGTGACAATTTGCTCGTTGTAAACGCTAGTTCCTGGGGCTAAGTTTTTAGTAGCTGGTCGTTTTGCACCTGCATCTAGTTGTGCCCAATAAACACCAGGTTTTTTTGGATCTTCTGTAATGTGAATCAAGATTTCTTCCTCCTTGCATTGGTTCGACGTTTTTTCGGTGCGTGAGGTTTGGTTCTTTTTCTATGCTGCTTCCGCCTTGGAGGGCGTTTTTGGGGTTTAGATGGCACTGTTTTTGGAGCTATAGGATATTTTCGTTTAACTTCTGCAACACGTGAAAGAACATTTTGTTTAAGATCATCAGCCACATACTGGCCTGAATACAAATCAATTCGTGCTGCAATAGCGATTTTCCCCGCAAGGATTCGCGCGATTTTTCCTCGTTGCCACCAAGGAGCCGAATGTATTAGGGTGTGCTGGAAAATAACACCATGTTTTGGAGGTTTTGCTCCAGTTTTTAAAGCACGAAAGAGGGCTTGTTCTGCGCCAAGCACCTGAATAGTACTTGCTGGAAATCGGGCAAGTTTCTCTATTCCTCCAGCTAATCCAATTAACCGGGCACCAATTACAGGACCTATCAATCCTCTCATGTTTGGTGCCAGAGCTTGCATCGATTTATCCAGATATTTTTCCAATTGTTCCCTGAATTTGTGAAGGTTTAGAATCTGTTGAGCCAAAGATTGAATCATTTTCATATCCTTAACAGAAATTTCTGCGCCCATTGACTGTTTGAGCGATTCTATTTTCACAGATGATTCTTCAATCAACCTAACGAGATCTAAATCGTTTTCAATTTGATCTCTAGAACCACCATCAGCAACAACCCGTGCTAGGGTTTGACCATTCTCGATAGCATGGGCAGCCTCTGGAAAATGTAAACCATACCACTCTCGAAGTCGAGACACCATCAGATTTTGCACTTTCTCAACATCATCCAAGGAATTCATCGCCTGGATGACAACTTGGTCACTTTGTTCGGATGCCTCTCGGATTGCGAGACGAGAAATCCCAATTGCTACTTCATGAAGTAATTTCTCCTCTTTTGAAGACATTATGCGACTTATGAAATTTTGACGCAATTGTCGCCATATCCTTACATCTTCATATTCTTGTACGGTAACTTCATATATTCTCGAAAATTCATCCGCAACAATTGGTGATTCAACAAAGAACCGATTTACTTCCTTTGCTCCTAAAACACGAAAGAACTCCGTAAGTTGAAGATCTTTTTCTCCACGGCGAATTCGATCATGAAATTGAATAATTTCATCCACGGTCTTACCTAGGGATATCTCAGAGATAATTGAAAACTGCTCGTCAACACAATATAATTTTCCAATACTAAAGACGAGAAACCCATCCATTTTCTTTCACCTATTCGCGTGTGCCTACCAGTTCAACCCCCTGTAAAAAGATTCCTGAAACCAAAGAGCATGCAAAACCGTCATTTTTCCTTACGGCAAACGGAAATCCTTAAAGCCTAAGATGCAAACACCGACTCAGTGATACGAAATGCCAGGATCACACGGAAGCTTAACTAAAGCCGGTAAGGTTCGGAGCCAAACCCCCAAGGTTAAAGGTAAAGTACGTGTTACTCCGATTCCCCGACTACGCAATCGTAGAATTTACACAAAACGCATCTTAAACCAGACTCCTGCTGGACAGCCCAAAGCTGTTCGACGCTAGTACTTGTGTACTGTAGTCTAGCCCTTCTCTTCACGCTTTTCATTTAATATGCGAATTCTTGTCAGGTGGCAATTAGGTTGCAACGCGTTGCAGACGAAATACTTCAAGCAGCATTGTCAGGTAAGATTCAAAGTAAGGTTGACCTTCAGAAACTAAAACGCAAATTGAGCCGAAAATATAATCTCTCACGGTTTCCTTCTGATGTCGAAATATTAGGGTACGCAACAGAAGAGGAGAAAGAACAGGTAGGTCATATTTTGCGTAAGAAACCAACCAGAACTCTATCCGGCGTTGTTGTCGTTGCCGTGATGGCTGAACCAATGGAATGCCCTGGTCAGTGTATCTACTGTCCAACGAATATCCCTACTGCTCCGAAGGCATATGTTGGAGAAGAACCTGCCACACTAAGAGCGAGACAAAACGAATATGATCCATATCTTCAAGTAGCAAGTCGCCTAGAACAACTCCAGGCCATGGGTCATAGCATCGATAAAGTCGAATTAATCATAATGGGTGGGACATTTCTTTTCGCTTCAGATGAATATCAGCAAGAGTTTGTAAAGCGCTGCCTTGATGCCATGACTGGCCGTGAAGCCCATGATATCGAAGAAGCAACGAAATTGGCTGAAAAAGCCCCTATTCGCCCGGTTGGAATAACTATTGAAACGCGTCCTGATTACTGCAGAACAACACACGTTGATAGAATGTTAAATTTAGGAGCAACAAGAGTTGAATTAGGCGTTCAAACCATCTTTGATGACATATATACAGCAATATATCGTGGACATACCGTATCTGATGTTATTAGCGCGACGCAATTAGCTAAAGACGCGGGGTTGAAAGTGTGTTATCATATCATGCCAGGACTACCTGGATCTTCAAAGAAACGGGATCAACAAGTTTTCAAAGATTTATTTTTACGCGAAGAATTTCAACCTGACCTACTCAAAATCTATCCATGTTTAGTATTACGTGGTAGTGACTTGTTCGACCTGTGGCACCAAGGTAAATACGTTCCATACTCAACGAATGAAGTGATTGATCTTATCGCGGATGTGATGCCTTCTATTCCCCGTTGGGTACGCATTCAACGTATGCAACGTGATATTCCTAAACGTCTAATCGTGGCAGGCCCTAATGCAGGAAATTTAACCCAACTCGTTTTCCAACGTGCTGAAAAAAAGGGATACCAGCTACAAACTATCCGATATCGCGAGATTGGGTATAAGCAGAGAGCTCAGATATTTCGAAGCCAAAAAGTGCCTGATATCGAATCCTTAGAACTTAGAGTTGATGAATATCCAGCATCCCAGGGCAGGGAGATATTCCTTGCCTACGAAAACCCCGATCTTGATTCATTAATCGGTTACTTGCGACTTCGGATTCCAAGCGAATTCGCTCATAGACCTGAAATTAAATTCCACAATGCGGCGCTGCTTCGTGAACTCCATATATATGGTCAGTCAGTTAATCTTGGAACAACTAAAGAGGGTGCATGGCAGCATCGCGGGGTTGGCGCCCAACTCTTAGGTGCAGCTGAAGAATACGCTCAAAAATATGATCGCCAACGGATTGTCTGTACAAGCGGTATTGGTGCAAGAGAATATTATCATCGGCATGGTTATCGGCACGATGGACCATATATGACAAAACGCTTATAGAATTCCCAAACGGGAAAACTTATGCTACCAATTAGCTGTCTTTCATAGGGGCTACCAACAGTGTGTGGAATTATTGGCGCAATTCATACGAAAGGCAATATTGCCTCCTTATTGCGTCAATCTTTGAAGAGATTAGAGTATCGTGGCTATGACTCCAGTGGGATCGCTACAGCTTTTGAAGGCGTTTTGTTCATAAAGAAAGATAAGGGCAAAATAGACGACATTCATCACCGCTTGAATTTTGATACACTGCCCGGTAGCATAGGAATTGGTCACACTCGATGGGCTACTCATGGAGCGCCTTCTAAATTAAACGCGCATCCTCATACCGATTGTCATAATCGCATTGCCGTTGTTCATAATGGAATCATTGAAAACTATCAAGAATTACGTGCAAAACTTCTTGCAAATGGACACCAGTTCCTATCTCAGACTGATACAGAAGTAATTCCGCACTTGATAGAAGAAGCACTTGAACAAACAAATCATCTTAACGAGGCAGTGGCACAGGTTATTCCACTATTGGAAGGAAGCTATGCCATTGTCGTCTTGGGGGCTAATGGCACGGAACTAGTGTGCGCCCGAAAAGAAAGTCCATTAGTAATTGGATTGGGTTCCCGCGGGGTCTATTGTGCCTCAGATGTACCTGCATTCCTACCGATGACACGAAAAACAATCGTAGTTGATGATAACGAGCTTGCTCATCTAACAACCAATGGTGCACTTTTTAGCCGAATGAGCAAATCGGGTTCGCTTTCCCCGCTTCCTCTTCGTGAACCGACTGTCGTGAAATGGACTATTGACATGGCACAAAAAGGCGGATATCCACATTTTATGTTGAAAGAAATTCACGAACAACCTCGCGCACTCAGTGATACACTTCGAATTCGAAAAGATGCCCTTGAAGCTTTTGCTGAAATCCTTTACAACCACAGAAATATCATAACCTTCGCGGCGGGAACCTCTTATCATGCAACTCTTGCAGCCAGATATATGTTCTCACATATCGCAAATCAACTCATACATGGTGTAATCGCCTCAGAAGGATCAGATACAGTTGCGAAAAGTTTGGGAGAAGACACAGCCGTTTTAGCTGTAACTCAATCCGGAGAAACCATTGATACTTTACATGCTGTTAAACACCTTAAGAACCAAGGAGCCACGATTTTAACCATAACTAATACTGTAGGCAGCTCAATTACCCGACTTGCTGATACAGTACTCTATACACAGGCTGGTCCTGAAATTGGTGTAGCGGCTACGAAGACCTTTGCAACACAACTAGCAACACTCGCCTTACTGTCAATTTCATTAGGCACAATGACAGGGGCGCAAACGAAAAAAGAAAGCCAAGAACTGTACGGAGCACTTGACCAATTTCCAAATCTTATCCAATCCATTATTCGTAATCAAGAGAACATGATTAAACAAACCGCCCAAGAATACATCACAGAACCCAGTTTCTTCTTTCTCGGTCGGGGTATTAGCACATCAACCGCAATGGAGGGCGCACTAAAAATAAAAGAAATTGCTTATGTCCATGCGGAAGGATATCCTGCGGGGGAATCCAAACATGGACCAATTGCCCTTGTTGAACCTGGTTTCCCTGTTGTATTTGTTGCTCCCAATGACCTTACGCGTCGCCATCTAGAAGGCAATGTTATGGAAATGAAGGCAAGAGGGGCTCAAATCATATCCCTCTGCTCAAATAAAGATCAACAACTAATCGATCTCAGTGATCAGGCAATAACCCTCCCAGTACTTCCTTCAATTCACTTTTCGCCAATTAGCTATGTCGTGCCGCTCCAACTTTTAGCATATTATGCAGCCATTTTACGTGGACACAATCCAGACCAACCGAGAAATCTAGCCAAAGCTGTCACAGTCCTTTGATACAAAGAGTTAAAGGACTACATTGGTTAGTTCACAACACCTCAAAAAATAGGTGAAAAGATTTGGCTCGCTGCCCTGAATGTGCTGGGACGATGAAATTCGATCCTAAGAGCAGCCGTCAAGTATGTCAGCGATGTGGCCTTGCCGTATCCCGTGCCGAGTTGGATCGGTTATGGGATGAACAACGTTCCTCTTTTCGCGAAGAGGATAAAGAACGAGAAAAGTCTCAACGTCGCCGCGACTATCTTGATTGGTGGCTTGGAAAGAAAGAAAAAGGCAAACGAAAGAAGTAAATACACTTCTCTGGGGTTCTAACCTACTCAGTTTTACGTGAGTGTGGAAAATCCTTTTATGGGCAGCAACTTCATTTCGTGCAGTGAAGCGGCTAGTCTTCACTGATTGACTGTTTCGAGGGTGCGTACGTGGGCGAGAATATCATCGAAAAGGCATTATTAGGTGCTTCGGTTTTTAAAAACGAAGAGACTCTTCATCCCGCATTCATTCCCCCTGAACTTCCCAAACGCGAGAATCAACTCGTACGGCTTAGCCATACTTTTAAGTCTTTACTCAACAAGGATGGAGCCTATGCAGTGAACGTTGCTGTTGTTGGCAAACCGGGAACTGGAAAAACGGTTTCTATCCGATATTTTGGGCGTGGACTAGAAAAAGCTGCTGCGAAGCGTAGCATCAAAGTCCGGTTCGAATATTATGACTGCTTTATGTTTAGAACAAAAAGTGCGATTCTCCGAGATTTACTCACTGAACGTTTCAAAGTCACAAGTCGTGGTTTTTCTGATGAGGAAATTACAACAATGATTAATCGACGTCTAACTCGGGAAAATATTCGATTAGTGTTGTGTCTTGACGAAGCCTATTTACTTGGACAAGATCTTCTCAGCCTTATTCATGCTAGTGAAGTAGCCAAACATGGACAAGCATTTATCTCAACCCTAATAGCTTGCCGCGTAGTTGATTGGCAAAACACCTTGAGTTTTCCACTTTCAGGTCGACTTCATGACCGAATTGATATGCCATCCTATGATCAAGATGAACTCTATAACATCTTTAAATATCGATCAGAGCTGGCGTTTCACAAAGACGTCGTGACCGATGACATTCTCCACATGGTTGCGAACATAGCTGCATCCACGCAGAATGCACGTCATGGTATTGAAATGCTGTATTTAGCTGGGAAGGCAGCTGACCGGTACAACGTTCGCCCAATAACTCCTGAACTAATTCGAAGGGCCAAACAAGAAGTCTATTCAGAATTACGTTCTGATGTTCTCTATGGTCTCCGTGACCAAGAAATACTCGTACTCGCGGCACTTACCCGGGAATTGAAAGCCGAAACGGCTAGTTCAACTATTATTGCAAAGATCTATGAACGCTATCAGCTAATTTGTGAAGAATTTGGGGTAAAGAAGCAAGCCCTACCAACGTTTCGAAAAACCGTTGATGCATTAGTGGCTCTAGGTATCATTGGAAAAGTAGTAGAAGGCATCGGAACTGGTCAACGTGGACGACGTGCACGCTTAACTCTCATGGATATCCCAGTCGAAGTTTTTGATGAGCGCGTTAGTGAAATCTTACAACGCCGTCAATCTATGGAAAGTAATATCGACTGAACACAAACGGATATGAGGGAACAAGGATGGAAACTCAAAATATGAAAGAAACACTTTGGTTTCAATACGAAAATGCTACAGTGACACTAATTGCATCAAAGACCCTCGAGGAGTTCACAATCAATGACTCGACGTATGGTCCTGTGGAAAAAGGTCGGGAATTCGATGTGCCACTGTGGGTAGCCGAAGTATTGGCCTCTAATAACATGGCTCGTTTGAAAGCCCCTGCATTAGGTGTACCAGACCTCCAAAAGGCCCTTTGGCGGGAAACTGGAGAACCAGTGCTTCAACCATTAACTCCCAATTATTATTTTCAAGTTCGAACCGCAATAAAACATCTCGCTCATCAAAACAAGAAGTCGCCTAATGATGTTCGATTAGCGGCCCAAACAAAAATGGAAACTTTACTCCGTGACCTTATTGACAATAGGTTACTGAAGCTCATGAAATTATCTCTTCGGGAAGAAAGAATACGAGAAACGAAAAAGAAAATGACGGAAGAAGAACGCTGGCTTTTTGACAGACTCGTCATTCTTTTACGTAATTGGCAAATAGAAGTAATGGAGATTGACATTGGTGACTGAAGAAATCGACTACATAACCCGATATGAAGAGTTTCTAAAATCTTACAAAACAGAAGACGGCGAAACTCCTTACAACGATGCAATCGCGCGGCTTAGTTTGGAAAAACTCATCTCAATATCCATTGATTTCAATCAACTGCTTACATTTGATCCAGAACTAGCCGCTGCAACAAAAGAGAACCCACAAAGATCAATTGAAGCTGCTTCTGCCGCCATCCGTCGCATTCTTCGGGTCGTTGATTCCGATTATTCTGAAACCATCGAAAACTTACACGCACGCTTCAAAGAAGTCCCTGATCGTGTATCAGTTCGCTTCATCCGAGCTGAACACATTGGTCAATTAATCATGGTCGACGCACTTGTCACCCGCGTCAGTGATGTAAAACCGCTTCTCGTGGAAGGTATTTTCCAGTGCCGACAATGTCAAGAAATCCTCTACGTCCAGCAAGCCAATCAATTCATTCTCCCAACTCTTTGTACTAACGATGCTTGTCGAAGTAAAGGACCATTCGACCTTATCCCTGAACGCTCAAAATTCGTTGATTGGCAAAAAATCCGACTTCAAGAGAAACCTGAAGAACTTCCACCAGGCGCCCTCCCGCGAGCGCTTGATTGTGTACTTCAAGATGATTTGGTCGATATCGCCCGTCCTGGCGACCCCTGTCGTGTCGTTGGCATCTTACGATCAACACAAGACACCACCGCTCGTACACGACGTAAAGCCCCCACCTTCAGCGTCTTCTTAGCCACCAACTACGTCGAAGTCTCAGAAAGAGAAGCTGATCGTGTCGAAATCGACCCTAAAGAAGAAAAACAAATCCAAAAACTCGCCCAAGACCCACTCATCCACCGAAAACTCGTCAACTCCATCGCCCCCTCCATCTACGGGCTCACAGACATCAAAGAAGCCGTGTGCCTCCTCCTTTTCGGTGGAGTTAGCAAAGTCCTCGCCGATGGCATCAAAATACGTGGCGACTCCAACATCCTTCTCGTAGGAGATCCTGGAACAGCTAAATCGCAACTTTTGAAGTATGTAGCTCAGATTGCGCCACGTGGGCTCTATACTTCTGGAAAGGGATCAACCGCTGCGGGTTTAACTGCTGCTGTTCTTCGTGATCCTGATACTGAAGGGTTTGCCTTGGAAGCAGGTGCTCTTGTTCTCGCTGATCGTGGAACTGCTTGTATCGATGAATTCGATAAGATGCGGCCTCAGGATCGTACGGCAATACATGAATCGATGGAACAGCATACTGTGAGTATAGCCAAGGCAGGGATTGTTGCGACGCTGAATGCGCGTACGGCGATTTTAGCTGCCGCGAACCCGAATCTCGGGCGTTATGTGCCAGAACGGTCGTTTGCGGAGAATGTGAATTTGCCGGTGACCCTTTTGTCACGGTTTGATCTAATTTTTACGCTGACCGATTTGCCTGAAGCAGAACGAGACGAACGGACTGCTGAACATATAATCTCTTTACATCAACAGAAGGGTCAATCTAAAGATCCTCCAATTCCAGCGGATTTGCTTAGGAAGTATATCGCGTTTGCTCGGCGTAGTTTATCACCTAGCCTCTCTGATGAGGCATTGAGTGTGTTGAAAGATTTCTATTTGGGGATGCGGAAATCTGGGGAACGTGAGAATGCACCAGTACCAATTACAGCACGGCAGTTGGAGTCGCTAATTAGGCTAACGGAGGCACATGCGAAGATGGCGCTTCGTGAAAAGGTTTTGGCTGAAGATGCACAGGCAGCGGTTCGTCTTGTCCAAGTCTCATTGCAACAGGTTGGGTTTGATGCGGAAACGGGTCAATATGATATTGATAATATTATGATTGGACGTGCCAAATCGCAACGGGATAAATTGCAGGCGATTTTGACGATGATTCGAGAACTCGAAAAAGAATCTCCCGGGGGTGTTCCTATCGAGAAGTTGGAAGAACGGGCTGAGCTAGACGGGGTTTCTGCAGACTTTGTTCGGCAAGCGGTGGTTCAACTTCGTGACAAAGATGGGTTGGTCTTTGAACCTCGTCCCGGGCGTCTGAAGTATATCAAAGGTGCCTAACATTAGGTGGGAACAAGCTATAAGACAGATCGCTCGGTTACCGCTTGAAAAATCAATTAAGACCTATTTCAAAGAGAAAGGCATTACAACATTATATCCTCCTCAAGAAGCGGCTCTTAAAACCGGTGTCCTTGATGGAAAAAATGTGGTGTTAGCGATTCCGACCGCTTCTGGGAAAACGCTCATTGCTGAGTTATGTATGTTGAAAGCAATCGTTGAACGAGGAGGAAAGGCCTTGTACCTTTGTCCACTCCGTGCACTAGCTTCGGAGAAGTTTGATGAGTTTCGTCCTTACTCTGGGCTTGGGGTGAATGTGGGTATTACTACCGGGGATTATGATACAATTGAAGAAAAATTCGGTGCTTATGATCTTCTCATCTGTACAAATGAACGCGCCGACTCGCTACTGCGGCATCGCGCAAAATGGATGTCAGACATCGCCATTGTTATTGCTGATGAGGTTCATCTAATTAACGATCCAAGTCGAGGTCCTACACTTGAAGTGGTACTCGCTAGATTACGGCAAATTGCCCCCAACGCCCAAATTCTTGCGCTTAGTGCGACTGTAGATAACGCTGATGAACTTGCTGAATGGCTTAAAGGTCAAGCCGTGGTTAGCGACTGGCGTCCCGTTTCTCTACGTGAAGGTGTTTACTATGAGGGCAGTGTTTTTTTTGCTGAAGGTGACGAAGAAAGCTATACACCAGCAACCTCGTTTCCCATCGGTGATATCACTCGGCGAGTTCTCAAAAAGAAAGGCCAACTCCTCGCGTTTCTAAATACACGGCGGTCCGCAGTTCGAACCGCCCAAAAACTCATTTCAGTAACCGCACCACGCTTGAAACAACGTGAACAAAAACAGTTAGGAGACTTGGCTGAACGATTGCTCCAACTGGGAGAAGTCACCCAGGTTACAGATACACTTGCCCGACTTCTCCGAGCCGGAGTGGCGTTTCATCATGCAGGGCTACGTTATTCCGAACGCAAACTTATCGAAGAAGCATTTCGCAACAATCTAATCAAAGTAGTATGCGCCACTCCAACCTTAGCCAGTGGTGTCAATCTTCCAGCCCGTGTTGTGATTATCAGGGAATATCGGCGATATGATAGACTTGAGGGCTATCAACCAATTCCTGTGTTGGAATACAAACAAATGGCTGGGCGTGCTGGCAGACCAAAATACGATACAACGGGGACAGCCATTCTAATTTCTCGAAATGAGGGCGAACGCGATTTTCTCCTAGATTACTATACTCTCGGAACTCCTGAAAGTATCATTTCAAAACTGGCTACTGAATCTGCACTCCGAAGTCATGTGCTTTCAACGATTGCCATGAATTATGCCTCAGATAAAGCTGGTATCATGGAGTTCATCAGGCAAACCTTCTTTGGGCATCAACGCGACCCCGATGAAGTCGAATATATGATTGATTTAATTGTGGATTTCCTCAAAGACGAAACTCTCCTTGAGCAACAAGGAAGGCGATTATTTGCCACTTCCTTTGGAAGGCGAGTATCCCAGCTTTACATTGATCCAAAATCTGCGGTTGTAATTCGCGATGGCCTTGCAAGAGCAATCAAACAATTTGAGCACACCACAGACGTTTCTTTCCTACACCTAATCTGTCATACGCCTGATATGGCAAACCTCTATCTTCGGCGTGGAGACGATGAGCGGTATCATGATTACGTCATCGAGCACATCGATGAATTTCTCACACCCATTCCTGATCCACGGTATCATCGAGAGCGATATGAGTTCTTTTTAGCGGAAGTGAAAACCGCGCTTATGGTAAAAGCTTGGATCGAAGAACTCCCAGAAGATCAAATTGTGAATCAGTTTAAAATTGGGTCTGGTGACCTTCTTCGATTAGTAGATACGCAAAAGTGGTTGATATATGCATGTCATGAACTCGCACCCATTTTTGGGTATCGGAAAATTGTTCCGGATCTTGAAGAATTGGAACTCCGTGTAAGGTATGGTGTAAGGCGGGAACTCACCGAGTTGGTTGAACTTCAGGGCATTGGCCGTGTCCGTGCCCGGTATCTCTTTCGTACTGGTTTTGTTTCAAAGAACCGAATACGCGATGCACCTTTAGACCAACTAGCGGCGGTTCCTACGATTGGGGCCCAAATTGCCATGTCTATTAAACAACAATGTGGTGGGGCTATCAATCCAGAAGAAGAACAAGCGTTAAAGGACACACGGCGGCAAACTACAAGACAAACCCAATTAACACTAGATTAGCACGCCAAAGTAATTGTGAGGTTGCCATTTTGCCAACTGGTCTATTTTATCATACTGCCTTCCTTAAGCATGAAATGGGATTTAGCCATCCTGAACGCCCAGAACGCCTGACGGCCGTTATGAAATTCTTAGAAGAAAACCAAGCGTTCAAGAATGGACATATTGTATTACAAAAACCCTCTGCGGTCAACCTCGCTGATTTAGAACGAGTTCATCCGAAAGATTACATTGATTTTATTCATAACGCGTCAGATCGGGAGGCTCGAATAGACGCGGACACTCGGACATCCAAAGGCTCCTACAATGCTGCGATTTTAGCCGCAGGAACGGGCATTAAAGCTTGGGAAGAGATACAAACAGGTACTATCAATAATGCATTCGCCCTCGTGCGTCCTCCTGGGCATCATGCAAATGAACAATCTGCTCGTGGATTTTGTTTATTCAACAACGTTTCCGTACTTGCCCGCTATATCACAGCAACTGTTTCCGACAGTCGTGTACTAATTCTTGACATAGATGCCCACCACGGAAATGGTACCCAAGAGATTCACTATGCAGACTCTGACATCCTGTATCTTGGGCTTCATCAAGATGGACGTACTTTGTATCCTGGATATTCTGGGTACATAGATGAACTTGGAGAAGGGAGGGGAAAAGGCTTTAATGTAAATCTTCCATTGCCGCCAGGAACAGCCGATCATTCATTTTTACAAGGCTTATCTATGCTTTTTCCTCCGATAGTTGAACAATTCCAACCCACTGCAATTCTTGTCTCTGCAGGATACGATGCACACTTCCGTGACTATCTCACTAACCTTCAATTCAGTGCCGATGCTTATCTCAAATCTGCGCAATTAGTCATGGAAACTGCTGAGAAACACTGCCAGGGCCGGGTGATTATGTTCTTAGAAGGCGGTTATGATTTACAAGCCCTAGCCGAATCAATATACAACACATTGATCGCAATGAGTGGTCAGGGAGCCCCGATTCAAGAAAAAGCTCCCTCCGAGGATTCTCGTATCTCCAAATATATGCACACCCTCCTCAAAGAAATCAAGACGCTTCTTAAACCGTGGTGGAAAATTCCTGAATAAAATACTATTCGGAGTTAGTGGTGGGCCGGCCGCGATTTGAACGCGGGATCACCTGAAAGGGGATTACTACAAAAAATAGTAACCGCGCCCCAGGCAGGCATCATACCAATCTAGCCATAGGCAGTTGCCGGTCGGGATCTAGACCACCGGCCCACAGGCTTGTCTTAAGAATCTACAAGTCCTTTTAATGTCTTTTCTTGGAAGGTGATTTCATTACAAGCTAGAAATTAACTTTAACTCAAAAATTTACAATCCGAATTACTATTGGCTTTTGACGTGTTTATTCTCAAGATATCCATTTTCATAATACCAGTGAATCGATTGGCTCAAACCGTCCTGCATGGTAGTTTTGGGAATCCAACCCAGTAGTTTTTTGGCTTTTGCATTTGAATATGAACGTTCTTCATCCATACTTTGAACAGTTTGCATATGCCACAAGAACGTCGTTTTTCCACGATTTTTGAAAGGACTTAATATTCCTATTCCAAATTTTGCTAGAGCAGTGGGAACTTTTCTGTGAGGGGGTTCCACGCCAAGTTTGGCTCCTAGGAAGTTGAATAACTCATTATAGGTCATGCCTTCATCGGGACAAAGAATTATTATTTGGTTTTTTGCAGCTTTAGATTCAATAGCCGCTAGTATTCCACTAATCACATCTTCGACATACGTGTACATGATGGTTTTTTGGCCATCACCAGGAAGCATTGGAATTTTTTGTTCATTAACCGCTTCAATGGTTTCAAAAACGGTGTAAAGTTCACCTTCTCCTATTACACCAGTTGGACGAAGAATAACATATTCAAGTGTAGTTCCAACTGAAGCGGCCCTTACAATTTCTTCTGCTTTCACCTTACTTTTCGAATATTCAAATTGTGGGCGAAGGGGTGAATCCTCGGTTCCAGGAGGATTTTCAACGGGTCCAATCACTTCTGTTGTAGATATGTAGATGAATCGATTAACAGCTGCTCTTACACACGCATTAACCAAATTTTGTGTTCCTTCAACATTCACTCTGTAAAGGAGCTTCTTGTCTTTAGGGTAGAAATTAAAATACGCGGCCAGATGAATAACAACATCAATGTCTTGGACCGCGGTTTCTAATGAAAAATTATCAGTCATATCTCCATCGATAAGCCGGAGTTTTTTGGGCAGGCTTTTTACGTCACTAGTTTTTCTGACTAGAGCTGTTACATCATGTTTCTCTTTGATTAATCTTGTCACGAGTTTCCGTCCGATAAATCCTGTTGCACCTGTGACAAGAATCTTCATTGACCTTACCGTTACATATTCGTAACTAACTTATTTTTCATCAAAAGTCTTCACAGTTAAATCCTCATAGATCGGTCCCTTGGGGGTTAGCGTACTTTTCTTTAGCTTTATGTCTTTGACTTGGAATTTTCCAAATTCCATATTAGCATTCTGTTGAACCAATTTTATAAGATGATCTCGATTCAAACCGCTTCGCACTCTCACTACAGTTAAATGTGGCGAATACTTGCGCTTCTCTGCTGGAAATCCTTGTAATCGAAGTTCTCGACCAAGAAATTTCTGATGTTGAATAAGTTGTTCTGCACCAGTTTTACACCCAATCCAAATTACCCGCGGTCTTTGTGGACGAAAGCAACCCAAACCTACGAGTTCAACATCAAACTCAGTTCCCTTAACCTTTTGAAGAATGCCAGCTAATTCTGGTATTCGTTTTTCCTCAATATTTCCGAGAAAATGAAGTGTAAAATGCAGATTCTGTGGTTCGACAAGTTTCAGTTTTGCTCCACTTGATAGGAGGTCTTGCTGAATTTTTTGAATCTGTCGTATTACTTCTGAATCATTAACTTCTACTGCAATAAAACTCCGAATCTCAGTCATCTTACATCAACACTTTGTTTTATCGATAAATCAGCAGGAAACTTTATATCATTCTCCATTACCAAAGGCGAACAGCTCGCTTCTGGGAGGCATTGATTGGTTGAAGACAAAAAAATCATCTCGTTCACGAAAACCGCATACTGAAATTTCACGAACACCTGATGACAGGCTGACCCAACAAATCATTCCCGCCAAAGAAGTTGTTTTACGCCCTGCAGGTTATCCCCTTGAAGTTAATAGTGCTCCGGTAAATCCTTTACTTCGTATTCGGGATGAAAAGCTCTTTACCGCATATGCTGTTGACCAATGGCAAGGAATCCGAGTAAAACCAACTGATTATTTATTTGATCAACTGCTCCTCCCTGATTTTGCCTTTGAAGTCGTTTCAGTTATTCCAACAGAAGCCCATATCGTTTCTGATACTAAGATTCGGCTTATTGAACCCCCTGAAGTATTCCCGACAAAGGGTCGTAAAATTAGTTTTAATGACGTTATTGGTCATGAAGAGGCAAAGGCAAAATGCCTTATTATTCAAAAATATATTGCTGACCCTTCTCGGTTCGCAGAATGGGCACCTCGACGAGTACTTTTCTATGGGCCTCCTGGTACAGGTAAAACAATGTTGGCCCGCGCGCTTGCTTGGGAGACGGAAACTGAATTTGCATATGTGAAGGCAACTTCACTAATTGGACAACATGTTGGCGCAGGAGCTGACAAGGTCAATAAGTTCTTTGAAGACATTGTTCGGAAGAAACCATGTATTGTGTTCATTGATGAGATTGACTCAATCGGGCTCGATCGTGGTTTCCAATCGGTCCGTGGTGATGTCACAGAAGTTGTGAATTCTCTCATCTCCCAGTTTGATTTAATTGAAGATCAAGAGGCCGTTGTTGTAATTGCAGCAACGAATAGTAGGGATTTCTTAGACCCTGCCCTACGAAGCCGATTCGAGGAAGAAATTATTTTTCCTCTACCCAATTTTAGTGACAGACTGAAAATTCTAAAGAAATATTCATCAAGTTTACCAATGCGTGTTGATGCAGATTTGGACTCTATTGCTCGACGTACAGAAGGCTATTCAGGGCGAGATTTGAAAGATCGTGTCTTGAAAGGAGCACTTCATCATGCCCTTTCAAAGGGGCTTTCGACTATCGATGAATCTACATTCCAACATGTAGAAATCCTTCACGACTCCAAGGATAAGCGCTTGTATAAGTAATCCTACATTTTGAATCGTGGTTATGTTGCCCGTGAAAAAAGCCGTAATTTTTTGTGGGATGCCGGGTTCAGGGAAATCCGTCGGCGTTA
Source organism: uncultured archaeon (assembly GCA_964347045.1). Classification (GTDB taxonomy): domain Archaea; phylum Asgardarchaeota; class Hermodarchaeia; order Hermodarchaeales; family Hermodarchaeaceae; genus Hermodarchaeum. Next base: position 214,232 of record CAYFXC010000001.1, read on the forward strand.
CCATAGCGAAAGATCTTGGAATTCCTGTCTTTGTGATGGGTGATGTGGTTCGTGAAGAAGTGACTTGTCGGCACCTTCCTCACAATCCTCAGACGCTCGGACAAGTCATGATTGAACTCCGCGAGCAGTTTGGACCAGCGGTTATTGCAGAACGAATTATTGAAAAATTCCTAGACATATCTGAATCAGATGTGATAATTGACGGAGCAAGAAGTGAAGCGGAAATCAAGGTGTTTCGAGAGACAATAAATCAAGTACTTGTCGTTGCGGTGCATGCTGCGCCACGCATTCGATTTGAACGCCTTCGTCAGCGTTGTCGTGAGGATGATGCAATAACTCAAACTACATTTCATGAAAGAGATATTCGCGAACTCGATGTCGGATTAGGTCGGATAATTGCTCAGGCAGATATAATGATTGTTAATGAAGGCGAATATGACGAACTCAAAGAAAATATACGCCAGGTTCTCACACAAATATTTGGTTTGGACTAAATAACGGGGGGGCACTACTAATTATCTCAGTTAGATTATGGGCGGACATTAAACCAACTGAGAATATCCAAAAAGTCAAGATGGCTTTTAAAAACCTGTGTCCACCAGTAGTTTTTGAGACCAAACAAGATCCTGAATTAGGGCTGGTTCTCATTGGAAAAGCCACTGGACCCGAATCGATTGCAATGTTTGCAAAGAAGTTTCGTGAACAACGCATTCTTGAAGCTGTCAGACAACAACTACTCAAATCAATTCAAGACAATACAGTAAAATTTGGGATACAACGGCAAGCAGCCGTCGTGAATCGGTTTCATCTTTGTGACATCAGTGATTTTTCTGCGATGGGTCCAATACTGGTTGAAATTCAAGCAATCAACATTCAAGATGTAATTGATTATGTAACCCCTCCAACTGTTAAAGGTAAACCTCAGGTGCGTAATAATCTCCAACTCAAATGATGTTTTGGCTCCATCAATTTGAAGGCGTGAGTTCTATGCAATCTAAATCCTTGGGTGCGAAACTTTCAGGAAAGATTGACTTTGCCTCTTTTTCATGTTCTTCGCTGGACGAATATCGAGGGCTAATGTGAACTAATGCAAGATGAGTAGCTTTCGCTTCAGCAGCTATTTGAGCTGCCTGTGCTGCCGTAGAGTGTAGGTATTTGATCGCATTCTCCAGATGAGATGTAATAAATGTCGCATCATGAATCAATAAGCTGGCATTCTTAGCTGCCTTAGCTAAACTCTCGTTTGGCGCGGTATCTCCTGAAAACACAATGATATGTCCTTTTCGCGTTGGTCCTAACACATCTTTAGGCGTGACAATCCTACCTTCACAAGTTTCGATTGATTGTCCTTGATACAGACGTTTGCGAAGGGGGCCTGAGGGAACTCCAAGTTGTTGGGCTTTTTTAACATTGAATTTACCCGGAATGTCTGCCATTTGCAAAACGTATGAAAGGGACGGAATATTGTGAAGAGCAGGCAGACATTTTACACGGTACTGCTCTTGATCTGAAATAATTCCTTTCTTCACGTCCTTAATTGATAATTCGAAATCAACATGTGTGTGAGTTAATTCCAAGGTGGTTTCGATAAATTTCTTCATACCTGCTGGTCCATTGATTGTTAGGGCGTTGGTTCGTTTGAGCAAAACCATCGTCGAAATAAGTCCTGGTAGTCCCCAAACGTGATCCCCATGGAGATGTGAGATGAATATTTCTCTAATCCGCTGTGGGCTGAGACCTACTCGTTGTAATTGTAGTTGAGTTCCCTCACCACAATCGAAGAGCAAGAGTTTCCCCTGGAAATAAGTGGCGATTGCAGGTGGAGCTTGTGTTACTGAAGGAATACCTCCACCCACACCTAAGAAATGCACTCTTACAGTTTTTTTAGTCATGTTATTTCCGCTCCAAAACAACAATGTGACGATAGAGACTTCGATGAATGCGCATGGTATGGGTCTCTTTGATAATGAACCTATCAGAAGGTATTAGGTTCTCCTTGTAATATTCTAACGGCAAGGCAAGACATAGATATCCTCCTGGTTTCAGAACTTTGGCAAACGATGTCAAGCTTGCTACAATCAGATTGACAATTGCAGTTCCTTTTGTCGAACTCGATCGCCCGTATGGTGGGTCGGTAGCGAGGGCGTCAAAACTTTCTTCTCGTATCGGTGGTTCCCGAGCGTCCGCCAAGCCTCCATAAAACGGTACTTCAAAATGAGCAAGATTTTGTTGACTTCCTGCAACCATGGAAACATCAATATCTAGCCCAATTGGAATACACCCAATCTCGGCTGCCTCGAGAAGAAGACCTCCTGTTCCGCAAAAGGGATCGAGGAAATTGTTCCCAGGAGAAGCACGGCTTAGATTTACCAGAACTCGCGCTATTTTAGGGTGGATAGCACTGGGAACAAAAAAGGGTCGGAAGGGGCTTCGTCGCTGTGAAAAACCTTTTCGACCACGTGAAGCTAGGTGTGGTCCAAAAAAGAACTGATTTCCGTTTATCACTCCAAAAAATAATACGTCAGGGGAAGTTAAGGAAATCTCGATTTCCCCATTCATTGCCTTCCATATTTCAGAACCAATTTTCCCTTGTAGTTCGTCCACATTGAATTCAGACGCTTCTCGTCTAATTCGTGTGACCTTTACACCGAATCGACTTTTAGGGCGAATCAACTTGGTAAAATCCATCTTTTTGAGTGCTTGGAGAATCATAGTCTCTTCAGAAGTCGATTCGAACACCACAACACTTGCATGATTCACTAATCCTGCTCTTTGAACGGCAATTCGGGCCCCCTCCGAATCTACCTCCATCAATAGGATTCGTCTATCACGACTCTTAATTGAATACGAAAATCCCTCAGATTCTAATATTGCACAAAGTTCCGCCTGTGGTAGCGTTTCATGCTCACCTGACAAGATGAATAGACATAATTTTACCTCAGGCGGGGTCACAATAGGTCCTCCAAATTTAGTACCATAATTATTGCATCTTCTCCATTCTCGTAGTATTTACGGCTTCGCTTTGTTTCTCGGAAATTGTGCTTTTGATAGAAGGCTTTCGCACTATGGTTCGAAACTCTTACCTCTAAAACTAATTCTCTACAATTATGCGCTCTAAGAACATCAATTAGCGCATGAAGTAGTTGCCGGCCAATTCCTCTACGGCGTTTTTTTCTTCTGACTGCGAGGGAAAGTAATTGGCCCCTATTGAATCCAGCTCTATGATTAATTTCTCCAACGATATATCCAAGAAGGACAGTGTTTTCAACTGCAACTAAGAACAAAGCTGGCGCATAATCCGCTAGGTATTGAAAAAGATGGAGTGGGTAAGGGTCAGAAAAGGATTCGAACTCAATTTGCGCAATTTGCAATAAATCGGTTTTTTTAATTGGGCGAATTGATATCATTACAAGAATTCCTTGCAGTGGATTGAAATATGTGTGAGGTTCTGGGTCTTATGAAGTGCTGAGGCGACTGTTCGTGAAAATTGTTGCGAAAAGGTTGAAAATTGGTAAAATCGTTGTTGTCCCCGAAGATATGGATGACTTGTGGCACCTATATAATGTAATTCTTTCGGGTGATCAGGTAGCTGCACGAACAGTTAGACGTGTCCGGCGAGATTCTGGGGACTCCTCGCGTCCAGATAAAGGCGAGCGTCGGCGAATGTTCATTCGATTAACTGTCGAGGAAGTATCTTTGCACAAGTATTCCAATCGTCTTCGAGTAAAAGGAAAAATCTTAGAAGGTCCTGAGGATTTTGTGTCAATTGGAACCTATCACACCATTAATGTCGAACCGGGTCTTAAGGTTGAAATTGTTAAAGAACGGTGGTCCAATCTGCTCCTTCGCCGTTTACAAGATGCGGCTTCGCGGAAAGGACAACGACTAATAGTCATTGCTGTAGAAGAAGACCAAGCTTCTATTGGCATTATTGATGATTCCGGAATTGATGTTCGCGTTGAAGTTCATGGAACCGCGCGCGGTAAATATGGCAAATACATTCAAACCGATGAGACGATGGATCAAATGTTCGCAGGCGTTGCTACACAACTGAAAGAACTACTTGAACGGCTACCTGAAAATACCCGTGTAGTTATTGTTGGACCGGGATCAACAAAAGAAAAGCTTGCTGAATATCTGAAAAATAAGGTCCCAGCGTGTAAAGGAAGATTGCTTTTAGAACATGTGAGTACAGGAACTGTGGCAGGGATATATGAAGCACTAAATCGGGGGATTGTTGAACGAATTGCTAGTGAAATTCGACTAAATCGTGAAATTCGTCTTATGGAAGAGGTAATGAAGAATTTGGGCAAAGATACCGGAAAAACCGCATATGGCTGGGATGATATCGTCAGGGCTGTACAATTTGGTGCAGTCGAGACCTTACTAGTTCTTGATAAATTGTTCCGGGAGGCGCAGCCTGATTATCGGCGGGAATTAGAAAATATCATGCGCCAGGTGGAAAAGCAAGCGGGATCATTGGAGATTTTCAGTGCGGATCATGAAGCTGGGAAGCAACTTGAAGGATTAGGTGGGTTGGTCGCCCTTCTTCGGTTTCGTTTACCTGGCACTTAGAGCGGGGAATATGACACTTGGAACCGAGTGTCGATGGGATATTCTTCTACTATTCCTACACTAAATCCTCGCGCTTTCAATCGGTTTGCTAATCGGCGTACAATACGAGTTGATGTTTCAATTTGTCTTTTAGATTCATTTACGTAAATTTGTTCTGTTGGAATGTCGTACTCATTTTCCAATAATTCTTGAATGTCTGTTAAACTACCCGTAGTTGAAGGGGTTATGACGCCTTTCACAAGCAGTCCTTCCTTTGAAATCCTTTCAAAGGATTTTGCAATATTTTTTGCTCGACGTTTGAAGCGATTTCGCAACTGTGTTCCATCTTTTAGTGAAAGTGGGCAATAATGGATATTCAATGAAGTCTTTAATGTAGCCCACTCAAGAAGTGTTAACGCCGCTTCTTCACTGTTCTGGACTGCTGCAATAGTATCAGAATCTAATACGAATCCTCTTTTTCGTAATTGTTGGGCATTAAAGGAAGTGAATTCCATTTCGTTTAAATTTATAAAATCAATACCAATCTCATCTAGTCGCCGAAACATGTCCTTAAGCTGTTCTAGCATGCTAGGAATAATCGGGATTTCAATGCCAAGCTGTCCACGACCTTTCATTAATTTCTGTAATTCTTGGTAATCTTTTCCGACCTCAAAGCGATGGAGTCGTAATTCATCTAACCCTGCATCTAAAAGTTCCTTTACTACGTCAAGAGGAACGGGTTCAAGACCAGTATACAAATGGATATGAAATGCTTCTCCAAATTCATTTTTGAATGCGCGAATGAATTTCAATGTTCTTTTTAATTTTAACAGCGGTTCACCACCAGTGATTCCCATTCCTGTGGCATTAATCATATGCGCTTCAGCTATTGCTTGTTCAACGGCACCTATCTCAACTTCATTGGCGAAAACAACATCTCGATTATGTCGTTCCTCAGATATTGGACAATAATAACAATCCTTTGAGCAGTTACCAGTGACAAAGAGTACGAGTTTAGCACCCTTCATACACTGACGACAACCCTTTGTAAGGCGTCCAATATACGGAGAATTTCCATGTGAAAGGTGGATATCGCGGACCACATCAGTTCAACCCTTTTGCACTCGACGGCGGACGACAGGATCGCGATCGCTAACGTGTTTAAGAACAGCTTCAAAGGTGTCCTCAGGAGCCAGTTGGCGCTTCAGGTACACTCCAGTGCGACCGACTTCGTCCCGACGCATTAGAATTTTGACTCTTTCTTTGACGATTTTAAGACTAACGCCAACTTTCTTTGCAACAATCAGTTCATTTCCAATAACTGGTGTTTCAACGTGTCCTTTTTCGGTTGGTTCAATTAGAATTAGACGTTTGTCTACACCTGGGACACGTATTTCCTTTTGGAGATCTGATTGATTAAGACATCCACCGAACTGATAAAATTCAAGTTCAATCGGGGCAGGGCTTGTTAGAGGAAACGTCACCACAGAATTGTTGGGCAAATATATGTGGGCTTTAATAGCGTGAAATGGGGTTGCGTGTACTAGCTCTCGGTGGGTTATCTGGTAACCGGCCTCTGTTAATGCAAACTCAACAGAAAACGAGGGTATGACCCTTGGAAGGTAAACGTCGATATCACTTTGTTCAGTAACATCGCCTCTACAAATACTGCCATGGATTAAGGGGTCAACTCCAATGAGTTTCAATGTGTCCATGATTTCAATGGCTTGTTGTCGTAATTTGGCGAGATGAGACCACCTTTCTTTGGAATATATGACATCATGGCTTCCAGTATCCCGGCGGGTTGTTTTCTCTCGGGGCATTCTATATCGATCCTATTCAGGGGTTCTAACAGTCTCTTCAATCCATTGAAGGTAGGGCTTATGACCTTCTTGGATTTCGATTCTGACTATTTCAGGGACCTCATAGCTATGCATGTTTAGCACGGTTTCTCTTAGTTGGTTAAACATGTCTTTTCTTGTTTTTATTAAGAGCAAAATCTCGGCATCTTCTACGATTTCTCCTTTCCAAGAATAAATCGATTTTTGGGGAATCATTCCAACACATGATGCAAGCGAGTCTTTAACCAGTTTACGTCCAATCCTTTTGGCTTCATTCATTTTACCTACAGTAACGAATACAATACTGTACTGAGATGACATGGTTTCACGCTCACCAATCGAGCCCCTGCCGTATCTCTTAAAAGCTTCTCTCTCATCGGTGCATCAAACATTTATACTCAATCCTTAAACTGTGGGCATTATCGAGGCGACATGTCGGATGCTACAATTCGAATTCCTCCTTCCTTTACTTCCATGGCTTCTCATTCTAATGGCATGGATGATAATCATTGGACTCGCCTCAGTCTTCAAGTTAGAAAAATATGGGGTTGAAGTCGGTCCCTTCATGCTTTTTGCACGAACAGAACGGTTCAACAACTTATTAGATTGGATCGGAAGATGGCATCCTCGCGCGTGGCGCTACATTTGGTCATTTTTCATCGGTGTCGCTTTCTTTTTCTCATTATTTGGGTTCTACTTCTTGGGATCAAATGCTTGGGAATTTATTAAAGCGCTCTTGGGGCAACCCGCTTCTCCAGGACCGGTAGCTCCTCTCATTCCGGGTCTCACCATGTCTTACAATTTCTTTTTGATGATCCTTTTTCCTTTAATTGTTGCAGTCATTGTTCATGAGCTCGCTCATGGAATTGCTGCCCGTGCTGACAACATTCCTGTTCAAAGTTCAGGGCTCTTCGTATTTTTGGTCTTTTTCGGGGCATTCGTGGAACCCGATGAAGAATATGTTAAAATTAAAACTACACGGCGACAACGGGCTCGGCTTTTTGCTTCTGGTTCAGGTGCCAATCTTGCTGTTGCTGCAATCGCATTGATTCTCCTCATTTTTGTAATTATTCCTATCCCTAGTGGAGCGCTCATTAATAGTGTCGTTCCAGGCAGTCCAGCGGACGGTGTGCTTGCTCCTGGCATGGTTATCATCGAAATGAATGATACAACTATTCAAACTAACCAAGATCTTAGTGCTTTCATGCTAAATGCAAGTCCTGGTGATTTGGTGATATTCACAGTGCTAGAAGGCACAATTCCGCTTGTAGTTGGTGTGAATCCCACTAACGCATCGCTTCCCTTTATCGGGATTTTCATACGGACATATGTTCCACTGGCTTATCCATTTAGCCTTCTCGGGCCGACATTAGGTACTCAGTTCTACGAAAGTCTAACTTGGTTCTTCATGATTACGCTCAGTCTTGCAATTATTAACCTCTTGCCTGTTCCTCCGTTAGATGGTGACAGACTTTGGAAAGATCTCATTGATGTCACAATCTCTCTTGAGCGAAGAGGTGGGAAAGCCCTCTTGTGGGGTCTCCGAATCACTGCACTTACCATTCTTGCTCTTAACATTATATTCACAATTCTCACTCCCGGCCTTCTTGCTTGGTTCTTTCGGTAAATGAATGGAAATTTATTACTAAATGCGCACAATCAATATGACGTTTATGACGAATGAATGTACCATGTGTGGGGCCACTTCGATTATTTCTCGACCATATTCAGGTGAGGTACTCTGTGAGAGGTGTTTTCGCGAATCTGTTATCAACGCTATTCGGATGGCTATTTCGAAATTCAATATGCTGCAACGAACAGATCGAATCGCCGTTGCTTATTCGGGTGGCAAAGATAGTACTGTGCTCTTGGCGGTTCTTGTGGAAATCCAACAGCGGTTTCCTGAATCGGAAGTAATAGCAATTACTCTTGAAGAAGGGAGTAAACATGACCGTGATCGTCAAAAGGTGTTACGAACCGTGACGAACACGCTCAACGTCGAACATGTGACTTCCTCATATCACGACCTGTTTTCACTTACCCTGGATGAGGTTGCCACACAAACCCAAGCCATGCAATCACCCCTTTCCCCTTGTGCATATTGTGGAACTCTTCGGAGACAGGGATTAAATTTACTGGCTCGAAAAATCCAGGCTGACAAACTTGCTTTAGGACATAATCTTGATGATGAAATTCAATCGATGCTTATGAACCTCATCCGTGGAGATTTGCTACGCCTATCACGAATTACGCCCTATCTTAAAGGAGTTCCCGACTGGCTAATCCCTCGTATTAAACCCATGTATCACCTCCTTGAAAGTGATATTGCCTTATTTTCACAATTACTTGGATATCCCATATACCATCCTCCATGTTCCTACAAAGAAACATCTTTACGCTCAGAAATACGGAAGTGGCTCAACACCTTCGAAATCGAACATCCAGGATCCAAATACAACCTACATGCAACCATCATGAAAATCATCGAATCCCTTCAAAATGATGAAGAGGCTCCATATCAGAAGTGTCAGGTTTGTGGTGAAATCACCTCTCAGCGAGTCTGCGCAGTATGTCTTCATAGAGAAACCCTTGGATACTCATCTACAAAAAAGGGGTAAAGGGTGGACGGAAGCCCCGACGGTCGTCAACCCTCACTGATGCCGTACTCACCGCTAGGTCTCAGACCCGGATCTCGGAAGCATCAACAGTACAGGTTTACGCTGCTCCCTCCCGGGTCTCGCTGGGTTCACCTGATAAAGACGATTCAGCCCTTCCTACGAAAAGCCTACCGCCACCAGCGATCCTCCGAGGCGGATCGTCACTGCCTTGAACAGTGAGTCGTACAACAGGTCAGAAAGCCTAACGTCGGCATTCAGCCCGCCGTAGAGAGCATCTGCGGTACAGGGGAGCCTTAGCCAGCCCGTAGCGGTGCTGCGGGACTTCTAGCCCCCCGCCTAGGCTCACCGTCCAATCAGCTCACACACTCTCGCGATATTTAACCTTTACTTAGTCCGCCCTTTTGAGCGCCAAATTTGGATAATGTATAGTGGAATTGCAACTATGAAACATACGATGCTGAAGAATGTGATTGTCGAATAGGATGCGAACCCTAGGAATGGATTTCCCAATATTGGCCAAAATGGCTGCATTTCGGGGTATAAGAGCGCATCTAATACAATATGTGAATACGCGCCAATGAGCGTGGCTACGGTGATATTTAGCGGAGAGGCGATTTGAGGAAGGAGAAAGGCTGTCATTATTTTTTCCAAAACGCCTCTGAGAAGGAAAATTCCCACTGCCATAAGTAGAGCTGCTATTGTCGCTCCCAAGAATGTATGAAAGAATAAATGCAGCACCGGTGAATCGAGAAGAAGAAAGGTTAGTGGTTCAAGGTCAACGATGATACTCCCAAACAAGATGTTGGGGAGGAACAAAAATGGAAAGAAGATCAGTCCAATCAAGAGGCTCGGACCCAGGTGGAAGGGAGTAAACGGCATGAAGTACAACTCTGGAATACTATTACTGAAATTAGGTGAAGAATGGCGCCGAGGACGAGATTTGAACTCGTGAGTCCTATGGACACAGACTTAGCAGGCCTGCTCCCTACCAGGCTAGGATACCTCGGCACTGACTGTTTGCTTGTAGAAGTTGCCTTATTAAAAACATTATGATGATCTGTTCTTGAAGACAGAGCGGAAACTGTAGTCAGGAATAGCGATAATGAAGATGGTGAAGACAATTCCAATTATACCATCGATGATTCCAAGAATAAGAAGGGCTGGAGGTAATCCAAATAGAATGTAGTATACTAAAATTGTGAAGGCAATTAAGCGGCCAGGTGTGTTTGCAACAGGTATTATGATGTACTGATCGAGATTTCTTGATGCAACTAATAATGCGATTCCAAAAGCGAGTAGAAATGCTCCAATAATTTGTAAAAGTGCTCCTGAAAGTATTGTAATGGGATAGTCTAGAAGAATTGATACTATCGATGAACCAAAGAGAAAGATCACGGCTAAAACGATATCATATAGTCCTGAGAAAAGGACAAACCGGGCAAACCACTTTTTCATGTTCATGGGCTCCACGAAAAAAGCCTGTAGACAAAGTCTTAGTTAGGTTATTGTAAAAAAAGGTTCTTTGGTGGGCCGAGAGGGATTTGAACCCTCGACCATCGCGGTGTAAGCGCGATATCATAGCCTTCTAGTCTAAAAGGGAAAAACCCATGAAGATAGCTAGACCATCGGCCCAACCTGTGGTGAGATGTTTAATAGCTCCATAAAAAGCTTCTCGAAGCCAAATTAGTAGTAAAAAAAACTAATTGTGATCGATTTCTTGTTCAAGGACTTGAATCTGCTTTCTAAGCAAATCGATGGTTTGAATATTTTCAACATGAACGAGTTGTCCGTTGCAAATTGGACATTTGAAGGCATTTGTCATGGCTTCTTCAAAGGTGTGTCGAGGACATCCATTTTTGTGGCAGTGATAAAATGTATTTTCCGTTTCGAATTGGAGTCGTTGCTTTAGCTTTTCAAGTACCCTGGTTTTTTTCGCGTGGAGAAGACCATGAATGCGCTCGGGTTCTAATATCCAATAGTAGACAAACCATCCAGTTTGTTTATCGCGGGTACGGCGATATGACGCTAAATGAAGATCATAGAGCTTGTAGAGGATTTTCCGAACGGTGTTTAGGCGCATGCCTGTATCGTTAGCAATTTCCTCATCAGTCGTTTCTTCATCCTCTTTCAAACGCGTAACTACTTCAAATGCGTCTTCACCGGCGAATTCAATGACAACCTGCCTAATTAGCGTCTCACGTCCGGGCATAGATTTACACATAATCTAATCTTGCATCGAATATAGACCTTTTTGTTTAACAAAGCAAATTCCAGAATTGAATCGCTTGAAATTGTTAATCGGATTCAGTTACGCGTTTTCCATGGGGGGTAGGTTCAATTTCGAGTGTAGCGTCAGGAAATTTTCTATGAAGTATTTGTCCTTCAAAGAGTCGGTCCAAAAAAACGGACAGTGCTGCAACTTCGCTATGGGGTTGATGACCAATTGCAACATTATAATCAGCCAATCGAAACACATCAATGGGTACTTTGGGACCTCCTACAACAATGAGTTTTGGGTGGGGTGAAGTGCGTATTTGGGATATCACATCATCCACATGAAGTCCGTACATGGTGAGGTGAATGATGTCACCTCCATCTTTCTTCCATGAGCGAATCCGTGTTTGCCATTTTACTCCTGTAATTACTTGGAAACTTCGGTTTCCCCATTGTGAAGATACTCTATGTATTGTTTCTGGGATGTTGGGGTCTTGTAATCCTGATATCCAAAATTCTGTTGCACCAAATGCCCGAGCGACTAACCCTACATGGGTTGTAAGGCGTTTATCACGTTCAGGGCGATGATCCAGCTTTAACACAACAATTTGTAATTCTGCTGGGTTCATGTGAGTTTCATGTCCGTCAAATTCTTTGAATAATATTTAGGAAATATTAGGAGGAGGTTTTTTTCCGCTTTATCTGAACAACATCCCCTAGAGTAGCTGAACTCTGGGAAGGTACAGGTGAAAGATCAACTGACTCCGCTTCTTCAAGCAGTGTTAACTTGAATAAGCGCTCTAATTTTCTGGCTAAAGCTATTGTGGGGGTCATCTTGCCATTCTCGACTTTCGTTATCACTGAAGTTCTTTCATGAAGTTCCCGAGCTACTTCTTTTTGAGACATCCCTCTCTGCTCACGTGCTTTCCTAATCAATTTTGTAAAATCTTCTACTGGAACCAATTCACGACGCTGAGCTCGAGGTGGTCCACGCCTAATTTCACGATCGATATAAACGGGGTGACGTATTGGAGGAGTTAAGGAATCAAATCTAGGCTTTTTCTTGCGATGGACTGGTTCTCCTAATTGGGCGCATCGACTACACGCATGGAGATGTGCACCCTCAAGGGCGATTTCTCTGGTTGAATGACATTCACGACCACATATTTCGCAGGTTGGCATATTGCTTCTTCGCCACCATGCTATCATTTACCCGCCAATATCTAAAAAATTGTTTATATTCTAATTATCTCTCAGAAGGTTTAAAACCAGCAATGGAGGAATAAAAAAAGCTTTTAGCGCGTTTGACTCAGAGAGTTTGCAATGACCGATTCAACAGATCTCCGAAAGAAAGCGGTCTCTTCCGAGGATTATTTGAGCCTAGCTGAGCGAACAATTCTGTTGGAACAACGCGTTCGAGAACTTGAGCTAGAAAGAGAACAAATAACAGCGGAACGTACTCGCCTAGAAAACGAAGTTAGGATTCTTCAGGCGGAACTCAATAAATTACGACAACCTCCATTAGTCTCGGCTACTGTAGTAGATGTTCTTGACGACGGAAGAGTTATTGTGAAAAGCAGCACCGGACCACAGTTTGTTGTGAATTATCCCGAATCGATAATCGGAAGCCAGCTTGAATCGGGAGCCAAAGTGGCACTGAACCAACGCACTCTTGCCGTTGTTGATGTTTTACCTATCTCCATCGACCCCTTTGTTCAGGCCATGAATGTTGAAGAAAGTCCTGATGTTACTTATGATGATATTGGGGGGTTGGAAGAACAGATTGAAGAAATCCGTGAAACCGTTGAACTCCCTCTTCTTCATCCCGAACTCTTTGAAAAGGTTGGTATCGAACCACCAAAGGGTGTTCTTCTCTGTGGTCCACCAGGAACAGGGAAAACATTACTAGCGAGAGCCGTTGCACATGAAACGATGGCGACATTCATTCGGGTAATTGGATCTGAACTTGTCCAAAAGTTCATAGGTGAGGGTGCAAGAATCGTAAGAGAAATCTTCTATATGGCTCGTAAACGAGCACCCAGTATAGTATTTATTGATGAATTGGATGCCGTTGCGAGTCGACGTCTCGATATTGCCACAAGCGGGGATCGAGAAGTACAAAGGACACTCATGCAACTTCTGAGTATGCTTGATGGTTTCGATCCGCGAGGTGATGTACGCATTCTTGCTGCTACAAACCGTCCTGACATCCTTGATACCGCCCTTACCCGACCTGGGCGATTTGATCGCATTATTGAGTTCCCATTTCCTGACAAAGAAGCTCGTGTACAAATTTTTAAAATTCATATGCGAAATATGAATGTTGAAGCGGATGTGGATATGGGTAAGCTTGCTTCAAAGACCTCTGGAGCCTCAGGAGCCGATTTGAAGGCAATCTGCACTGAAGCAGGAATGTTTGCAATTCGTGAACTGCGTGATGTTGTCTGCAGAGAAGATTTCAATAAAGCGATAAGTAAAGTTTTAGGCGCGATTGGTGACCGGGGCGACACGACAGACATTTATGGATAAGTTGTTTTACAAAAGACGAGGCGAGTCACGTCGCAAATCAATGAAAAACTTTACCGAATTAGGGGAATTGCTAACTATCAATTCAGTGCACCAATTGGACATATACTGTTTCCGGACGAATGTAAGGTTGAGATTTCTAAGAGTTCGGGGCGTATTCGTCGAATTACGTTTAACTCAAAGATTCTAGCTACTGTTAGAGCTCATGATGGATTTATTGTTCTTACAATTGAAGGTGGACAAAGGCTACATCAAACGGTCCCTTTTCCTAAATTAAGAGTCGTAGTGCATCAAGAAGTTGCTCAATTTATTGCTGAAGGACGCAGCGTCTTTGCTAAACATATTAAATCGGTGGATTCTCAACTTCGTGCGGGTGATGAGATATTAATTGTTGATGAACAAGATCAGCTTCTTGCAGTGGGAAAAGCCAATCTTAGTCCCCAGGAGATGCTTGAACTTACTCATGGAGTAGCTGTTAAAACGCGTCATTCAATTAAAAAACAAAAAACCTAAATTAGTACAGTCAATTATGCGATTCGGCAAAAAGTATGAGGGATAACCATTGGTAAAGGTAAAGAAAGTAAAATCGAAGAAGCGATCAATGGAACGCCAAATGCGCCGAATGGGCGTTGATTTTCAACAACTGGAAGACGTAACTGAAGTTCTCATTCGGTTTCCTGACAAAGAACTAGTTATCCCTCAAGCCCAAGTGCTAGTGATGCAAGCTCAAGGTGAGGATATCTACCAAATAGTGGGCAAATCAGAGGAAAGGAGCCTAACAATCTCTGCCGAATCAGAAGAAGGTGCTCCGGTGACTACCTTCCAAGCATTTACTGACGAAGATGTCCAGCTTGTGGCTAGTCAGGCAAATGTTTCAGAAGACGAAGCCCGTGAGGCTTTACGCACGGCAGAAGGTAATCTTGCTAAGGCCATTATAATTCTGACTGAGAAATAGCCCTATTCAAGTGTCTTCTTTTCGTTCTAGCATAGCCTTTACTCGTTTCATCCGGAAGAGATCCTCTCTTTCTTGTTCTTCCAGCATAAGTTCAATATATCGAATTGTGTTGTTAATTCGCGGAAGTACTAAATAGTTGAGTGCATTTACTCGGCGTTTTGTCTTTTCAATTTCTGCAGCAAGCCGCTTGACAGTAGCTTCGATTTCAGCTAGTCTAACAACTTTATCGAGAGCTATTCGCACTTTTTGAGCGGCTTTATCAACAGTGGATGATGTTCCCGCTAAACTGTAGTGTAATTGTACTGTTTCTTCTTGTTCAGTGATTCTAAAGATTGGAACTGAAACACCCATGGTATTTCGTGTTTCTACCTCAAAATCTAGGGGGCTTTTAGCCCCTAAAGCTAGTTCTTCGAGTTTAGCTCCGCCCTCAACTAATTTTGCATTCATTAATGAAGTAAATGCCTCCGCAAGGGTCGTTTCCATTTCTTCTCGATGTTTTTTCGCTTCCGACAATATTGCAAAGAATTCACGAACAAGTGCATCTTGTTTTTCACGGAGGAGTTCATAGCCTCGAGCCGCTAGCTCGCGACGTTCTTTGAGGGTGAGTAATTCCATCCGTGTCGGGCGAACACCCGCGATGATTCCTGCTGCTTCAGACAAGGTGATCCCTCAAGGAAGTAATGCGAAGACTCCTACGACCCAAATGAGAATTGCCGCAACAACAATAAGCCATTCAACTAACAACCTGCGGGTCCTTTCAGGATTTTCACTCATTAGTCCGGTCATCCCAAAACAAAGCCCACAAATCAGTAAATACGCGAGAAGAATTATTGCTGCTGATTGGTCCCATGGAATATCCAAAGCTAGGTTTGTTATGGCGACGAATCCTGCTCCAATTAGGAATAGAATTCCAACGACTTGCAAAATACGAATAAGCTTTACGTTCGTTTCAGCCACAACTACACGCTCTCTGTAATGATAAGGATGAAGCGAAAATGCGGGGGCTCGCTATTTAAGCATTGCTGACTTGACAGGGTCTCTTCACAATTATAATTCGTCAAAAGTGTGAATGCGCATTTTCGCTGGTTTCTTAACAATATTACCCACTCGTACTCCGATTATTAATTCGATGCCGCGATTTTCTGCGATGTCAATAAGTCGTTGGGTCACAACGCCATCTAATATGAGGACTTTTGCTTTTTTGAGTTCTTGTAGTTCGTTTGCTAGCTCCCCAACATGAGTTTCTTTGAGTTGTTTGAAGTCATCATCCAAAATAACAGACATCATCGTCTGCTGAATTTTTTCAGCTGAGCTAAGGATGGGTTTTGGTAAACCCAAATCTTTTACCATAGGTTCGGGTTTTTTAGCCGGCTTTGTTCGCGTAGGAGGACGCGTCTTCTTAGGACGCGATTCCTTAGGTTTTTTGGCTGGAGCCCTACGAGTGCGCTTCTTTTCTTTTACTTTATCCGGCGTGGAGGGTGTTTTGCTTTTAGGTCTTCCAATAACTTGTACAGATGGAACCTTATTTCGGAGGGCTTTTGTTACTTCTTTATGTGTTAATTCTTCGACTTCTCTTCCTGTTGGTGCACGTGCCACATAATCGACTTTAATAACTTGTGAGAGCTCTTTGAAAATCAGGTCTCCTCCACGATCTCCGTCTAAGAATGCAATAACGGTTTTATCCTTTGCAATGTCTGCAATTGATTTTGGAATCGATGTTCCCTCGACGGCGACAGCATTTTTAACACCTGAGCGTAGAAGGGCGAGTACGTCAGCACGTCCTTCCACAATAATGATGGTGCTTGAGGTTTTTGCTTCTGGCCCAGCGGGAAGTTTTTCTTTCCCAAGTTTAATAATCTCTGCAGTACGTGCCTCTCGTAATACTGTATCTGTCATTTCTTGGGAATCAGGAGAAATTTCTCCTTCCCAATCACGAAGGAGATCAACTGCACGATCAATGATTTGTTTACGCTTCTCTTCTCTGACATCCTCTACTTTTTCGAGACTGATTTTAGCAGCACACGGACCAACTCTATCAACTGTTTCAATTGCCGCTGCAAGAATTGCAGTTTCTGTTCTATCAAGACTACAAGGTATTGTGATGGTACCTTGTGATTTTCCACTTTCAGTATGAAGTTCAACTTTTATTCGACCAATTCGCCCCGACTGTTGTAATTCCCTTAGGTCCAAATCTTCACCGATTACCCCTTCACATCTATGATATGAAGTGTAGGCCCTCTGTTTGACCAAATAGAGCACCTACCACATCGGGGGTTTCAACTACTCCATCTATTTCGATTTTTCCACGAATACAATATTTTGTGGTTCCAGTACTTTCCGCATTTGCTCCCATAATCGCCACCTTGTGAAAGTTATTTGTGATATTTTTGGTGTTGGCGTTTGAAACGACGAACGCCATTTTAGTATGATTTGCGATATTGATTAGATAATATGGTAAGCGTGATGTAATTAGCCACACGAGGAAACTACATTAAAACTTTGTGCCTTTCGAAGGTTTGTCTGTTTGTTTTAGGCCTTCTATCACACGAACTCGCCAAGTAAAGGCTCGCTTAAGCTGATATCTTTCTCGATGAAGTATAGTCACACCACGACCTTCTAGCTGTTTAATTAAATGCCGTGTTAGTTGTCCTCCCCGTCTATCAAAATCAAATAAAATGAGCACGCGACGAGAATTTGATAGTTGATCTGCTAAACTAACTATATTATGTCCGGCCATAGCATATATTGGTCCTGTTAATCCTAGTCCACGTAGCGCTGTAATATCCTTAATACCTTCCACAACAATTGATATACCATCATCAGAGAGTTCAGTTAATAATCGCAGCCCTCTTTCAAAACGCTCTTCTAATTTTTCCTGTTTCGATCGAGTCGCTTTTCGTTGTGGACACATAAAAGTCGCCTAATTTACTGCTTAGGGTACCATTCATCCTTATTCATATTTGTTAAGACACCTAATGCGGTGTACTTTTATATCACACAGAATAAGCCCGAGTCACAAAGAAGTGTTATCTGTGAAAAATCTTCCATCCAGCGTTGAAAAAATTGCACGGCACACCCAAGAAGTGCTAACTATCGAGGATTTAACAGATATCTTCAATCGCCAAGAGAAGCCTCGTGGCTACATAGGTGTTGAACCCAGCGGGCTATTTCACATTGGCTGGATAGGTTGGGTACAGAAGCTAAATCAACTTGTAAACTTAGGAGTTCGAATGGAAATTCTCCTTGCTACTTGGCACGCTCAAGTTAACGATAAACTTGGCGGGAACATCGAGAGAATTCGGCGATGCGCTGATTACCTCCGTCATTCTTTTGTTGCCCTTAAAGTAGATACTACTAAAGTTCACATTATAACGGCTGAAGATTTAATGCGTCGAATTGAGTATTGGGAGAAGGTTCTTCGGGTTGCAAAAAATCTAACTCTCGCTAGGGTTCGACGCTCAACCGACATAATGGGTCGTACCGAAGAAGAAGCCGCGATTGATTTTTCCAAGCTAATCTACCCCCTTTTACAGGTAACAGATATAATCGATCAAAAATATGAAATCTGTCTATCAGGAATGGATCAAAGGCGGGCACACGTCCTAGCGCGCGAAGTGGCTGATAAAATGAAGCTAGAGTGGAAACCAATTGGGATTCACATGCCGCTTCTTCCGGGACTCACTGGAACAGCCCGTATGGATGTCACCTCTGAGTTTTTAGCACAAGATGTAGCTATTGATATTAAGATGTCAAAGTCAAAGCCCGGTGATGCTATTTTCATACATGACTCAACTCGAGAGATCAAACGGAAAATTAAGAATGCCTTTTGTCCAGCTGGAGAGGTAGAAAATAATCCCATTCTAAATTATATCCGCAACATCCTTTTCACACAAGATGATTATACCTTACATATTGAACGAGCAGAAAAATACGGGGGACCCTTGAGCATCACAAGTGCTGATGAACTCGAATCATTGTATGCTGTTGGAGCTATCCATCCCTTGGATCTAAAGGAAGCTGCAACAAAAGCCTTTTCTGATTTTCTTGAACCGGTAAGAAAATACTTTGAGCAGAATCCCGAGGCAAAGAAATTATATCAGGAAATTGCGGAATATCAGATAACGCGATAGCTTATGGGTTTAGCAGTCGAAAATTTGGACATCAAGGACAAAATGATCGTATCTTGGATTATAAGTCTTAATCTTTCGGGAATTTACTACTTCAACCCGCCGCTTCATCAATGAGGCGATATCTTCAATTTTTAAAAAAATTTCAGTGGCAAAATCATTCTTAGAACCAATTTCATGAATATGCATCATTCCCTCAGAGTGAACGCACTGTATTCCAGCTTCCAGATACTTATCTGTTCCTTGAATTAAACCCATGATGACCCGATCTGCTTTGCCTTGACTGATAGTTGGCGCTATTAGGCGGGTATCTCCAAAATATGTTCGGTAAATCTCAGTGACATTGTTGGTCTGAATATTCTGTTTAAGATAGTGAAAAGCTTCAGGGTTCCATTCAATCGCATGAATAGTCTTGGGTCTTGCATGCACAGCCATGGGTAATGACAACTGTCCAATACCTGCAAACATATCAACGACCAATTCACCAGACCCAATTTTGCTCATGCGAAGGCGTTCTCCTTTATTTCCAACAGAAAACATTACTTTCATTGGGTCTATATGAAAAACCACTTTATTTTCTCTGAAGACTGTTTCTGTTTGAGGTGAACCCGCAATCAGTTCGACTGCAGGTTGTCGATAAGGTCCTGCGATGGCTGCTGTTCGTCTCAACACTGATCGGATTTTTTTACTATACTGCAACGTGATTTGCCCAATTACTTCCTTGTACTTTTCAATTCGTGGATCTAACCATAAGATGGCCACATGCCCCAAAATGCGAATACGGCGAGGTAACAGCTCGGACGGAATTAGCTCATCAAGCTCGGTTTCAAGGAACTGATAAAACGTCTGACGGCGACGACGGGGTATTTTCTTCACCTGAACGTTGATGATTCGAAGAAGTGGTGGGTCGCACCTGCTCTGCTGACCGATACACTAACGCCCCGTCATCATTGGTGGGCGGAACGCCTTTTTCCTCTGACAGGTCCTCTCTTAATATGTCGGGCATGATGAGTGGTTTGCGACCCGGCGTTGAAGTGTGGACATCGTGGGTTGCCCCCACAGTCACCTCTTGACGACCCGTCATAGATCATGCAGGAGCCTGTCACATGCCGCATAACCTTCAACGCTGCTCCAGTGTTGCCACAAATTTGCACGAATCCTCATCAGAACGAATTCTTCGGGTTCGTCCTCGATGGTGGCTAATATCCTTTCATTGCAACTATCAGAACGGAAACGGCGCCTCAAAAACGCTTTCACTATTGCCTTGAAACCCCATGGTAAATGATTCGACCATCTCGGTCGATTTGTCCGGCTCGTATTCGAGTTGACGAAATGGAAATCTGATCTTCTGCTTTCACCATTGTTAATACAGCGATGTGTAAAAGCGGCAAATCATGCTCGCGACGGATTTCATTGATTTCTTTAGCGACGGGACAGGTTTCTTCACTGACCACAATCAGTTCGAGTTCGGGCATTGTAATGGAAGGTCCATATTTGTTGTGTAACGGTCGGATGATATATCGTCCGGTGTAACTCTCTGCATTTAACCATTTTTCAAGTTCATTTTTCCGTTCATCATAACTTGCTATGATTTTCCAATCAGGTTTGTGCTTTACCATGTCTTGGGTCGTTAATCCAATAAGAACCTGTTTACCTAGCTCGAAGGCACGACGGAGAAGCGTCCTATGACCTTTATGTAATTGGTCAAAAGTTCCACCAATGGCCACCCATTCATATGGTTCCTCAGACAAGACGCACTCCTCATGTCTTGCATAAGTGTTCAGCTGAAAAAGGTTTAGCACATGCCACGATTCGAATACCACATACGATTCTATGCTATTCCGATGGTATTTCCAATACCTGCAATGATGACTGTGTCGCCTTTCTTGGTGCGTAACAGAACTGCGTTTTTCATTCTTTCAACCACTTTGGGTACTGCATCGACGAGAGATTTTTTCATTGGGGCAAGGGCGTCTTCTAAGGCTTCTTTAATAACAATTGCATCAATGGGAATTTCGTGTTTGACACCTGAATCTTCCATCTTGAATTTCTCTGGTCCAGGATCACCAATAGCTGCACCAACACCTTCAATCACTTGTCCCGTCTCTTCTCCTTCAAGTTTCAAGCCGGCATCAACTGTGATGATCCGTGCAACTTTACCCTTTTTTCGTTCAACAACCCTCCGGATACCTTCACCTGGTTTACCAACCTGGCTTCCATATCCTTTGGCCCGAATAAACCACAAAGTGCGTCCTTCAAATTGACCTGATAGGGCAACTGTATGTTGTGCTATTTCTTCTGGTTCACCCGCATTAATTTCTCGCGCAAAGTGAGCAACTGCTAATGGTCCCATCCCATCTCCGATAGGTTTCCCATCTGCGAAAGCACGGGTTGCTTCAAAGTATGCTTTTGCCATTTGAATAATCATCGGGAGTTGCATCTGCAACTGCATAGTATAGTAAATACTCTTCGTTTTTTTACCTAACAAATAGAAATGGCGGACAATCCGATATACCTGATTTAGTGCCATAGCACCTGAGAGTACAGCTTCAGCATTAGCCTGTTGTTCTGGTGACGCCTTCGGGGCAATCCTTGCGACTTGATCTTCATATCGCGTGGTTCTTACATCAAGCACATGTTCTAATCTTTGCAAAACACCTGCGGGATCAACATTTACTGGCTCGATGACGAAAAATTCCATGAAATCATCAACCGTTGATTTGACATCTTTTTCGTCGACTTTTAAATCTTTGAACGCTTTAGTTGCAATGTTCTTTCCCTGTTTAGCCAAGACTTCAAGCTGTCTAAGCCCGGCTTCTGCTTGACGTTGCCAAATGTAGGACTGCAGCCGGGTTCCATACAGATAAATGAAAATGAAAAAGATTAGAAAAATAACTTGGAAAATCCAATTGAAATCGCCAAGGGGAACTTGTAACATTGTTCATCACGTGTTTATGCTAGTGTCGGAACGGTTTCAACGCGAAATAAAAACCTTTGCTTACTGTCAACCTGAAACGATTAAGTTGGTGAAAGGAAAAGAAGTGGCGCAGTTCACACTTTTCCCGACACCTCTCGGATATCAGTACTCAGCGCGACGAAACCGGCTTAACTTCCGGGATCTGACGAGACCGGGTGTGGCCCAGCTTCTATGACCGCGCCACCCAGCACACTTCTCCCCCGCTATAAAAATGTTGTGAACTCTTAGATGAGAAAAGTGGTGGGCTGGCCGGGATTTGAACCCGGGACCACGAGGTCCCAAACCTCGCATCATACCGAACTAGACTACCGGCCCAGCATTGAACATGGGATACTAAAGAGAGTTGAAAAACCTTTGCACAATTTAGCTCTTCCGATACCCTAACCTCCCGCCAATCGTTCAAACCGAAACCGAATGTAATAGTACGGCTTCCCCTCCGTGAAATTGACCTTCGGAGGCCTTGCAATAATCCCGAAATGCTTCTTCAAAAGACCCACAAGCTCATTCAGAAACCCCCTGTCCTTCTGCTTCAACTGCACTCTCTTCTTATCAATAAAACCATCCGCATCAATTAACCCAAACATATAATGCTTAAAGAGCGAAGCATCATCTGCAATCAACGCAGGAACCCTAATATTTCGTTTCTTTCCTGATTGAAAACCCAAAGCAATGAAAAAGAAAAAAACCGCCGCACAGTTGATATTGATAGCGTAACAATTCTTCTTTCTTTTATCTCTATGAATGCGTGGCTGATAATGAAAGAGCTCTCGGATTAGAACTGATAACTGTTCCATGTAATTTTTCCGACCCACAACATTTACTCGATAATAGTACCCCCCTATCTTGCGTTTACACTTGTTCAGGTTACCATCACCCGCAACAACACCAGCAAAATATGCAACTTTTTCGCAAAGTTTCGGGATTTTTATTCGTGTTTTTTTTGTGCAAATAAAGTCATTCTGAATTCTATGCCATACACGAGCTTCACTCAGAGCCTGCGAAATTACATTTACATCTAAACTCTTCATTCCAACAGTTTGCATCTAAAAATATCTAAAAACCCATTAACTGAAATGGAGCCTCCGCCGGGATTCGAACCCGGGACCACTGGCTTACAAGGCCAGAGCACCACCACTATGCTACGGAGGCTTAATTTCAGTTATACATACACGGTTGATTAATGATTCGGAGGGAATCAGGGTATTGTGGGTTGCTTACGGAAATGGCTAAAAAATGTTTTTATGGTTAGGAATGATGCTGGTCGTGTGTTCAAGGGGTTGAATGTGTAAGTGTTCCTTCGCGAACGCACACGTGGGTGGTGTTTGCTGGGGGTGTTTGGAGAGCTTTTCGTAAGAAGGCTGGGTAGAGGGGGCAGGTTTCGAGTGCGGTTAATGGATACCACTTGAAGATAATGGTATGTCCGTTTTCTTCTCCGAGAAATGTCTCCTGTTCGTAAAGCGGCGAGGGTTCGGGAAACCGACACAGGTAGTAGAACCCAATCTCATGAGATGGCGTTAGGAATATCGGGTGGGTTGGGCCTGATCCTTCTTCATGCTGAAAGAAGTTTTCTACAACCCATAGGAGTCGTTCAATTTGGACGGGGCTCTTGGTCTCCTCGAGCATCTCGCGTTTCAGTGCCTGCTCCGTAGTTTCCAGATGTCGTACTCGCCCTCCAGGGAGCGCCCAGAAATCCCATCCCTCTACTTGGTGTAGCAACACACGATTGTCTTGGAAGACCACACCAGCGGTACGTAACATGAACCGCCCTGTTCCAACTGGAAAGAAAATCATGGCGTCCAAGAACTGTAGGCATCTCATATTTCTTTTGTCTTTGACTGCTATCTCCTGAGTTGGGGAATTATTTCGTGCGCGATGTGTTCAACTTTGGGAAATTGGAAGTCGGTTAAGAACATGAGAAAAATGGTGCGGGGGCCGGGCTTCGAACCCGGGAACTCCTACGAGACAGGATCTTAAGTCCTGCGCCTTTGACCAAGCTTGGCTGTGGGGTCACTGTGGTGGGTGATACCCCCGCGGCTTAGTCATGTGGGGCGCTGACCCTTGGACACGCCCCCGCATTTGTGTTGGGGTGACAAGGTTGTTTTGGTGCTTAAAATTGCTTCGTGTGGCTGCTTGGAGCGCGGTTTGTGATTTGGAGGCGTTCTGAGAATAATGCTTAAAAGGTACGGGCGGTGGTTTAGTGCTGCCGAGGTAGCTTAGCCTGGTTGAGCGCCAGACTTGCAGCTACTTAAGTAACAAGGGTGTAACTCATAGGGCTTTGCCCCAGGGTCAAGATTTGATGATTGCTGGCGCACCGGAGAAATCTGGAGGTCGCGGGTTCGAACCGAAGTCGGGTGGATTTCGCGGAACGCCCGCCCTCGGCACCATTGACGTTGCTGGGCCTCGGTGGCATAGCATGGTAGCGCATCGCCTTGGTAAGGCGAGGGTCGCGGGTTCGAATCCCGCCCGAGGCTCCACTCTCTTACGGCCTAATAGAATTCTTTATTTCCAAGACTGTGATGAATTTTTAAGGGTCGGGATGGTTGAAGTGCTATGCTCGCTTTAGTGTTGTCAGGTGACTTAGGTTGATGGTTGATGAGGAAAAGCGGTTTGCTGCTGAAGCTGCGATAAACCATGTTTCTGACGGTATTTGTCTAGGAGTAGGCACAGGATCTACGGTTGAGATATTCATCGATTTATTAGTTGAAAAAATCGCCACGGAAAACATTACTTTAACGGCGGTTCCTAGTTCGTATGCTACTCAGTTGCGCCTGCACGATGCTGGAATAACTACCGTACCACTTGGTGCTGTCACTAGCTTAGCCTGTGCAGTGGATGGTGCTGATGAAGTGGATGCAAAACTTGCCCTGATTAAAGGCGGTGGAGCAGCACTCCTACGCGAAAAAATCTTAGCTGAAGCCGCAAACCAAGTTGTCATCATCGTTGATAGTGCTAAACTCGTGGATAAACTTGGAACTAGGATGCCAGTTCCAGTTGAAGTGCTTCCTGATGCCTTGGCGCTGTCAATGGATCGGATTCAACGCCTTGGTGGTTCACCAATGCTTCGACAAGGTGAAAGAAAGGCGGGACCAGTTATCACTGATAATGGTAATTTCATTTTGGATGTTACGTTTCAAAAAATTTCTGATTCAAGGAAGTTAGAGTCTCAACTAAATGCAATACCTGGCGTGATTGAAAATGGTCTTTTTCCAACACAAGCTGATGTTGTCTACGTGGGCCAAGCGAAAGGTGTACAATTACTTGAAAGATAAATCGAAACATGCATATAGCATCAGGTTCTCTCCAAACTAGGAAGGTTTGGGCCCGTGGCCAAGTCGGATAGGATCTTCCCCCGGAGAAGGCGCCAGCCTCCTAAGCTGGAAATCCCGGGTTCGAAAGTGTTCATTGAATTTGACGCCGAAATTCCCGGCGGGCCCGCCATTCTATTACCCACGCGTCATTTATTTGCAACAATATCGGCAGGTGATACAAGATAATAGGTTGTTTCTCCTTGCCGATCTAATACAGCCAGCATCAGTTTCTTGCGGTTTCGTTTCGCCTGTTTGCTAAATGCCTCTAGCTGTCCTACCTTCAGAGGTGATCCTTCTGAGATTGCGCAGACAAAGTATTTTGCTGTAGCTTCGTTGAGTTTTGCTCCCCGTGGGTAAACTCGAAACAATAATCCTTTCCCATATCCTGTTCGAACCACATATCCACGGCTTCGTAAATCACTATAGACAAGAAAACGAGTCCAAAGCCCAGGACGGTTCTTCGCTAAGCGTTCAAGTAATGCCGAAAAATCAAGGATTTCGCCTTGTGCTTCGCTCACCTCAATCCGCTGGCGTCTCACTAACAATAAGGCTTCTTCCGGTTCAAGCGTTAACTTTTGTTCATCTTTCAATGTTCCATAATAGCCCGCTTCATATAATACGGGGGCATATTCACCTTTTATACTGACTTTTCCCCGTGTTAATATTGCCTGAATAGGTTCGTCGGGAAGCTGAGAGTGCTCTTCTTCTGACGAAGGTGGTTCCTGTTTCTTTTTTATCATTAACATTCACCATTATCTGAAGCGACAAGAAGCGAAGCTATATAACATTCTTCCCGTTTCACTGACTTGATGACATCTTGGAAAAAACGTCTTACCCAAGCCTTCCGCCAAGCATCCAATATTGCAATCCTTGGAATTGGAAATGATCTCAAAGGCGATGATGGCATCGGACCCTACGTAATCGAACAACTCCAAAACCGTAATCCCCCCCATATCGAGCTTATTAATGCAAGCACTGTTCCCGAAAATTTCATCAGTCATCTCATCGAATCAAATCCCCAACTCATCCTACTCCTCGATGCCGCCCTAATGCAGACTGAACCAGGAACCATCAAACTCATTGATAAAGATACCATCGGAGGCATTGTCTTTTCATCACACCAACTACCCCTTTCCTTCTTTATCGAATACTTAGAAAACAATATTACCACAACCATCCTCATCCTCGGTATCCAACCCTTCACAGACGAATTCGCTCAACCCTTCTCTGAACCCGTCCAAAAAGCCGCTTCAGAAATCATCACCATGCTTTCCCGGCTTTTCACCAAAACCCTTTGAAAACTCTTATAAGCTATACCTTCAAACCTATTTTTCGCAATCCCGGCGTAGCTCAACCTGGTAGAGCGTCTGGCTGTAGGTATACACCGCACCCTGAGCCACACGGCGATGACTCGGTGTCAACCAACGCAGATACCAGATGGTTCCTGGTTCAAATCCGGGCGCCGGGACCAATCCTTCCAGAAAAACCTTTAAATTCGCCCAAATAACCCTCAAACCACTGCGCCCGTTTAGTGTAGCCAGGTCTATCATCTGGGACTGTCAAGGGTCTATGAAACTCATAGAGCTGCGGATCTCCTAGGACTCGGGTTCGAATCCCGGAACGGGCGCCACTTTTCCTTTTGTTCAGCTTCAACGGAGGGTTTTGTGGTTTTTTTATGAGTTTCTGTGGCGTTTAATCGAAAGCTTAAAAAGGCGTTTGTACATTGTCGCCTTAACTCCGCAGACGGTCTGCTTCGCTGGAGCGACGGCTGGTTTGGCGCCGCATGTTTCTGCCTGGGCAAAAATTGCTGATGAGACGATGTACTCGCTCTGGTTCATGGGACACAGGGTTCCAAGTTTCTCATGCGGACTATAGCTATATGGGCTCATGGAAGTATGATGCCGTCTGGTGAGGGTAGGGTTACCGTCGCAAATTGAGCAGATTCGTCTCTGAGGGTAGAATATGGCACTTACGTCTGAAGATCGTTGGGCAGTTATGAAATCCTTTTTTCTGTCGAAGGGGTTAGTCCGTCAGCATCTGGACTCGTACAATCATTTTGTTGAACGGCGTGTTCAACAGATTGTTAGTGATGTAGGAAAAATCGAGCCAGATATTCCGAATTATTATGTGCGCTTAGGACGTGTTGAAATTCAGAATCCCTCCGTTCGGGAAGCTGATGGGTCAGTTCGGAATATTGCTCCAGCAGAAGCACGGATTCGAAACCTAACCTATTCTTCTCCAATTTACTTAGAAATGACTCCTGTTTATCGAGATGAGAAAACAGGGATGGAATATGATGAGGAAACTACAAGCGTTTATGTAGGTAGGCTTCCTATTATGCTCAAATCCGCCTTTTGCCGCCTTTCAGCCATGACACCTGAAGAACTCGTTGAAGCTGGTGAAGACCCCAATGATCCCGGTGGGTATTTCATTATCAATGGATCTGAAAGAGTACTTGTGACTCAGGAGGATCTTGCACCTAATCGGATTCTCATTGAAGAAGCTACGAGCAGCAGTGCGTGTACGCACATGGCAAAGGTGTTCTCGACTGCAAGGGGATTTCGGGCACCTGTTACAATGGAGCGGCGAGCGGACCATACGTTCCGTGTATCATTTCCTTCTGTGCCTGGAAAGATTCCTTTAGTGGTGTTAATGCGGGCATTGGGCTTAGTGACAGATCGTGAAATTGTCGATGCTATTACTGATGATTCTACTCTTGCTCAAGAATTAATTCCAAGCTTTCATACGGCTGAATCGTTAGTAGCTCCGAAGGATCCCAAAGCTACTCGTGAAAATGCGCTAGACTATATCGGTAAGCGAGTTGCGGTGGGTCAAACTAAGGATTACCGTCTTCGCCGTGCGGAACAAGTACTGAATCGTTATCTTTTGCCGCATATTGGTACCGATTCAGGGGCAGCGGTCAATAAGGCTCATTATGTTGGTCAAATGACTCAACGGCTCTTAGAACTTAGCGTTGATCGACGTCATGAGGATGATAAGGACCATTATGCTAACAAACGGTTGAAACTAGCCGGAGATCTACTTACAAGCCTTTTCCGTGTGGCTTTTCTCAACCTCTGTCGTGACATCAAGTATCAACTTGAAAGAACTGCCACACGAGGACGCAAACCAAATATCAAAACGGCTGTTCGTGCTGACGTTATCACTGAAAGGCTTCGTCACGCCCTGGCTACAGGTAATTGGGTTGGCGGTAAAGCAGGGGTCAGCCAGCTCCTTGATCGCGTTAACTATATGTCTTCTATTAGCCATCTTCGCCGCGTCGTGTCTCCTCTCAGCCGAAGTCAACCACACTTTGAAGCTCGAGACCTTCATCCCACCCATTGGGGCAAAATCTGTCCTAACGAGACTCCCGAAGGCCCCAACTGTGGTCTTGTGAAAAACCTTGCTTTGATGTCTTACATTTCAGTTGGTTCTGATGAAGCCGAGGTGGAAGAAGCGCTTTTATCACTAAAAGTTCAACCAATTGATGCTAAATCCAGTTCAACAAAAAAGGGCACTTATGTCTATCTGAACGGCCGCTTTGTAGGTAACCATGTACAACCTGAATTGTTAGTCACCCGGCTTCGTGATCGACGCCAACGAAATGAACTTAGCGATCAAGTAAATTTAGCCTTCTACCCTGATACAAATGAGGTCCAAATCAACTCTGATGCAGGTCGAGTTCGACGACCTCTAATCATTGTCAAGGATGGTGTTCCACTACTTGAGAAACAACATGTGGAGCGCGTCAGGAATCGAGAAATCTCTTGGGATGACCTCGTGAAAGCAGGAATCATGGAATATCTTGATGCGGAAGAGGAAGAGAACACCCTTATTGGCATGGATCTTGCTGATATTACTCCAGAACATACTCATCTTGAAATTGTACCTGAAACAATTCTAGGAATTTGCGCTAGTCTTGTACCCTTTGCTGAACACAACCAGTCACCACGCAACACGTACGAAGCCGGAATGGCTAAGCAAGCCCTCGGACTTTACTCAGCCAACTTCAGTCTTCGCGTTGACACACGTAGCCATATTCTGCACTATGTTCAAAGCCCGATAGTTACAACTCGACCCATGGAAGTAATCGGTTATCTTCGGCGTCCAGCGGGACAAAACTTCATTGTCGCAATTCACTCATTCCAAGGATACAACATTGAAGACGCACTTGTTATTAACAAGGCATCCATTGAAAGAGGAATTGCTCGGTCATCGTTTTTCCGAAGCTATGACGCCGAAGAAAGAAAGTACCCCGGTGGACAAGAAGATAAATTCGAAATTCCTAGTCGGGAAGTCCGAGGATATCGTGCATCAGAAGCCTATCGGTTATTAAGCGAAGACGGCGTCATTGAACCTGAATTCCAAGTGGGTGGTGATGAAATTCTCATCGGACGCACCAGCCCCCCACGGTTCTTAGAAGAATATACTGAACTTGAAGTTCCAGGACCCAAACGACGCGAAACATCAGTTAGTCTTCGCCATGGAGAACAAGGAACAATCGACAAGGTTCTCATTACAGAAACAATTGATGGCAACCGGCTCGTCAAAGTCAAAGTTCGAGATGAACGCATACCCGAGTTAGGAGATAAGTTTGCTAGTCGTCATGGCCAAAAAGGCGTCATTGGCCTCCTTGCACCACAAGAAGATATGCCTTTTACGGAAACCGGGATTGTTCCTGATCTTGTAGTTAATGCCCATGCCTTTCCCAGTCGAATGACTCTCGGTCAAATCCTTGAATCAATGGGCGGAAAAATTGGTTGTTTACAGGGACAATCGGTTGATGCCACACCATTCTCAGTTTTTTAATGATACGGCGACCACCGAGATCTACACGAACTTGGCTTCAAATATAGTGGACGAGAGACCATGTACAACGGCGTAACTGGTCACAAATATGATGTCGACCTCTTCGTAGGTGTCGTCTATTATCAGAAACTCCACCATCTTGTTGCAGATAAAATGCATGCTCGCGCACGCGGTCCAGTGCAAATATTGACCCGGCAACCAACAGAAGGACGTGCACGAGAAGGTGGGTTACGTTTCGGTGAGATGGAACGAGACTGTCTTATCGGTCATGGAGCTGCATTACTTCTTCGCGAACGACTCTTGGAAGAATCTGATAAATACATAGCAATGGTTTGTGAAGAATGTGGCATGCTTGCTGAATACGATCGAAATCGCGATCGATACCGCTGCCGGGTTTGCGCACCCAAAACAACAACAATTAGCAAGGTTGAGATGTCATATGCCTTCAAACTCGTCTTGCAAGAACTCATTTCTCTTGGTATATGGCCTCGGCTGAAACTTACAGATCGAACATAATGATGGAAAAGGAGGAAGTAATAATTTCACACCCGCTCAAACAGGTTGGAAGTGTCTGGTTCGGACTACTATCTCCTGAGATAATTCGAAAAATGAGTGTAACGCAGGTAATTACTGCTGACACATATGACGAGGATGGACTCCCCATTTCATCTGGGCTAATGGATCCCAAACTAGGAACCATCGAACCCGGTCAACGGTGTAAATCCTGCGGGAACCGCGTCGGTGAATGTCCAGGTCACTTTGGGCACATTGAGCTGGCTCGTCCAGTTGTGCATGTTAGCTTTGCCAAACAGATTAAAAAATTCCTCAAGGCACTCTGTCGACGCTGTGCTCGATTAAAATTAAAGGAGGATTCTTGGCAAAAATTCAAAGAAAAGATGGATGCTAACTTCGAAAAGTTTACCCATCTTAACCAAGAAATTGCTGACGAAGTCCTCAAAGAAGCTGGAAAAGCTACGACTTGTCCCCATTGTGAAGCTGAACAATATAAGATTAAGTTTGAAAAACCCACCACTTTCTACGAAGAGAAAATGGAAGGTAGCGTACGTTTAACACCTACCGATATACGTGATCGTCTGGAACGAATTTCGCCTGATGACAGCTTCCTTATGGGAATCGATACGCGGGTTTCTCGTTCTGAATGGATGATATTAACAGTTCAACCCGTACCTCCTGTAGCCGTGCGACCATCCATTACATTAGAGTCGGGAGTAAAGTCCGAAGACGACCTCACCCACAAACTTGTCGATGTAATCCGGATTAATCAACGACTCCGAGAAAACATCGAAGCGGGTGCACCCCAGTTGATTGTTGAAGACCTTTGGGAACTACTTCAGTATCACATCACCACCTATTTCAACAATGAAGTCTCCGGTATTCCTCCTGCTCGTCATCGATCTGGACGCGCCTTACGCACCTTAGCCCAGCGATTAAAAGGCAAAGAAGGTCGATTCCGAAGTAATCTCTCTGGAAAACGAGTTGATTTCTCAGCCAGAACGGTAATTTCACCTGATCCCAATCTATCTATAAACGAAGTTGGGGTTCCCTCTGAAATTGCTAAAACCCTAACGGTTCCTGAACGCGTCACTGAATGGAACATTGAAGACATGCGCGAACTCGTCCTTGAAGGCCCTCAAGGCTATCCCGGATGTAACTATGTCGTTCGTCCTGATGGTAAACGAATTGACCTACGGTATGTAAAAGACCGTAAGACAAATGCGGATGGCTTAGCACCCGGTTATATTATCGAAAGACATCTCAGGTCAGGTGACATCGTCCTTTTCAACCGTCAACCATCACTTCATCGCATGTCGATTA
The DNA here is from genome assembly GCA_964347045.1 of uncultured archaeon. Lineage (GTDB taxonomy): Archaea > Asgardarchaeota > Hermodarchaeia > Hermodarchaeales > Hermodarchaeaceae > Hermodarchaeum. Next base: position 245,997 of record CAYFXC010000001.1, read on the forward strand.
TGGCCCATGAAGTTAAGGTAATGAAATACCGCACATTCCGGCTTCACCTAGTAGTCTGCCCCCCCTATAATGCAGACTTTGATGGAGATGAAATGAACCTTCATGTACCTCAAAGTGAAGAAGCACGAGCTGAAGCCCGAATCCTTATGCTTGTCCAAGAACAAATTCTAAGCCCGCGTTATGGCGGCCCAATCATAGGCGGTATTCAAGATTACATCTCATCTGCGTTTCTTCTTACCCGAAAGAATTCTGTATTTAACAAGCGTCAAACTTGTCAGCTGTTAGCTTCAGCTGGTTACAGGGAAGATCTCCCTCCACCAACTATTATCGATCCAGAGCCAATGTGGACCGGAAAACAAATTTTCAGTATGACTCTACCAAAGGGATTAAACCTATCACTAAAAGCCCGGATCTGTCAAAAATGTGATACTTGTCAAAAAGAACAATGCCAACATGATGCCTATGTACTTATCCGCGATGGACAACTCCTCTCAGGAGTAATTGATAAGAAAGCAATTGGCGCAGCACAACCTGAAAGCGTTCTACACCGAATCGCCAAAGATTATGGAAACTCTGCTGCTCGTAGATTCTTGGACGCCATTTGTCCATTACTTGTTGTTCTCATAACTAATATGGGCTTCAGCATGGGCATCGATGACGTCATTCTAACCCCAACGGCAATTCGACAGATTGAACAGATTCTCACCGACGCAGAAACTGAAGGTAGTCAACTAGTTCAAATCTATGAAGCGGATGAACTTCAGCGACTCCCAGGACGGTCTATTGAGGAAACCTTCGAAATGAAAATGATCGAAATTCTTGCACGTGCTCGTGACGAAGCTGGAGAAGTAGCCGAGCAGCAATTAGGACTTGATAAACACGCGGTAATAATGACCGGTACAGGTGCGAAAGGCAATCCTCTCAATCTTGCCCAAATGGCTGCTAGCGTCGGACAGCAAGCCGTACGTGGTCAGAGGATTTCTCGGGGATATCGAAGGCGAACTCTACCCCACTTTATTCAAGGCGATTTATCTCCGCAAGCACGAGGATTTGTAGTTGCCAGCTATCGAAAGGGATTGAATCCAATAGAGTTTTTCTTCCATGCCATGGGTGGTCGAGAAGGCCTAGTGGATACAGCAGTCCGTACTAGCACCAGTGGATACATGCAACGCCGACTCATCAACGCTCTTCAAGATATTAAAGTCGAATATGATGGAACTGTAAGAAATTCATCAGGTGAGATTATTCAATTCAAATACGGTGAAGATGGCGTCGATCCAGCTCGAAGTGACCACGGCAAAGCGATAAACCTAGATGTCATTATCGAACGCGTCTTAAGTGAGGAGAAGTGATTTAACATGAGCCGCTCAAAAACAGTTAGCACGAAAGTGATTGATAACAAACTAGTTCAACTCAGAAGACGTAGTCTAATTCCTCCGCTGGTAATAGATGGGCTCCGAGATCGCCTTGTTGAACGAAAACTAACCTCATCTCAGCTAAACCGAATTATCAAGGAAGTTGAAGTGGCATTCGACAACTCCCTTGTCCAACCCGGTGAAGCAGTTGGTGCCGTTGCCGCTCAATCCATTGGAGAACCTGGAACTCAGATGACTCTCAAAACATTCCACTTTGCTGGCGTCGCCGAATTTAATGTCACACTCGGACTTCCACGCTTAATTGAAATAGTTGATGCCCGTCGCAATCCATCAACACCAACAATGAATGTTTATCTTGACGAAGAACACCGAGAAAAGGAAAAACAGGCTCGAAATGTGGCTCAACGTATCGAGCAAACCCGCATAGAACGAGTGGCCGAAACTGTTGAAATCGATCTTGCCGAGGGAGGCATTGTTGTCACCCTTAACCCGAATCTCATGGAAGACAAGGCGACTACTGCAGAACTTATCGCTGAAAGGCTTGACAATATACGACCTACCTTGGGGGAAGTCTCACAAGACGGGAACCGTATCATCGTTACGCCTGAACTTCGTGAAGGCGAAGAAGCTATGCACATGGCTAAGCTCCAAAAAACCTTTGACAAAGTCCGTAACGGACTCATCAAGGGACAAGATGGCGTCAAACGGGTTCTGATTAAAAAAGAAGGCCCTGAATGGGTACTTTACACTGAAGGCACAAACCTCAAAGGTGTCTTACGCACCAAAGGTGTCGATACCACGCGCACTATCTCCAACCATATACATGAAATTGCTGAAACTCTCGGTGTCGAAGCGGCTCGTCAAGTTATTATCAACGAGGCAAAAGATGTTCTTGACGAACAAGGGCTAGACGTCGACATCCGTCACATCATGCTTGTCGCTGACCTCATGACAGCCACAGGTGAAATCCGTCAAATTGGTCGTCACGGCATCAGTGGGCAACAATCTAGCGTTCTTGCTCGCGCTGCATTCGAAGTTACCGTCCGTCACCTCATCCAAGCCAGTATTCTTGGCGAAGAAGATCATCTGCTTGGAATTACAGAAAACGTGATAATTGGTCAATCAATTCCATTAGGTACAGGTGCAATTGATTTATTTATGAGTCCACCTCGAATAGCAAAAAAGAAGTAATCGAACGGCTTCAGGGGGATTTCCTTTAAATAAAATATATCATGCACATCACTAGAACTGCTACAGACTGTGCATAGAACTTAAAAGGGAGCGTTAAAATCTGCCAGCGATGCACCTCTATTCCGGAGCCCTTATATGTGACGATAGATAGCAACTTCGTTATAAGATGAATTGCGAATAAAAACATAAAAAAAGTGATACTTTATGGATGCAGAAACTGCAATACGATTGGCTGTGAAATCCGGTAAAACGGTGTTCGGTGCTGACCGAACGCTACACTTACTTCGAACCGGATCTCCTCGTGTGGTTATTCTAGCGGCAAATGCGCCTACTAATGTGATTGATGAAATCGATTCGCTAGCAAAAACAAACCAAATACCGATTCACCAATTTCGAAGTAATAGTTGGGATTTGGGTCAAATATGTGGGCGTCCACATATGGTAGCAGCTATGGCTGTTTTAGAACCTGGTGACGCTGATATTACTGTTTTAACTGGGGCTGGCAAGAAGTGACCACATCTGACATCAAACTAAACATCGAAGAAATCAAGCTGATGGCGCTATTTGGTGACATCACGGGTGCTGAAGTCAGAGACTGCATCGTTGATCAAGACGGAGAACGTATAATATTCGTGGTCAGTCCTGGGCATCTTGGGCTGGCCATTGGTCGGCGTGGTATGACAATCAAACGAGCCCGTACTATGCTCAAACGTGACATTGATGTTGTCGAAGACGCAGACACACCTGAAACATTTGTACGAAATGCATTAGCTCCAGCAAAGGTTACCACAGTCATTGTCCAAGAACAATCAAAGAGCCGCCGAGTTGCCGTTGTGACAGTGAACACCGAAAATCGTGGTCGAGTTATTGGAAGAAATGGTCGCAACATCGAACGTGCACGGCTTCTCGCAAAACGCCATCACGGCATTGATGCTATTATCATCGCTGAACCTACACCAGAAACTCAGGGCGAATGATAACATCAACCGATAGATGGCAAAAGTTTTAAGCTTCTTCACGGAATCGCAGCACCCTGAATATTTACGAGGTAAAGTGAGATTGCCCGGATCAAAATCGCCATCAGGAGAATTTGCTGGCCGAACGCTGAAGAAGAAACGGAAAAAGCTCCGATGGAAAGACCGATACTATAAGCGGCGAATGCTTCGCCTTGATGTGAAAGCAGATCCACTTGAAGGAAGTCCACAAGCACGTGCTATCGTTTTAGAAAAAGTGGGAATTGAATCAAAACAGCCCAATTCGGCAATTCGTAAATGTGTTCGAGTACAACTAATTCGTAATGGTAGACAAATTACTGCCTTTCTTCCTGGTGATGGCGCGCTCACATATGTCGATGAACACGACGAAGTTATCGTTGAAGGAATTGGTGGCTCTCGAGGAAGAGCATTTGGCGACCTTCCGGGTGTTCGTTGGAAAGTCGTAAAATGCAATGGTGCTTCCTTGGAAGCGATGATAATTGGTAAAGTCGAAAAACCGCAACGCTAACCAAAGGAGAAGATAAACTATGTCTGCCGAATCACCCCCTGAGACAACAAAGCTCCCCGAAATCAAGATATTTGGCCGCTGGGAAACAAAGGATGTTGAAATAAACGACCAGGGCCTTGCTAAATACATTAGCCTTAAACCTGTTATCATTCCCCATACCTTCGGTCGTCATGAGCATCGTCGATTCGGTAAACGACAAGTTCCCATTGTGGAACGCTTTATCAACCGACTTATGACTCCTGGATGGGCTAGTCGACGTAGTCAAAGTGCCCGACAATCTGGACTCATTACAGGCAAGAAATCAACTGCGATTCGAATTGTTAAATCTGCATTTGAAATCATACACTTACGCACGAATCAAAATCCTGTTCAAATTCTAATCCACGCAATTGAAAATGCTGCACCTCGTGAAGAAACTACTCGAATATCATATGGGGGAATTAGCTACCACACTGCTTGTGATGTTGCACCTCTTCGACGCATCGATCTCGCGCTCCGCTTTATCTCAGAAAGCATCTGGCGTCGCAGCTTCAGTACTATCGAAGCAATTGAAGAGATTATTGCCGATGAGCTCATCGCCGCAGCTAACCGCGATTCTCGTAGTAATGCTGTTCGGCGAAGAGAGGAAAAAGAACGGATGGCACTCTCAGCACGATAAACTGTTTCTTGTCTTCTTCGGGGAACCCACAACGCCAAAACAGTTTTATACGTCCCTCTTGAAGTGCCTTCACCTGCATATTTTATGCCAGCTTAAATTATTAAAAACGAGTTGAACAACAATGTCCGAAAAGAAACCCCACATTAACCTCATCATCATTGGACATGTCGATCACGGCAAATCCACATTGATGGGGCACATGCTCTATAAAACTGGGGCTTTATCAAAACAAGAGATGGCAAAGCTCGAGAAGCTGGCCGAAGAGATGGATCGAGGATCCTTCAAGTTCGCTTACGTGATGGACCGTCTTAAAGAAGAACGGGAACGTGGTCTAACTATTGATCTTGCGTTCCGCCGATTTGAGACTCAGAAACACTACTTCACGATTATTGACGCTCCGGGTCACGCTGACTTCATTAAGAATATGATTACCGGAGCCAGTCAAGCTGATGCTGCAATTCTAGTGGTTTCAGCGCGTAAGGGTGAGTTTGAAGCTGGCGTGGGTGCTGGTGGTCAGACGCGCGAGCACGC
>CAYFXC010000002.1:0-180284 GCA_964347045.1 uncultured archaeon
AGCGCTTCGATGAGCACTCGCGCATGTTCTTTCACAATTCAATCCTTCGAAATCGAGCCATTGGAACAGGGATATTACCTGCAGATGAAGCGATACGACTTGGTGTCGTTGGACCCGCTCTTCGTGGCTCAGGAATTGACTCCGATATTCGTATAGATGAACCCTATGATTCCTACAAAAAACTCGATGTTCCAATTGCGGTTAATGAGGGATGCGATTCATATGCACGGTGTCTAGTACGGCTTGAAGAAATGCGTAATAGTGTCTCAATCATTCGCCAAGCACTAGATGATTTACCAAATGGAGAATTTCGAGTCAAAATTCCGACTCGAGTTAAAGATGGATCAAGTTTTACCCGCGTTGAAGCAGCTCGTGGTGAACTCTGTCATTATCTGGTCTCATGTGGCACCAATAAGCCATACCGTCTCAAAATATCTACTCCAAGTTTCCGGAACTTATTAGCTATACCATATGTTTTGCGCGGCTGGCACCTTGCTGATATGCCAACCAATTACATGAGCCTTGATTATTGGCCCGTTGACGCAGACAGATAGGTGAAAAAAATGCAAGTGATACCAAACATCATTGAAATTATTGCGGGGTTAATCGCATTTACGCTAGTTCACATTCCAGATCTTATTCGCACATTAATATTCCCAGGTTTCCTCACACTCACTTTAGCCGCCTATCTGATGGTTTGGTTCGAACGGAAATTCTTAGCAAAAATCCAATTGCGAGTTGGACCGCAGTACGCTGGACGCTTTGGTGGAATCTTGCAACCCGTTGCGGATTTTCTGAAACTCTTTTTTAAAGAACATATCGTTCCTGAAAAATCTGACCGATTATTTTTCCGAATCGTTCCAATTGTATTTCTCGCTTTGGCATCTCTCCCCATCATTGTAATACCTTTTGGGACATCAATTCTTCCCATTCCGAACGCAACTTTTCAAGTTTGGACACCGTATATAATCTCTTGGGTAATAATTGGTGAGGGGTTCGTGGCAACATATGGCTTGCTTATTTTCTTTGCCATCTCAGCACTCTTTCCGATGGTTGTTCTTATTGCTGGATGGGCAAGCAACAGCAAATACCCTTTCATTGGAGGAGTCCGTTCACTCTTTCAACAAGTTTCCTATGAGATTCCCATGTGGATATCTGCCCTAGCTGTCGTTGTGTTAAGCGGATCAATCAACTTAGCACAAATTACATTCTCACAACAACAGATTTGGTTTATTTTCCCCTTATTTCTCTCAGCACTCATTTTCTTCATCGCAATTGTTGCAGAACTCGAGAGAGTTCCTTTCGACTTACCCGAAGCGGAACCAGAAATTGTTTCTGGGTGGATGACTGAATATTCGGGGGCACCATTTCTTCTCATCTATTTAAGCTTCTATGTCAAAATGTTTACTGTTGCCGCGTTATTCACAACTCTCTTCCTGGGAGGATGGCTTCCAATGCCTTTTGTTGCAGGTGGAATGTTTACTCCACCGCTACCAGTTCTGTTACCTAACTTTCTTCCAGAACCTGTCTGGTTTTTAGTAAAAACAGGTCTGGTTACTATACTGATAATATTCCTGCGAGGAGTCTATCCCCGAACACGTATAGATCAAATTTTACGTGTAGCGTGGTCTATCTGGATTCCACTTTCCTTTGTGGCTTTATTTCTTGCAGCTTTTCTAGTAATATTTGGAATATTTCCGATTGGAGGACTATAAGAATGGTAAGACTACTTGATTCAATTCGACCATTAGTTTCTGGATTTAAACACATCTTTTGGAACCGATTAACAATAAAATATCCCGACCAAAGACTTGAACTTCCTCAAAGAGAAAGAGGCCGCCATTTCCTAAAGCTTGAAAAATGTATCGGATGTGGTCAATGTCAACGTATCTGTCCAACAATCGCAATTCAATTAGAGAAACTTGAGGAGAAATATTCGGAGAAAAACAAACCAAACATGTATCCAAATATTGATTTTGGTCGCTGCTCTTTTTGTGATCTTTGCATTGAAATATGCCCAGTGAATGCATTAGAACATACAGACTTCTATGAACTCTCAGAAACAACCAAACAACCGTTATTTCTTTCTCCAATCGAATTTGCCAATAAACCTATGGAAAAGGGTTGGCGAAAGAAACAGAAACGAAAAGCCATGCAAATCAGTCGCAGGGGGTTATATCATGATTGAACTAAATGACTTATTATTCTACACTGTAGCAGTAATAATAGTTTTATCAGCAATCCTTGCTCTCGAATCTCGTGACCTCATTTATGGAGCAGTATCATTATCCATAACCTTTGTTGGAGTTGCATTTCTTTTCATATTACTGGGAGCAGCTTATGTTGCAATTTTCCAAATCGCTATGTACATTGGGGCTGTGGTAGTTCTCATCCTATTCACAATAATGGTAGTTGGAAGTAGTCGGAGAAAGGAGGCAGATGAGAAAAGGAGTGGACGAAGAGAACGAGCCTTAGAATATGGAGCAGCAATTGTTGTTGGTTTAACTTTAATTGCGTTGTTATTTACTTTGGGTAGTAGCCTATTTACTTTCGCTGGTCCTTATAGTCTTACACTAATCGATATAGGATATGCTCTCTTCTCACAATATGGCCTCGTATTTGTAATAATGGGTCTTGTTGTGGCATCAAGCCTAATGGGTGCTTTGACGCTTGCAAAAATCGAATCAAGGAAGGTTGATGATGATACCAATAATTAATTACCTAATCTTGGCTGTAATCCTTTTGGCACTTGGGCTCTACGGAATAATGGTTAAGCGTAATGCCATTCGTATGCTATTTAGCATTGAACTGATTTACAATGCAGTAAACATCACGGTCATTGCATTAGCGCGTTTCTTCCAACCTACAGCCATTATTGGACAAATTGTAGTACTATTTACGATTGCGATAGCGGCTACTGAAGCCGCATTAGGCTTAGCCCTTATTTTGGTCATCTATCGTCTTTACGGAGATATTGACATCCGAGAACTTAGCAAACTTAAGGGGTAGAAAAAATTGCAAATAATTTTAGAATTTATATACTCAATTGTGATGTTACTCGAACCAACATTACTTTTACAAACTGTTTTAGTTCCATTTATTGCTTCACCATTTGTATACCTAATCGGCAAACGAGTAGGAATTCGCATTGGCTGGCTAGTAGCCGCCCTGCTGTTTTATTCGACCTTGTTGCTCAGCCTAGGATCAATTTTTGGAATTGCCCAAACTTCTTATCAATGGTACCCCATTGGAGAATTTGGCTTCCGACTCGATGGATTAAGTGCTCAATTCGCATTAATTATTACCCTTCTATCAGCTCTAATCGCCATCTACTCTATGCCCTACATGAAACATCGTGTTGAAGGAAATGAGACAGCAAACCGGCAAGCTGCTGCATACTTTGCCTTATTCCTCCTGTATTCGGCTGGTATGCTTGGAGCTGTTCTCGCAACCAACCTCATAGAATTTTACCTATTCTTCGAATTAATGCTAGTTCCATCCTATTTTATCATCGCTCAATGGGGATATGGAGATCGCGAAAAAGTAAGCATGATCTATTTTATGTGGACGCATATCGGAGCACTCGTATTGTTGGCGGGGTTCCTTGCAACAGGATTTCTTGCTGGAGGATTCAATATAGCAATAATCACTGAGATTGCTATTCCAGAAATATTCCGTTTAGGCATCATTGTCGCAATTTCTTTTGGATTTGTTGTAAAGATGGCGGTTTTTGGCGTTCATGTCTGGTTACCACATGCTCATGCTGAAGCGCCAACACCCATTAGCGCAATGCTTTCCCCGCTAATGATTGGAATAGGAGGCTATGGTATAACTCGATTTGTCATTCTAATTTTTCCCACAACATTTCAAGGTATTAGTATCTTTTTCGCTATTTGGGCTCTACTCACTATGTTTTATGGAGGAGTCATGGCAATTGCCCAATCTGATATCAAAAGACTATTGGCATATTCCAGTGTTTCTCAAATGGGTTACATTCTCTTTGGTTTAGCATCTTTTCAGTTCTTTGGAGCTGTAGGAGCGATATTTCACTATATTAGCCACGCAACCGGTAAAGCAATTCTCTTCTTAACGGCTGGAGCGATTATTTTACAAGCTGAAGGAATCCGAGAAATTTCAGCCATGGGAGGACTTGCCCGACGGATGCCAATTACTGCAACAGCTGCTATTATAGGCTTCCTAGGAATTCTTGGATTTCCATCAACCAACGGTTTTCAAAGTGAGTGGATGATTTTTGCCGGGGCTTTTGGTAACGCTCTATTGAATAACTCATTGCCATTGTTAGCAATTGCAGCGGCGGGTGTTATTTCCACTGTCTTCACGGCGGGATATTCCCTTTGGACTATCCGACGCGTATTCTTTGGGGAATTACCTGAAGAGCTAGCAAATGTGCCTAGACCAGGTTTTAAGATAACCGTACCCCTCATAATTTTGGCAGTCATTACTATTATTCTTGGCCTGTATCCTGAGATCGTCGTTGCACCTGTAAAAGCCGTCATTGAAAGTGTAATACCATTTCCAGGAGTCTAGTATCCAATGTGGTTCAGCCCAGAATTAAGCGCACAATTGCTGGTCATCAACCCTCTCGCAATACTAGGAATTCTAGTTTTCTGGATATTTCCAATCCCCTTTATAGGGGCTTTGTTAACCCCAATTTTAGCAAGAATACATCCGAAACTTAGAGACTATTTTGCTGTCCTAACTAGTTTCATAGCAGCACTCGCAGCAACAGCGCTCATACCGATTGTTTTGGGTGTAAGTTTTCCTTTCCCTCTTCCACAATGGCAAATACCTTGGATCCCATCTCTTGGTATTACATTAGGTGTTCTAATCGATCCACTTAGTGTGTTCATGGCGAATATTGTCACTTGGCTTACTTTTCTTATAATGGTTTACAGCTTAGGATACATGAAGGGAGAGACGAGTCTCACTCGCTATTGGGTATTTATGAACCTATTCCTCGGTAGTATGCTACTCATTGTGATGTCGGATAACTTGCTTCAATTGTTCTTCGGCTGGGAGGGAGTCGGACTTTGCTCATATCAACTGATTGGTTTTTATTTTTCCGATCGCAGGGATAAATGGGTTGGTGTACCTGGAGAAACAGCATTAGGCGTCGAAATGGCTTATGCCCCAAGCCATGCTGGAATGAAAGCATTTATTGTTACAAGGATTGGAGATGTTTTCCTTCTCGCAGGAATACTTTCTATTGGATTAACAGCCGGAACATTCAGTTTTATTGAACTAGCTGAACATACTCCATGGGCTGCTCAGCTGGCAAGTATGGGATTATTAGTTCCAGTTTTTCTTTCCATCTTCATTGGTGCAATTGGAAAATCCGCACAATTCCCTTTACATGAATGGTTGCCAGATGCAATGGCTGGACCAACATCTGTTTCCGCATTAATCCATGCCGCTACTATGGTGAAGGCGGGTGTTTACTTAATAGCAAGGATGGCTCCCCTTTTCTATATTCTTTTGAGCACCTATGGTGGGGTAGAGATCTTTTTCTATACTGTTGCCGGAATCGGAGTTTTTACGGCATTTCTTGCAGGTTCACAAGCACTCGTCTCAAGTGAAATAAAGAAAGTTCTCGCTTATTCCACCGTTTCTCAAATTGGTTACATGATGTTAGGCCTTGGTGCAGCAGGACTTGCACCTGAATTTGCAGGTGGGTACGTTGCTAGTCTTTTTCATTTAATGAGTCATGCCGTTTTTAAGGCATCACTTTTCATGGCTGCAGGGGCAGTTATCCACACCGTAGAATCTCGGTTCCTTGATGATATGGGGGGTCTCAAGAATGTGATGCGAATAACCTACGTATCAATGATCTTGGGAGTTCTTTCGCTCTCTGGTGTTCCGCCATTCTCTGGATTTTGGTCCAAGGACGCTGTTTTACTCGCTACATGGTCAACTGGTAACACTATCCTGTTCAGTTTAGGAGTGATAACAGCAGGCCTGACAATTCTCTATAGCTTTAGGATGATTGGTATGATATTCCATTCACCCAAGAGCGCCCATTTAAAGCAATTAGAGGATGAAGGCCACCATCTTCATACTCCAAATAAACTTTTCTGGGTACCATATGGAATTCTTGCCCTAGTTAGCCTTATCCTTGGTTTCGCAGGACCACTTCTTGAGAGTAATCTTCACACTTTCTTTGAACCACTATTTCATGGAATAACCAGTCATGGAGGAGAAATAAACCAGAGTCTTGCATTAGCTTCAACCTGGACAGCCTCCGCGGTTGCATTATCCATTGGTGGTTTGCTGGGATACTTACTTTACATCCGCCCCTCGTTTGATATTCATCGAGCAGTCAAGCAGAATAGAGTATTACGTGCATTCAACAAATTCCTTGTTAATCGATGGTACATGAATCCTTTGTTCTACAAAATCTTCGTGTACGGAACAATCCGAGCTAGTAAGGGCGCTTATAGACGAATTGAGGTTGGAGGAATTGACCAACTCAATGTCAAAGTTGCACCAGCCATCATCCGAGGATCTATGACATTAAACCGTACCGTTGAACAACGAGGATTTGACTCTACGAATACCGGGTTTGCAAAACTTGGAGTTAAGACATCACGCTTAGCAGATTGGATTGACGTTAATGCTATCGATGCAATTGCTAACAAAATCAAAGGAACTGGAGGTTGGCTCTCCCAAAAAATTCGACGCCTCCAAACAGGCATTACTCACCAATACGTGTTCGCTCTTGTCGCAGGTCTTGTTGTTGTTATTCTACTATTTGAACCATTGCTTCTGTTAAATCCAATAGTATTACTTGTGATAATTGTGGTTCTCGTTATCACAGCAATTCTATCACTGAGGTGAATCAAATGCTTTTATTGATCATAATCTTTCTGCCACTAATAGCCGCTCCATTGATTTACCTTTTGGGGCGCCCTAGTCCACGAGCAGCTCGATGGACTACTTTACTAATCAACATTACTGTCTTTTTTGCATCATTCCTAATTTATCTTGGACTGTTTTCACTCGATCCCAGCACCTTTCAGTTCCTAGTAAATTATACATGGATTGATTTCTTCGGCATTCAGATTCCTTTTGAGGTTGGTGTTGATGGAATCAGTGCACCTCTTCTTCTATTATCAACCAGCCTTAACATGTTAGCCACTGCAGGTTCCTTTACGCTAGTTAAAACTAATGAACGGCAATACTACTCACTCCTTTTAATATTTGGAGGAGCTGTGGTCGGCGTATTCACAGCACTTAACCTAATTGTATTCTTTGTGTTCTGGGAATTAGCGATTATTCCAATGTTCTTTTTTATTGGCATTTGGGGAGGCTCTAAAAGAAAGTATGCAGCAATCAAGTTCTTGCTTTTTACTACACTAGGTAGTCTATTGATGCTCATTGGATTCATTGTGGTGTTTCTCTGGTCAGGTGGTAGTACATTTGATATACCAATACTTCTTGCTAACCGCCTGCCACAAGAATTACAACTTATTCCAGCTATCTTATGCTTTATTGGTTTTGCAATTAAGCTTCCCGTGATTCCCTTTCACACTTGGTTACCAGACGCTCATGTGGAAGCTCCATCTCCTATCAGCGTCTTACTAGCGGGTGTAATGTTGAAAATGGGAGGGTATGGAATTATTCGAATAGTAATTGGACTATTTCGTGAATTCGCTATTGTATATGGTCCATTTCTTATTATCCTTAGTTTAGGATCCGTTTTATTTGCAGCGTTCACAGCCATGTTTCAAGATGACCTCAAACGAATGGTTGCTTTGACTTCAATTAATCACATGGGTTTCGTTGCAGCTGGTGCATTTACAGTAACATCTCTCGGTATCGCAGGAGCCGTATTACAGATGTTTTGTCACGGATTCGCAATTGGTCTTTTGTTTTTATTGACAGGCGTTATCCAAAAAGGAGCAGGGACACGAAAAATTAGCCAGCTAAAGGCTTTAGGAATAGGAATGCCCCTGACAAGCCTTTTATTGATATTAGGGTCCTTGGCTTCAATGGGGATACCGGGTTTTGGCAATTTTGTAGCTGAATTTAGTGTCATACAAGCAGTAATTGGTGTTCAATGGATATTTGGTATACTTGTTTTAGGCCCAGGAATTACTTCTGCCTATTTCTTATGGACTTTACAACGGATATTTCGACGAGCAGAACCAACGTTAACAGAAATGAAATCAGCATCAGCCTGGGAAATTGGTACATTGGCATTATTTGTTGTGCCTATTCTAATTTTAGGAATCTTTCCGTTTTTAATAATGACCCTAGTTTATCCAGCAACAGCAGTATTGCTCAGTTCAATAGGAGGAACCTAAATGGCATTCGAATTGTATATAATTCTTGGAATACTGGGAATCGCTGGTATCCTTATTCCACTCCTTGATCAAGTAATCTATTCTCGTTTGGGCAAGCACATTGCAGGGTACATGGCAGTACTTGCCCAATTAGTCTCAGCTTTACTTCTTGGTTGGATTGTAATAGCAAAAATTCCCCTTACGACTCCATTCGAAAATTTGATTTCTCCTGATGAGTTTGGAATCTTTTTTGGAATAGTATTTCTTTTAGTAGGGATTCTCATAACCATAGCATCTATTAACTTCATGCGTGACGACCCGAATCAGGGTTCGTATTATGCCTTGATTATCCTTGCCGTCCTTGGATCATTATTAGTAGCTTTTTCAATTGATTTAGTTATGCTCGATGTTGCTTGGGATCTAATGTTCGTAACTACGTTGGTTCTTACTGGTATTCGGAAAGGAGATTGGCTCTCTAGTGAAGCCGCATTCAAATATTACATTCTAGGAGCTTTATCAACAGCCTTTGTATTTCTTGCCATCGCATTTTTCATAGGAATAGCGGGCACCACCTCCCTAATTGGAATAGCCGCTGCACTTCCTAGCATTTCCGTTGAGCTCCAACCACTATTAGTACTGGCGATTATTTTCACGATCATAGGCTTTGGTATTAAGATGGCAATCGTACCCTTCCAATTTTGGATCCCTGACGCCTATGAAGGGGCACCAACGCCCATTGGCGGTTTTTTAGCAGCAGGAACTAAAAAAGCAGGATTTGCAGCTAGCCTCCGAGTTCTCACAATCGCTCTTATCACGGCACCAGTTATCATATTAGCGCGTTGGAGCTTTGCTATAGCATTTCTAGCGGCGATTACTATGACAGTGGGCAATTTTGCTGCCTTGACTCAGAAAAGTTTTCCTCGCATGCTGGCTTATTCCTCAATTGCACAAGCGGGGTATATGTTAATCGGAATTGCATTTCCAAACACCGTTTATGGTATACCTGGTCTCCTTTTCCATACACTGAATCATGCCATTATGACCGCAGCAGCTTTCATTGCGGCGGCAGGCGTTTCTTTAACCCTGAAATATACTTCAGTTAGTGGATATGACGGATTAGCCAAAATCATGCCAAAAACTGCTTTTATACTAACTCTGACGCTTTTTGCCCTTGCAGGTATCCCACCGTTTAATGGATTTTGGAGTAAGGCGGTATTATTCATGGCCACCGTTGAAGCCAACGCTCTTTGGCTTGGTATAGTTATGGTTCTAAATAGCGTCTTCTCATTGGGCTACTATTCATGGATAATCAAACGAATGTATTTAGATGAAACTACTATTTCAACTAAAATTACAGAACCTCGTGGAATTTTAATTGCATTAATTATTGCAGGAATCCTTATCCTATTAATTGGAATCTATCCATCACCCTTCTTCACATGGATATATGGTTTCACAGGTTATGTTCCTTAGAATTTCAAGAGCCTATTTTGTATTGGAGCCGATACGATTGTCAAGCGGTTAGGAGTTCAATGCCGCACTGGCTATCGCCCCGTGCCATACACCCCTTTCGACCAATAGTCTGCACATTCACGTTGCAGGTCAACGAAAGAAGTTTCGGGTAGTACATCAAGTGAAAATTACACAACAGACCTTCATATTTTCTACTTACTTCGCTGTACAGACAATTCTTTGTTGTGATGATTATCCTTTTTTTCTGTATTGCCACATGTGCATTATATCCAATTATATTCAGTTCTTGTCGCAGCCTTTGGCGGAAAGATTCAAGGCTCATAGGAAACCGAGAAGTTTGACTCCAGTTTTCGGCAGTAGCAATCGCAGAATTTACTCCCATTGTTTGAAATATGCGTTCTGTGGCCTCTGTGCCAATTTCGTCCAGTAATGTCATTATAATGCGATCAGATAGTTGCCAATACCTACGGGGAGGAATGGAAAATAGAAGTGCTTTTTTTAGAACATAATTTGATGATGGACGTCCGCGTCCTCTTTTTCCTGCCTTTTCTAAGGAGCTGTGAGCTATTAGAACATCTTGAGCAAGAAGATCAGAAATAACATACCGTACTGCTGCATCGCTCAGATTCGTTCCATCAGCAATTTCTCTAGTCGTTGAATTAGGGTTGGCAGCAATGAACTTTATAACAAGCGTGGCTGCAGTTAAACGATGATGAGTAAGCTGAGCGAAGGACTCACTACTAAGAATTTTTTTTTCAATCAAAAATCAATCATCTTCTTGTGTGGAGGTCATTATTTAATATATATGATTTGTTCTTTAATTAATTTTCGATAATAATTTCAAGTAAATTTTAAATGTTATGAATTGAGAGCTTTATCACCCCGCAGGTGTAGGGTGATGTTTAAGGCGTTCATTTTGCTCAAAGCGGTTCCTGAAAAAACATCGGAGATATTTGAGAAACTTAAAGAAATGAAACAAGTAGCAGAAGCGGATATTGTCTACGGCGAATACGATTTTATTCTGAAAACCCAAGTGAAATTACCTGAACACCTAGACGACTTTGTGTTCAATGAACTCCGGCAGATAGACGGGGTTAAATCCACCACCACTTGCATCTGTGCTGGAAGTATACCTAGGTGATAGAATGAGTGAGGTAGCTGCATACCGAGAATATAGATTAAACCACATATCAACTAAGCAATCAATTGGTATTGTCAATAAGGTTTCAAAACTAATGAGAGATATCATAAGCCCAAATGCATGTGAGATTCAAGCAATGGTAAAAGAGGAAGATCCATCCCAGATCGTTATTTCAATGAAATGTGTTGATGGAAATGCCGTTCATTACGCTGATGTTCGTTCTATGTTTAAAATAATGCAATTGTGCGAAAAAGATCACATATCTCACGAGATAGGCGAACTTGAAGTAATTCTTGACTAAATCCTCTTTTCTTTCGCAATCTTGGCTTCAATTTATGCTTAGAAACTATGTATATATGGATAAACTCAGAAAATTGCGATGGCTCATATATTGAGGCGATGCGAAAATTTCAGTTCGTGATAAGAGCTTTAGCTTATACGACAAAATTAATTGGAATATTCAATTGAAGCATTTTTGGGGATATTGAAACAATCGTGATGACCCTTGTTCCTACCGAGGTATTTTGGTTTTATGATTCGTTTGAGAAATATTTTAAAAACGGAACCAGCAACAACCCAAGAAGAAATACACTGTTAATGAATGGAATATAGAACATGGTCCAAAGAGCAAATCCAGACCAAAAAGCTAAAGTAAACAAGAGACTTGTCGCGACAAAGAGCGGTATCTGTTGAGTATTGCTGTATCGAAATTTCATGCATAGAATCAACACTGAGGACATAACAAGTCCTGTAAGAAACCATCCAATAAAATTAGAAAAGGGAACACCATAATAGATTCCAGGAGTGAACCAAATCCAAATACCCAGATTAACAAGTATGGGATCGATAGTTAGATCAATAATTACTAAGAGGAGTGCACTAAGGAGTACAATCTTCCATGGTTTTTGAACATATTTAGTAGCAAATGTAAATGTCCCTAATAAGAGTGGAATGAAAGCAAATGGAACAACCCATGGAACTAGCCCAAATAGTTTGATTCCCAATGAATCGGAGTAGAAGAAAGAACCATATGGGATTCCTGTTAAAACTCCAAAGCTCTCAATGATAAGGATTAGAAAAGCGAGGATAAAGACAACAATAATGGTGTTTTGGGAACCGGCCCATCTGTAAAAGAAGTACAAAGAAGGTAAGATTGTGGTAATAATGAATAAATTGAACAGATTAATTGGAATTAATGGATGGAGAACGAAGAAAATATAACTCAAGACATATGGACCTAGAATTACTAGAAGAAAAATGAGCAACCGATGTGTACCACTGTTGGCGCGGGATTCCCGAAGGTTTGCCGTCATTAGGTAATCACAATCTTTGGTATAGTTATTGTAATGAAGAGGATTAAACCAAAAACGGCGTTCCAGAATGGAAAAAGCCAATATATTCTGTTGATATTTTCTGCCTGACGAACTAACAGGTAGAGGGGCAAGACGGGATAGATGAACATGAGAAGATTCCATGGAGCGTTCCAAGGAATAAGAATTACAAGGATGATTGCAAAGATAAACCAGAAAGTAAGGCAAAGAATTAGAGAAGGGATGGCTCCAATAAAGACGGCGGTTGTTGTTATATTAGCCTGTCTATCTGCATCAATGTCTGGAATAGCCGAAAAGAGATGCATTGCGGAAGTCCACATGAATGCCGCAAAGAGGGGTAATATTGGTGGAATGATGAAGCGCAGTTGATAGAAAGCAAGAATTGCTGGGATTACATAGAGAAAATTAGACATAAAATCGAAGAATGGGCGAGCCTTAAACCTGATAGGTTTCGAACTATATAGAAACGACAATAATAGGAAGATACCAAAGAGTGCGATGGCAATAATATCGGGTTGAAATATCATTAAGATTAAGCCAAATACAAAAGAGATGACTATGAGGGCAAGCAAATTCCGTTTATCTTTGGCAGTCACACGATACTCTTTATCGTCTTTTTTTGGATTGAAGATATCGGTATCTTCATCATAGTAATCGTTCACACCATATAGGAAAACATTAGCGGGGAACATGAAGAAAAAGAGTTGAAGCACAAAAAAGGGACTAAGGAATTGCGTGAGTGTAGTGATTCCAATTGCATACCCGATTAGGTATGTACCTCCTAAATAGAGCCAAAATCGTGGTCGAGAAATTCTAACCGCGAGCCTAGCAATGCCGATCAAATTTATCATCTTCATTTATCATAGTGTCTATTGATTTGGTCAGTCACAATCTTCGAAGAGACAAGAGCCATTGGAACACCGATCCCTGGATGTGTGTATTGACCAGTGTAATAGAGATTGCGTACCTTCTTACTTCGGTGTCGTGGACGAAAGAATGCGGATTGACGGAAGGTGTGAGTAAGACCCACAGCGGTTCCCTTAAATGCGTGATAGTCCTGAGTGAAATCATTTAGTGAAAAGATTCGCTTCACACTTATGAAATCACGGAAAGACTCTCCAATAAGTTTCTCCATATGACTAATAATTTTTTCAAGATAAGTATCTCGAATCGTAGGCGAATCCTCAATCCCAGGTGATATGGGAACCGTTATGAAGATATTCTCCTTCCCTTTTGGAGCTACTAAAGAATCGAATCTTGAAGGGCAACACACATAATAAGCAGGTTTATCAGGCCATGCCGGATTCTCAAAAATCTGATCGAAATGCTGGACCCAATCATATTCTAAAAAGACATTATGGTGAGTTAGCTGATCTAACTTAAGATCGACCCCTAAGTAAACTACAAAAGCGGATGGAGCGATAATCTTTTTCTTCCAATATTTTTCTGAATACGTTTGATATTCCTTATCAAGCAACTCTAGCTCACTGTAAGGATAATCAGCATTGACAACAATCAGATCTGCATCGATTGTTCCTTGTGTCGTTTGAACCTGATAGGCCATTCGATTCTTAATTTCTATGCGAGAGGCTTCAATTCCAAATCGAATTTCAGCCCCCTGTTGTTTTGCTAATTTCATCAAACTTTCAGGAATCTTTCCTATTCCACCTCGGGGGTACCAAACGCCCAGATTATAATCGATATGCGAAATGATCGAATACATTGCGGGGGTGTTCTTTGGATTGCCACCCAAAAACACAATGGGGTACTCGAGGATTTTTCGCGCACGATCACTCTTGAAAAATCTTTGCACATATTCATCGATGTTGCTCAAAATATGTAATTTTCGTCCTGCTTTCATCAAGGAGGGACTAAACATCGACCAGAAACTATCTAAATCTTTATACATGATGCCCTCCATCATGAAGTCATAGGTTTCTTTTGCTTTCAACAAATACTGTGCTAACTTTTTGGCTCCACCTTTTTCGAAACCCTCAAAGGTGTGCAAATTGGGCTCAAGATCTGCTGTGATCTCGACAATATCATTGGCTCCAAAAAAAATCCGATAATTAGGATCAAGACGGATCAATTCATAATAATCTGAAACAGACTTTCCAAATTCGTTAAAGAAGTTCTCAAAGATTTCGGGCATCAAATACCAAGAGGGCCCCATATCGAATACAAAACCTTCTGTTTCCCAAACCCGAGCACGACCTCCCGGCTCCAAATTTTGTTCAATCACTTCAACCTCGTAGCCTTCTTTGGCAAGCAGTGCAGCGGCAGATAAACCACCCACACCCGCACCAATAATCACTACATTCTGTGGTTTCATAGGGAATTTCCCTCTACTTAGGGTGATGTCTCTACTTACAATATTTAATGATTATCTGTTAATTCAAATGCTTCTTGTATTTTAAACAACAAAACAAATTTATTAAATAATTATTTTAGGAAAAGAGAACTTTTTAAAAGGAAAACCCTTCACCTAAAGAGAAGTGATATTCGTTAAATATGTAACTAGGGCGTTATTATGATGATTAGGGGAGAAAGCTATCATCTAGATGTTATTCCATCGCAAATCCGAATCAATGATAAGCGTACACAAAGTGACCTCAACCGCGCCTATGATTACTGCATGAAATTATTCAATAAGTATGCAAAATCCTTCTCATTCGCTGCGCGATATCTCGAACCTCAACAGCGCCGAAGTATTGCTGCACTCTATGGATTTTGCCGACTCGCGGACGACTTTGTAGACGAAATAAATCTCACACCCAAACAAATTGACGAAGAACTTAATGTTTTGGCTAAGATTATTACTCGACTTAGTAATGGTGAAACCTTTGATCACCCGGTATATCATGCCTTTGGTGACACTTTGATGAAATACGATATCCCTGTTAGATATCTCTATGAATTACTTGAAGGCGTCCGCATGGACATCTACCGACAAGAAATACACACACAAGAAGAGCTTGAGCTCTATTGTTTCCGAGTAGCCTCAACAGTTGGACTATCAATGTGCCACATCTGGCGAGCGATACACCCAGAGACCCTCCAAAGAGCCGCAGAACTGGGAATAGCTATGCAGCAAACTAATATTCTACGAGATATTGCGGAAGACTATAACAAGGGACGAATTTACATACCAGCTGAGACACGAAAAAAATTCCGGATTCGCCTAGAAGATTTTGAAACCCGAAAAATAACTTCAAACTTCAAATACTTGTTAAAACACGAAATAGCGAATGCTCGAGCAAAGTATGCTTTAGCAGAAATCGGTTTACGAGATCTTCCACCTGCCGCATCGTTCACTGTTAAGGTTGCTGCCCGTATCTATGCAAATATTCTGAATGAAATTGAGAAGATAGATTACCAAATTTTCAAAAAACGAGTTTATGTGCCAAAATGGAAAAAGTTCTGGATTTCTTTCCAATGTCGTCGCGAATATCTTCATGATATGAAGGAATTTGTTCTTCACCCATAATTTTTCACAGCTATGAGAATACTAATCACTTAAGGTGAAAAGAGAATGAACGATTCAAATTCACCAGAAGTAATTATTATAGGCGGAGGTTTTGGGGGCCTTTCAGCAGCCGTGAGAATTCAAGCTGCAGGATACCAAGTCACTCTCTTAGAGAAACGTCACCAGCTTGGAGGTCGAGCAGGAGTAATTGAACGAAAGGGATTCCGGTTTGATACCGGACCCACAATCATTACCCCGCCCTTTGTGGTTGAAGACATTTTCCGTGATGCAGGACGAGATCCAGCGGATTATATAGAACTGGTTTCAATCCACCCACACTACCGCCTCCACTATGCGGATGGCACCCATTTTGATATCGGTACCTTCGAGGAAGTCGCAGAGCAAATCAAACAGCTAAATCCGCCTGATTTGGAAGGATACCGAAAATGGCTCAAAATTCTTGAACCTATTTATAAACTGGGATTTGAAAAATTTGCTATGACACCCTTTGAAAGCCTATGGAGCATGGTGAAGATTATTCCCCCTGCTATTCGCCTTAAATCTTACAAGAGCGTATATGGACTTGTTGCCAGTTACATGAAGAATGAGAAGCTTCGTATGGCATTCTCATTTGTGCCACTCTTTATTGGCGGAAATCCGTTCACTACTACTAGCGTCTACTCACTAATAGTCTATCTTGAAAACAAGTATGGCATGCTTTGGGTCCGGGGAGGAACCCATCGATTTGTCGAAGCATTAGAAAAATTATTCGTAGAACTTGGAGGAACTATCAAAATAAATTCTGAAGTAACAAAAATTAAAATTGATGAAAAAAAACGAATGGTAACCGGAGTCATCACCGCAAACGGGGATCACTATCCAGCGGATATTGTAGTGAGTAATGCCGATGTTGCAATGACTTACATGAAACTAATCGATAGACAATTTCGTCGAAAAAATAACGATAAGCGATTCAAAAAAGCCAAGTATAGTATGAGCCTTTTCATGGTATATTTCGGGACGAAAAAGAAATACCCCGAAATACCTCATCACAACGTCATTTTTGGCCCTCGCTATAAGGAACTAATCAAAGATATTTTTGACCGTCATATTCTCCCTGATGACTTTTCCATTTATTTGCATGTTCCAAGTAGGACTGATCCAGAATTAGCACCGCCCGGTTGTGAAACTTTCTATGCTTGCGTTCCTGTGACCCACCAAGATTCGGGAATCAATTGGGAAGAAATGAAAGAACCCTTTCGAGACCGAGTTTTACAATATCTCAATGACCATTACCTTCCCGATCTTTTAAACAACCTTGAAGTATGTGAAATCTTTACTCCACAGGATTTTGAACACGAGCTTAATGCTTACAAAGGCAACGCATTTCAATTACAACCGCTCATGACCCAATCAGGGTGGTTCCGTCCACATAATCGATCTCGTGATATCAAGGGATTATATATTGTAGGTGCCGGAACCCATCCAGGTGCCGGAGTACCGAGCGTTTTACTCAGTGGAAAAATAACA
The DNA here is from genome assembly GCA_964347045.1 of uncultured archaeon. GTDB lineage: Archaea > Asgardarchaeota > Hermodarchaeia > Hermodarchaeales > Hermodarchaeaceae > Hermodarchaeum. The sequence goes on from CAYFXC010000002.1 coordinate 17,245, forward strand.
TCAGAACTTATTTTTCAGGATAATAAGAAACCAGCTCAAGAATAGTCTTACGCCATCTATTCTGGCGATCCAAGAGCAATCGTTTCGACAATATTCACCAACTTAACAATATTCAAAGGCTTCTCAGGACTAAGAGCTTGCCAACCCTCTGATGTCTTCAATCCATGTGCGGCAAGAAAGTTAGGTGATAATTGCCGAGAACCGACTTTTGCCATATGGATAATCGCTTTTTCCCTCTCACCAGGTTCATTCACTATTTCAAGTTCCCCTCGGAAGACTACAAAACAATATTGATGTAAATCAGGTTTGTAGGTTTCAATTTCAACCGCAACGCGATTGTCGTGTTCAATCAGTTTCATTTTCTTTCCATAACGCGTGAAATGAAAGTAGAGAGTTCCATCAATATACGCATATTGAAAAGGAGACATATAGGGATATTCATCTCCCCGAAAAGCAATTCGACATATCACCTGATTATGTAATAGCGCCTCAATCAATTTCCTTTCCATTTGAGGTAATTTCACTATAGAAATCTTATTCACCCCATACATACTTTAGGATGCCTTCTCAAATATATTCGATAGGGATTCATCAACAAGGGTAAGAAATTGAGTAAATTATATAAAAAAACTCTTTTCATCTTTCGTCGTGATCTTCGACTAGTTGATAACACTGGATTAATTCGCGCTTTAGAAGATTCTAACCAAGTCCTGCCAAGCTTTTTCCTTGATCCCAGACTTCTGAAGCAATCTAGCCCACATCTGAATGCCATCCAATTCATGGCTGAAGCACTACAAGACCTAGATTTACGACTTCAACACCAAAACAGCCAACTGTTATTCTCTTCAGGTATACCTGAAAAAATGATTTTCAAACTATTGAAAACCTATGAAATTGATGCAGTGTTTATTAACCGTGATTATTCACCCTTCAGTCGTCAAAGAGATGCGCAAATTAGAAATGTATGTAAGAAGGCAAAGGTGGCATTTCACCAATTCGCGGATTCTCTGCTTAATGAACCAGAAATGATCCTTAAGGCCAATAATGAACCCTATAAAGTATTTACTCCCTATTTCAGAAAAGCCTTAGAACTCCCCATAAGTCTTCCAAAAGAAAATTCCTTCAAAAATTATGTAAAAATCAGACCAGGAAGCCAAAAGAAGGTAACAGTCCCATTCAAGCATATAAAAACCAAAAACAACAAATCACTTCTCGTTCAAGGTTCAAGAACTGCAGCTCTTGCTATTCTCTCAAATTTACAAGACTTTAGGCAATATAAAATAACCAGAGATTTTCCTAATCAACATGGCACCACCCGCCTTTCAGCGTATATTAAATTTGGAAGTTGCTCTGTGCGCGAAGTATATAATGCCATCAAAAAGCAGCTTGGAATAAATCATCCACTTATTCGCCAACTCTATTGGCGAGATTTCTACACGCATATCGCGTTCCATTATCCGCATGTGTTTGAGGGAGCCTTTAAACCCCGATATAATAAGATTCAATGGAACAATGATAAGATGCTATTTGAAACATGGCGCAAAGGAATGACAGGATTCCCCATTGTAGATGCGGGTATTCGTGAACTCAATGAAACGGGTTGGATGCATAATCGTGTCCGGATGATTGTAGCATCATTCTTAACCAAAGATCTACATATCAATTGGCAGTGGGGAGAACGGTATTTTGCCAGCAAACTTGTCGATTATGATCCCGCAGTCAACAATGGAAACTGGCAATGGGCTGCATCAACAGGAGTTGACGCACAACCATATTTTCGAATCTTTAATCCATGGCTACAACAAATAAAGTATGATGCAGATTGTGAATATATCAAAAAATGGATTCCTGATTTGTCCAAACTTGAACCCAAAATCATTCACACATGGCATAAACCAACTAAATGGGATTCAAAAATTAAGTATCCAAAACCGGTAGTTGATCATAAAGTCGAAAGTCAATATTCTAAGGAACTATATGCAGCAACATTTTCAGCCAAATGATATTGAGTAACTGCCAATTGATCCCCAATTTTCAGTTTTATCGTTCTCAGATTTTTTTGCACAAAAATGAATTATAACTTGTGCCTTATCAAACATGCCGTTTTTTTCAAAAAATTCACGATCTCCATATCGGATGCTCTCTAATACGAGAGGTAACTCCCGACGAAAGATGCCTTCGCGGAATCGTCGTGAACCCAAACCTCGACTAACTTGACAGTAAACATTCAAAATACATTCATCCGCTTTTTGGACCAATTCAGCAAAAATCTCATCTCGCATTAAACGTGAAAACAAACCCCTAACCTGCTTTTTATCATATTCTGGTCCCACTGTAAGGAAAAGTTCCCCCGTTCGATCTGAATGAGTAAGAGTATATCTTCGTGGAATTAGAACATCAAGTGATTGGGGGAAAGGGAGGAAACGAACCTTGAGTTTATTTGGATTCAGTCTCGTCATTATCGTTTCGCTGAATTGTAAATGGTTGTTATAGTTTTAATTCGGTAATTTTGGTGATTACTTCGTCGACATGACCGGGAACTCGGACCTGTGGCCATATATGTCTAATTATACCGTTGCGATCAATAAGGAAGGTTGTTCGTTTTGCTGAACCAGTTTCAGGTTTCAATACATCATAGAGTTTGACAACGGTTAGCTCCTTATCTGCAATAAGTGGAAACTGCAGAGCGTTTTTTTCCTTAAACCCGGCTTGGCGTTTCACGCTATCAGTGCTTACCCCAACGACTTTCACCCCCATACCCGTCAACCGAACCATATTATCTCTAAATGAGCATGCTTCCTTTGTACAACTGGGAGTACCAGCTCGGGGGTAAAAATAGAGCACTACGACGTTTCCTCTTAGTTGGCTCAGGGTAAGTTCAGAACCTTCATCTGTGGGTTGAGTAAAATCCGGAGCAGCTTCTCCAATTTTTGGCATTGTCACATCTATCACCTCGAAGGATACTAATAGGAATTCACTATAAGAATTTTAGATAAAGGGTAAAGTAATGAGGGGAATTTCCCCCTCATTACAAGTCAATTCTACAGTTCTTATTTGGGCAAAATAACCTTGTCAATGACATGGATCACGCCGTTCTCAGCTTCTATGTCAGCTTTGATTACGTGAGCTTCATCGATTTTAACACCATCTGAGGCGTCAATTTGGATACTTTGACCTTGGACCGTTTTGATTTCGTCTTTACTAATGACGTCTGCGGCTTTGTATTTTCCTGCTACAACATGGTAGAGGAGTATAGCCTTCAGCTTTTCTGTATCTTTTAGAAGAGCTTCAACTGTGCCTTCAGGAAGAGCAGCAAAAGCATCGTCAGTAGGGGCAAATACCGTAAAAGGTCCATCATTAGATAAGGTTTCGGCTAAACCAGCCGCGGTTGCAGCCGTTAACAGAGTGTCAAACTGGCCTGCATCTTTTGCAATTTTTACTATATTTTCCATGTTTCATCCATCCTTTTATTATGAACTCGAGGATGGTTGTGTTCAACCATTCTCGGAATTAACGATGTTAAGATTGAAAGTGGTATATAAATATTGTTCTTGATTAAAAGATTATTTAAATAAAAATTATTTGTCTCCTATAACTATAACCCTGCACTTAACCAGTGAAATCACTCTAAATAGGAATCTAGTGATTCCGAAAGGAAAAGCCATTATCGACGGTGAGGCGATTTTATCCAATGAATTATGCCTTCCGTACGCGGAAGAGGACAATTAACCCAAAGATGATTTTTGTGATCACATCTAAAGCCGCATAGAATATCGCAGCAATGAATGTTGTAATTAGACCGAATCCAGTTGGGGCAAGAATGAATACCAACGGAAAGAGTGACCAGAAAATTATAATGAACCACATAAGTTGTGAATTTATTCCTTCTCTAGGTATACCCCTGAATAACGTGATTAAAAGAGCAATGTAGGCAATAGAACTGAACCCAAAGAACCACCACCGCTCGATACCTGTAATAAATGCAGCTAGGAATCCACAAAACATCACAAGCATCGTCAAAAGAGGAATTTTCGCGAGATTGATTGGTTGTGTCTGTTTTAAAATAACTGCAACAGAAACTGTTAGTAAACTACAGCTACCCATATAAAAGAGCCAGCGGCTCCAGTAAATCAGTTCTCCAAAAGTTGAGGCGATAACTGCAAACCCGAGCGCCATAAGAACATAAGAAATTGTAGTAACGAAAGCAACAAGGATATCAACCAATGATAGAAATTCGTCAGCTCCAGATTGGAATGAGAACACAGTAAACATAATCGTTGCGATACCAAAGATTGCAGCCATAATCCAAAAAACGAGTAATTCTATTCCAGCCATTTTTACAGCTCCTTTTGATAGGAAGGGTGAGAAGAAAGAGTACTAGCTTATTATAAAATATTTCAACTAGACGAAATAGCTGAGTAAAATCGAAAAGGAATCATTACTAGCCATGAAATTCAGAGATTTTTCTTAGGACTGCATTCTCCTTTTCTTCTGAAAACGTTCCAGTATCTCGCCATAGGATATTGCCATCACAATCGACTAAAAAGAGATAAATCGTCTCCTCAGTGGGAATATCTAATGCCTGGGTAAATTCATCTTTGTTGATATACAGGGTAATCGTTCGAGCTCGCATTTCTTTATCGCGAATTCCGCTCCTCATTCCGCTATCAATCATCCATTGTGAAAGTACGTTAAATTTCCGTAACGTTGGCAATTCATAGAATTGGATTTGTGGATGTTTAGCAACTAGCTTCAGAAGAAAGGGAACCCAAGTTTCAATTGGAGCCACTTGCCACCGCTGAAATGCCACTACAAGAAAATTCAACTTTCCTTCCAATTTATCGGGAATGGTGTGTTGAACACCATTGAGGTCCTTTCCAGATACTTGAGGAAATTTCATTGACAATCACAACCTAGAGTTTACAAAAGGGCTTCAATTATAAAATTTTACAAATTACGGATTTATGATATTAGTTTTAAATTAAGCATAACGTTCCAAGATAGTATAGCCAAATACTGTATTGAAGAGATATTATATATCACGGCATGTGAACCTGTTTCTGTGTCCTTTCAGCTATTCTAAGGCACATATTCTTCCAAATGTGGAGATGCATAGGTAAAGTAAATTTCCAGTAAACGATTCCTAATAACCCCTTGGGAATATATGTGATGATTTGCCTTAGTTCTGATTTCTTTTCCTTTTTCTTGCGAATTATAAATTCGAGAGTGGAGCGAGCAGGTATTTGAGTCTCCGCCTTCAATTTGAGATAATGGGGAGCATCTACTGTACTTATTCTCCAACAATCTAGTGCATCACCTGGACATAGATTATCACCATCAGTGCGACCTCTTCTGGTTCCTACTCCACCGATGAGTTCATCGAAACCACCATATATACGCCATAACCAATTGGCATAATACCACCCGGTTGGACCACCAATTTGAATAACTGGATCCCACAACTCTTCCGGGGTACAATCAACTTCAGCCTTTCGATGATCATAATATACCGTTCCGCCTGCCCAGGACGGGTCGTTAGGTTGAGTCCATTCAGGAACAAAATCTGCTGTATTTGTTTGGAAACGAGATCGTTGAATTTGTTCGTCAATCTCTTGAAGAGCGAGTCGGATTGTGACTCGATTAGTGAGAAGCTTTTGGGGGATGAGTTTCCGAATTCGCTTTTCTCTACAGATGGTTTGGCTTTTTAACCCTTTAATAAGGGGTCTAGCGAGTGATTGCGGAAGCGGTGTTACTTTATCAATCAAAAGTTCAGTTAGTCTTCTTCCCACAAATGGTAAGGGTATTAAAATCCGTTTTCTCAATTTAGCTTCCTGAGCAAACGTGTGTATAAGACCTGGATAGCTGATTACTTCTGGTCCCCCAATATCGAAGGTTTTTCCGATGGTTTCAGGAACTGTTAGACACTTCAAGAGGTAAGTGAGCGCATTGCTTATAGCAATTGGTTGTGTTTTACTCTGAGACCAGCGGGGTGTAATCATAATTGGTAATCGTTCAACGACGTAGCGCATTATCTCAAAAGATGCACTGCCTGCACCAAGCAACATGGCAGCTCTTAAGGTTGTTACAGGAACTGAACCTAATTGAAGAATTCGGGCAACTTCTGCTCTTGACAGAAGATGCTTACTTAATCTGTCCCGGCGATCTAACAAGCCACCTAGGTAGATAATTCGGTCTAATCCAACTTTTGCTGCTACCCCAGCCATATTTGACGCAGCGTCTCGATCGAGTTGAATGTACTGTTTTCCCGAATACATTGAATGAACTAAATAATATGCAGTAGAGCAACCGTGAAGTGCATGTTGAAGAGTTTCTGGTTTCAAGACATCAACTTGAACAGGTTGAACTCGGCTATCTTTCGCCCATGAACAACGTTTGAGTTTTATAGCTGATCGGAATGAAGCCCGAACAGCATATCCATTATCCGCTAATAGTCGAACTAAGCGTTGACCGACATATCCCGTTGCACCTAGTACTAACACGTTTCGGGTTTTCATTTGAAAACCTCTATATCTTGACTATAGCCTAATTATTTCTTTTTACAGATGCCTTTGAAGTTCTAATCTTTCTGAACAGATTGAAAACGCATTCCTTAATTATTTGTTAGGATTTGACAAATCTAGTCATGGGGTGGTTCAACACGTAAAAAGCGTCCAACCAAAGTGACAATATCGACGACGGGAATCTCTAACCCGAGTTTTTGCATTCCCTGTGTTAGATTAAGAACGCAAAAGGGACATGCGGAAACAACCATGGTCGCTCCTGCTTCCATAATTTCACTGACCCGTTCCCAAGCCATGCGTTCTTCTAGGGGCATTATCGCTTTCTCTTCTTCAGAAAGCCCGTGATACTCTTTTGCGAGTTTCTTTGCAGCTTCTCGGACTTGCGAAGGAGTACTCGCTGGTTCGGCATCGTAAATACGTTTCGCAGCAATTTCTAGGGCCAACTCAGGAATCCCTGCTTTAACTCCTCCTCCAGCACCACAACAACGTGAGTTTTCTCTAGTTCGAATCATTTCAACTAGTGTTATGCCAGGTAAGGATTCAAGGATTCGTCGTGGAGCATCATAGATGCCCACATGACGTCCAAGATGACAGGGATCATGATAGGCGACCCGTTCTTCTACCCCTGGAATAGGTTCAATCTCCACATTTTCCAAAGCTTTTGCTAGAAATTGAGTAATGTGTTGAACTTTGAAAGGTAGCCTACCATAATAACGAGGCCAATCGAATACCGAGGTTCGAAAGCAGCCAGCGCAGGAGTAAATTACAAGCTTAGCACCCTTCTCATTTATGACTTCAACATTGTGCTGAACTAAATCTTTGACAACATCGATTTGTCCGGTTCGGATTAGTGGAGAGCCACAGCAGCGTTCATCGGTACCAGGGAGAACGAAATCAATGTTAAGTTTGTTTAGAATTCGAGCCGTGGTAATAGCGAGATGTTGCATCTTATAGGATGATGTACAGCCCACAAAGTAGGCGATATCTGCGTTTTCTGCTACCTTGACATCAGGAGGTAACCAATTCGAACGTGATAGGTGATCCTCTCCATAGGGGTTGTACTTTGTTTTTACGTTGCTAGGCCAAGCTCGTTGTCGTTCAAGAGGTCCGAAACCCTGCCTAATCATATCTGCGCGAATTGTTTCCCATAAATCACAGCTCTTAATCCGTGATTCACAAACTGTTTGACATTGTCCGCACACCGTACACAGATACAGGTCTTCAACAAATTTGTTAATCTTGTTTTGGTCAATAGCACTTCCGCCACGAGCCCGCCCCATCAATCCATAGACCCGTTTTACCATCTCTCGCATATTGCGAATTTTACCTCGGGCTGTAACACCTTCACGTTGTAATTGATCGAAAACAGGACAAAACTTTACACATTCACCGCAATCAACGCAAGCATCAAGTTCCATTGCTTGTTTCCGAGTTAACTGGGGGAAACTAATTTTTTCTTTATTCGTTGTCACTTTCATCAACTCCTGTGATCTCACGGACATATTCTTCTTGCCACTTCTCTTCAATGGCACTTCGAACCATGATGATGGGTGCAGCGATTACATGCTGAAATTTTGAATAAAATAAGACTGCAATCATTGTCCAGATAACAAATGCGTGAACGATACCAAACCATCCTCGAACCCCCAAGACATATTCATATGAAAATGCTAGGTGGCCTGATACGGCAATTGCTAATAACAAAATTAAGGGAAGGTAATTACGAAGATTAGTAACACCGCGCCCTTCTTTGGATCCAAGGCGACTTCCAAACGCCATTATTATACCAATCACAAACAGTACTGTCAACAGATCATGGGTGATGATTCGTAGTTCGAGCGTTGCCCAAGGGAAAAGAATGGTTTCATCAAGTAATATGAAGCGAGGAATCCCATGAAAGAGTAGTAGTCCCATAAAGCCGACAAGGATGAACCCATGTTTCACCCATCGATATGTACTTTGACGCCGAATGGTTCCACCGAATGTCCAATCAGATACTATAGTCTTCACGAATGCAATGAACTTGGTACGAAAAGGAACATCAATGAGCCAACCAGCTGTATGCTCAGCGGGCCCTTGATGGGGTTTGAACCAGCGAACAAGAATTCTGAAAATTCCAATAGCAAAAAGAGCTAGTGCGACCCACCGATAAACAGATAATATTTGATAGAACAGCTCCTGTTGCATATCATTTCGCCTACTTTAATCAAGTGTAATAATTGTAATCAAAAGACTTACTAATTTACAAATCAGAACCCAGTTCAACAATTTCACTAATTTGTAAAAAAAGGGGGAAAAATTGGAGGGGCTGATTCGTTTCAGTCACCCTCCAATTTTGTTTCTTCTGGGAAAATCTATGTCCATAAACCTAGGAAACGGAGGATTGCGTTCTTAGATTCTTCCAATTTCGGACCGAGCCACCTGTCAAAACCTATGTACCTTCCAGCTTGATACATCCCTACAACGAAGAATGCAAGGGCACCAAGGAAGTTTACACCAAAGGTTGAAGGGCTCAGCCATCCTAGTAGGAAGAAGAATGTCCATTGCATGAGGATGCCACCGAATGCGCCCAACCGAGTAAAGAGCCCTAATAGTAAGGACACCCCAACAAGTACCTCACCCCAGGCGATAAGTAAGAGAAAGAAAGATCCGTTCAAGAGTAATATAGACATGAATCCCTGAATCCATGGACTTGGTGCACCGGCAATAGCAGCATTAAACAGACCATAACTCGTCGCATATGCAGGATTAAGGAGTTTATCTATGCCTCCATGAAGGAACTCCCATGCAAAGGCTAATCTTAACGGAAGCATAAAAGCCAGCATTGGGAATTTATCTGGCCAGCCCCAACGTAGAAAGAAGAATATTGGAACGAGGAGTATCGCTAGAATGATTAACGGAGACATGACGAGGTTAAGCCATGGAAAGAGTATGCTAACGTCTGGCTCTACCCACTGAGGTCCAAGAGTTAGTCCGAGGATAACACCGAGTATGGCAGTTACGATCACTGTGAAAATAATGGCAATCCACTGATTTCGATTTAAATCCATTTTTATTTCTCCTTTAAAGGAAAGTGAAAAACGAGGCTTTGGGTTCCCTTTTATATATTGCACTATTGTATTTGTGTAAAATTGAATTAATAGGTAATCAATTATTCAGTTTCTGTTTATAAAATCCTCGATTCTTTTCCCTCAAACTAAAATTGTAGATGGATTTCAAGCTGACAATCATCATCCCCGTGTGACATGCAACTCACGCGTTCAACAGCGTGAACAGGTTTTTCGCACATCAATGAAAATATAGTCGGATAATAGGTATCGTGAAAATGACACATCAGACCTTCGTACTTGTAGCTAACTTCTTGGAAAAGACAATTCTTAGTTCGAATGACAATTCTATTGTCTTTAACTTCAAGGCTTGCATTATAACCAAGTTGGTTTAGTGTTTCTCCAAGTTTTTTTCGAAAAGTATTAATGCTCATAGGAACGCGATGATTTTGCCGCCATTGCCCCGCAGTATTATGTGCAGATTGAGTGCCCATATCTTTGAAGAGTGCAGTAGTGCCATCCTCCCCAAATTTCCAAAGTAAGGTTGAGATTAGGAGATCAGCTAATTGCCAATAACGTCGTGGTGGAGTGGTTATTATTAGGGCTTTTTGCAGACGATATCGTTGAGCAGGGCGTCCACGTGCACGGGGCTTTAAATTGTTAATATCGCTCTCTGTTATTATTCCAAAGGCGAGAAGATCGATTATGACGTATCGGATGGCGGATTCACTGAGATTAGTACCTTTGGAGATATCACTAACAGCGGAATTCGGATTTCTTGAAATGAATTCAATAATCCGAGTTGCAGCTCTTTGACTATGAAAAGGAATCTGAGAGAGCGTCTCATCGTTTAAAATGAATTGATTTGCCACTTTATATTCCTCAGAAGCGATTTTTTTTATTTAGACTATTAAAGGAATCGCCTAATAGTAAGCAAAATAATGTCTTAACCGTATTGGAACGCAGCGCCAAAGGTGCCCCTTGGGTGATCCCATTTAATGACTCTTTTAGGGCAAAGAATTCTACAGGTTCCGCATTCAATACAGTCCTCGTATTGAAAAAGAAGTTTACCTTCTTCAATTTTGAAACATCCAGCAGGACAGCCTGCGATGCAGGGTTTAGTTTTACAGTTTTCGCATTCATCTGTTTCTACGATTATATGGGGTTCTTTATCAATGTTGTAACGGATGAGTCCAAGTTTTTCTTCAAGTCTCATAATCCTCTCACCACTTGTAGGCCATCTCGAATAATAAAGGGTATTGTTACATTGCCAAGAACATGGCGTACCAATAGTTGTATCAGTTTCTGTCGGGGAACACCTCTTGATGTGAAAAGTTCATTAGCGAAGGCGTTAACGAGGTTTGGATAAGTTGTATGGATGCGCGGGTTGTAGAATAGATTGTGGGCCCGTTTGAAAGTTTTCATGTCTTTAAGAACAAAACTGTTGCGAAGCAGCTGTTCATATCGTTTCAAGGTTCTTTTTGTGAAATCACCAGTTTTAGAAGCAACTTTCACAGCTTCCGCAGCCGCTATGCCGGAGGCGATGGCAAAATTCATTCCTTCTAAAGTATACCCAAGGTTAAAGGCTAGCCCAGCCGCGTCACCAGTTACAAGAAAGCCATTAGTGTAGAGTTTGGGTATCCCTGAATAGCCACCCTCTGGAACTAGATGTGCTGAATATTCTTTAAGGATCCCATTTCGAATGAGCCGTTGGATGAACGGATACGCTTTATAATGTTCTATAAGCTCATGGGCAGTATCCTTTGTTACCTCAAATGCTGGGAGAAAAATCACTAGACCCACGGAGAGAGTGTTTTGGTTTGTAAAGAGGAAACCGCCTCCAGGGTGTCCTTTAGTACAACCAATGAAGTGGTACGCAGCGCCTTCATCTTCGATGAGATTAAAGCGCTCTTCAATGGTTTCGCGGGGTAGTTGATAGACTTCTTTAATGCCCAGCCCCATTTGCTTAGGCGTATGATCTTTCCTTAAGCGGGCTTTTTCGGCAAGTTGAGAATTGACTCCATCAGCAGCGATTACAACATTCGCTAGAACTTCATCGGTCCCCGCTTTTACTCCGATTACTTGGTTCTTTTCCCAGAGCAAATCATCAACCCGAATACCAGTTGCCAGGAGTGCACCAGCTTTTTCAGCCTGTTTTGCAAACCATTGATCGAATTTGTAACGATTGACTGAATAACCATCATATGGAACAGGGGTTTGGCTGCCTGATGAAAAATCTAATGTGAAGGCAGAACGACCAGAGAGAAGTGATAATCGGTGGTTGGTGATGCGTCGTTCAATCGGTGCTTGTTCCCAATATTTCGGAATCAAATCATGGAGGACTTTTCCATGGATAATACCACCAGAAACATTTTTTTCACCTGGCGTTTTGGCACGCTCAACTAGCATGACTTGAAAACCTGCTTTAGCTAGTGAATATGCTGCTGCACTTCCCGCAGGACCAGCTCCGACAATAATTGCATTGAGAGATTCCATGTGTTTGACCTCTGATTCTTAGGTGAATACCTTACTTAACAAACAGTTGCATAAAAATGAGCTATGTTCCATTACTTGAAAAATTGCCTTTAGATCATAATTGAATTTTCCTTTACCTAATCAAGAACAGATACAAACGGTTCAATAACTCTATATTACTATTGTTTCAAGGTTGTCATGAGACAAAATTGAATGAACTAAAAGAGGATAGTATTCAATACAGGAATAATGCCGCCAAAATGCGAACGACTCTGGCGGCTATACGAACCCTTGAAGCGATTCGGAGAAGTAAACTTGCCGAATTTCGAACGGGAATGGGAGTCATTGCCATTTCACTTTCGATTCTAACGGTACTTATCTCGACTTCGGCTTTTTGGAATCCATCCTCTGTGCTCTTTTTATTGGACGTAGTGGGTTTTCTGATTACTTTTCTTCTCGTTGTGGGGGTCTTCTTCTTTTATCGGGGATTACGTGGGATGCACAATATAGATCGACAGCGAGACGAGCTTGCTATCGATCATGAAGCCCTAGAAAAAATATACAATGATATCTTGAACGATGATTAGAATCGAAATTAGTGTGCTCATTGTATAATTTTAGCGTTGAAAGCCAGAAATGGTGTATAAAGTTCATCTGCAGTAACGGAGCCATGGTTGCCAAGTAAGCCTGCCCATGGCAGAAGCCCCCATGATTTATTCGTGAAGTTTTCTCGTTCAATACGCAGACTTACTCCATCGCGACCAATTAAAAGAAGGTCGCCAAGGCGCTGGATGATTGCCCGAGTTACTGGTGCTGGAAGTAGTTGACTTTGTTCTAGTTCCTTTGGATCTAAAAGAAGTGCTCGGTTGTCTATTTGTTTTTTGAGCCATTTTTTGAGTTTTCGGCGTTTCGCGGCAGATTTGCAATAGAAGTGGTTCACCCGACCGGAGTGTCCAGGGGGAACCTTGAGAGAACTCCTTACTTCATCAAGTTCTTCTTCAGGAATAATGATAGCACGGTCGCTATGAAGAAGATTTTGTCCATGGTCACTACACACTACAATAGTGGTTTTTTTAGCTTCAGAAGGAGGCATACGCTCAATAAATGCACGAAGATGTTGGAGAAAGGCGTTACAGCCGGCTTTATATTCGTAGGAATATGCACCATATTTGTGAGCCAGTGTGTCAATAAGAGGGAAGTAAAGGGTTATAAACAGGGGGGAAGCAAGATATTGATTCAGTACACGTCGTGCCATTCCGAAAGCATCAATTATTCCATCGTAGGTAGCAATGTTATTTTCTAATACATAGAATCGTCCTAAGCCTGTGCCAGGAATTTCATTTGGGAGCCCTTCGGCTTGTATAATGTCTGGATGAGTTTCTAAAAGAAGTTCAGGGATACCTTTGTCCCAAAGAAGAGCTTTGACATTGATGCCCGCGCGTGGTATCGCGTCTCGATATCGTGTTTTATCCCCAGACATACTAAGCGTATTGATTAGTGCCCCATATTCTGGAAAAAAGATAACGTGACCAAGAATTCCATGGGCTGTAGGAGGAAGCCCAAAGTTGATACTAAGGATCGCTGTTGAGGTTATGGAAGGAAATGTACTACTCAAAGTGATGCCACCGAAGTCATCGAAGAAGGTACCAAATTTAGTGCCTTGAAAATTTTGTACACCAAGACTGTCAACAACGCAGACAATAACACGCTGAGAATTGAGAGCGCTATTAGATTTGAGATGTTTCATGACTAAGGGAATACCAAACAAATCATCACGAGGAATAGAAGCACCCATACAGCGTAACGCTGTTGGTAATACTCGGTAGATGTTTTGCTGATAATCAGGTATAAAAAGATCATCTGCATCAGCCAAAGGTGAAAGATTCAGTGACAATGAAAAACCCCAGCTTTAAGAATTCAGATAATTTGTCACAACTATCTGGATTAATTTAAATTTGTTCTAAACTAACGAAAAACCGTATTTACTGGAAAAATTGGGTTTCTGTCTCTTTCCATTGTGCCGGACGAAAGACTCTTTATTACAACTTGTACAAGTGTCTAGAATAGGAGCTTTCGGTACAGGGGAATACTGACCGTGATTAAAGGATTTGCAGTCTTTCGCATGGACCCCAAAATTGGGCCTCAGCACATCTACCGAAGTGACACGATTGAGGAGGTCAGTCATCAGGAGGTCCTTGCTATTTTTGCTACTCACAATCTATTTCGAGAAGGATTTCGTGGCGTTCATGTGAGCAACCGAACCTGGGCTACCTATGTGTTTCCCCCATGGATAGTTGCCCTTCTCTTAGGACCTGACGAACCCATTGGACCAATCCGATCACCTATGAAAAGAATTCTTCATGCTAGTACCATCGAAGAATCTCCTAAATCAGAGGACTGGAAAACCCTCTATCATGAATTGATCACTGAAATTCAGAGCTCACCTGTTGCTGACTTGTTAACATCGAAAAAGACAACCGATTTTCTTAAGGAAATGATTGAGTTAGATATTCAGTTTTTTGATCCTCACTTTAACTTTGAAATTGGCACAACCTATCCAGCAGCAGATCATCTTACCGGACTTAACAGCTATGATACTAGACTTTTCTTGGAAAAATTAACCCTCGCAGGCATTTTCACTAGTGAGCCTGTGATTGGCGTCACTCATTGTCCTATCTGTCTAGGATTTAAAGTCGTTAGCCGGTTAGCGTGTCCTAAATGTAGTGTCACCGCCTTGGATGTTGTACGGTTTCCAAGGTCAAAGGATTCGGATTCAAAAACATCGAATATCTCTGGAAAACCCATGGAATTTTTTTACTCATGTCTTACTTGCCAACACACAACTAGCGAACCTGTCGTTACTCTACTTTGCACTGAATGTGGGTCACAATTTCAACCTGATGAAGCTGCTTATCGAAACATGGATCGACTTGTTCTGAACCTACCTATCGCTGAATCACTTATTCAAAAAGTCGAAGACCAAAATGCAGAGTAATAATCAGGAACCGTTAAATCCTATCCCAAGGTTTCCCAGATTTTTCAAACGATGCATAGATTTTCTTTGCTAAAGATTCAAAGACGTCATTAACGTTAAAATCATCCTTTGCACTACTTTCTAAGAAGTCCATTTTTAATTGCTTTGCGGCAGATTCACCATCCTCTTCTGAAACGACACGTTGTTCATTCAAGTCGGATTTACAACCAACTAAGACCAGGGGAATGCCTTCACACCGTTGATAGACTTGTTGCATCCAATGATCAATTCGATTAAAGGATTGTTGGTCAGTTACATCGTAGGCAATGATAGCTCCAGCTGCTCCCTCAAAATATAGACCGCGGATGAAATCGAAGCGTTCTTGTCCACCAGTATCGTAAATTACGAGTTTAATGTTTGTATCATCATTGAGTGTGATTTGTTTGGTGAAAAAGTCAACACCTAATGTGAATAGGTAGCTTTCATCGAATTGTCCAGTTGTATAACGACGGGCAAGAGAAGTCTTTCCGACCCCAGCGTCGCCAACCACTATGACTTTGTAGACAACTTCGGCGAGTTCTTCCATTCAGTTTTTCACCCTCTGGGTTCCTAGATTACCACTTGCAGACGTGCCTTTAAGTGCTTCGTGTTAATTTGTGGGTTAGGGGCGAAGTTTAGGGTATCTACAACGATATTAGAAGTTGAATAGCGGTAATTGAAAATATTTGAAATTTCTAGTGGCAAGCGAAAGTCCTTTTGGGGTGAATGATGCAGTAGAAGGGTTAACATCCGGCCAGTTTGCGTAGGTTTTGATTATGCCCGAAAAGAAAAACCAATTCAATTTACCAGTTGAACAATTACCGCGAAAGTGGTACAATTTAGCAGCAGATTTACCTGAACCCATACCCCCTCCAACGGATCCCAAAGAGGGACCATCACGATTAGAAATGCTTCCAAAATTCTTGCTAAAAACTGTCCTTGAACAAGAAGACTCCACTGAACGCTGGATTAACATCCCAGAAGGAATCCGAGAGCTATTTATACAAGCAGGACGACCACGTCCCCTAATGAGGGCGATTCGGCTAGAAAAAGCTCTGAAGCTGCCAACAAACATTCGCCTCTATTATAAACGTGAAGATCTTTCGCCAACTGGTTCACATAAAGTCAATACCGCTTTGGCTCAAACCTACTATGCTGTGAAAGAGGGATATCCAGAAGTCACCACAGAAACTGGAGCAGGTCAATGGGGCTCTGCTCTCTCTTATGCCGCTTCATTGAACGAGCTTCGATGTCGAGTCTTTTGGGTACGAGCAGCCTATCGGTGGAAACCAGGGCGTAGAACGCTTATGAATTTGTATGGAGCAGATGTGTTCGCTTCACCAAGCAAAGAAACAGAATTTGGACATAAATTACTCAAAGAAAATCCCCAGCATGTTGGTAGTTTGGGAATTGCAATTAGTGAGGGCATAGAGGATGCATTGAACCGTGATGGTAGCATCTATTGTCTGGGTAGCGTACTCAGCCATGTGCTGCTTCATCAAACAGTTATTGGACTTGAAACTCTAGAGCAATTTAAGATTGCTGAAGATAATCCTACTCTTCTTGTCGGATGTTTTGGTGGCGGGAGTAATTTCGGTGGATTTAGCCTACCATTCATTGGTGAAGTACTCCAAGGCAAACGAGAATGCAATTTCCTTGCAGCACAAAGTGAAGCCTCACCAAACCTGGTGAAAGGTAAGTACATCTACGACCATGGAGATCATGCGGGATTAACACCACTTTTGAAAATGTACTCACTGGGACACAACGCAGAGATGCCTGAAATTTGGGCAGAAGGTATCCGATATTCTGCTGCAGCCCCCATGATGAGCGCGGTTCGAAAACTTGGTCTGCTTGAAGCCGTTGCATATCCGGTGGATGAGGTTTATGTCTACTCTCAAGCCCGACGATTTATTCAAACAGAGGGATTCATCCCAGCACCAGAATCATCCTATGGAGTATGTGCAGCTATTGATAAAGCCCTTGAGTTCAAAGAAAAAGGGGAAGACGCTGTTATTGCGTTTAATATCTCCGGACATGGCTTCCTTGATATGCAAGCTTTTGCAAAGCCACTAAAAATCGAATAACAACTATCGTACAGAGATTCTTGTAACAAGAATGAGTATTAGGCAACTTTCTGTTCAAGTTCTTCTATTAATTGTTTGATTCGATTTCCGTAGGTCTCAATTTGCTCGCCCATATATTGTGAACGTCGAGGTAATTCTATGAGCTGATTTCCCATTTCCTTTAAGTCAAGATAATTCAATTCTTCAATTCGTTTTGCAAGGGGATGACTTCGTTTTCGGAGGGTCTCTTCCATATCGTCCATTCTTACCTGTACATCGAGCATAATTGCAGCAGCTTCTTTTGCTGCGGATTTCTGACCTGCGAATTCACCATATGGAAAGAAAAGACGCCACGCCACATTCCGGCTTTTTGGGCGGATAATATTATCTAATCTCTCAAGAATGTTATTTAGCAAGTCTATAATATGGCTTAATTGTCTAAGGATTGGGTCGGTTCCCAAAGTGATTTCACAACCAACAAAAGATGTTGGCAGTTAGGATTTAGCCTTTTCCTTTAGTTGAGCCGCGGGATCGAATCCAAGACGCAGGGGAGGTCGTGGGAACCAGCAGGCAACCCAGTGACCTGGCTCAAGCTCTTCTAAGATAGGTTCAAACTTGCGGCATTTATCTTGGGCAAATTCACAACGTGGAGCAAATAGACAGCCAGGAGGTGTATTAATGGGGCTACCGGGTTCACCGGGAAGTACTTTGCGTTTTCGTTGACTAGTTGGATCCGGAGAAGGAACCGCGGAAATTAAAGCTTGGCTGTATGGATGAACGGACCCATGGATGACTTGTTCAATGGAACCTTTTTCCATAATTTTACCTAAATACATGATGGCAATTCGATCGCCAATATAACTGGCAACAGATAGGTCATGGGTCACGTAGACGTATGCAATATGAAATTCGCGTCGGATTTCTTCAAGAAGATTGAGAATTTCTGAGCGAATGGACACATCAAGCATTGATACTGGTTCATCGGCAACGATAAATGCGGGATTAACGACGATTGCTCGAGCAATAGCAACACGTTGTCGTTGACCACCACTAAGTTCGTGAGGATACCGGAAGGTAAACTCTTCGGCAGGAACTAGTTGTACAGCTTCAAGGGCCCGGACAACACGAGCTTCTTCATCAGCTCCATCTTTGGCAATCTTATTTAGCCGAAGTGGCTCTGCAATTGTATCATAAAGGCTAAGTCGGGGGTTCAGTGAGGAATAGGGATCTTGAAAAATCGTTTGCATCCGTGCTCGGAGTCGGCGGAGTTCACGGCGGCTAATCTTGTTCAGATCTTTTCCATCAAATTCGACCATACCCTCTGTCGGCTTAATCAGGCCAACGAGTAGTTTACCAGTTGTCGTTTTACCGCAACCAGATTCACCTGCAAGACAATAGAGCTCTTCGGGGTAGATGTCTAAATCGACGCCGTCGACTGCTTTGAGAAATACTTCTCCACCAAGAAGTTGGGAGAAGAACCCCGCACTAACAGAGAACCATTTTCTTAGTCCACGACAACTTATAATGGGCTCTTTTCCTCTGCTCATTATTTACCCTCCTCTTTGCCTGGCGACCATCTGTCATCTTTTATCCGACCACTCGCTAAAAAACAGGCTGCCTTATGCCCTGGGCTAACATCTAATAGTGGAGGATCCTCGATTTTACAAAGTTCTTGGGCGTATGTGCATCGAGGATGAAATCGGCATCCCGGAGGGGGATCCAGCAGATTAGGAGGTGACCCGGGGATTGATGCAAGTGTTTGATCGCTCGATTTTTCGATCGATGGAATTGAAGCAATTAGCCCTTGTGCGTAGGGGTGCCAGGGATGCTGGAAAATTTCTAAAACAGCACCGGTTTCAACGATTTTACCAGCGTACATGATGAAGACGTTATTACACGTTTCAGCAACAACCGATAAGTCATGAGTAATTAACATGAGCGTGATTCCCAGATCAGCAACTAGTTTTTGCAGTAACTGCATGATTTGTGCCTGAACAGTGACATCAAGAGCCGTTGTCGGTTCGTCCGCAATAAGAAACTTCGGATCACACGCCAGTGCCATCACGATCATAGCTCGTTGTTTCATGCCACCACTAAACTCGAATGGATAATGGTCAACTCTATCAGGATCCATTCCAACGAGTTTGAATAGATCTTTTGTCTTTTCTAGCGCTTCGCCCTTGGTCAAATCTGGATTGTGTTTAATCATTGCCTCGGTAATCTGGTCACTGACACGAAGAATAGGATTAAGGGCATTCATCGCGCCTTGGAAGACCATGGCGATTTGTGTCCAGCGGAAGTCTCGCATCTCCTCGTCATTGAGAGTAGCGATATCTACATCGTCAAGGAAGATGTGCCCGCTCATAATTTCTCCGGGTTCCGGTAACATGCGAAGGATAGCAAATGCAACTGTACTTTTACCGCATCCTGATTCACCGACGAGGCCGACCGAGTCACCAGCCTCGATGCTAAATGTAACATCTTCAACCGCTTGACAGTTCCCGCGTCGCATACAATAGTACACTACGAGATTTTCAACTCTTAATGCCATTTGAACCTCACCTATAGTCTCCTTAGGCGTGGATTGAGTGCTTTATCAACAGCATACCCTATAAAGATAAAGCCCATTGATAATAACGCAATACATAAGCCTGGTGGCATGAAAAACCACCAAGCTGGTGGAATCTGAGTCAGGGCAGCTTGATTGTAAGCGGCTTGTAACATCCGTCCCCAAGAAACAAGGTTTTGAGGTGTGAGTCCTAAGAAGCTTAATCCCGCTTCAGAAAGAATTGCACCTGAAACTCCTGTTGCAAGTTGTACGAAGACAATCGTGAGCACATTGGGAAACACGTGACGAAAGACTAGGTATACATCGCCTGCACCCGCTGCTTTTGCGGCTTCCACATAGGCTTTTTCTTTCTCAACAAGCACTTGGGAGCGAATCACTCGTGCAGGTCCAGGCCATGCGAACAAAGCGATCACAAAGACCGTTATCCCCAAACTTGGAGTCAAAATCGCGGACAGTATCATCATAATAGGCAATGTGGGCATGATAATAAAGAAATCAGTTACCCGCATCGCCGCTTCATCGACAGCGCCACCAAAGTATCCTGCAGCTAAACCCAATAGTAAACCTACTGCAACACCGATGAAGGTCGCAACAATACCTATGAATAATGAGACTTGGGCACCCCAGAATAACTGGGCCATGACATCTTGACCTCTATCGGTTGTGCCTAAAGAACCCCAAAAGTGGCTATAGCCCATTAGTTGAACATCATCAGCCCACAAAGAAACAGTTCCAACTCGATCTCTATTTGCTTCTGTTTCTATGAACTCCATAAAGATTCGAACCGTCACTTCTTCACCTGGCAGAAGGGCGCGGTTCATCACTTGGCTTGTAATGATATTCGTAAAAGTCTGCCAACTTCGAGGATAGGAAGGAAATACAGTAAAGGTGTATTGAGAAGGAGCGATTATTGATACATCAAGGTTTTCACTCATGATTCGAAAATAGATTCGCACCGAATTATCTGTTAGGTTTCCAGTTACATCGGCTTGTACCGTGAAATAGAGATAGGCTAACGCTGGAGGAAGGTGCTCCCATGTAAATGTTACATCAGCGTGGACACGTTCTCCAAAGAACGTTTCATTATTATCATTATCTGTGAGCTGCAAAACAAGTGATCGGTTGGTCCCCGTTGTACTTCCATACCAATCAGTGGAATCATAGTACCATGAAGCTTGCGGAGATGAATCATTAATAACCCAAGAATTGTCAACATCAAAAAATGAATCTGGGATGAAGTTCTGAGCAGGAGGAATTTGAATATTGTTGCCCAAATCACCTGAGGAGGTCCAAGACATCCATTGAGGAGCCGCATAATCAGGTCCCACTCGTACCAACACACCAGGGTATAGAGGGAAGATAGTGGGCGCAAATATTGCCATCAAAAAAAACCAAATTACAAGGAATAGGCCAAAAATTCCTTGTTTAACTTCACTATATCGACTCCAAACACCTCTAGCACGTTCAAATATCGATAACCGGTGTTTAAACCGTGTACGGCTCATAATTGTTCACCTATGAAAATCCATATTCTCTTTGAAATGGTATTATACGGTAAAACAGAGTCCGACCTGCTTAAAAGTTATATTAAGTTGACGGTATATGCAGGAATTATAGTTGCCTTCATCGATGGCTTAAAAACATTGGAGGCTTCAAAATAAAAATGCGGGACTGATTATGATACGACGGACAAGAAGCCTCATTTTTTTATCTATCATTCTTGGATCCACTGTCATTTTAGGAATGTCCACATATTACCAAGCAGATACCTATCGTGCTTTCAGTTTTAATATAGAAATCACTGAAATTCGCTTGGTTAAAAATGAAACAAGTGGACAGTACCACCGAATCGAAGTACGAATACGCATGGATAATCCTTCCCAAACAACTTCAATTTTCTTTAAATGGACAGACACGCGTATCTGGCTAAATGGTGACACACTTCGTTACGGTTGGGGCATCAAAGGACATCAGTTTTTTCTTCAACCCGGCGAATTCTACGAGCTTGGATGGCATTATGCAACCCCTGAAGATGATTGGGTGCAACTTCAGCAAGCAGAATCTAGTGGAAACTGGAATTGGAATCTTTATCAAGAACCCCTTGTTGAGGCAGGTTTTCTAGGAACCATAGAAGTTATTCGTTTGAATACATTTCAAGGCATTACCATCGTTCCCCCCTAATTAGCTAAATAGCTTCTTCGAAGAGAAACTCGATCCATGCTAGGTTGGGGAAGATATCTTTCGGTTAGCCAGAGATATAGTAGAATTACTACTGAAAAAAGAATAAGGAGAATTCCAATCCAAGCAATTAGGACTCCAATTACGGTGAAGAAAGAAAGAAGTGTTCCTATAATTACAATAATGATGCCAATTAGGATAAACCACTTCAATGTTGGTTTTGTCTCCATTAACGCACGAAAACTCATTTGCCCAGACAATATCTTATACACCTTATTTAGCCTGTTAGGTGTTCTATTTCATTGAACACACTATATTCACTTCCTCTTTAGATAATTTTATTAGTCTTAGCATTTCAGGAGATTCAATAAAAGGTATCTGAAGTGGAAGAAAATGGGTTTGCGGAATTATTTGATAAAGCGTGTCATTATCGCAATTATCCTTTTTATCGCAGTAGTGATTTTTAATTTCTTTCTATTCCGAATCCCCGTATTTGTCTTCGGAATTGACCCAGCCATGCTTTATATTCAACCAGGCATGGATCCAAGAGCAATTGAACACATTCGACGCATATACCAACTTCCTCCGGCTGACGCGACCTGGTTTGACTGGTTTCTCCATTTTATTGCATATATGCGAAATATGTTCACTCTACAATTCGGCACTAGCTTTTCTACAGGTGACCCTGTTGTTGAAGAGATTATGGAACGCCTTCCCAATACCCTCCTTCTCATGGGAACCGCGATGCTTTTTGCTGTGATATTAGGGGTTGTCACCGGAATTATTGCTGCGAGTCGACATGGCGGGGCATTGGATACAGGGCTCATTACCTTTAGTTTGACCATGTATAGTTTACCAGTCTTTTGGCTCGGTATGGTCTTTCTCCTGGCTTTCTCCGTGCTTCCACAAATTTACTTGGGATTTCCCCTTTTCCCGTTAGGACATACCACGAGTGCGCCTGGCTCAATTCCCAATGATCCAATTTCTTATGCCTTAGACTTGGCTTGGCACTTGGTATTACCTGCTTTGACTTTGACATTAGCGTTTTTCGGGGGATATATGCTACTTATGCGCAACACTCTCGTTGATGTCCTAACGGAAGATTACATTCTGACAGCTCGGGCAAAGGGACTTGAAGAACGTACAGTCTTATATAAGCATGGAGTCCGCAACGCCTTTCTGCCACTCATCTCACTCATTGCCATCAACTTTGCGTTCATCATTAGTGGAGCAGTGCTAACTGAAACTGTTTTCATATGGCTAGGAATGGGTCGACTACTTTACGGAGCCCTCACTGCAAATGATTGGCCAACAGCCCAAGGGATCTTCTTTATGATAGCCGCCACCGTTATAATAGCAAACATTATTGCGGACATCCTTTATGGTGTCCTTGATCCCCGAATTAAATACGGATAAATGACGCAAACCCAAAGTCACTGGGAGTTCAGAACTGTGTCCTACAAAAAAAGTCGCATAGTATTTACCGTATATGGAATGGTGGGAGCAGTAATCATCACGACAACAATTCTCCATTCAACCTATACCAACATCTTCCCACAAATTACTCAACTAGCTATTGTTCTCCTCTTTATACCCGCCTTCTTCTTGGGGATAATTTGTATTGAATTCAAAGATGCAATTCTTGCAATGATAGCCACAATGATCATTTCAATTTTTACCCTATCCATAACTCGAGCTGCACCCGTTT
Source organism: uncultured archaeon (assembly GCA_964347045.1). Lineage (GTDB taxonomy): Archaea > Asgardarchaeota > Hermodarchaeia > Hermodarchaeales > Hermodarchaeaceae > Hermodarchaeum. The sequence continues at coordinate 40,822 of CAYFXC010000002.1, forward strand.
TTCTAGGTGTAGTCACCCAAGATGTAACGTTTTTTATCATTTCACAATTTGCATTGAGTGTGCCCCTCTTTTTCCCGCTTGTTCTAATTTTTACCCTAGGCACTACTGCAGGTTTAATTGTTAATGAATTTGTGATTGAGCCCCGAACCAAGGATTTAATTTAATTTATATTACGCTACTCTGAAAATTAGAAGAATAAGTGATTTGGAAATGACTGAAAAACGGAAGGTGAAAGTGGTTTATCGGCGATGGACCATCCTAGTCCCGATTATCTTGTTGATTAGTGGCACCATTCTTATGTTCAGTTTTTGGTCAATTAACACAATCATTGCTCTTTTTGGGGGAATGTTAATTTTCATAGGAGTGCTTTCCTTAGGACTTCTTCTGGTTATGATGATATCCCTTGAAGTTAGCTCACGATCACTACAACGTCAACGTCCTGTACCACCACCTTTGAGTGAAGATCTAAAACACGCGGAAAATGAAAAAGAAACAGACGCCCAAACTGAAAAATAGAACACTTAGATCCTTATGAAATAGGGTTTCAAGCCAATTCTCCTTATTCCGAGGGGGCCAACCCTAGGTGTACTCGCCCCAACCATAGTGTATATATAGCTCCTTAGAGGAAGAAGTCTGACCTTTAGCGGCAGTGCTGAATTGCAAGGCCGCAAGGGTAGTAAACGGAAGGAATGAATTCCGAATTGACAAAATTAAGAAAAATTACTTTAGTGACAGCTATTGCACTAGTGGGTCTCTTTCTATCTCTTGCGTATATCACACCCCAAAATGCTTCAGTCCGGGCTACCTGGACCTATGCTAGCGGGTATGATCCTCACGGTGGTTACGTTGATCGAATAACTTTCGTCGTCTATCCATCTGAGGATATTGCACAAGCACTGCTTGCTCTGCAAGCAAATCAGGTGTATTCATACGACGAACGAATTCCACACCAGTCAGTGGCTGAACTCGATGCGGATCCTGACATTGAGGTAACCTCTATTCAGGGCGCCATTTACCGACAATTTACCATGCAATGCCAACGATTCCCCACCAACATTACCGGGTATCGGTTTGCATTAAACCAAGCCCTTGATAAACCACTCGTGGTTGCGAACGCGCGGGGTGGGTTTGCTGAACCCATGGACAGCGCTATTCCCCTACCTTATGCATTCTGGGAATATGAATCCCAAATGACCTCGCACTTTTATGCCTCTGACATCGCAGGTGCTAACGCAACCCTCGATGCTGCGGACATCATCACCGATGCAACCTACGATGCCGCATTTCCAGCGGAGGCCGGTTGGCGGTTCTACGATGCCAACGGGAACGGTGTCTGGGATGCCGGTGTCGATAAGGCTGGTCATATTGCTGCGCCCGATGGTTTGGCGATTGAATTGTGGGCTTCTGCTGGTTATGACCCAGCTATCCAAGCTGTTACCGTAATGGTTGACAACATGGAATCATGTGGTCTCCACGGTACCGTGGTTGAAGTGGACTTCAACGCCTTAATTGCGGGCCTTATTACCGGTGAATACAGTCTTGGTTGTTTCAGCTGGAACATCACCCCTCCAGGTGAACCATTCCTACTCTACGACTTCTTCCACACCTTAGGAAGCAGCAATGGCCTCTTTTACCGATTCAACAACTCTGAATATGACTACAACGCTACCCAGTTTACATTAGCCCCAACACGGTTGGAGGCGCGGAACTGGGCTTGGAATTGTAGTGCAATTCTGATCCAAGAGATGCCGATGATTGTCTGTTACAACGACGAGTACACCCATGCGTACCGCACGGATATTTGGGAAGGATACGTACCTCAGGTTGCTATTAACCGGATGGGAGGTCAACCTTACACCTATCATCAAATCCGTCTAACGGAAGAGGCTGGTGGTCCCTTTGGTTGTTTCCCGACTGACTACGTCACCGTGCTCTCTGAGGGTATGGACTACACCAACTACATTCAAAGCGATTCAGGCTACACACTGACTGTTATGGGCCTCATTTACGAAGCCCTTTGGGCCGTCGATCCCTTGGATCCAGATCAAGGTCTTGGACCCGCTCTTGCATACAACTGGACCATTGAAGATACTGTCGCTTCAGGCGACATTGAAGATGGAAAGCTATTTACATTCCATCTGTATGAAAATGTCACTTGGCACGATGGTACACCCTTCACCTCTGAGGATGTTCAATACAGTTTCATGAATATCCAACCATGGTCCCCACCAAGAGCAGCCAATCTACTAGAGATTTACCGCGTTGATGCACCCGATGACTATACGGTTGAAATTTATTCAAACAGCTCTGGTTACATCGAATTCACTCGAGCAACAGGAGCGATAATTCTGCCCAAGCACATCTGGGAACCATATGAAGCGGGTAACTTCACGTGGAGCCCTGAAACCCCCTTCGATATGTCGGGGACAGGACCCTTCAAGTGGGTAACCCGTGTAACTGGACAGTACATCATCTTGGATCGCAATGAAAACTGGCACTTTGGTGTTGTACACCCTGACCGACCGCCGTGCCCAACTCCAACTAATCCATTGCTCATTATCGGTATCGCTGTTGTGGTGATCGTCGTCATCATCATCGCAGGTGTCTACTTCTTCAGAATCAGAAAGTAAGCTAAACGAATGTAGGGCTTCGGCCCTACAACCCCTATTTTTTTCAAGGTGAATTCGATGAGTGTTGAATTTGATAAACGGCGGTTTCTTACAATAACAGCTCAAGTTGCCATTGCGTGCCTTTATGGCGGAATACTGGCGTTTATTCTTCTCAGCACGACAGAGCTCTCCTATCTCTCTCTGGCAGCAGCCTATCCCTTTCCGTTAAATATTTACATGGTGTTAATTTACGCAGGAATCGGTTTAGGCATCGTCTTTATTCTCAATCTGTTTTTCCGATTCTCCTCAATACGACCAGATCGCCTTTTTGTATCCGTGCTCCTTTCGCCACTTCTGTTTCTTGCCACGTTAATCGTTGGTCATATCATTCTGTTATTTTTTTTACAAGGTGTTGAAAATCTGTTTCTGTATACAATGGTTGCGTTCGCTTCAATTTATTTCTCTATGTTTGCCATTCTTTTCATTATACTTGACATGCTTCCAACGTGGGGTAAACAGATCATGGTTATCTGGTATGGTGGCAGCATCGGAGCTTTCCTGGGTGTGGCTATTCCCACGCTTCCCCTCTTTGTTTTGTTTGTTGCATTAGCTGCCATTGATATCTTCTCGGCTCAAGCGGTTCAACCGGACTGGTATAAGCGTGTTGACGGAATGGACTTCTTGGGTACCATGCTTGGTGGGACATTCATGGGTGTTGGCGATATCGTCTCGTATTCTGCAATTGTCGCACATTCTTTGGTCTATTTCGGTCTAATCGTTGCCATTATTTCAACCCTCATGCTTTTTCTTGGAGTAGCTGTATTAGTCGCATTATTTCAAAGACGAATTGAAAAACCGATACCTGGACTCATCGTTGTCATATTTGGAATCATCCCGTGGATTCCAGCAATCATCATTGGAATTCTTACTGGCACAGGCTAGTCTACGGTATCAAATGGGCTGAATAATTTTTGAGATATTGGTTTCAGTATTTTACATAAACCATTTTTCTTGTGAGCAGCATCAAGCTGACCTGAATCAGGCAAAGAGATTCTTATCGGGAAGATAATGATTATGCAAACGGCCAACGATTGAGAGCTTCATCAAGTTCTATATGTGATTTGGCATATTCTTCAAGGGATTGTCCAGCCATAGTGGCATCCACAGCCATGCGCATCGCCATTGCACCAACTCTGGTTCCTCGGGGATGACCGTGGATGCCTCCACCCGCCTGAATAATAAAATCTACTCCGAATATATCAATGAGTGAAGGAACATGACGGGGATGTAGCCCACCAGAAGCGACGGGTAATGTGGGTTTCAAATTTGCAAGTGGTTCTTTGCATTTGCGAATATTGATTTCAACTTCTTCTCGGTCTTCAGACATCTTTCCAACTGCTGTCCCCACATGTAACTGGTCAATCCCAAGCAACCGTGAAGCTGTCACAATGACAGGCATAGCTATTCCATGGTTGGGAAGTTTGGTGAATGCGGCATGCATAGCGCGATGTCCATGTAAAATCAAGTTAAACCCTTGTTTCCGGAGAGTTGCGACCGCCGAATAGCCACAGGTCAGAATATCGATCATGGCTACGCGACCTCCATGGTCTTCCACAAATTGAGCCCGCCGTAGCATTTCTTTTGTTTCTGCTGTAACATTAATCAAGTAAACTTTTTTATCGCCCGTTTCGTCTTCAGCCCGATCTCGTTGATCTAAGGTGGTCACGACTCGTTCTTCGAAGGGATTAAACTTCTGACTGGCAAGATTTTCATCATCTTTGACTACATCACACCCCCCGGCCCACGCATCAAAAGCAACTTTAGCATGATCTTTGGTGCGTAATCCAAGTTTAGGTTTCACAATGGTTCCAATAAGCGGTCGTTTAACAACCTTAACTGTATCCCGGATACCTTTAATACCGTAGGCGGGCCCTGGAAAACTTTGAATCAATTTCTTTGGAAAATGAATATCGAGCAATCGAAGGTATTGAATATCTCCCAAACCAAATACATTCCCAGCAACAGAACTCATGATATTTGGAAGGTTGCCCGGTTCAAAGAGTTCAATGGGATAGGCAACATGAGCAATATTATCGTTGAGTTTAAAGACAGACGCGGCGAGTTTTTTCATATATGGCTTCTCAGTAGTTAATTCCGTCCAAGTACCTATTGAGCTTTCAGCCGCCACGCCCCCAGCAGCCCATTCCATGCTCTTACTGGGATCGCGCAGTTCAATTCGAAAAGTGCAAATAGTGTCACTGACCGCAGGTTTGTATTTGGGATTGTAAAAATCCTCATATTTCATTTGACTACCTCCAAATGTTTGAAACAATGTATAAGGAATTGTAATTAGTTGACCTAAAATCATTCTCTTTGTCAAGTTCAAAAAATCAACCTATTCCTACAGCCAAAACCGTGAGAATAATTCCGATAACACAAGCAATGATGGCGATGAGTGTTGGCACATCAAAGTGTTCTTGTAGACTTCGCCAACCAATTATTGCTGCAAATAGCGGGGTTAACGAAGAGAGTAGAGCAACAGATGTTGTATCCATCAATTGGAGCGCCAAAGCAAAAGCAAGATAGCCCAATGTGAGAGCAAAAAGCCCTCCAAGACTCAAATAGATGAGTTTCTGGCGGGTTAGCGATTCTGCACCTTTGATAACTCGTTGTCCTAGGACGAGTGGAGTTAGGATGGCTAGAGCAATAAGCAGTCGGACCATTGCCACTATTACGAGATTGGTTGTTTGCAGAACGGAAGAAAGGAACAAGATACTAATACTCCAACTAATCGCAGTAGCAATAGCGGCACTGATTCCAATCCACATTTTTCGACGCGTGATAACATTCTCAGATTGCGCAGAGATATTCAACTGCCGACTGAGTAATGCAACTCCAGCTACTGTTATCATCGCGGCGGGAAACATGAGTAGATGCAAAGGTTGTGCCAAAAAAAGAATCTGCCAAAGGAGTACAAAAAGTGGATACGTAGCCGTGATGGGCACTCCACGACTAACGCCGATATTTTGAATTGTTACAAAATAGAGGACATCTCCCACAACAAAAGCCAACAAACTACTCCCAACAATCAAGAAAAGATCCAATGAAGTGAGAAATAGAATCTGTGAGTAGAAACCAAGAATCAAGGCACCCAATGATAGCATAAGAAGTGGAAGAAGAATTCGGATTAGATTGGCAGTGAGCGGTGACACATCTTTTGCGCCTGTCTTATAGAAGGCGGCGCTGACAGCCCAAGAAAATGCGGCAATAAGTGCAGCGACGACGCCAATAAGTAGCATATAATTTCGGCTTCCATCCCTTCTTCCTCCCTTTTACCTTTATCCTCCAACACACAGAGTTTTTATCAATCTATGAACCATCACAAACAAGTAGGTGATTAAATGACAACGTATACAGGTGAGTTTCAGTTAGACACCCAAGGTGAACCCGATATTATCGATGTTACTCCACTAGTCGAACAGCACGTAAAAAAAAGCGGGATTAAAACTGGCCTAGTCACTGTCTTTTGTACAGGTTCTACTGCAGCTGTGACGACCATTGAATACGAGCCAGGACTGCTCAAAGATTTACCTGACTCAATGGAAAGGTTTGCACCCCGCAATGCTGTTTATGAACATCATCTTCGGTGGCAAGATGGAAATGGTCATAGTCATGTCAGGGCCGCAATCATTGGTCCAAGCCTAACGATTCCAATAATGAAAGGAAAAATACCCCTGGGTACATGGCAACAAATCGCCATTCTGGAATTAGATGTCCGCCCGCGTTCTCGGAATATAATCGTTCAAGCCGTTGGTGAGAAATAGGTTAATGCTATTTCTGTCCTTTTCCAAGATAAATGCCCTGAGGATCAAGTTCACGGAGTTTTTCTAATTGCTGAATGGTCGGCTCAGCTGTAGTAGGAACATCATCAGGGATTATTAAATCGAACATAACATTTCTTTTAACCCAGTCAACTGTCACACCGGGATGAACTGATTTCAATCGAATGCGTTTTGTTTTAGGGTCAAAATCCATCTGGCACATATCAGTAACCACCATTGAGGGGCCACCACCAATCAACCCAAGTTTCTCTCTGCTTCCCGGACCAGAGAGGTGACCCGGGCTAGTAAGGTAGTCAAGTTTTTTCACGAATTTCCGAGCATCATGTCTAAACATAAGTATTACGCGACTAGCAGAACTTGCAATATCATTTCCACCACCACTCCCTGGTAAGCGAACCTTCGGAGCTTCAAAATCTCCGATATAAGAAGTATTGATGTTTCCATATTCGTCGATTTGTGCAGCGCCCAGAAAACCCACATCTACTCGACCTCGCATCATTAGGAAGCCCAACGTTTCAATGAGTCCTATTGATGCGGCAGCACGATAACCCAATCGTGAATCTGCGACAGATAATGCGAGGTCTTTGTTTTGAGTGTCAACATTCCCCCCTTCATAGATGATTATTGCATTTGGAGCATGTGTCACTTTTGCAAGCATAGCACCAAGAACCGGAAGACCAGTTCCTGCAAACACTCGTTCACCATCTTGCACCGCATGAGCACCACAAATAGCCATCAACTCCGTTGAAGTATAATCAACCATACCAACCACATCTCATTAATAGCCATATCGCGGATCCGCACGAAGCTCTTTCAATCGTTGCGATCCAATTTTTTTCAGTAACCCTTCGTGACTTTCGACACTAAGAATCCATTCACCCAAGTATTCTTGCCAACCTTCCTCCGTTTTACATTGTTGAACGTAATACTGTAAATGAGGCAAATCGTAGTCATACATGCCGAATACCTGCATGGGCCAACTAGCAAAAGGAAGTTCTACGACATAATCCACATAAAGACTAGGAATCATGGTTTTGTCCGAATTTTGGCGAATCTCTTCATTCGAAATGATTTTCTCGACAAAGACAATAGACTTCTTTGCACAGCGAGCAATTTCGTTATCTTCACCTTTAATCCCAAAAATCTGGACGTTCCCTGACTGGTCCGCCTTCTGTGCGCAGATTACCCCAAAATCTGCTTGAATAGACGGTAAGAGAGTAATTGGTATACCTGTAAAGGGACAATCAATCACCTTGGCTTTATTTTTCCTAAGGCTGGTTTTTTCCAACATATCCGTTCCAATCATATGCCGAATCGGCATGAATGGAACATTTAAGGCCCCACCTAAAAACCGTAATGCCATCGCAAGGTTCGAATAATCTTCGAATTTCACTTTGCCTTCTTTTGATCGTCGTCGGAGATTTGGAGCAAGACCTAAAGCCTCAATGGCAAAAAAAGCGACTTCGAATTCGAAGCACACTTCAGAACCAACGAGAATGTCTAAATCATGTTCTGAACCACAAGTGTAAATCCGGAGATCACGCTTCTTTTGTCGGATAAGTTCCATGGCAAAAGCTTCAGGGGGCCGTTGGTATCCGAAGCCACCCCAGGCGATATGGGCACCGTCATGGACTTTTTTAGTAACTTCTTCAAGACTGATTCGTTTGTCTTCGATTGCGGCCTCAGTCAATGATGTTCACCATGATTTGATTTCACAAAGATTGCTTAAGGTCTTAAAGGCTTACATCCGTCTAATACCGCATTTTTTTAAACTAGCTAATTTTTGCTTGAAGAACGTCATTAACGGTAAACACTTCAAGCACGTTAGTTTTTCCTGGAACTAATGCAGAGGCTCTGACTACTACAATTCGTTCCTCGGCTTTGACAATCCCATTTTTATGAAGTTGTGTTATCGCCAGTTGGAGTAGCGCATCCAGATTTTCACGTTGTTGAAGGAGTATGCTTTCGGTACCCCAAAGTAATTTCATCTGTCGCTGAACTCTAATATTAGGTGTACATGCAATAATTCGGACAGGTGGACGATATTTTGAGACCATGCGAGCGGAATACCCACCCATGGTGAAAACTAGAACTATTTGAACATCCAGATTTTTTGCATGAGAACGAACTGAGCGACCCAGTTCTTCTGCAATCAAGTGTTTTCCTGAATCATAGTAGGTCGATTTCCGTTGGGGAAATGAGGGAATTACTTGTCTCCCGATTGTTTCCATAACCCTAACCGCGGCAACTGGATGACGGCCAACTGCTGTTTCAGCTGAAAGCATTACTGCATCGGCACCATCTAATATTGCATTTGCGACATCACTTGTTTCCGCACGGGTGGGGCGAGGATTTCGAACCATGGATTCAAGCATCTGGGTGGCAACTATGACTGGTTTTCCTACTTTGTTACATTTGTGGATCATATCTTTTTGAAGAAGTGGTACTTGTTCGGGAGGTATTTCCACCCCAAGATCACCGCGTGCTACCATGATTCCATAACTAGCTTCAAGGATGGCACCAAAATTTTCAATAGCCATTATATGTTCGATTTTCGAGATGATTGGAGTGTCTTTGCCTTCACTGTGCAAGAATGCTTGAACTTTTTCGACTTCATTTTTCTGTTTGACAGCAGATATTGCTACAAATTCGGGATCTAGTTCAGCGATGAACTTTAGATGATTAATATCTTGAGGTGTGGGCACCGTCATACCTAAATCAATACCCGGAACGTTCACACCTTTTTCACTGCTAATTTCTCCACCTGTAACGACTGTGCTGTGGATCTCCGAACCCCTAATTTGGTCAACCCTGAGTTCAACTAAACCGTCATTAACAAATATACTTTGACCTGGTTGAATTAGCTTCGGAAGCGTTACTAATGATATAGAAACTCGAGCCGCATCGCCTATAACTGACTGGGTAGTCAAGGTTATTTGATCACCATCAGTTAAATCAAAGGGCGTTTCAACTTTACCAATTCGTACTCTCGGACCTTCGAGATCCATAAGAATAGGATTATTTGGGAGGTGCTTGCGAATTCGTTCGAAGCGGATTCGATGTTTTTCCAATGTTCCATGGGAGAGATTCAACCGTATGACATCCATACCTGCCTTCGCCATGTTCATTAATTTCTCTGTGCTTTCACTGGCCGGACCAATGGTACAGACAATTTTGGAGCGGGTGGGAATCTTTCCGTGCTTCACCTTTCCACCACACCTTAAGACATTGTTGAACACCATTTCTGCAACCTAATTAGTGTTACTGCTCTACTGATTCTCAGAGATTGGATGATTTAGGAAAAACCATAGCACCTTCGTGATGTTTATAACTCATCTCTTTACAGAGGAACAACTGAGCCAAAATGTATGTGACGATTCGTTACCTCAGCGTCATCCGAGATATCACGGGAACTCGTGAAGAAATAATCGAAGTTGATAAGGGGGTAACCGTTGAAGAAGTACTAAAAATTCTTTCTAAAAAATATGGCAAGGCTTTTCAACGAATGATTCGTTCCGGTCGCGACATTCGAGGTTTACAAATCATTTATTTTGTTGATGGGAAAAACATCACGAATTTAGAAGGGTTTAAGACAACGGTTCATAACCAAAGCGAACTCGTTATCATTCCACCAGTTGCCGGTGGATAGTTAGATTACACGAGTTTTCCTGGATCGCTGTAATGTTGTGGATTAGGATGAACCTCATCGATTAGACTTGCCTCGAAAACCTCATTTTCTGAAAGTGGTCGTTCTATGTAACCCATTTCTTGAAGCACGGGATTGAAAGCTAGTGTGGAGTTGATATATTCAGAAGGAAGGCTTGCACAATACTTAGGTGAAATTTGAAAAACTTGTATAAGGAAATTAGTATCCACAATTGAAATTTCTCTCTCCGCAATAGAAGCAGCTTTAACAGGATCTTCTCGCATGAGGTTACAAGCATCTTCGTGTATCTGTAAAAATCCCCGAATAAGGTCTGGCTGATTAACAATCATTTCTTTTTTAGCAATGATACCATAACTTGGATTATAGGGCCATATTTCACTGGGAGGTAATATTAGCGGGGCATCTAAGTATTTGGCTGCGAGGACAGCTAATGGAGGTGTACCACACCCAGCATCGACTTTTTTATCCTCCATCGCTTCAAGAATAAAATCAGCCCAAACAAAATTTTCAATTATGATTGAATCTGAGAGCCCAGCATCGGTAACTAGTTTTCGAATAATAACGTCATGAATTGAGCCTCGAGAGGGCGTGCCAATCTTCTTCCCTTGGAATTGATGTAAGGTTGCTTCAATCGATCCGATTTCTTGAATCGTCTGATATCCAGCAAGCCCAGTTAGCACAGTTCCTTCGACGTGGCCTCCACCGATACATTGGATATCCAATCCCTGCTCCATACCAATCATCGCAGGAGGCAGACCAATATATCCAATGTCTAAATGTCCTTTTTTAAAGGCCTGCACCATCGCAGGTCCCGTGGGAAAGAGCTGCCATTTAGCTTGAACCTGCATTTTGTCTTCGACCCAATGTCCGCCCATCAGAATGAAAGCCGTGTGATAAGCCGTCGACAAGTGACCAATTCGGAGGATTGTCATTGCAGTGAAACTTCTGCGTCTTGTGCCACTTAATTATTATCCACAAGTAAGTATCGTGATCAGTACCTCGTTTAAAACACCCAATATCCAAGGAGCGCAAACATCCATCGCGCAATGAGTGCAATTAGGAGGATGAGATAAGTTACTGCGATATCCCAGAAGGATGACCGTTTCCTTCGGAAAGGAAGCCAGAAATACGCAAATGCAAGGAAGATTACAAAGTAGCTCGAGGTTATTAATATCCAACCCAAGATTCCGATAGTTCGATAAAATCCTAGAATTACACCAAAGAGGACGATGCCATACAAGTGATGAGCAACATATGAGATAAGTGCAATTTGGCCGTTCATTTCAAAAAATCGGCTTGCAGAATTCCACCATTGCCATACATCTACAGAGGTGATGACACATGCGACAGCAAGGAGAGTCATACCGGTAGAAAGAAGAAAGAAACCAGTGGTTAAAGGATATTGAGTGACAGGATCACCAAGAAGGAAGAAAGGCAGAACTAATAAACACAGAAGACTGCCAACAACGAATCCGTCATTAACAAGGCGTCGAGGATTCGGAGATTTATCAACAAATGCTTCCCCTACTATTGTGCCAATTATTGGACAGGCTAGCCATGGAAAAAGCGGAGCTTTTCCAGTAGCGATGATAGCTGAAAGATGGTCCAGCCAGGTTTGAGGTGGTGCATAGTGAATATTCCCAACAGTTCCGACAATCAAGTCATAATTTAACCATAAACGAAGAAAAGGAGCAATTATTATTAGAATTATTGGCAGGAAGACGCGATAGCGTCTGGGGAGATAAATTGTAAGTTGGGCAACAATTAGTGATAAGCCAATGAGCTGAAGTATACTCCAATCAAGCACCCAGATGGTTCCAAACATGACTACAGAGAATAGATAGCCCAATCCCATGATGAGAATTCCACGAGAGAGTGCCCATTGCCAAATTGATTTTGTTGAGGCTCCTTTTAATCGGAATCGATGGTTTACCAAGACAACGCTAATTCCTGCAACAACATAGAATAGTGGTGCAGGGATTATGCCAAAGAAGAGAATTAACATTGCAACTAGGGAATGGAATCCGCCGCCAACAAAGGTTTGTCCAAAGTGGTTGATAATCATGAAAACTAAAGCAATACCGCGGAGTAGATCGACTGAAACAATTCGCTCCTCTTGTTCCACAAAAGCCTGTGTTTCACCCATAAATACTCAACCAGATTAATAGGGGAGATATATTTTCAGAGAAGTTAGCGTTAGCCGTTCCATATAAGCGATACTAGAAACCTCTCAAGAATTCGCGAATTAATTAAAAGTCCTTGCAATGTCTCCCAAAGCCATATAACTACATAAAATTAGAGTGATTAGCCAATGGGAGGACTCCCTTTTCAGAAAGACACCCTGGCTCTTCCAGAGGGGTTTCACTCTTGTCTGTTCCACCAGCGGTCTGCACTTTCGTGTATCGTTTCGAACGTCCCTGTCACAAACGGGGGGAACGTTGCACCCACCCCACCGTCCCAGGTAGTCCATATTGTCGTTGGCACCAGGTCCTCCCCGACAAAGATTTACGGGGTATTGACTTCAGTGATGCAAATGAAGAACACAAACACCTTTGCGAAGCCCACCTTGTTGATGCACGATTGGATGAAGCTGTACTTTTAGAAGTACTGCTACATGATGCCAACCTCCATGGGGCATCTCTAACCAAAGCCAACTTACAGGGTGCCAATCTTTCCCAAGCCAACCTTCTTGAAGCAGATTTTTGGGGAGCAAACCTCAAAGGTGCAATCCTTTGGGGTGCAAATCTACAAGGTGCCCAGCTAATACTCACGCAGTTACAATTTGCTGATCTAATCAGAGCCAATCTTGAAAATGCCATGTTCGATGGAGCAACCTGTGAGTTTACAGATTTCCGCGGAGCGGACCTTCAACTCGCCCATTTCGAAGGAGCCCACATCACAAACTGCTATTTTGCAGGAGAATTTGGGTCAGCCCGTCTTATGCTATGCACTTTAAAAAATGCAGATTCCCTTGATCATTTAGTAGCCAAAATGAGTCGATATGCCCTACATTCAGACTTAGGTTCAGGAGATAAACTTCGAGCTTACACCATCAACGATTACCATATCAAACCGCGCGATCCTCGTGATATAGCTCGAGACCATCGTGTACTGAAAATTTATTTCAAACAAGAAGGACGATTAGACAGGAGTAGCAAGCACTACTTAGATGAAATGCGATCAATGCGAAAACACTATTGGAACATGGCTTCCAACCAGAAAGCCAATAATAACGACGTAGAAAAATCATCAACAATCAAAAAAGTACGTTGGGCGGTCCGGGGGATCAACAGTAAATTATTGGACACCCTATTTGGCTATGGTGAAGAACCATCCAAGCTCATTGCTTGGACGATGTTCACTGTCTTTTTGACGGCAATTGTTCTTTTTCTATTTGATTCATTACAGGGCATCCCAATGTCAACTCTTGTGGCTGGATTTATCACAAGCCTCGCTACCGCCCTTGTATCCTTTGCGATTGCACCTCCAATACCTGTCTGGCAGGTCCCACAATTTTGGATCGCAAGTGTTACTGCATTTATTGGTAAGTTTTTTCTAGCCCTCTTTGTGTTCATTTTAGGGCGAAAAGTTGAACGCTAATGTTCAAGAGCCGGATAAATCTCTGTAGCTAGTATCCGTGAGACATCAAAATAGGTGAATGGCGCATTTCGTTTACTCGCACCATTGATAATTTCGAAACAAAAACTTCTTGCTCCAGCTTCAACATACGCCTGAATCTTCTTTCTAATTTCCTCTTGTGATCCCGCTAAGGTAATAGATTTTATCGCGTCTTCAGGGATATCTGCGACAATGGGCAGCATTTTACTATAATCAAGCTTCGCAATATCATCGGCGTCATAAGTGAGTAAGCTAATCCGATCTGGATCAATACCCTGATTCCTGTAAATTGAAGTGTACTCGTCTTTCCAATATCCTAGATCTTTCAAAACCGATGGCTGCAAAAAGAGTTGTTCACGCAATCCGCCTAAATATTGTGAGACACGTTCTGGGTCATCATTCATAAAGACACGACCCCAAAATCCAGAGGAAAGAGTGCTAGGTTCTCGACCTACAACTTTCATATGCTGATGGATATCTTTCAAGCCTTCTCGATACGTTTTAGGTAATGCTGGAAAGGGAAACCAACCATCGCCGAGTTCAGCCGTGAGTTTTCGAGTACGCGGACCATTTCCAGCAATCCATATGGGTGGAGAGGGCTGAGTGAGTGGTTTAGGTTCAAGGACAGCTTTATCAAGCTGGAAAAACTGCCCTTGAAAACTAATTGATCCTGATTGGGTCCAGAGCAATTTCATGACTTCAATACATTCTTGCATTCGACTCACGGCATATTTTGAGTCAAACCCATATACGGCTAGGTTCATCTTCTCCCCTGCACCCATTCCCAAAATGAATCGTCCACCTGATTGATGATCCAAAGAAACAACATTTTGAGCAAGAATTGCGGGGTGAAGGCGAATGGCATCTGTCACAGCAACTCCGAAGGACATCTCTGGCGCAAGTTCAATAAGAGCTCCTAACATCGTCCATGGTGAAAGAAACGCATCAATAGCAAAAGGAGGCATTCCCCGTAAATGATCAGGTACCCAACATGTGTTCCAATTATTCTGTTCAATCATTGTTGCGATTTTGACCTTCACCAAATCCCAAGATTGAGAAAAAAAGAGCTGCTGACCAAATTCTATCATTTACACCACACGTGCCAAATGGGATCTGGTCTATCTTTCATACATTTAGATTCTTATATCTGACCACTTGCTAGCCAGTTTCCTTTCTTGAGGAGATAATAATTATTAGAAGTGAAACAATGACTAGCCCGATTACAACCCACCAAACCCAGCCCATCCAAATTAAAACACCATCTACTTCAGTCCAGCCACCAAAAACAGCCATATATCCAGCCGTAGTGAGTACAATAACTATCATAAGACTGATACAAGCCACATCAACCTTGCTGAGCCCCATCATCTTAAAACCCTCCATTTGGAATTTTGATTAGAAAACTCTGTAAGTAGCCACAACCTCAATCAATTGAGATTAATTCGTCCAAAGTATTTTGAGAATACGACACTATAAGGTTGACGATTTTGATGAATTGGGTAACAAGCCGCACACTTAAATTACTCCAGCCGACAATGAAAATGAAAACTTCCTGTAAATTTATCTTCTTTCTCAGTAGGTGAAATTTATGATTAAAACCAAACTCACCGAAATGCTCGGTTGCAAACACCCAATTATCCAAGCAGCGATGGGTCCCTTTTATACCACTAAACTTTGTGCAGCCGTCTCCAACGCTGGTGCCTTCGGTATTGTTTCACACACGAATCTACGAAACATTGACCCCATCAAAGAAATGGAAAAAAATATTCTCGATGTGGTTGAAAATACTGATGGCTCGTTCGGCGTGAACATTCGAACAGCTCGCCTTCAAATCGACTATCCTGAACTCATCAAGCTCATCCCTCGTTTGCGCAAAGAGAACAAAAAAGTGAGAGAACAACTCCGCCTAGTTATCACCTCAGCGGGGGATCCCCGTCCTGGGGCACATCATTTCAAAGACGTCGACCCCGACCTATTAGTCTTCCACGTAATTCCCGCTAAATGGCTTGCGGTCAAAGCACTAAATCCCGATTGGTTCCAGAAAAAATTCCCGGGTACGAAGGGCGTTCTTGATGGGATAGTAGCCACTGGCTACGAAGGCGGAGGCCATAACTCGTATGAAAAAGTCGCGACCACTGTCCTCACAGCTGAAATGGTTGAACTAGCAGGTGATTTACCCGTTGTGTCCTGTGGGGGCTGGTATGATGGGAAGGGTCTTGCTGGGGCACTAGCCATGGGTGCAGTAGGCATTCAAATGGGCACTCGATTCATTGCCACAAAAGAATGCGAATTTCATGATGAGTACAAGGCACTGATTCTTCCCGCAACCGATGAAGACACTGTGATGACTACTGGAGCTTTTGGACCAATTCGATTGCTCAAGAATGAATATTCAAAGAAGCACGGGGTTCCGGTTCCCGACCGAGATGCACGAATGGCTGAAGAAGCCTCGATGACTGCCGATGATCTCCTCGATGAAATGGAGCGCTACGAACTCGTCTACAAAGGCGATGTGCAGAAAGGACCCATTTTAGTTGGTCAGACTATCGGGGGAATCGATGATATTCCAACGGTCAAGGAAGTTGTTGACAGCATTGTCAAAGAAGCTGAGATGCGATTAAAAGACGTTTCAAAGCTTGTCAACTAAGAATTCATTATCGCACCGGGGAGCGTGGTTTATGCTCCTCGTCTCAATTTCATTCTCATAACACCTAGGGATTATTTTTTGACTTCGTTTTGATAGCGATGAATGATAACATAAATTATGAGCTCTGAGGACTCTGAGCTCTTTCACCGACGTATTTCACCCTTCATTAAGGATTTTTGAGTTTTAGATTCCCTAACATTTTATGAAAATGCTAATCAAATCCAAATCACTTTTAGTTTGCAGAAGGATTAAGTTCCGTGAAGCTAAGAAATTCTCGGAGTGTTAAGATTGGCGTCTGAGACTATGGCAGCCACTGAAGTGGTGGTTGAAGAGGTCTTAGGAGTTACTATTACAACCATTGTTGATAATCAAGTGGCACATCCGGGATTGGGTAATGTCCGTGGATTATCCATTCACGTTGATGTGCTTTTTCCAGGGCGTACTGAAGCTTTGCTCATGGATACTAGTGGCAGTGCCCAAGTCTTTCGTCATAATGTGCAAGCCTTAGGAATTGATTTTGCGAATCTCCGTGCAATAGTAATCACACATTTTCATCAAGATCATTTTGGAGCAATTCAACCCACGTTGGAAATGATTCAACATAATGATCTTGTCACCTATCTCCCAGCTCACCATGATGACCTGGAAGTAACCTTGAGTATGAAAAACATCCGCCATGTGATTGCCGAAGAAGCCAATATGATTCGTTCAGGTGTATCCACGACTGGGACAATGGGCCCAAAGAAGCTCAAAGAACATGCTGTTGTAGTTAATGTAGAAAGTGTTGGTCTCGTGCTGCTAACGGGATGTGCGCATCCCAAAGTTGGACGGGCTTTCCAGGCAGCAAAAAAAGTATTTCCGGGTCGTCAGGTGCATGCAGTGATTGGTGGTTTTCATCTGAAAACAGAAGAGGAAGGGGTCATTGTAGGTGAACTTTTCAAAAAAGAAGGTGTAAAATTAGTCTCACCATGTAATTGCACTAAAAAACCAGCGAAGGAAGCGATTCTAAGCATCGTTGGTGAAAGTGTCTATCGGGAAAATGGTTCAGGAACTACCTTCACAATTCAATAGTATCTGCTAAAGTTGTTTCCCAAGTTCAATCCAAAACTGATTTGGATCAGTTGGAACATCAATTAAAACTGGTTTTTTCGATTTGAATGATTTTCTGAATGCTGGTTTGAGCTCCTTTGGCTCAGTTATCCGAATACCTATGCCTCCGCTATTTTCTGCAAATGCAGCAAAATCGGGCTTGAGAAATTCGGTGGCACATTTGGGGAATTTCTCAAGGACTTGTTCATGAGAAATCATGGATAGTTCACTGTTGTTGTATACAACGACCACAACAGGGAGTTGATATTTGACTGCTGTTGTGAAGTCACCCATTAGCATGGC
This sequence comes from uncultured archaeon, assembly GCA_964347045.1. Classification (GTDB taxonomy): domain Archaea; phylum Asgardarchaeota; class Hermodarchaeia; order Hermodarchaeales; family Hermodarchaeaceae; genus Hermodarchaeum. The sequence continues at coordinate 58,597 of CAYFXC010000002.1, forward strand.
AAATGCACCATCACCAGTCAAGCTCACTGTGTTTCGGTTTTGATAAGCAAAAGCCGCACCTAGTGCTCCCGCAATGGATAGACAGCCACTTAGTTCATCTGTAAGCTTAGCGTAGGCGGAGGCCATTAAAGATGCGGTTTCCTCGTGACGAACAGTGACAAATGTCACCGAACCATTAGTTCGGAGCGCTTCAACAACCCCGAGGATGCTGTGACCCGGAATTCCAAAAATTGTATTTCACCCCAGCTTTAGCCAGCTGATCAACCAGAACTTCGGAAGCTGTTTTCTCCATAAAATCCCTCAGACAAAAAGAATTTTAGAATACTTATGGCTTTTTGAGTCTAATTAATAAGTTGTAGATCCGCGTGATGCTTGGTTGAATTATGAAGCCAGAACAACTCATATTCACTACGGTGTTATTCCCTCGAAAAGAATCAGAAACCAATGCACTTCTTCTTGTGGAAAGCATTCGAACGTTTGCTGAATCTTTATCAAAAAATCCTATATGGGTTTTAACCCCCGAATCCTCCCAAGATCTATCAAATTCAACAAAGACCCGGTTAGAAGACCTTGATGTTGAAATCATTCCATTCGCCATGGATGAATCAAAGCTCCCATTCTTTTTTGCAGATACAATCCAAGCGATTGCCTTTGCTGAAGCATTAGCAGAAAGAGATACCTCATTACTCGCTTGGTTAGATTCGAACACTCTTGTCTTGAATGATCCCAAAGAATTTCTCTTGCCGGAAGATAAAAGTCTTGGATTTCGACCAGTGCACCACACATTAATTGGATCACGCTATAAGGATCCTCTTGATCCATTCTGGACAGAGATCTATGAATTTTATCAGGTTCCACAAGACCGCATCTTCCCAATGGTAACACATGTCGACACAACCCAAATACGTCCATACTTCAACGCGGGTATTCTCGTGACGCGCCCCACCAATCGACTATTTCGAATATGGCATGATACATTTTTCGAACTTTATAAGAAACCACCCTTTCAAAGATTTTATCAACAAAATAAACGATACAAAGTTTTTATCCATCAAGCAGCACTTTCCGGTGTGATTCTCTCGATGTTTCCAATGGGAGAACTTCATGAACTTCCGAAGACCTATAATTACCCCCTCCACCTTTTTGAAGAGGACGTTTCAAATACCCGTCCAACCACGATTGAAGATCTCGTTACTGTTCGACATGAAGGGTTTTATCGAGACCAAGACTGGCTTGATAAAATTCCTGCACAGGAATTCCTGAAGAAATGGATATCAAAAAAACTAGCAGCCAATTCATTCATGTAATCAGTAGTATCCCCATGTAGGAGTAATAAGGTAAAGCGCCCTTTTGCCTTCATAGCGAATTACCCGGGAATCATGCATTTTTCTATGGTTGTTTACGCTCCCTTAGAAAGCATCAAGAAATGAATTCAGATGCTACTTTGATGGATTAAGTTCTGTTAAAACGAGGTTCACATCATCAACTAGTTCAGGTGGATCTTTGACGTTTTGAAAAGATGCAGCTATCGCATAAACCGCGTTGATTTGTGGACGAGAAAGGCCTTGACTTCTCAAATCTCGAACACGTTGAATCAAAGAATGAATAGCAGGGTAAATTTGAGTTGTTAAATAATCTTGAAAGACTTCACGTTTATTGACATCCACATAGTGGACTTCAACACCATATTTGTAACACGCACCCAAGATCCGCTCACGGATTTCTTCAGTGGCCACACCAATAGGAATCACAACAACGGGTGTACCTTCAGGCATAGCAACCTTATTTTGCACAGCCCGACCCACGGCTTCATACACATCACCCGGGCTCCGAATCCATTTAGCTTCAGCAAGAAGTATTCGACTTCCAGACTTTGCCAACAAATCCACTACGCCCCCCGGAATCGTAGCCTTTTGCTCAACGTCATACCCGCTAGCTTCTAGATGCCTTCGATATACTGATAATAGAAGATACTCTGACATAATATCACTTCTATCATGTACAATAGTTTCAAAGAACCTTTTGAGATTGTCGGCACTTGATCTCAACACCTAGAAGTTACCAATTTTACTTAGAAGCAAGAAAAGGTATAGAGGAAGGAGTGACGCAGCCTTTCCTAATTCAAAAATTAAACGCCTAAATAGAAGGAGAGTACTTTCTGTAATAATTGACAGGATTTTTTCTCTTTGAGTAAATCAAAGAAGAGCAAAAAACAATCAAGGATTAGAGCGAATGCAAGATCTATAATAATCGTAGTGATCTTAATCACTATCTTCAGCGGTGTTTCATTTTATCTGGGAATGGCCACTCCCCGTACTTTTACCACACCTGTCAATCTTAGTGGTTTTACCTTATCATTGAACGATGACATCACCGTGATTTATGGTCCAGCCCATACTGGTATCAGAATAACATTTCAGGTTACGTCCCAATCACATTCATGGACCCTTGACATTAGAGATATAAATGGAGCTCCAGTCGGTATGCTATCAGATTGGGGGACTGGAATCTTCTCAACTCCTTGGCTTTACGCTCCAGGCGGTTGTATCATTCTGATACATTCATCATCTAGCTCTCCAACTAGCATGAATTTAGATGGGATTCTAACAATTATATCGAGTCGATTCCCCTTTATCTAATTACACGACGCAATTTTTTGTCAAGTCCAACATCAGGTATAGCTTTCCATATTCGAAAGCTGTGTGACCATATCGTCAACCAGCTTCGTCCATCAAAATCACTCAAAGATTGAGTATCAGAGCCTTCAATAGTAAATTGGTAGAATAAAAAAACAAAGATAGAATTTCCATTTTAAGAGATGAAGCTATGACAAAGAAATCGAGAAAGCAACCAAACCAGCTGATTGATGAAAAGAGCCCTTACCTTTTGCAACATGCCTACAATCCTGTTAATTGGTATCCATGGGGCGAAAAAGCGTTTACGAAGGCAAAAAAGGAGAACAAGCCCATTTTTCTTTCTATTGGGTATAGTACATGCCACTGGTGCCATGTCATGGAACGTGAATCCTTTGAAAACCCTCGCATCGCGAAGCTGATGAATGATGTATTTGTGAATATCAAGGTTGACCGTGAAGAGCGCCCGGATATAGATTCACTTTACATGTCGGTTGCTCAAATGATGACCGGAAGCGGTGGTTGGCCACTAACCATTATTATGCGTCCAGATAAGAATCCGTTTTTTGCAGCAACCTATATCCCACCGAAATCGCGGTTTGGTCGGATTGGGATGGATGAATTAATTCCGGAAATCCAACGATTATGGACTCATAATCGCAATCGATTAGACACTATTTCGAAGAATATTCAAAATAGCCTTGAAGCATCGGCTACTGGGTCCTCTGGAGCGGAATTAAGTGAAGGCGTTTTAGAAATCGCATATGACAGATTACGGGAACGATTTGATGAACAACATGGTGGTTTTGGATTTCGTCCCAAGTTCCCATCACCGCATAATCTTTTATTTTTGCTCCGTTACTGGAAGCGAACGCGAAATCCTGAAGCACTTCGGATGGTTGAAAAAACCTTACAGTCATTGCGGTTGGGCGGCATCTTTGATCATATAGGATTTGGTTTTCATCGCTATTCAACGGATTCAAAGTGGCTCCTACCTCACTTTGAAAAAATGCTTTATGATCAAGCCATGTTAACATTGGCATATGTTGAAGCCTTCCAGGCAACACGAAAGGGTGAATATGCTCAAACTGCTCGAGAGATACTTACCTATGTACTCCGTGACATGACGAGTCCAGCAGGAGGTTTCTATTCAGCGGAGGATGCAGATAGTGAAGGAGAGGAAGGTAAATTCTATGTTTGGTCTGAACAAGAAGTTCGAAATGTGTTATCAAAGAAGGAAGCGAAAAAATTTCTTAGTGTGTTTAATTTTGAATCGCAAGGAAACTTTCTGGAAGAGGCAACAGGAAAGCGTATGGGCACAAATATACCACATCTAGCGCGATCCATCTCCAAAGAAGCCGTAGCAGAGAAACTGACAATAAAAGCATTAACAAATCTATTAGAGGGTGCTCGACAAAAGCTCTTTACTGTTCGAGAAAAGCGGATTCATCCCCATAAAGATGACAAGATACTTGTCGACTGGAATGGCCTAATGATTGCCGCGTTGGCCAAAGCAGGTAGAATTCTTGGAGAACCAAAATATACGAAAGCCGCAAAACATGCCGCTAATTTTGTTTTCCAAGAAATGTATAAGGATGGACGTCTTTTGCACCGATTTCGGGATGGAGAAGCAGTAATTCCAGCCTTTCTAGATGATTATGCATTCATGATTTGGGGTTTACTTGAACTATACGAAACAACTCTTACACCTGAATATCTAGCAAAAGCCATTGCATTAAATGAAATATTACTCTCTCATTTTTGGGATGATAAGAACGGTGGATTCTTCTTCACCGCTGACGACGCGGAAAGGTTGCTTGTTCGGAAAAAAGATGCATACGATGGTGCTATTCCCTCTGGAAATTCAGTGGCAATGCTGAATCTACTACGGTTGAGCCGAATTACGGCGGATGCCGATTTAGAATCCAAAGCGGCAAAAACCGGACAGGCGTTTTCCAGTAATGTTCTCGGGGCTCCAGTAGGATTCACCCAGATGATTAGTGCTGTTGATTTTGCGGTTGGTCCAACCTTTGAAATAGTCTTAATTGGAGATCGAACAGCCCCTGACACTCTTACTATGATTCAAGCAATTACTAATCGATTTATACCAAACAAAGTGCTACTGCTAGTTCCTGAAAAAGATGAAGAACAAATAACTCAGCTTGCCCCCTTTACTAGGGAGTATACACGAATTAATGGGAAGACAACAGTCTACGTGTGTAGTAATCATCAATGCCAACTACCAACCACTGAAATTAAAAAAATGCTAAAACAACTGAAAGAAACTTAGCGAGACTAGAATGTTTATGGCCTCTGCACTTTCATACAAAGGAAGGTTGGTTTGGTTGAAACTTTTTCATAGTCTTCAGGATTGACTTTTTGAAACTCTCTTAGGGGTTGAGCTTCCAGGACTTTTTTGATTTGGAACCCAGCTTCAATTAAAGGTTCAAAGATCGATGGGAGAGAACGGTGGTAAAAAGGAACAATAACTGGTTCACCGAAACCAGTCCAAAGCCACTCGACCCGTTGTGTTTCAAAATAGTTCTTTCCTACTCGCATTAGTGAGGGATCATATGGATGAACTGTGGAAAAAACAACTGTACCACCGGGTTTAAGGATGCGGTAATAGTTATAATTCCCTGGCTTTTTATCACGCCTGGTATTCCTCTATTCATCTATTCGATTGGTCCTTGGATAATCTCGATTTCAATTGAAGGACTTCATCGAACGGCAATATTCACAATGAGAATTTGGACTTGTCTTGCCGCTCTAAGCTTGTTGACACTTTCTACACGCTTTTCTGTGCTCCTTCATGGAATGCAACGCCTTCAAGTGCCAAGTCTTTTCATAGCATTGACGGCATTAACTTATCGTTACATCTTCTTATTTTCTGATGAAGCATACCGAATGGGTCTTGCTAGAGAAGCACGTACAGTAAAAAAAGAACGTATAGTCCGTCTTCGAACTTGGCGTACAATTTCGAGTATGATCGGTACCTTGTTTATTCGTGCATACGAACGGGGAGAAAAAGTCTACCAAACTATGTTAGCCCGAGGATTTTCGGGAAAATTCCATTTAGTAACACATTTGAAAATGGAATTGAAGGATTATGCATTTGCAATTAGCCTATTGTTAATTGCTGTTATGATATATTTTACACCACTCTTTGCACCCTTTACAGTTGTTGGAGGTTGGTTTTGAAAATGGTTCATTGTGCAGTAGATTTGAAAAATATTCAGTATCAGTACCCAGACGGCCACCTTGCCCTAGAAGATATTAATTTTCAAGTAGGTTTACATGAACGCGCAGTCATACTCGGGGCGAATGGAGCAGGGAAATCAACATTGCCTTCAGTGATGTGTGGCATCATTGAAGCTAACTAAGGATCTATTAAAATTCTTGATCAAGAACTTACATCAAAAAACGTGCGTGAACTCAGAGCCTCAATTGGTCTTGTCTTTCAGGAGCCAGACAACCAGCTCTTTATGCCCACTCTTTGGGAAGATGTTGCGTTTGGCCCTTTGAACATGGGGCTTTCTGAAGTAGAGGTAAATACACGTGTTGATGAAGCACTACAAGTGGTAGGTCTTCCACACCTCAAAGAAAACCCCCCCCCCACCATCTAAGCGTGGGAGAAAAGATGCGAGCAGCCATTGCCACCGTCTTAGCAATGCGTCCAAAGATCCTTGTCTTTGATGAACCAACCGCCCATTTGGATCCACGAAGTCGCGATGAATTTGTGAAATTCTTGTCCAAACTTCACTCTGAAGGCGATTTAACTATTATTACAGCGACTCATGATGTGAACATTGTGCCACGACTTGCAGAACGAGCATATGTACTAAGTGAGGGAAGATTTATTGGAGCAGGTTCTGTTTCCGAAATTTTCTCTAATTTATCAGTCTTAGACCAAGCCAACCTTGAACCACCTATTCTTGCACAGCTATTCCAAAAAACCCGTGAATATTCTGAAAGGATGAGCGAAGAACCGTTGCCAATGACTTTGACAGAGGCAGCGTCTCTTATTAGAAAATATTACAATTTGCTTCGTTAGTCTTCAACCACGAAAGATCAAATAAAGCGATTAGTTCCTTTGAAGAAACCAAACGGTATAGAGGATGTAAATTAATTTCGAACACATTCGTAGTTTTAGCAGTCATTAGGAACATCAATTGGGTTAACCACTAAAAAATGAAAACCGTGATCTTCAGGTTCTTTGATTAATGTCCTAATTGAAGCACCACAAATTGTACAGACTTCAACATAGTCAGGGAATTTTCTTTTGCATTGTGGGCAATAAATCAACTCTGTCACCCATAAGAAAGGCAGTAAGTTCATCCCTAAAAACTTCGGTGAACCGCTACGCTAAGAAAATTGCAAATTGATAAGTAAACCTACGAGAAATTTAGGAACTAGAGTTCAGTTATTACAAATATGGACGATTTATGAAATACATTTCATGATAGTGATTTTCTTGCCAAACTCAGTAACTATGTCAGGAAGCACCTCTGCAACACCAATACCCGAGTCTTGGACACGTCCACTATGATTAGACACATAAAAACCATAGACTCCGGTATCCAAGACTTTGGCGGCTCCTTTAGGGACATGATTTCCTTGAAAAAGACCGGTAAGTTGATCGCATTAACGATTTCTTTTAACTCCTTGGTACTCTCGGAGCTCAAGTGATACTAATTGGGCGACCACTTGCTCGAACGGCCTTAGCCGGCGGCAACCGCAGTGAAGTTGTATCTTGATTATGTTAAAAGACTTTTACATCGTGCCATGATAATGACAGGCTGTAACTCACTCAAAGATGTGAACAGATGAATCCTCTAAACAGAATAAATCAAGTCGTCGAAATAAGAATTGTTAAATTCCCAGATAATCGCCGTAGACAAATTGTCGTTGAAACCATGCGACAATGGCGTCCATTGTTACTTCAAAGGCGACAGGGTTGGAGAGGCTATGATTGGCTCCGGGAACAATAACCAATTCTTTCGGATCTTTAGCGGCATTGAAGAACCGAGTTACACCAGCAAGATCAATTTCTTTGTCAACATCTCCAGTAATGACCAAAAGTGGTTTAGGCGCCAGTTTCTGGATTTCATTTATAGGATTGATTTTTTTCGCATCTTGAATCATACGTTCAACTAGCCCATGACGCCATTTCGGGTCAGTAAGACCAATAACTTCATCTGGTGCTGTACGAAGAAGCTCTTCAATGCCTGCAGGAACCAAGGGCGATTTGGCAAAAGCTAGAGTATCATAGACGGGCGCTCGAAGAGCCAACGATGTGATTAACGGATTTCTTATTGTTTCTCTCACAGCAGCGGCTGCACCAAAACTTGCTGCAAAAATCCCAATAAATTCGGGTGAAACAAATTCTGATTCGATGAAATGGGTGATTGCTGCTTTGGCATCATAAATTTCACCAGCGAGACTGAATCGTCCCTCACTAGACCGAAACCCTCGAAAATCGAAGGTGAGGACAACGAATCCTGCTTTGGCAAGCCGTGTAGCGATTCCACTTACTTGGTCAGAGGCGCCAGGGAACCCATGAAATTTACAGATACCTGCAAATACCCCTTCTTTATCTGGAAGGACAAAGTTTCCTCGAACTGCTTCACCTTCAGAAAAGAACTCTGTGGGAACAACACGAATCTTCACGTGCTAACACTCGTGGGTAAAATGTCTTTCAACCATAAACGGTTTGTGGATGATGAAAAATGAGAAAGAAACCAACCAGAAGTGAGATCTGGTTAAAAGATTTTTAAGAATTGGCAAAGAGTTTTGAACCGAAAAAACTTGTTATCAAACTGGAGCGAACCAGATGAGTCTGACAACTGAAGTATCAATTTTGATTGGTGGTGAAGCTGGTGCAGGAATCTCTGCGGCTGGAATTTCACTAGGAAAAGTCTTCATGCGTGGAGGATTACATGTTTTTGGAACCGTGGATTATCCTTCCCTGATTCGTGGTGGTCACAACTTCTACATGGTCCGTGCTAGTACGGACCCCGTGTATAACCACTGGGATACGCATGATCTCATTATTGCTCTCGATGCAAATACGATTCAGCGCCATTGGAAAGAGCTGAAACCTGGCGGAGGCATCATCTACGATGGAGATGAAATTCCTGCTGAAAGTCCTGATCTCCCAAAAACGATCCAGAATCTATATTCAATTCCCCTCAAAACGATTGTCAAGGAAGTTCAAGGTCGAAAGGTTGTTCGTAATACCGTTGCTTTGGGTGCCGCACTCGGAATTTTAGGCTATAACATTAACATCTTGGAAGAGATGCTTCGGGATTTCTTCATTAGCAAAGGGGAAAAAGTTGTCAACATGAATGTGAATGCGGCCCGTGCGGGATTTAACTACGCCCAAAAGCATTTTACTCAGAAGCTAAAGCAAAAGCTTGTACCTACCAAAGAGATTCAGAAAGATCGAATTTTTATTACAGGAAATGAAGCAGTTGCACTGGGTGCCATTGCTGCAGGCTGCAAATTTTATGCAGCGTATCCCATGACGCCGGCTTCACCTGTACTTCATTTTCTTGTCGCCCAAGCAGAACGCTTTGGGATAGTGGTTATTCAAGCGGAAAGTGAAATTGCGGCCATCAATATGGCTGTGGGTGCGTCATATACCGGTGTTCGGGCGATGACTGGTACTTCCGGTGGAGGATTTTGCTTAATGACTGAAACTCTAGGCATGGCTGGTATGACCGAAACACCATTAGTGATTATGCTCGGGCAACGAACCGGACCTAGCACAGGTCTTCCCACATACACAGCTCAAGGCGACCTGCGATTTGCGGTTCACGCTTCGCATGGTGAATTTCCTCGAGTGGTTATTGCCCCGGGTGACGTTGATGAGTGTTACGAGTTCACAATTGAGGCCTTCAATCTCGCCGATGAATTCCAAATCCCTGTTATCCTGTTAACTGACAAGCATCTCATTGAAAGCTCCACATCCACTAAACCGTTCATAATTGACGGCGTGGAGATTAATCGTGGTAAGCTCCTTCCCCTGTCGCCGTATTCTGAAAAAGAACCCTATTTGCGACACAAGTTGACCTCAGATGGGATTTCCCCACGTCTGATACCCGGGACCCCGGGTGCGTTAATCCATACAGATTCCGCCGTACACAAAGAAAGTGGATTTCAGGGGGATGATTGCGAAATTACCATAAGAATGGCAGATAAACGGTTTGACAAATTGCCGAAGCTTCTGAAACGACTCAAGAAGCAACCTCTTGTTAAAATCTATGGACCCAAAAGTGCTGACATTACCCTTGTTGGCTGGGGATCTACCAAAGGAGTCGCTCTCGAAGTGCTTCGCATCCTTAGGAAAGAGAACATCAAAGCCAATTTTTTACAAGTCGTTTATCTTAGCCCCTTTCCAACGGAGGAGGTAAAATTGGCATTAAAGGGTCAGACCTCGATTTTGATTGAGGGAAACCAAACTGCCCAACTTGGAAGCCTAATAAAAGAACATACCGGTATCGAAATACCACGGATGGTATTACGTTATGATGGCAGGGCATTTAATCCACTTCAACTCAGCCGACAAATCAAGGAGGAACTCTAAAACAAGGATGGATGTGAGGACATTTGGCACGATTTCGATGCATGGTCTGTAATTGGGTGTATGATGAGAATGAACAAGGTATGAGGTTTGTTGATGTGGATGCCAAGACTTTCCATTGTCCTGTCTGTGGCGCACCGAAATCTGCGTTCGTTCCTGAAGGTATTACAAAGGGTGCTGAAGACATCGGAACAACTGTTGCGGATAAAATCGTAAAGCAATTGGAAGCTTTAGGCATAAAATACATTTATGGCAGTCTTGGTGATTCAAACCTCCCGTTGATTGATGACTTTCGACGCAGTAAACAAATCCGATTCATTCTAGCCCGACACGAAGAAACCGCTGCATTCATGGCAGCAGCAACAAAACGATTAGAAAGGAATGAAAAATGATGGAGAAACCAACTCGAGAAAACATCAAAACTCAAGAACCCAATACTTGGTGCCCAGGCTGTGGCAATTTTGGCATCTTAAGAGCTCTGCATACCGCCATTGTTGATCTAGGCATTCCACGCGAACAAGTTATACTTGTCACGGGAATTGGCTGCCACGGAAAAATCTCCAACTACATCAACATCAACGGATTCCATGGCATCCACGGACGTGTTCTACCAGTTATGGCTGGAATAAAGATGGCAAACCATGACCTTACCATTATTGGTCACGCTGGTGATGGTGACCAATATGACGAAGGACTTGGACACTTCCCACATGCAGCACGTCGCAACATCGATGTTAAATTATTCACTCATAATAACAAAGTCTTTGGACTCACCACGGGACAAATTTCACCCACAAGTATCAAAGGTTTTATTAGCAAAACCACACCGCATGGAGCCTTTCCCCCGCGCATCGAACCGCTGAAAATCGCTTTAGCCAGTAATGCTACCTTCGTTGCCCGTGGTTGGGTTGGCGATGTTGGACACCTCAAAGAACTCATGAAAGCTGCTATCCAACACAAGGGGTTTGCCCTCGTCGATATGCTTCAGGTTTGTGTTGTTTGGAATCTAGTCCAAGATTACAAGTTTTATCGTGAACGTGTCTACAAACTCGAGGAACAAGGCCATGACCCTTCAGACTATTTTTCCGCAATGAAACGAGCCGAAGAATGGGGCGACAAGATTCCTATCGGCATCTTCTATCAAGCAGACCGACCAGTCTATCGGAGTTCCTTTCCCCAACTTACAAAAACTCCGCTTGTAAAGCAGCCCCTCAAAGTAAAAGGTTTCACTGACTTTCTCCAAGAGTTCACCTAAATCTGACGGGCTTTGAACTAGTTTTACAGAGCTTTAAAGACAATTTTGTTGCAGAAACCCATTGCTTAGATTTGAGCTCTATGTGTTTTGTGTCCCTATCATCGAAGAAAGTGATATCGACTCACGGACCAACTAATTGTAGCACTGCATATTGTTCTGGAGTATCAGCCATGAAAAGAAAAATAGAGCCTACTAGCATGAGCTAGACAGGCTTGATGAAGTAAGCTAGGTTCCCGTTTTCTAGTTCTTGAGGTTCAACTTTGACTTTCATTCCCACTTTGGGTTTGCTTTTTAGTCCCTTCATATGTGCAGCGAGGCGGAGTTCGTCTTCGAACTCAATCACGCCAACTACGTAGGGAACATTGGTTTGTTTGGCGATGCCATCTGGAGCAAAGTGGACAATCGACCAAGTGTAGAGGGTGCCTTCAGGGTTCACTTCAAACCACTCAAGATCAGCTCCGCCGCATGGACAAGTAAACCTGGGTGGCATAAATTTTTTTCCGCAACTTTTGCATTTGGTTGCTAAGAACTTACCCTCTTCAAGGCCTCCGATGAATTTTCGGAATTCAGCTGTCATCCGCTGTCGGTTCTTCACATCTGATGAAAGCTCAACAACGAAACCAATTTCACGTTCACTCATCACAGTTCACCTTAGCGTTCCAAAATAAACACGTTCACAAATTGCCCGTGTTGACCCACATTATGGGTGAGGGCGACTTCAACGTCGGGGACTTGGCGTGGCTTCTCAGCTGTGCCAAATGCTTGTTTGTAAGCATCGACGACTTGACCGATACCAGTCGCACCTAGCGGATGACCTTTTGATTTAAGACCTCCATCCACATTGGTTGGCACACCTGGTCCATCAATATATGCTCCACGTTCTGCAGACCATTCACCGCCTTTTCCGCGTTCACAAAAACCGAGGTCTTCGTAAGCCATGATTTCAGCAATACTAAAGCAATCATGGACATAGGCAACATCGATATCCTTAACGGTTTTTCCGCTTTGTTTGTAAGCCATCGCGCCAGCACGAACATTACCCGCGATATTGGTCAGATTTGGTCGATCTGTAATTCGGAATGTGTCGGATGATGTGCCGATACCGGTAATCCAGAGGGGTTCACTGGACATTTTTTTGGCTTTTTCTTCATTAGCCATGATGACGGTTGCTGCCCCATCGCTGATGAGACAACAGTCATACAATCGTAAGGGCATTGCAATGGGAATTGACTCACTAGCATCTTCAATTGTGATTTGGCGACGTAGTTGGGCGTTCTTATTATAGTAGCCATAATAATGGCTTTTAACGGGAACCGATGACAGTTGTTCTCGGGTAAGATCATCAACAGCCATCTTTCGAGCTGCATAAAGTGAATAAAATGTGGGAAAACTAATCCCGTAGATATACTCCCAGCGGTGGTCACCCGCTACTGACATGAGTTCTGTTGCGTAGGCTGAACTTAGCCAAGTCATGGTTTCCACGCCGATGGCGGCCACGACATCGAATTGCCCAGATGCAATTTGAGCCCAGGCACTGCGGATAGCGGTGGAGCCGGTAGCGCATGCTGTTTCTACGCGCATTGTTGGCTTACCAATTATTCCGACTTCGTCTGCTACGAGGGCTGCTCCGGCGCCTTGACCGGCAAAGGCTTCGGCGGCGATGCCAACGACACTTGCTTCGACATCATCGTTTGTAATACCAGCGTGTTCGAGGGCAGGGAAGTAGGATTCGTGGGCAAGTTCCCGGAAGGTGACTGCAGGGTAAGTAGCTTTTTCGCCTTCTATGTCCTCATTGATGACCTTGCCGCGTTTGCCAAATTTGCTATGGCCGATGCCTACAATGGCGACTTTTGGAATTACCACTTGTTTTTCACCTTTTTTGGGGTTCTAAGTTTGTGTTTCTATCACGAGTTTCGCTAATAGAATCTTTTCGTTTGTTCTAGAAGTTAGACTCGTTGAAGGAGTGTTATTTCCCTTTGAATTTGGGTTTGCTTTTTTGGAAAATGGCTGATACGCCAATTCCAAAGTCTTCGGTTTGCGTGGTTTCAAGAAGGGCTTCCAGCTCTTCTTTGTTGCCTTCCTCCAGCGTTACATCATAAGACATATTGAGTGTCTTCTTCGCGAGTCGGACGGCAACAGGAGCAGCATCAGCGATTTGTTGGGCCATAAATAATGCCTCTGAATGTAATTCATCAGAGGGCACAACTTTGTTAACAAGACCAATTTCGTACGCTTCGTCTGCAGGGATTTGTCGACCCGTCAGGATGATTTCCTTTGCTCGACCCATTCCCACGAGCCTTGGTAGTCGTTGTGTTCCACCCCAGCCAGGGATTAATCCAACGTTCACTACCTCAGTAACCCAGCATTTCGCATCCTTCGCGGCCACGCGGAGGTCTGCAGCCATCGCCATTTCAAGGCCCCCACCGATTACTAATGCATTAAGCTCAGCGATTACAGGCTTGGGGAATGTTTCGATACGGCGGAAAAGAGCTTGACCATCTACTAAGAATTTTCGTCCAGCTTCGGGATCTGATGCCAAAGATGCAGCAGCTTTTAGGTCGGCTCCAGAAGAGAAGACTTTCTCGGAGGCGGACCGGATTACGACGGCCCGGACTTTGTCATCTTTTTCGATTTTGTCAAGAAGTTCAGTGAATTCTTTGACCATTTGAGGGTTGATGCCGTTTAAGGCATCGGGTCTGTTGAGGGTAATAACGCCGATGTTTTCTTCATCTGCAAGAAAATGTCCTTCAATTTTGTACTTGAGAGTTTCCATTTCATGTTCCTCCATTTTCAAGATTCTTATTCGGTGTATTCGAAGAACCCTTTGCCAGATTTCATACCGAGTTCACCTTTTTCCACTTTTTCCAACAACAACTTTGGTGTAGCATAGCAATCACCAAGCCCTTCATGAAGAGTACTAGCAGTGGCTACGGCTATATCTAACCCGACAAAATCAGCCAAAGTAAGGGGTCCAACTGGATGATTGGCTCCAAGCGTCATAGCAGTGTCAATATCCCTACCCGTGGCTAGCCCATCTTGAAGAATCTTGATTGCTTCACCCATTAGAGCGCCGAGAATCCGGTTGACAATAAATCCTGGTGAATCTTTCACCTTGACAGGTGTTTTATCAAGCTTCTTAGAAAATTCTATGGCTGTTTCAATGGTCTCCTTGGATGATTTTTCACCCAGCACAATCTCTACAAGTTTCATTGTGTAGACGGGATTGAAGAAGTGAGTTCCAATTACTTTGTCTGGGCGATTAGTTGCTGTGGCTATTTCGGTGACACTAAGTGAAGAAGTATTTGTGGCTAAGATGGTTTCAGCTTTTGTGTATTCATCAAGTTTACCAAAGAGTTCTTTCTTGACTTCCATATCTTCAAAGATAGCTTCTACGACCATGTCAACGTCTTCGACAGCTTCTTTAAGGTCGGCGACGCCATGAATTCCATCGATGATAGCTTTGGCAGCTTTGAGATCTAGTTTCTTGCGTTCGACTCCCGTTTTGACCATGTCTTTGATTTTGCTTTTCCCTTTATCGATGAATTCTTGTTTGAGGTCGTTGAGGTTGACTTCGATGCCAAACCGGGCAGCTTGATATGCGATACCTGTGCCCATGGCACCCGCGCCGATGACGGCGATCCGTTTGATTTCCATTTTTTTCACTTCAATAGTATTTGGCAATGAAAACCATGTTAAATTGTCTAAGCTGAACTGGGTTGTCCTATTTTAATACAACTAAAAGTCAAAATTTAAGAACAGAAAAACGATTGAATGGTGAATAGTGGAGTAAATTAGAGGAGTTACTGGGTACGGATTCGACGGAGTTGATGTTTTAGCTTTATGAATTGGCGGTCAAACTCAGCTTCAGTGATAACACCCGAGCTGAGGGCAGACTCTAATTGTCGAAGTTCTTCGACCAGTTGAGCTTCTTCGCTAGTGACGATTCGTTCCAAGGATTGAGAAGAAGAGGAAGAGGGGTGTGCGGCTTCAATAGAGACTGGGACAGCTGTTTGCAACACTGAAGTTTTTTCGAGTTCTTCCGATGTTATCAGTTCTTGAGTAGTCTGAGAAGTGAAGGGGGACATCGGTCTTTCTGAGGGGGGTGTTTCTCTTACCTCTTTCTTCTTTAACAGGATTTTAGCAGGTTTTTTCGTTTTCATAATGGTCTTTGCAAGGAGGAATTCAAGCTCCGAGATAAGCCCTGGATTTAGCACATATTTTTTAAGAACCGTTATTCCTGCGTTTTCAGGCTCGGTGATATTGTGGCAAGAATGGCACACAAAGATCATCTGGGGTTGTTTGAACGAGGAGTTGCATTGAGGACATTGGTATCCGCGGAAAACACGGAATTCGTGTTCATCTCTACTGCGTATTCCACATCGGTTACAATAGATTTCTTGTTCGTCTGTAATTCGTACGCTAATGGTTCCACAGGTGAGATGTTCGAAGAGTTCGACAGGTTGGGCAGGCGTTTGACAGCCAGGGCAAAGAAGGTGGGGATGAAGATGAAGAGACTTGCATTTTGGACAGGCCAGTGAGCTATCTGTGGGTTCAGTGAGAAGAATTCCATAATCGGCGAGACGTTCAAGTAACTGCATTGCCTCCTCATCGTCGAGTCCAGTAATGGATGAAGCTAGTGGGTAGGAATACCCAATTTTGGTTGTAGCGAGTTCTGAAGTCAATTCAGCTTGTTGCCGTGTTAAAAGTGCTAAAAGTAAGGTTCGAGCTTCCTCTTCTTGGAGAATTGCCAACTCTGATAAGTCAGTAGGAGCCTTGCGTGTCGCGAATTCTTCGAGTTCCTTGGTGATTACTTCGAGCAGTTCTTTTCGAAATTCACTGGTGACGGCTTTGAATCCGTTTGGCTCACGGTACATATTAGCTAAGACCGGATCGATTTTGACTTCGATACTTTTGAAAAATTGATCGTACCGGGCGTCAGGATCTCTTGCTCCGACTGCGAGAACTTTCATCAATACACGACCCCGCTGGATAAGAAGCTTGAAGTTTCCCATGGCAATTGAACTGAGATTACCGCCGGAGGTTTCATGCGCGAAGTCGTGACTTGCAGCGATGAATCCGGAAAAAAGGTCGGGATTAAAGGAGAATCCCGGAACGGTGATATGAGACAGGAGCAGTCCACTATTTGCATCGATGAGCCAGATGCCATAAAGTACCATTTAGGCTCACACCTCGCACTTGAAAGTAACCCTGGAATTCAGCGCGTCTTTCAACTCCCACAGATATCCAAAGGGTGCATAAAGCCGCATTCTATGCATTCTTCGGCAATTCAGCTTGTGTCGAATATGGCATTTAATACTGTTCCTTGAGGAAAAAATTCTGCGAAAAATTAGAGTTTCACGAAATTCACTAAACTTGGCATTGTCGACAAAAGTTCGCTAAACGTACACCTGATTTTACAGAAGAAAGGGTTGTTTTACAAACGGGACAGGAATCTCCTCCCTTTCCGTGGACTTGAAGAAAATCGCGGACTTCAAATTGGAGCGTGTCACCAACTCGATCTGCAATTGTTGTTATAGCTTGTCGTAGCACAGATTGGGTGGCTGAATACAAGGTTTGGATTTCGGTTTCGGTTAGAGTTGAACGCTTTCGAAACGGCAGAATTTTCGCTGCAAAAAGAATTTCGTCTGCATACGCATTCCCTAGCCCCGCAACGAATCGTTGATTCACCAATATGTGTTTTATGACTGCATTGAACTTCCGAATTCGCTGCTGAAACACATCAAAGGTTAGAGTAGGATCAAGCGCATCCGGTCCTTGTTCATCAAAGTTGGGGATAAGAGACGTAGACTCATCTTTTAGGAGCAGATAGAGTTTCCCCATGCTTTTCGGGTCAATATATCGTAAATCCCATCCATTATCTAGCTGAAACCGGAATCCCATTTTTTTCTGCTTGGAAGTCGATGGCGATTGTAATTTGAGTCGTCCAGCAAGCATGAAATTGATATACAAATGTGCTTCAGGCGCAAATTGGATAATAAGAAATTTACCAAACCTGTTAAAACCCTTGATCGTGCTATTTTGCAGCTCTTTAATGAAAGTTTCAGCTGTTGGGCGACGTAGTAAGAGTGGACTGTGAATTTCAACTTCTTTGATTATTCTTCCAACCAATGTTCGGTTGAGGATATCTTTAGCTACTTCAAGATCCGGTAGTTCTGGCACAATGTTCCGCTCACAGACTTTTCCTGCACATTATTAGGTTTATGTGACTTTTGTTTCTGGCTCGGATTCGGCTATGATTTGGGGGGGACCGCCTCCCCTTTTCAGGAGCCAGTAGGCTAGGAAAAGGATGAACAGTGCTAGGACAGCAAAAAGGCTTTCGACCACGATTGTCGCGATGAAAGGATCTAATATTGGATAGAGGATGAATTGGAGAATTATTAGAGGAATAAAGTCGAACAAGAAGTGTGCGAGAATGGCTACTAAGGCGAAAATAAACCGGTGGTGCCACACGGCCAAAGCAACAAGGATAGTAGCAGAAACATGAAAGACAATGGCAATATTTCGTTCAATTGCTCCAAGTATGAAGTTGAAAATTAGTATTGACTCAGAAGGTAGAGGAACAATTGTTATCAGCCATTCATAGAGAAACCCATAGGTGAGCACAGTAAGGACATAGACTAAGAGCGCTTCGCACAATCCCCAGCCCAAACCAAAACAAAGAGCATGTTTTAACGTTTTGATGAATGCAGGGTATTTGTTGAGGAATCCGTATTTGATCCCTTCTTCGAAAAGCCCTGCCATCAGCGAACCTAGGAAAATTAGAATGGCGACATAAATTGCATAAAATGGTGGAGCGATGGTTAGCCCCCACAAATCGAGAACAAGAAGAATTGGAGTCCGAGCCAATAATGCCAAGAGCCAGAAAATTCCACCAAGGAGGGCCGACAACCACATACTCCCTTTAAACCGAGCAATGTAAAGAAAAATCAGAAATGCGGGTAAAATTGCAATTAAACTGCCAGCAACTGCTGTTAGGATCAGGAAAAGGCTCATATCAACTCCCCGTTTAGAACTATCTTTAGCTTCCATAAATAGCTCTAGTTATATTCGACGTTTCATCCTTTTACTACTCTAAAAAGTGGTGAAATCCTTAAAGGAAAGATGATACTCAAAACATTGACAGGTGCATTTCTATGGTAGATTACAAAGTTCGAGATCTTGCCCTCGCTGAACAAGGTCGTAAAAAAATCGATTGGGCAGAATCTCAGATGCCCGTTTTAATGGGAATACGCAAAAAATTCGCAAAAACCAAACCACTCGAAAATTTGCGGATTTCCGGTTGTCTACATGTGACCAAAGAAACCGCAGTTTTAATTGAAACCTTTGTTGCTGCGGGTGCAGAGGTTTCGTGGAGTGGCTGTAATCCTTTATCCACTCAAGATGACGTAGCAGCAGCTCTAGTGGCAAATAATGTGTCCGTGTTCGCTTGGCATAACCTGAACACGGAAGAATACTATTGGTGTATTGATCAAACCCTCAAAATTAACCCCCAACTTACCCTAGATGATGGTGCAGATCTCATTTTCAGAGTTCATACCAAGAAACCAGATCTTGCTAAGAAGGTGCTTGGCGCCTCAGAGGAGACCACAACGGGCGTCCACCGTCTTCGCGCGATGGCTGCCGATGGAAAACTCTTGTACCCGGTCATTGCTGCAAATGATTCTGTGACCAAGCGGGAGATGGATAACATCTTTGGTACCGGTCAATCCGCCCTAGATGGAGTGTTACGAGCAACGAACATCCTGTTTGCCGGAAGCACCATAGTTATTGGTGGATTTGGACACTGCGGTCGAGGACTTGCCCAACGCGCACGGGGTATGGGCGCAGATGTCATTGTCACCGAAGTTGATTACCTCCAAGCACTGAAAGCCCGGATGGAAGGGTATCGCGTCATGCCCATGATTGACGCAGCACCCCTCGGCGACGTTTTTATCACTTCAACCGGAATGCGCGATGTTATTACCAAGGAGCATTTTGAAGTCATGAAAGATCGGGCGATTCTAGCCAACGCCGGTCACTTTAACGTCGAAGTTAACACCGAAGAATTAGCAAAAATGGCGAAGAAAGATCGGGTGATTCGGGAAAATAACCGTGAATACACGTTGAAAGATGGCCGTCGCATTTACTTACTTGGCGAAGGACGCCTTGTGAACTTAGCTGCAGCAGAAGGGCATCCTTCTTCGGTTATGGATTTATCCTTTTCCAACCAATTTTATGCTATGCTCTACTTGAAAGATCACCACAAAGAGCTCTCCAATGAAGTATATGTGCTTCCACGAGAAATCGATGAGACAATCGCGCGATTAAAACTGGAATCTATGGGCATTAGCATTGACCAACTCACGCCCAAGCAACAACGGTACCATCAAGACTATGCAGAAGGAACCTAACTATCAAAATTCTGCCCAATACTAGGACTTTTCAATCAGTGCTAGGGTAGTTTATTCCTTCAATAAAGATTGAAGGTGACTTCGGTTTGTCAGAAGTAAAACCATTCATACTCGGAAAGCTTACATGGCAGGAAGCCAAAACGCTCTTCCAAGAAACAGAAATTGCGATCATCCCGGTGGGCTCGCAAGAGCAACATGGTCCTGCCCTCCCGCTTGACAATGATTCTTTCCAAGCCCAAGAGTTTGCCTATCTTGTGGCCGATCGGTTATGGCCTAAAATTAAAACGGCAGTGACCCCTCTTATCTCCTATGGCGTTTCTCCGCACCATATGCCATTTTCTGGGACAATTACTCTCCGTTCTGAAACCTTTATTGATCTTATGGTGGATGTGGGTAAAAGTTTGGCAAAACACGGTGCCAAGAAAATCGTTGTGATGAACAGTCATGGCGGAAACACCGCAGCCCTCTCTATTGCCCTACGAAGACTCCATGACGAAGAAGGGCTTTGGTGTGTCGTGATGGAGTGGTGGAAACTTACCGCAGACTTAGTAAAGAAAACCTTTGATCCACCCCATTTCCATGCCGATGAAATGGAAACCTCTGTCGCCTGGGCGCTGGGTCAACGTGTTCTCGACGAAAAACGTGTGGATGAACCTGGTCGTGAACCGGTTCCTGGTTTCACAAAGCCTACCATGTTTCCCTCTCCACCAAACATCATGCCAATCTGGGACACAACTGATTTTAGCGATTCTGGAACCATTGGGTATGCAACTCGTGCCAATCCCAAGAAAGGTCAGATAGTCGTAGATGAAGCTGTGAAGCGTATGGTGTCTTTTATTGAGAAGGTTGCTTCGCTTAATTAACAACAAAGTATTAGATGACTTCCTTGGGTTCAGCAGGTGTACCGGGTTCTTTGCTTCGAACCCCATAGATACCAGCGATTAGCCCGAGGATTGGAGCCATTAACCCTGTAATTAAGGAAATGAAACTGAATGTGTAGATGAACGTAAAGCCCATACCCACAAAACTCACTAACAATCCGATAATCGAAATTACCAATATCAAAGCTGAGCCAATTCGTCGATTAATAAAGTAGACAAGTGCAGCACCGATTAACAAGATAATGCAAAATGCAATATACCATCCGACTAATCCAGAGACTAGTTGCTGCATGATGATGTTAAAGAATGAAAATGGGTCAAATGGGTTCACAGGGACACTTGATTGGGAGAGAATTTGGAGTAGTTGATAGATTTGAAAAACGTTGAAAAGGCAAGCAAGAAGCACTAGTGCAGGTTCACGCAAAGGGCGATCAGGGTCTCCTTCGACCAATTCGCTGACTGGTGTTATTTTTTCCGAAAACAAACGTTCCACCTCCAAATTCGCCAACAAGACAGGGTCTCTCGAAAATGAAAAGTAACCCTGACCTTAAAGCTTTTATGTGCGAATTCAGTTGAACTCAACGAGTAGGGATTTCGGTTTGTATCGTTACGCAGTACGTCGAACGACCCGGAACAAAAAACTCTTGCTTGCCATCCTAGTGGGTGTTACGATAGCCACATCCCTCTTTGCGGCTTCCAATATTGGAGCTAACTCCATAGTGGGTGCCATGCTTGATGACATATTAGACTCCGTTGTCGTGGATATGTATTGGCGAACCCACAGCTGGGGGGATATTCCTACTAGCTCTGATTTCTTCCAGTTACGACAAGATATTGAAAACTTTGAAGATGTGGATTATTCCGAAACCATGATTCGCCATCAAAACGATACATCCCCAGATGAGCAATTTCTTCTAACGTGTGGGATACAGAATAATTCCTCAATCTATGAAGGAGTGTCTTTGGTCGCAGGAAATCTAACGCTTGGAGCCAATGAAACACTCATCGCCACAAGTTCAGCACTAATTGGAGACTTTCCCATCGGAAGTAACTATTCAATGATCATTCGCATCTGGACAGAAACGGGTCCTATTGATTATAATCTTACCCTCACGGTTGTCGGACATGTAGAACTCACTGAACGATCTCGACAAACGCTATTGTTGGGTTTTTATTCATTCTTTTGGGGGTATGAATACGAAACTTGGCTTCAACAGCATGTGTCGTTTTTCATTACGGATGTTGAGTCCACGTTCCTTCCCATCTATGAATGGGCACAAACTCAATCCGATGCCCGAGAAGTTTGGCTTGAAGCGTATACGCTCATCCATCTTGATCGAGCAACTCTCATTAATCCCTATAATATTCAACTTTCCATGCAAAACGTTCAGATGCTAGGTTACCAAATTCAAAACGCCCTCTCCTATCAGTATGATGGATACCTAGATAACCCACTCGCTTTTGCCCTTCAAGTGTTTACCTCATTATCAGAAGGTTTTCGGATGATCTTTCTTCAGGTCTCCATTCCTGTATTCTTCATAGCGCTGTATATGGGTATCTCGTTAAATGATGTGTCCTATTCTATCCGTCGCCGTGAAGTGGGACTCTTGCTCACAAAGGGTGTAACCCGTAGCGTCATTACGAGCTTGTTTATCTGGGAAGCCTTACTCATTGGAATCGTCGCAAGTATTGTTGGCATTTTCATTGCTATATGGATCCTTCCATTTTTCATTCCCTTCATAACGTGGGCCGCTATCTTCACAACCGGAATTGGTTTAGACACAGTCTTCCTCACAATTATGTTTGGTGTTATTCTTGCAGTAATCGCTTCCTATCTACCTGCCCGCAAAGCCTCAAAAATCCCAACAACTGAAGCAATCCGTGAATATACGCTAGCTGGAGAACCAATAGGATATCCACGTATGTTGGCTTGGACCGCCTTAATCCTTGGATGTTACAAATTAGTAATCTGGTTACTGGGAATAAATGTCTCAGAATTGGCAATGAATTTGATATTTACCAATCCCATTTTGGGTTCATTGGTAATGTATTGGGTTGTCTTTGACACGATTATTACGTTTTGGGCACCCTTGTTGTTCCTTTGGGGCTTTACTACCATCATTGTAAAGGGCTGGAAAGGATTCTACCATTATTCGGAACGGTTCATTGGTCGAATTATGGGTGATCTTGGAGGTCTAGCATCACATAATATTTCACGGCGACCAGGGCGAACTGTAGCCATTATTTTCATCACCGCTTTATTGGTTGGCTATAGTGTTCAGACCATTGGAGTCCTTGCAACCAGTAATGACCTGGCAGTGCGGGGAGCATATACATCAGTGGGTGCCGACATCAAGGTTCTTGTTAGTTATCCGGAAAATGTAACCGACCTAGTACCCACCATTCGTGATATTGAAGGGGTCAGAGACGCCGCGGGAGAATATACATTCACTATGGATACAGTATCAGAACGTGGGCTTGCAGTTCGAGCCATTAATGTTACTGAATGGCTCGGAGTTGCTTATTATGAACCTGGATGGATATTAGGAGTGCCAGCGCCAATTGCGTTCGAGTCAATAAGATCGAGTAATGAAACGATCATTCTTCAAAAACTTCTGGCAAACCAGCTAGGTCTTGGACTTGGGAGTAGTATATCCGTTCAATTCTCGTATATGAGCGCTTTTCATCCACTTACGATTGTTGGTTTCATGGGTCCCGAACCCGAACAATCTCAAATTTTCGGAATGGGCGGTATGTGGGTAGCTGAAGAAACGTGGTCTTATGCATCTGTTGCCCTGATGGATAGTTATTCCTCAGAAATATCCCCCGATCCCACCGGGTATGTGTTAGTTTCCCTCTTATCTTCCAGTTATAACGCGGAAGTGATTCAAGCGCTTGAGGAAATGAACGATGTTCTTAATGTGGAATCAGCGATTACTCTAATTGAAGAGTATAGTACCGATGTACTGCGAAACGCACAAACCAATATGATGCAACTTGGTGTAGCTTTTGCGATCATCCTTGCCTCTGTGGGCACACTCGTCATCATTTATTTGACCCTTCGCGAACGTCGTACAACCACAGCCTTGATGAGCGCACGAGGAATGACTTATTCACAAACCGTCAACATACTCTCTGCTGAAATCCTCACGATAATGATATTTGCTATCGTTCTCGGATTTTCCGTTGGACTCATCATCTATTATGGACTGGTTAGTGGTGGAGTGGCAACATTTGTACCAATGTTATTGACCCCGCGATTCTTACCACCCGGATTCAGCATCATGTTTGCGTTATTAACAGGAACCATCATTGGTCTGCTGATCTTGACCACACTAATTCCAATTCTAGTCGAGGCACGTACGGCCCGATATGATCTCTCCGTTTTGAGGTGAAAATAAAAATGGCATATATTGAAGTCAAAGATTTAGTTCGTGTCTACCGAATGGGAACCGTCGAGGTCCGTGCCCTACGAGGTCTTAATATGACTGTTCGTAAAGGGGAACTCGTATCGGTGATGGGGCCTTCCGGTTCAGGTAAAACCACATTGCTTAATATTTTGGGTGGACTCGATCGGTCCACGGCGGGTGAAGCCAAGGTTGGTGATGTGGATGTCACGTTTCTGAACCGAAAACAACTAGTAATGTATCGCCGACGTGTCGTGGGGCATATATTTCAGACATTGAACCTTGTTCCCACTCTAACTGCGGCAGAAAATGTGGCGTTACCGATGATTGTCAACCAAGTTCCACGAAGTGAACGACGAGACCGAGTGGACGAATTGCTGGAAATTGTTCAGCTCTCTGATAGGGCCAAGCATAAACCGGATGAATTGAGTGGTGGTGAACAGCAACGTGTGGCAATTGCGGCTTCGCTAGCCAATGATCCACCAATTCTTCTTGCAGATGAACCAACCGGCGAACTTGATTCAGAAACCTCTCAAGTCATCGTGGATTTTCTTGCAAAAATCAACCATAAATACAAAAAGACCATCATTCTCGTTACGCATAATCCAATTGTTGCAGCGGCTTCTGAACGCATCCTGCGCATTGAAGATGGAGTTATTAAAGCAGCCTATACCCCTGCGGAACTTGAAGCCGGCGCTGAAGGTCGATCTGTGAGTTATGTTGACCAAATGCAACAGCGAATAAAGAAACTCCAGGCAGAACTCAAAGAGTTGGATACGAAGTTTAAGAAAGGAACCGTTACTGGCGACGAATATGTAGATGAACGGTTACGTCTAAAAGCAGCTATTCAGGGTCTTAAGGATGAAGTTCACCGACACGGTGGTTAGACGTTTAACCGACACATAATTCAATGAAAACGGAAGTATTAATTGCACTTTTCCCTCCTTTGATGCATAGCAAGAGAGTCTATCCAAACAGGAGTTGGTAAAACCGTGCCATTCCGAGATTACATCGCAGCCCCCCATAAACTTGTATACATCGAAGGGAAGGACCGACATAAAATCCCCTGCATCTTTTGTGCCATTATCGAAGGGAATCCAAAGGTTAAAACCAAAATCGTTTACCGTGATCAAGAGTTCATGGTCCTACTCAACATGTTTCCGTTCAACCCAGGTCATGTAATGGTCGTTCCAATCCGACACGTCGTAAAGCTCTCTGAGCTAAATAAAGAGGAACAAACTGCTTTCTTTGGGATGGGCACAAAGACAGTGCACCTAGTAGAAGCTGCCTTTAATCCAACTGGTGTGAATATGGGGTTAAATATTGGATCTGCAGCCGGGGCAAGCATCAACCACCTTCATTTACATATTGTCCCCCGATACCCCCGAGAATTGGGCTTTATGGAAACAACCGCAGATACGCGAACTCTTGTTATGGATGCAGAAACCACCTATCAACGTCTCCTACCACATGTGGATATTCTCAAACAGGAGACAACAAAGAAATCCTGAGAGAAAAAAAATGAGTAACAAACAACAAGATTCCGTCCACCAAGGCCTAGTGCAAGTCTATACGGGTACGGGTAAAGGTAAAACCACAGCAGCTCTGGGATTAGGACTTCGTGCAGCTGGACACGGCTTTGAGGTGTACATGATTCAGTTCATGAAAGGACAAATAAATTATGGAGAGTTGGAAGCGGTCAAACGGATTCCTAACTTCACGATTCGACAGTTTGGGCGCCCCGATTTTATCGATAAGTCCAACCCAGATCCTGAAGACATCAAATATGCCCAAGATGCTCTTGATCATGCTCGCAAGATTATCGAAGTAGGGAGTGTTGATTTTTTAATTCTCGATGAAGTAAATGTGGCAATTGACTTCGGGTTAATCACTGACAGGGAAGTTATTGCATTAATCAAATCTCGTCCGTCCCAAATGGAACTGATTTTAACAGGAAGATATGCATCTTCAGCTATTATCGAAATCGCTGATCTTGTGAGTGAAATAAAAGAAATCAAACATCCATATCAAAAAGGAATTGCCGCACGGAAGGGCGTTGAAAAATAGTAGATAAGAGAGTGAAATTGGTTGCCAAAGAAACGGCGTGTTAAGAAAGCCCTTAATGATTGGAAAATCAATGTGCTCACGCCGTATATGAAAACTACACCAGAACGTGTGGATAAGTTCATGACCACCTCCAGTAAACCTGTGAAACGCCTCTACACGCCTGATGATGTACCAGGACTTGATTATCAACATGATCTTGGTTTTCCTGGGCAGCCTCCATATGCACGTGGCGTATATCCTACAATGTATCGCGGACGCTTATGGACTATGCGCATGTATTCAGGATTTGGCAGCGCGGAACAGACCAATGAACGCTACCGCTACCTCCTTGAACAGGGACAAACAGGGTTGAGTGTAGCCTTTGATTTGCCCACACAAATCGGATATGATTCGGATCATCCACTGGCAGCTGGTGAAGTGGGTAAATGTGGCGTATCTATTCCATCGGTTGAGGATATGGGAATCCTCTTCCAAGATATTCCGCTCGACAAAGTAAGTACAAGTATGACCATTAACGCTCCTGCAGCAATTTTACTCGCAATGTACGTTGTGATAGCAAAACGACAAGGTGTCAATTCTAAGGTGCTAAGGGGCACCATCCAAAATGATATTCTTAAGGAATACGTAGCCCGCGGTACCTACATCTATCCTCCAGAAGCCTCAATGCGTTTGATTACTGACACTTTTGCATATTGTCGTGAGGAACTTCCTCGCTGGAATACCATTAGTATTAGTGGATACCATATTCGAGAAGCAGGAAGTACCGCTACTCAAGAGGTAGCCTTTACTTTTGCAAATGGTATCGCATATATAAAGGCCGCCATCGAGGCAGGGTTGCGAGTGGATGAGTTTGCTCCCCGACTCTCCTTCTTTTTTGGAGCACACAACGACCTTTTCGAAGAAGTCGCAAAATTCCGAGCAGCACGTCGCTTGTGGTATAGGATAATGCGGGATCGATTTAATGCTGAGGATTCTCGTTCGTGGCTACTCCGGTTTCACACACAAACTGCCGGATGTAGTTTGACAGCCCAACAGCCTGAAAATAATATTGTACGAGTCACTATGCAAGCTCTCGCCGCGGTGCTTGGGGGTACACAATCACTTCATACTAACTCTATGGATGAGGCGTTAGCGCTCCCAACAGAAAAAGCTGCAACCATTGCATTGCGTACACAACAAATCCTTGCCCAAGAAAGTGGTGTGGCGAATACGATTGATCCCTTTGCAGGTTCATTCTACCTTGAAAAGTTAACCGACGATATTGAAGAGGGAGTTGTAAAGTATCTTGAACGCATTGATAAAATGGGGGGTGTTCTACGGGCGATTGAAACAGGGTATATTCAACGTGAAATTCATGATAGTGCATATCGGTATCAGCGGGAAATCGAAACCGGTGAGCGAATTGTTGTGGGCGTAAACCAATTCGTTATCCCTGAAGAACAACAAACTATCGATTATCTTCGGGTTGATCCAGCTGTAGAGAAAAGCCAACAAAAAAAGCTTGCATCCTTTCGAAGAAATCGGGATGGAAAAGCAGTGGAAATAGCCCTCAACATGCTTCAGATAACAGCAGAAAGAAAAGAAAATCTTCTATACCCAATCCTTGCTGCAGTTGAGGCGCAAGCAACGCTTGGTGAAATTTGTGATGCACTTCGATTAGTCTTTGGTGAATATAAGGCACCACAAATCTTCTAGAATTCTTTTTGCATTTCTACTTTTGAAGGAACTGTCAAATAAACTACAAGAATCAATGTTAAACCTATAACGGCAGCAACCCAGTAAACCCCCGGAAGTGTCCATATTGCTAGAACCACTGCCATGATAAGCGGACCCAGTGTTTGTCCCAACCGAAGAACAAGTCCATTTAGAGACATAACAGCCGCACGATTTTCCATGGGCGCTAGATTTACGAGTAAATTTTGGGTTGTAGGAATTGCTAAACCTAAGCCAACTCCAAAACAGCCAACTGGAATGAGAAGTATCAGGAGAGTTGGAGCAAATGGTATTAGGAATAAGCCAAAGGCCACAAAGGGGAATGCAGTAATCAATATACTCTTCATAGAAAATCGTCGTATCAAATAACCCACCAAGAACGACATAATCGCAGCACAAACTGAGATAAAGGAAACGACAAGCCCTGCAATGAAGGAATTTACCAAGAAGGCAGCAATTACAAGAAAGGGCAGAAACGTTATAATCGCTCCATAAAGCATGATGAAAATAGATGTACTTACAATAAACAGACCTACAACCTGTTTATTTTGAAGAGTAACTCGAATCTGTCCAAAATATTTTCCTAAAGTGAGGATATGCCCAGGTTTAGGTACTGTTAGCCAAAAGAGCACAGCAAGCCCAACGGGGATGGCGAGCAAAGGAAGAACGAAAGGATAAAACCAAGCAAAAAGTGCCAAAAACCCACCAATAGTAGGGTAGATTGCAGTAGAAATACTTTGCACACTGGCATTATAGCCCATCACTTGTGTGCGTTGTGTACGATGATACAAATCACCAATAATTGTCACATTGAGTGAACCTAGTGAAGCAGCTCCAACTCCCTGAAGGAAACGAAGAATCAGTAACATAATGAATGGCGAAATTCCAAACATTAGACCCAAAGGTTCAGAAAATGCACAAGCAAAACCTGCAAACCCAAACATTAGCAATGATGGTACAAGTATACGTTTACGCCCAAACCGATCAGCAGCGACTCCAAGAAAAGGGGTGAAAATGACACCAGGAATGGTAAAAAAAATGACGACTAGGCTAATCATCCCTGGTGGGATCCCCAGCATGATACTCATCAACGGAAAGGCAGGAGTTATGCTCGCAACACCCATTACAGCAATGAGAGTAGTTCCGAAGATAACAAGCAGGTTCGAATTGACTGATGGCTTTTGCGCTTCGTTATCTTCTATGGATACAACTGTGGGTTTCATAGTTCGGTTCAGCTCCTGACCTTTGATAAAAAAGTTTGTAGATTACCAGTTTATGCAAACAGAAGTCTTTTCAAGGTTCCAAGGCGAAGAAGAAGCGGAGATGTGTTTAATTTGCGCATAACCCATATTGGAATAGCCGTCAAAGATGCTGATGCAGCCATTAAACTATATCGTGAGATTTTAGGCTTAGAGCCATCAAGCGTTGAAACTGTAGAAAACCAAAATGTAAAAACGATCCATATTCCGATTGGAGATTCCAGCATCGAACTGTTAGAATCGACAAGTCCTGATGGCGTAGTCGCGAAATTCATCGAAAAACGCGGAGAAGGAATCCACCACATCGCCATCGAAGTGGATGATATCGAAGGTACTCTGACCAAGATGAAAACGGCAGGATTTCAGTTGATTGATGAATCGCCACGAATAGGTGCCGGAAACATGATGATTGCGTTTGTTCATCCCCGTAGTACTAACGGCGTGCTCTTAGAACTCTGTCAACCAAAAAAATAGATTGTGCGTGAATTAAATGGCTAAACCGCCAATCCCATTAGAGCCCCGAAAAGACTCCTTTCAACATGCATTCAAAAACATGGCAAATTTAGTCTTTAAACGATTGCTCCATTTTCCATCACTTCCATCAACCAACACATACTTGAAAGGATTAGCCAAGAGGGGCGAACCTGAAGGATTAATTGTGCTGGCAGACACACAGACCAAAGGAATTGGACGATTGGAGCGAAGTTGGTATTCGCCCCCAGGAGGACTTTATTTCTCGTTGCTTGTCCGCCCTATGACTATTACTGCAAACAATACTCCACTCATAACTCTAACAACAGGTATAGCAATCGCAAAAGTACTTCAAAGTGCCTTAGGCTTACATCCTTCTTTGAAATGGCCCAATGATGTGCTATTAGATAGGCGAAAAGTAGCAGGGATTCTGGTTGAATCAGCGTTCATAGACAACGCTATTGAATATTCAGTAATTGGCATCGGAATCAATGTCAACACAACTCGTATGGATTTTCCTGAATCCATACAAAACACTCTAACGACGCTTCAAGATAAGCTCAAACGAGTGGTGAATTTACCACGATTATTTGGATATTTTGTTGGTCAACTTGAATTTTGGTATCTGAAGCTCCTTGACAAAGGTTTCAAGGCTATCGAGCCACACTATCGAGGGTTATGTATGACTCTGGGTAAACGCGTCATCATTGATTTGGGTGATGTTAAATTAACCGGTCAAGCGAAGGGGTTAGAACCAGATGGCAGTTTAATTATCCAGACACCAGAGGGAATGAAAATAATTCGCAGTGGTGACATGATTTCCTCAAAACCTAATAACACCGTTGAACAATCTTAACAAGCCTTTTAGGCAAAAAACCCTCAAAACCAACTAGTGAACGATGATGACCAACCTAGGATTCCCCTTAGAATTCTCTATACTGGCCGCACAATTTGATTTTGTGGATGCACTGCTAAACCTGATTTTCGGTGCCTTTGGTTTGATTTTCGTACTCTTCATTGCCATCTTTGTAGGTATCTTCATTTTTGCTTTTTATATGATCTGTAAGAGTATGCGATCCGCTTCAAAGGCAATGGAGGTAGAGGAACGTGTTTTCACACCTATAGGCCCAGAACATGACCGTCAACTAATCAGAGAAAGCCTTCCGCCTCAATGCCCCGAATGCGATGCGCCTCTCAAGTATAATGAAGTTCGATGGACAGGCCCCAGACAAGCTGAATGTCCTTATTGTGGAACGGCTGTAGAACTAGAAGAAACCATAGTAGGGGATTCCTAAAAGAAAGAGTTCAGGTGACCAGCTGGTGGCTAGTCACCTTTCAATCTTTTTAGTCGAACTAAGTAGGGATCCATGCTTAACTGGTTTTCCAGAGTAGGTGAATGTTGCAGTATTCACGAGCCATGTCGGGTTTACCCTTCATAGGGAAATCCGCTTCAGGTTTTTGTCCAGGTTCAAGGAATTGACGCATAATTGTGCCATCCTTGACCACTTGAATCCATTCAATCCAATGCTCATTCACCATCGGGTGGGGCGTGGAACCGACGACGACATGCAGTCCATCTTCGGTCTCTTCCACGACCGGTACGTGCTTTTCGGTTTTAAAGTCAGCCGTCTGCTCTTCCATCAGTTTCATAGACTGACCATGGCAGACTAAAGTCCCTGACCCAGAATTCAATACTTCGACAATATTTCCACAGGTTCCACATTTGTAAATTTGAAGCAATTCAGTCATTTCATAATCACCAACTACTTTGAAACTATAAGGGGATGATGGCTACCCGGCCCCTCCCTTGGCTTCTTGGTCCTTCTGCTTTTTAACCATTTCTTGAACATCATTGTAAATCTGTTCGCCCACGCATTCTTTCGCGTATTCACAATATTGAACGCAGGACATTGTATCATTGTAGATTGTAAAACCGCAGTTATCACAATCCATCTTCACATCACTTGAAAAAAGTTCAATTTCCTCCCCACATTTAGGGCAAGTTTTAAAGATGATTGTAGGCCGTTTTAGTGGTGCGGCACCAGGGCAGTCATCAATAATTTTCATGGTTATCGGAATTGCGTTAACACTGTTGACCTTAAAATCGGTTCCCTTTTTCTAATCTTCTGCCTTTTTGGTTTTAGTAGTCTCGTCGAGTTTCTCAGATGGCTCCCGATCCGTTTCGGGTTTTTCAGTAGCATCTGGAGCGTATCCAGCCACCTTCTCGATGGCAGCAATAAGTTGATCCTTAAGTTGTAAAGAAATTCGTACACCTCTTTTGGTAGGTCGCCAGCTGGCTTCTCCAGCTTGATAGTAAATCCGAATATCAATGCCGAGAAATCCCTGCCATTCTGAAAGGGACACCCAGATTTTTTCTGTTTCACTTCGAGGTAAAGCAACGGGTTCACCTACAGTTGTCATAATAAAATCACCTTACTTCTCAATGAGAAAAAGCACCCTAAAAAGAATCGCATTCAGAGAAAAACAAGGGAGCGGCGGATTCGGCACTCGTTTCGATTAGCCTATCCCGCCAAGTTGATTCAACAATCTAGTCGGTCGGTTCAAACATATCCTTTCCAACACCGCAAACAGGACACACCCAATCTTCAGGAATGTCCTCAAAAGCAGTGCCTGGAGCGATACCTCCGTCGGGGTCACCGACTGTAGGATCATATATGTAACCGCACGCTGTACAAACGTACTTCTGTGCCATGGTAGGTCACCTGGTTTTGTTGGCAGATTAGGTGGTTATTATTGTTTGGGTATTATGATTTTGTTATATCTAGTAAGTCTCACAAAGAACTTCAAAGAAAGGTGTAGGATGGAAGCATGAGGGGCACTGATCTGGTGGTTGTTTGCCTTCATGGATGTATCCACACTCACGACATACCCACTTTGTGGGTTGATTTTTCTTGAAGACCGTTTTGGCTTCAACTTCCTTGAGGAGAGCAGAATAACGTGTGGCGTGGTGGACTTCTGCCTGAGCGATTGCACGGACTTGTTTTGCTATAGCGTGGAAGCCTTCTTCGTCGGCAATATCAGCGATTTCAGGGTACATTTTAGTATGTTCGTAAGTTTCGCCTTCAATTGCAGCTTTGAGGTTGTCAAGTGTATTACCAACTTTCAATGGGGCCAGTGCATCGACTTTGATTTCAGGCATAGGTTTGCCAGTGTGTTTCATAACATCTTGTGCTGCACGCCAGAAGTTTTTGGCATGAACGCGTTCATTATCGGCGGTTACATTGAAGATTTCAGCGATTTGCTCGTAGCCTTCTTTCATAGCGATTTTCGCGTAGATATTATAGCGGTTTCGAGCTTGACTTTCACCGATAAAGGCTTGGACAAGTCCAATTAGTGTCTTAGACATGGCTGTTTGTCCTCGTGCGACTATCAGTGCTATTCGGGATAAGAATCTTTGTGATTAATGACCTCAGAATATTTAGCTAACCAATTGGGTTTAAGAGGAGTGGTAGTAGTAGAGGAACCATTCTAGAGATATACGGAGAGTAACCAGAATGCCTTCAGAAATAATGAATCGAAAGATGAAGGAACTCCACAAACGCCTAAAAAAAGCCCAACTCGGTGGCGGTAAGGAGCGTATCGATAAACAGCATAAAGCTGGAAAAATGACAGCACGCGAAAGGATTGACAGGTTGCTGGACACGGGAAGTTTCATGGAATTCGATGCTCTCGTGGAACATCGGTGCACCGAATTCAAGATGGACAAACAAAAGATCCCCGGTGATGGCGTTGTAACCGGCTATGGAACCATTGATGGGCGCTTAGTATTTGTGTTTAGCCAAGATTTTACGGTGTTTGGCGGCGCGTTAGGAGAAATGTTTGGTGAAAAAGTCACCAAAATTATGGATCTAGCCCTAGAAGCAGGAGCCCCCGTAATTGGTTTGAATGACTCGGGTGGGGCACGTATCCAAGAAGGTGTTGCGAGTCTCGGCGCCTATGGAGAAATCTTCTATCGCAATGTAATTGCTTCTGGTGTGATTCCACAAATTAGTGCAATTATGGGTCCTTGTGCCGGTGGCGCTGTTTATAGTCCCGCCGTTACCGATTTTACTCTCATGGTCAAAAACACGAGCCGAATGTTTATCACTGGACCAAACGTCATCAAGGCAGTAACGGGAGAAGTTATTTCCTTTGAAGAACTTGGCGGCGCAATGGCTCATAACATTAAAAGTGGCGTTGCCCAATTCGCAGCAGAAAATGAAGAGCATTGTCTTCAACTTATTCGAGACCTATTATCGTATCTTCCATCGAACAATGTTGAGGACCCTCCACTTCTAGAAGCTACTGATGATCCACAACGAACAGACCCCCGGTTGAACGAACTCCTCCCAGATGACACCACAACTCCTTACGATATGAAACAAGCCATTCTGAGTGTAGCAGACAATCATCAGTTCCTTGAAGTTCACGAACACTTTGCCCAGAATATAGTGGTGGGATTCATTCGATTGAATGGACATCCTGTGGGCGTCGTTGCCAACCAACCAAACTACCTAGCAGGAACACTAGATATTGATGCCTCTGATAAGTGTGCACGGTTTGTCAGGTTCTGCGATGCATTCAATATACCAGTGTTGACTTTCATGGACGTACCAGGATTTCTTCCTGGCGTTGATCAAGAACATCGAGGCATAATTCGACATGGAGCCAAGATTCTTTTTGCATATGCCGAAGCGACTGTTCCTAAAGTCACCGTGATTACAC
This sequence comes from uncultured archaeon, assembly GCA_964347045.1. Taxonomy (GTDB): domain Archaea; phylum Asgardarchaeota; class Hermodarchaeia; order Hermodarchaeales; family Hermodarchaeaceae; genus Hermodarchaeum. Next base: position 93,004 of record CAYFXC010000002.1, read on the forward strand.
GAAAAGCCATTGGGGGAGCCTATGTAGTATTGGGATCGAAACACTTGCGTGCCGATGTAGTCTATGCTTGGCCTACCACTGAAATGGCCGTAATGGGACCTGAAGGAGCCGCAAATATCATTTTCCGACGAGAAATCGAAAAATCAAAGGATCCAGATGCAACACGGGCAAAACGGATAGCCGAATACCGAGAACGTTTCGCGAATCCATATTCAGGAGCAGTTCGCGGATTCATTGACGAGGTTATTGAACCTGCAGTCACTCGATCACGAATAATTGCTGCCTTCGAAATGTTACGAACCAAACGTCAAGCCCTACCAAAGAAAAAGCATGGCAACTGTCCCCTCTAATCTAATAATAAATAGGACGATTGGCTGGACAGACAGAAAACTAAAAACTAAGAGAGATTATTACCACCTATCTTCCTCTGACATATTGCGAGGTGTAACCATCGTGGTGCCCTTGGCCTTGAAACCAATAAAATTCACTGACACAACTTTTCGTGATGCCCACCAATCCCTTCTAGCAACCCGAATGCGAACTGAAGATATGTTACCCATCGCCGAAAAGATGGATCAAGTGGGCTTTAATTCCATGGAAATATGGGGCGGAGCCACCTTTGATGCACCTCTCCGATTTCTTAAGGAGAATCCGTGGGAACGCCTCCGACAACTTCGAGCGGCCATCAAGAAAACAAAACTTCAGATGCTTCTACGCGGACAAAATATCGTTGGATACCGTCATTATCCCGACGATACCGTTCGCAAATTTGTTGAACTGGCAGCTAAGAACGGAATTGATATTTTCCGTGTTTTCGACGCGTTGAATGATCCCCGGAATATGAAAACAGCATTAAAAGCTATACACAAAGCCGGCGCACATGCACAGCTAAGTTTCAGTTATACCATTAGCCCGGTTCATAATGTTGAGGCATTTGTACACCAGGCCAAGAATTTAGAGGCGATGGGCGCTGATTCAATATGTATTAAGGATATGGCGGGGCTTCTGAATCCCTTCATCGCCAGCGAACTTGTTACACGTCTCAAAGAAGAGATATCTGTCCCGATTCAGTTACACTCACATTATACTTCAGGAATGGCAAGCATGGCTTACCTTGAAGCTATCAAAGCAGGCGTGGATATTATAGATACAGCAATTTCATCTCTTGCGCAATCTACATCACAACCGCCCCTAGAAACCATGGTAGCTATACTCGAAGGAACACCTTGGGATCCAAAACTCGACCTTGAACTATTGTCTGAGATTGCCACCTATATTCTCAATGTCCGTGAACGATATGAAACCTATGAGTGTGGCATGGTTGGAGTGGATACAAACGTTTTGCAATTCCAAGTTCCCGGAGGGATGATGTCCAACCTCGTAAACCAACTTCGCGAGCAAAACGCATTAGACAAAATGCAAGCAGTTCTTGATGAAGTACCCAGAGTAAGGAAAGAATTAGGATATCCGCCCTTGGTAACTCCTTCTAGTCAAATCGTTGGAACGCAAGCCACACTCAATGTACTCCTAGGTGAACGTTACAAAACCATCCCAGAGGAAGTGAAGCAATACGTTCGTGGATACTATGGTCGACCACCGGCACCTATTGATCCAAAGATTCAGAAGCTAGTAATTGGAGATGAAAAACCGATTACCGGTCGCCCTGCAGATCTGTTGGAACCTGCCATCCCCAAAGCACGACGTGAACTCAAAGGCATCACTTCTGAAATAGAAGATATTATCGCCTATATCTTGTTTCCACAACCTGCCCTCGAATTCTTTGAATATCGGAAAGAACAGAAAGCCCTTAGTAAGCTCACTCCAGACATTCTCGCGGCAATTACGGCAGCTTTACTTGAAACTCAGCCTACTCCACCTGAGATGCCTACAATTCGACGACCTAAAACGAATGGATCAAATCCGTGGGTTCTTGCGGGTCGTCGAGAAGCAATGGGATATGAATAACAAGATGTTATGGAGGGTATAGAGTGCTTCGTAAATACAAGCTCACAATCAACAATACGACTATCAACGTCGACGTGGAAAGTCCCAAGGAGGGCAGTCTCATGATTACCATTGGGGAAGCTACATTTTCAGTGAACCTTACAGATTGTGATCACAGCTCTGGTATCTACAAAGTGAATGTAGGTAATTCCCAATACACAATCATTCTTAAACCCAATCCTGAGACAGCGGATTACATGCTTAAGGTTCATAAAGATACATATACTGCAGACATCACGCCGCTCACAGGTACTACAGCTCGGAGTTATCAACCCTCAATCATAGCAGCTCCTCCAGAATCTAACAACGCATCTTTACCTCAAACTAGTCTTATTGCTCAAGAAATCACTGAGCCAGGTACAGTCACTGCTCCATTGCCTGGTCGTGTTCTTGAAGTGCGCGTAAAGGAAGGCGATGAAATTAAACGCGGTGATGTACTTCTCGTTTTAGAAGCAATGAAGATGGCAAATGAAATTCGTGCGCCACAAAGTGGAACAATTAGTACTGTTCATATTCAAGCTGGAGCAACGGTGGAAAAGGGACAGCCTATGATTAGCATCAAATAGTGTGTTGCGATTTCATCAAACCAATAAAATCAGTTACCAGGCGTGAAGAAGAATTTTATAGCAATTTCTGGTCACCTTGTGATTGGGTTATGATTGACATGGCCTGCCCAATGTTTGATGCTCAAAATAACATGTGCCAGCAACTAAATCGAAACTTCCCAGAAGGAGCCCGAACTCCATGCGAGTTCGTTAATGATCCAAATCAGTGTCCTATCTGCATGATGTCTTCCTAGCTGTAGATTAGGATCAGACTTCTTTTCTTTTCTGTACACTTCATATCGAAGTGATAGCCCATTTGGGTAAAGCAACTTTGTTGCTTAGCAAAACCGTTAAAACAAAAGCACCCTAACAGAACAAGAAAAAAGGAGACATTCTACTCCTCAATTTGATATCATGGGATGGCGACGCCTAATGGTTACAAAAGAGAAACAAGATATTTCCCAAATAAAACGTGACTGGGAAAACAATACCCTGAAAAAAACGCTTGACAAGTCCCCAGAAAGACGGGAACGCTTTATCACCACATCTAGTCGTCCAATTGCCCGATTATATACGCCAACAGATCTCAGCGAGTTTGATTATGATAATGCTTTAGGCTTTCCCGGTCAATATCCGTTCACGCGTGGTGTCTACCCCACAATGTATCGGGGTCGTCTATGGACCATGCGCATGTTTTCAGGTTTTGGAACAGCAGAACAAACCAACGCCAGGTTTCGGTACCTATTGGAACAGGGGCAGACTGGACTGAGTGTTGCTTTTCATTTACCCACAATTCAAGGGCTTGACTCTGATGATCCCATGTCTAATGGCGAAATTGGAGTTTGTGGAGTCGCCATCGACTCTCTAGCAGACATGGAGATTCTCTTCTCCCAAATCCCTCTCGACAAAGTGACCACATCCATGACCATCAATGCCCCAGCAGCAGTCCTCCTCTGCTTTTACATAGCAGCCGCAGAAAAACAAGGGGTTTCATCTACCCAAATTGGCGGCACCATCCAAAATGATATCCTGAAAGAATATCAAGCACAAAAAACCTGGATCTTCCCCCCTGATCCATCCATGCGAATTATCACCAATATTCTCGAGTTTTGCACAAAAAACGTACCACGCTGGAACACCATTAGCATCAGTGGATATCATATCCGTGAAGCAGGAGCCACCGCAGTTCAAGAACTCGCCTTTACTCTTGCAAACGGTCTAGCCTATGTCCAAGCGGGGGTAGATGCAGGACTAGATGTTAACAAATTTGCCCCGCGACTATCTTTCTTTTTTGACAGTCACCTTGACTTATTCGAGGAAGTTGCGAAATTCCGTGCGGCCCGTCGTATCTGGGCACGGGAGATGCAAGAACGCTTCAATGTGAAAAATCCCCGGGCGTATCTCCTGCGGTTTCATACCCAAACAGCTGGCGTTAGCCTTACTGCACAACAGCCAGAAAACAACATCATCCGCACTACCATTCAAGCACTAGCAGCAGTCCTTGGGGGTACTCAATCGCTCCACACCAATTCAATGGATGAAGCTTGGGCTCTACCAACTGAAAAAGCAGCGACTATTGCATTGAGAACCCAGCAAATACTCGCTCATGAAAGCGGTGTTGCCAACACCATCGACCCCCTTGGCGGCTCCTATTTTATTGAATCATTAACTAACGAAATGGAAGAGGAGACCTACAAATACTTTGATCGAATTGAGAAGCTAGGAGGAGTAGTGGAATCAATCAAGAAGGGCTTTTTCCAGCGAGAAATTTCAGATGCGGCCTTCCGCTACCAACGTGAAATTGAAGAAAATGACCGCATCATCGTAGGTGTAAACGATTACATCACCGATGATATGTTGGAAATCCCAGTACTCAAAATTGATCCAGAAGTAGAACGCACACAGCTAGCACGGTTAAGGAAGACACGAAAAACCCGGAACAACCAAAAAGTCGACCGATTGTTGAATCGCTTACAGCTAGCAGCTGAGGGAACAGAGAATTTATTACCACATATTCTTGCGGCTGTCCGCGAATATGCAACGGTTGGAGAGATATGTAACGCCTTGCGTGACGTATATGGAGAATATCAAGAACCCATAATATTCTAGTACAAAAAGTAAGGAGTTAGAGTTGAAAATTATGACAGAAGCCGAACACAAAATTCGGGTACTGATTGCCAAGCCAGGCTTAGACGGACATGATCGTGGTGCTAAAGTTGTGGCTAGAGCTTTACGAGATGCTGGATTCGAGGTGGTTTACACGGGGTTACGCCAAACCCCAGAACAGATTGCTGAAACCGCACTTCAAGAGGATGTAGACGTTGTTGGTTTAAGCATACTATCTGGAGCACATATGCGCCTGTTTCCAGAAATTATGAAACTGATCAAAGAACGAGAAATGGATGAGGTTCTTGTTATTGCTGGTGGCATCATACCTGAAGAGGATATCAAACCGTTAAAGAAACTTGGCATCAAAGCAATTTTTGGTCCTGGCACTCCCACTGGTGAAATCGTCGAGTATATTCGCAAACATATCAAGTAACCAATAAAGTGGACGCTATGGCTCAGGATACGACTGATTTGGTCAAACAGCTGCTGAAAGGCAATCGACGTGCCGCAGCACGCTTAATGACCCTCGCGGAATCTCTATCTCCGGAAGCCCATGCAGCCATCAAGCAGCTTTATCCCCATACGGGAAAAGCACACATAATCGGTATTACAGGTCCCCCAGGCTCAGGTAAGAGCACCCTAGTAGATAAATTGATTGAACTGTTTCGAACCCTGAAGCTAACTGTTGGAGTAGTAGCCGTTGACCCCAGCAGCCCATTCACTGGAGGCGCACTTCTTGGAGATCGTATCCGAATGAATCGCTTCGCTAGCGATCATGATGTCTTTATTCGAAGTATGGGTTCCCGAGGAAGTCTAGGAGGATTGGCTTGGGCCACTCATGATGTTGTACATATATTGGATGCACTGGGTAAAGACATCATTTTAGTCGAAACGGTTGGGGCGGGACAAGCAGAGGTTGACATTATTCAACTAGCCGAAACTGTTGTCCTTCTATCTGTCCCTGGATTAGGTGATGACATTCAAACAATCAAAGCAGGCATTATGGAAATTGGCAATGTCTTTGTTGTGAACAAGTCTGATCTTGATGGCGCTGACCGTCGCTACATGGAACTCCAAACCGCCCTCAATTTAGGTCAGGATACTGATGGCTGGCAACCGCCAATCATTAAAGTCGTTGCTACAACAGGCGAGGGCGTCAAAGAGCTTGTGAAGGCGATCCAGAACCATCATGAATATCTGATTGAAAGTGGAGATATTGCCCAAAACCGTAAACAGCGGTGCTATGCCCAACTTGAAAGAATAGTAGAACACAGTTTTATTCGTAAATTGTTTATGGATACTGAAGAGCAAGTCTTTTTTCAAAAATTAGTAGAAGAGGTCAATGCACGAAAAACTGATCCCTACACTGCAGCCGAACGGCTTATTCTCCATCTGATAGAATCGCCAAAAAAGTAGTGATCAGCGTTTTCGACCACGAGTACCTTCTAAAGGTGTACCTAGTCCTATGGTGGGCGTCCCGCCACGTATATGGTAGGGAACTTTCAAGTAGGTTGTTACCTCATCAGGTGCTGTCGTTTTTAGAATCTGAACATACTTGGATGGCTGTTTTATTCCAGGAACGTCACCATACCCCCAGCGCAAAACCTGGTCAACCATCCTTTCACAAGCAGTATGAACTTCTGGCACGGTTCCACGCCATCCCATGAAAAGGATCAAAGTATGTCCAAATTTCCGTATAAGGTTAATGAGGCGACGCAAGTAATTCAATGCGGGACCAGGACCTACACCATCGATGAAATCATCAACGTATGCCATGACCATTCGAATCGTACCCTTTCCATGCACAGAAGAAGTGATGTTACTAATCGCAGCAGGTAATCCATCGACTGATTGGATTTCATCGGGTTTGCGAGGAGACACCAACAATTCAGGATTACCTCCCATTTGCTTAATCCGATTTGGATAGGAGGTTTGAATGAGTTCGCGTTCATGATCACCGAATCCACGATAAGTAAATATATCAATCCAATGAAAATGATCAACCTTACTTGTCTCTAAGAAAACGTTGAATGCGTTTGGTAATTTTCGCTCACACCATAACGCAATTGCTACTGGATCCGCGTATGTAGTAACCAAAAGGAGCGTTTCAGGATCTTTAACATTATTTGTTAGCCATTCGATAGTGAGACTTATAGGATCAGAAAAAGTCTGATTTTGCACGTACATAATTGTACTTGTGCCAGTCATTATCCCAAAGTATTGATCGAAGCTCTTATTGCTCGTGTATAAACGTTGCCGCGCTTCAATACCCTCCAAGAGAATGCGTGAATCACGTCCTTCACTCATTGAAAATTAACTCCCGCCTTTGATATTCAATATCTACTAGGAGAAAAGCATTTAATGAGTTTCCCTCAGCTTTAGCGCTTTGAAATTTTCTTCGCGATTTCTGTAATTTTCACGGAGAAGACTTTTAAGCAAAGCAGTTTCGTGTTAGCGCCCAACCAATGCACCAATTATGATGAGTTCGGAGGTCAAATAACATGAAAATCATCGTCCCAATAAAACAGGTTCCAGAAATTGCTGAAGTAAAAATCGACCCCGAAACCAAGACCCTGATTCGCGCTGGGGTCCCCTCAATTCTCAATCCATTCGACGAATTTGCTGTCGAAGAAGCGGTTCAAATTAAGGAAAAACTTGGCGAAGGAGAAGTAGTTATTATCACCATGGGTCCACCACAGGCAGAAGAAGCATTGAAAAAATGTCTGGCTATGGGTGGAGACCGAGCTGTGCATCTTTCTGATCGTGCTTTTGCTGGTGCTGACACCTGGGCTACAGCTTACACAATTGCGCAAGCCATTAAGGCTGAGGAGCCCTATGACCTCATAATTTGTGGGAAACAAGCTATTGACGGAGATACTGCTCAAGTTGGTCCTGAGATTGCAGAAATTTTGGGTATCCCTCAGGCTACGTATGTTGTTGATGTTGAAATCTCAGAAACTAAAAAACGCATCAAGGTAAAACGTGAAACTGATGAAGGCTTTGAAGTTATCGAATGCCGTTTACCTGCACTGATCACAGCAACAAAGGGTCTAAATGAACCACGCTTGCCAAGTCTAATGGCTATCATGGGTGCTAGCAAGAAAGAAATCAAACTCGTTACTGCAGAAGCACTTGGTGGTGATCCAGAACAATATGGCCTCCCAGGATCCCCTACCCAAGTGGTTGAAGTCTTTACTCCTGAGCAACGTACTGGGGGTATCAAAATAGAAGGTACCGAAGACCCCGAAGGCGCCGCCAAGCAACTCGTTGAATGGCTACTGAAAAAGGGATTAATCTAGCGGAAGGTGACATCCTATGTTGAATATCGACAAAGAGAAATGTACAGCATGCGGCATATGTGTGAAAGTTTGTCCATTTGATGCCATGCACCTAGTGAATGAGAAAGCTGAAGCAGACGAAAAATGCACCCTATGTGGCGCCTGTTTGAAGGTCTGTCCTGTTGATGCTCTTTCGATTGAGCGTAAACGCGTTGACCCCTCGAAATTCAAGGATTACAAGGGAGTCTGGGTGTGGGCAGAACATATTGATGGGCAACTACGTAATGTTGCCTTAGAACTACTTGGTAAGGGTCGTGAACTTGCCGATAAACTCGGTGAACCCTTAGGAGCCGTTCTCCTCGGACACAATGTCGGCAAACTTCCTGAAGTCTTAATTCAACACGGTGCTGATATCGTATATGTTAGCGATCAAGAACTTCTCGCCCATTATACCACCGAAGCTTACACTGATGTAATCGCTGCCCTCATAGTAACGGAAAAACCCAATATCCTCCTATACGGTGCTACTGCCAATGGTCGTGATTTAGGTCCAAGGATTGCAGCCCGCCTTATTCTTGGACTCACAGCCGATTGCACAGGACTCGAGATTGATGACAAGCGTCAACTCGTTCAAACTCGCCCCGCCTTTGGGGGCAACATCATGGCTTCAATCCTTAGCCCTTATACGCGACCTCAAATGGCAACTGTCCGTCCCAACGTTTTCAAAGCTCCCGACCCCGATACTTCCCGAACAGGGGAAATTAAAAACGTCGATATTAAAGTCAATAAAGCAGCAGTTCGCACAAAAATCGTGGAAACCATCATCGAAATCGAAGAAGGCGCTCTCAAAGTCGATGAAGCCGAAATGGTTGTCACCTGTGGACGCGGCATTAAAGACCCGAAAAACATCGAAATCGTCGCTGAACTTGCAAATGAACTCAATGCCGCTCTCGGTGGCTCACGTCCTATCGTTGACCAAGGTTGGATGAAACACCATCAACAAGTCGGTCAATCCGGACGCACCATTGCCCCCAAACTCTACATCGCCTGCGGCATCAGTGGCGCCATCCAACATCTCGTCGGTATGCGTACAAGCGACATCATCGTTGCAATTAACAACGACCCCGATGCCCCAATTCATACTGTATCTGATGTTTCTATAATTGGGGATTTATTCAAAGTTGTCCCAGCGCTAGTCAAAGAGTTGAAGCGAGTAAAGGCACAAAAATGATCTGAATTATTTTTGTGCAAAGACCCAATAATGGGTTTCGTCGTCTCGCGTAATAATTTCATCTGAGAGAATTTTGAAACCAGCATCTTTGGTGAATGTCAAGGATGTTTTGGCGTTGTAATGGCTCCAAAACATCGTTGTCCCTAGGTACTCTTCAGTTCCTTCCCAATCTGTTGAACCGGTGCTGAAGAAGAGAATGCCATTGGGTTTCAAGACCCGATAGAAGTTCTGATAAATTGTTGGATGTTTTTCTTTAGGTACATGAATAATAGCAAAGATGGACACTATGCCATCAAAGACTCCATCAAGAAAGGTTAATTGAGTCATGTCACCTTCAAGAAAATTACCTTCAGGAACCTGTTCTCGGGCGAGTTCTAACATTCCTGGTGCAACATCGATACCTGTAACTTCAAAGCCTTTGTCGATTAAAAATCGTGCAACGGAAACTCCAGTACCACATCCTGCATCCAAAACCCGTGCTCTATCAGGAAGAAGAGAAGCAAAATACTCTAGTTCTTTTTCATGGTGGAATCTTATTCTAAATTTGTTATATTTTGCAGCGATTTTGCTGTATCCAGTTCGCACAATTTCTTCGTTCTTCATTATTAATAGCTTCCACAAGCTGGTTCTATTCGAATATTAGAGGAATACCATATTGATCATCATTGTTTAAGCTTCCAAGGGTTTTTGTGCGATAAGACCAGCGATGAGGACGAGAAGTCCTGGGAGCCAGCTGGTCATGATAAGAGTAAACCACAGAGGTGGCCAGGTTGTACCGAAGAGAGTGAAGGCTAGGGCCGCAGGGATGAGCCCACAAATGATGAAGGCAAGAATGCCTGTGAGGATGATCCATATCCTAGTTCTACCGGGATTGCTAGCAAAGACAAACCAGATAATCATGAAGATAAAGCCCAAGAACGCGCCTAAGAAAAATGCGGCCATCGTCGGTCCCGCAAGAGCACGTAGAGGGTCATCTGGTGCAAAGATAGATCCAAGAATAGCGAGAATGAAAACGATGAAGCCAAAGAAGCCATTCGTAACAAGATAAATGAGTTGTAATACGGCACCTAAAATCACAAGAATCCTAGCAACAGTGTTTCTATTCAAATTTATCACCTCCCATACTTTGAATTGTAGATGACTATCCTGCGTGAGCTGTATTAAAATTAAGAGGATAGGGGTTAGGAAGTATATCTTTTTACATTATTTTCGAGCAAGAGAAACGAGGTTTCGGCTTTTTTTCGCTAAAAAAGGGTGTCTTTGATAATCGGCAAAGAACTTGGCATGAGTAAATCCTGTCGCAAATAACGTCTTTTCCATGAGTGGCTGCGAGAGTTGGATAATGTTTTGCGCATGGGTTTTAGTTTTCCATTGGTTTTGATTTTTTATAAATCCGGTGAAGATTAATGTCGCAGCTAGCGTATTTGTGATGGGTTCGAAGAAGCGAACAAAAATTACCTCATCTCCCGTTGAAATAGTTCCAGATTTAAGAGGAAAGAAGCGGAAATTAGAGCTTCGAATTTCCTCAAAGTTAAGAGTTTGAGTGACAAGGTGCCCCCCCTTTTTTAGGAGTGCGTGAGCACCATAAATCGTTGTATTCACTGCATCAATGGAGGGAAGAAGAGCCAGCGAATTCCCTAAACAGAGGATTAGATCAAAGGGACCTTCAACCGTTTTTGTAACCTCAGTCATATCAGCGACATGAAATTGTACGTTGACACCCATTTGTTCTGCATGACGAGTAGCTGCAGCTATCATTTTGTGACTTAGATCTAATCCGATGACTTCATGACCTTCTAATGCTAAAGCTATTGCATGACGTCCAGTTCCACAAGCTAGGTCGAGGATTCGTACAGGTTTCTTGTTTTTAATGAGGGCTGTGAGAAAGGGGAGTTCGCGTTTTAGTCGCTGGTTCCAATCAATAGATTGGTCATAGATGAGTGCGAGTTCTTCAAAGACGGCCATCTGAATCAGCTTGTTTAAGGTTGTGTTCAGTCCTTACTGTAATAATGCACAGAAGTTTTTGAAGGTTAACTACTGACTACAGGCGGCTTTGAGAATTTCTATGAACTGATAGACTTCTGTGAAACTGTTATAGAAGGGTGTTGGGGCGACCCGAATGACATCTGGTTCTCGCCAGTCACAATAAATGCCTGCCTGAGTGAGATGGTCAAAAAGAGCCTTCCCATTATGATGTGTTTGAATGGAAAGCTGACATCCACGTTGGTTGGGTTCTCTGGGAGTAAGAATAGAGATATCGCTAGTGCCCAATTGGTCCAACAAAAACTCGAGATAACCCGTCAGCTTGACCGATTTTTCTCGAAGCCGTTCCATGGTAACTTCATCAAACAGCTTCAGTGAAGCGTCGAGTGGTGCAAGAAGAAGTGGAGAATAGCTACTGATTTGCCAGCCACCAGCACCGAGGACGGGATTAATATTAGGCTCCATGAGAAATCGGTTTTCAAGTTTATTTCCCCACCAGCCTTCAAACCGTGGTAGGTCTTGATTCATGAAATGATTTTCATGGATAAAGCAACCACCAGGACCTCCAGGACCACCATTCAGATACTTATAGGTGCACCAGACAGCAAAATCCACCTTCCACTCATGCAAATCTAACGGAATGTTACCGACTGCATGGGCTAAATCATACCCAATTACAATCCCATGTTTATGCCCCAACCGAGAGATCTCTTCCAAATTAAACGCTTGTCCCGAATAGTAATTTACACCACCTAACAGAAGCAACGCAACCGAATCTCCGAACTCCTCAAAGATTGCCTTGAAATCGTCGGTGGCGATGGTTGCCCCAGGTTGGGCTTTCACTTCAAGTAATGCTTGAGCGGGCTTGAGGCCATGAAATCGCATTTGAGATTTAATAGCATATTGATCACTGGGGAATGCTTTCTCCTCGATAAGAACTTTGTAGCGTTGTGTAGTAGGTTGATAAAAGGACACGAGCATCAGATGAAGATTGACCGAGAGGGCATTCATCAAAACCACTTCCAATGGTTTTGCTCCCACAATTTTAGCCATGCTCGCGTGTAAGGAATCGCCATACGTAATCCATGGGTTTGTGGCTTTTGTGTAAGCTTCTACACCCCAGGTTTCCCAATCTTGAAGGATTGTTTCAAGGTGGGCGCGTGTAGTCTTAGGTTGTAGGCCCAAGGAATTTCCCAAGAAGTATATTGCTGGGTTTCCCTCAGAATCTTTGGGGCGATAAAACTTGTTCCGATACTTTGCAAGAGAATCCTTTGCATCCATCTCCATGGCAAACGTTTTACTCGCAGCGAAATGATTCATGATTAATCACTACTCCGAGACCTAGTCTCTAAAGGTCATGGTGAGAGTACTATGTTTCTGAGTCAATTCAAGTATTTCCAAATCCATTGATCCAATTTTGACATCCTCTAATAATTCCATTGTAATACTGAGTGGTTGACCATCTGCGATATTTTCGTCAAAATCAAGAATCAATTCGAATTTCCTTTTAGACGCGTTCGGAATGTGATAAGTCGCCTGCTTTGAATCAATAGTTTGAGTTCCTGGAAGCCACTGAGAATGAGCTTTGACCATGTCAAATCGGTCTGCAGGGATTTTTCCATGTGCCGCTGTAAATTCTCGGACACTGAATGAATCTTGTGGTGGTGTCTTTTTGAATGTGAAAGGGCGATGCCGATCAAGGTTATGGTATTGCATAGCCCAGAAAATGACGTTTTCTCCGATAGCGTCCTCGGGGTTCATCTGCCCATAATATGAGTACCAAGGAACATGTTCATTGTCACAGATCTTTGCGGTGACCCATGGGAGATCAGCGAATAATGTTGGGAGTTGGTCCGCATCACCCTGTTTCGGTTCAAGAGAGCTAAAGGCTGATCCAACTATGTTAGGAGTAGATTCATCGTATTTCAGGAGCTCGAGGTAGTTTCCGTTTTGTGCAATGATATAGACACCTTCATAGGTTACATCTGGACGTTTTGTGATTTTGTGCTCACAATTTTGGAAGATGTCACAAAGAGCAGGAAGATGTGAAAATTTGGCTGGGTGAAATGAAAACAGAAAATGATCTAAAGTGAAAAGATCGAGGAGTTCCATAAACAGAACCTCTGTTTTTACTTTTTATCCAGTTTTATGTTAGGGCATCTTAATGTTCATAATCGTTTAGAAAAAGAAGGTGTCTTGTTCGTCGTCTTCAGGCTCTTCAGGCTCTTCAGGCTCTTCAGGCTCTTCAGGCTCTTCAGGCTCTTCAGGCGCTTCAAGCTCTTCGGCTGGTGTGTCCGATGCTTCTTCAGAGGTTTCGGGCTCATCAAAAATAATGGGTTCTGATGGCGTTCTAGCCTCGTCAGGTGATTCTTTAATTTCAGATGGAGGTTCTAGCTCAGACTCAACTGAAGGTTTGAGTTCGGGAGCTTCTTCTAGCTCAGGAACTGGTGGAACCGGCGGATGAGCTGTGTCAGGTGGGGTTGGTTCTTCCAACTCTTCCTTTTCAAATGGTTTCTCTATTTCGACTCTTTCGGCATTTACACCTTCGTCTTCATCTTCAAATTCAACATATGGTGTAAGCGAGATTTGACCATTCTTGACCTTGAATAAGTATAGGTGGGGTTCATAGTCGATACCCCGCATTTTTTCAATTTGACACCCAATGTGCCATCCTTCCTCATCATAAATCTTATAGAGTGCGATGACGCCATCGACGATGTGTTCAAGACGGCGTATTTCTTCTTCAGCATGCGCATCTGGAACGATTGTGTACATGAGAATATTACCATGATTTTTCTGCGCATTCATTTGATGACGCACATAATTAATGACTTCATCCGGATCTCGAGCGGAATGCAAAATTGAGGTTAATGAATCAATCACACCCCGAACATTATCCTTAGGTTTCATTGCAAGAACGGCTTTTCGAATAACGTCATGAACATGCCGAGGATTCCCCAAGTCATGTACCATAAATCTACTTTCCGGTTTAAACTCGCCCCAACCAAAGGCGTCAGTGAACGCGTCAATTCCCACAAGGCTTTTCACTTTTAACGCTTTGTCAACGTCAATGCCTTTTTTCTTTAATTGTTCATAAGGAAGACGAAGTGGATATTCAGTACAGAGAATGTATGCAAGCTCACCTTTCAGAAGTCCGGTGGCCAAAAAGTTGGAAACAAAAGCATCTGAACGTGTTCCTATGTCTACTTCTAACAAGATTACATAACCACGGGGAATGCCCCCACCCAATACATCATCAAGGACAGAAATGCCAATTGGTGTTTTATCTGTCATAGTCTCCACTAATTTGCTCGAAGACGATTCTATATGAAAAACGTTATGGTCTTTAATATTAGAGCCTTTTACAAGTAAATTTAATTAAGTCACTTACGCTAGTCAAATTGCAGCAAACATGTTTGCTGGAGGCTACAGATAATGTCTAAACAGCATTTAACTTGCCCATTGTGTTCAAACACACGGTTTAGGAAAGAAGAAGGCCGTATGGACAGTAGATGGGGAATCACATCCCATAAAATCACACTCATGATCTGTGACAATTGTAAATTTGTCATGCAATTTTCGAAAGGTCGTTCCATCTTCGATTTCGACTAAGAATAATCCCGCGTATAGTGCTCAGGATCTTCCACGATATTGTAGCGATTCCCATCAGGGTCTTCAAAACCAGCCATGAAGCCCCCCCAAGGCATCTCTTCAGGAAGCATATGAAAGCGGACCCCGCGGGCCTTCATTTTCTTGTAGAACCCATTGATATCCTGTGTTTCAAAGGTGATTCCGGTACTTCGCCCAATTTGATTTAGTTGCCATTCATACATAATAGGATCCGCATCAGTATTAGGTTCTACGAAGGCAATTTTTGCCCGTTCATCATCGGGACCTAATTCTACCCAACCAAACCGGGGAGCGTAGAGGACAACGGGGATTTCTAAAATATCACGGAAAAACTCAATCGACGATTCTTGACTTGAAACAAATACGCGAACCGTCCAAATCCGATGAATCGCATCCTTTGATCCTTGATTTGCCGTCATGATATTACACCATATATGGCTGATGGTTTAGAAATCATAACTGTTACTCTATTCCATAGTCAGGAAAAATAATTTTTTATCTTAACAACCTCCAAAAAAAGACAGGAGAGGTTATGCACGCGTAGGCTTTCTCTTCTCCTTGTATCCCTCATCATGGAATAATTCTGACAAGTATCTATATGATCTATACATTTCAAATGTGACAGCTTATGCTCCAATTAAGTCCTACTCTCAATCTGGAGCCGCATCCATGTGGCGTCGATTCTGGCAGGAGGAATTCTCTAATGCGGGAAGTATTTTCACAATCTTTGTAATTATTGCAGTTGTTATTGGCATTTATCTTAAGGTGACTCCGTCTCCACTAGATGACTCAGGAAAAAACGCGCATTCTGAATGATGTTACAGATGCTTCCGATCAATCCTTTTAAATGCGAATTCGATGGTCGAACGAAATTCGCGCTACCATAAAGGCTTTTATACACTGATAACTGGAGTGCCGCTATAACCCTCACCACGAGGGAGGTTTAAAATTGAATTTTGAATTTTCAAAAGAAGAGGAGCTCTTCCGAGATACTGTCCGGGAATTCGCCCAAAAAGAAATCCGTCCCTACACTCGGGAAATGGATGAGAAGGGTGAATTGCCAACAGGTCTTGTCAAGAAAATGGCGGATCTTGGTCTACTTGGCATCACGGTTCCTGAAAAATACGGCGGACCGGGTGGGAATTTCAAGCTTACATGTATCGCGGCGGAGGAACTCGCTAAAGCGGACCTCAGCATCGCGATTCCCGTCTTTTACCTCGTCGAAGCCAGCTGGGCGTGGGTCTTTGCTCGTTACGGAACCGAGGAAGCAAAACAAGAGATTCTTCCAAAGGTCTGTAAAGGCGAGTATTTCTTTGGAATTGCAACAACCGAACCAGGTGGAGGCAGCGACATCGTTGGGGCAACCAAGACGACAATTGAAGAGAAAGATGACAAGTACGTTGTTAACGGTGAAAAAGTTTACATCAGCGGTGTTCGTGAATCGATGACAGCGATGCAAGGACGGTACTTCACCTTGGCTTACTTGGACAAGAAAGCTAAACCTAAACATCGTGGACTTGCCGCATTCATACTTCCCGTCGAAAAGGATACCCCAGGTCTTACTCCCACGCTCTTTGAAGATTGGGGACGTATGGGTATAAGCACGGGTGGCTTTGCGATGGAAAACGTGGAAATACCCAAACACTGGCTCATCGGAGACCCGCAACGTGGCTTCGTATACTCCATGGAAGGTTTTTCCGCTGCACGTGTCATCATCGCCGCCACCTGTGTTGGCGCAGCTTTGGGAGGACTTGATATCGGCATGGACTACATCAAACAACGCAAAGCCTTCGGTAAAGAACTTGGAAAATATGAAGGCATCAGCTTCCCCCTCGCCGATTGGTACAGCCGCCTAATGGGAGACCGCCTTGTCATGTATCAAGCGGCATGGATGATGGACCAAATGTATGCAGGCAACGAAAAATACAACCATTTCGACGTCGCCCTCTGGACCGCCATGGCCAAACTACGCGCTCCCATCGATGCATTCGCCATCCTCAACGAAGTCGCCGATTGGCACGGAGCATTTGGTTACACCAAAGAATGCGAATTAGATCTTGGCATCCGCGGTGTTCGAAGCTATTCAATTGGTGCGGAAGGCGGCATGAACATCATGCGGCTCATCATTGGTCGTGAACTCCTCGGAAAAGAGTTTGTACCTTACGATCGACCTAAAGAATAACTGATATCGTGTGAGTGTAGAATTCTCTACACTCCTCACCTCTTTTTTAAAAATGTATATAAAAGATAAGAGTAAAGGCGGACCATGGGTTGTCTAGGAGTGCACCAGAGGCCCGACCACACCGGTAGTCGAACCTCAGGTCCCGTCTTCCACCCATCCTCAACGAATGATTAGCCCAAGTGCCTGTTCAAGGCGTGGACCTGCGCGGGGATTAGTTCGACAACCAGCAAATAATCGCTGTGCATTGGACATGCGAGCGACATTAGCGTAAAGACGAAGTTTCCGACCAATTTGTGTCTGCATATTGTGTTTACCTCCAAGATTGTGCTTGGTGAAAACAGCGTACGCAGAATTAGATATGAATCGATGGGAGCTTCACAGTACAAGAACATGCAAAAAACGACGCATTTGCGTGTAATTTTGCACAAGATGGTACAAACTTCCGTAAAGGCATCGATAACTAATATGTCTCTGCTTCGGGTAATCCTAACCACAGCTGCCTTCGAAATTCCGCACCCACCTGACGAAATTCGGGAAGATTGAGAAAAATCATTTTCTTTCGGTGATGAACACTCAGCAAGATTTACGTTAGGATATTATTTCTCCGAAAATAGAAAACCCTGCTAAAGAGTCGCAAATACTGATGCATCCGGTCAAGGGGGCTATAAAGGTTTACAGTGAAGCCACCGATGGTTTCGGCCCATTGGGCGTCATTGTCGATCTTTCCTTCCGTGAGATATGCCGGTGAAATGAGTAAAATATCCGCAGGCATAGTTATCGACTACTAGATTCAATAGAATTAGACTAAGTTTTGTAATTTATGGAATAACTGTTTGCTTGAATAAGCGAGAAAAGTGTTGTCTGCAACTATTAACCAAAAAAGAATTGGAGAGTTGATTTGAGGTTTTGCATCTGCAAAGGAATGCGAACACTTTTCTATATCCTTAGGTCGATAAGTGGGCGGAGGGATTTGCGATTATGATGCTACAATGGCCAACCTGGACTTTTACAGATTGGCCACTTGGTGACATTCCTACTATTACACAAGCTATCGTAGTTATTCTCGTTATCGCCATCTTCATTATTGAGATTTACCGGCTCTGGAGATGCGATAATTGGTGTAGAAAGAAGAGAAGAGCTACTAGCGAATAGCAATTCATCTACAATCACAATGCCCTCTTCCCCCCTTTTTTGGAACCCGCAAGCACTTTTGAAACGAAATTCGTTACCATGAAACTTTAGTCAGTTATTTTAGAGGGTGAAAATCGTGAATGACACCACGCATAGGCATATATATTAATATTTAATGCCTTTAGGAATTGCTTGTTTAACTCACATGGAGTTTGGAAGGGAGTTCAATGCCAGTAAGAAAAAAAGATGAATTTGAAGAACAATTTATGAGTGCCATTGTGACAATCAAATCAAAGAATAAAGATAAGTCTCTGTTGAAAAAAGAGACGAAGGATCAAAACTTCGAACAATTTGAACCCAAAGCAGGGAAAATTGACGCTGTAGCGAAATTGCTAGAAGCAAAAGGGTTTAAGGTCCTAGCAAAAGGCCATTTCAGCATAAGCATTGCAGCATCCATTAGTCATTTTAAGAAAACCCTTGGTGCTGAATTTGAACTGAGAAAGCAACCGGCATATGGTGCATTTGGGACTCAATTGATGGGAGTTGTTCGCCCAAAAAGTTTCTATATTGCAGCTAAAAGCCCAATCGATCCAAAGCCACTGGGAAAGGATATCCTTCATATTTCAATCGGAAGACCCTATCCTGTCTTTGGGCTAGTATCTGCTGTACCTCCAAGTCCAGATTATCCTCACCTAAAGATTCCAAATGATATTCGACGTCTTTTAGGGGTTGAAGGCGTCAGTTATACAGGCAAAGGCGTTCATGTGGTAATGATTGATACTGGATTTTGGCAACCGCGAGTTGATGCGATATGCTCGAAACCATTTCATGAATACTATAATGCAAATTTATCTCAAACGGTGCAAAGTCAAATTCGAGTTGAAAAAGTGAAATGGTGGTATGATGACCTGCTTGATTTGGGAGGACATGGAACTGCAATGGCATCAGGATTATTTGCGGTGGCACCTGGAATTCAGTTCACAATGGTGAAAGCGGGTGGTCTTGAATTCGATTGGCCGGGAATGTTTATACACGGAGGCATCTATCTTTATGAAGGCTTTTTAAAAGTGCGAGAACTTGAGCCCGACATCATAGTCTTGTGTACAGGCGCGCCAGAAGAGTGGATTATCAATGACCCAGAGCAACAGGCTCTAAAGGAAATGATAGAAGCTGAAATAGTTAGAGAGTTAAATCGGGGAACAGTTATCGTTGCAGCTACCGGAAATATGGATCAGACAGATGCAAATTTACCAAACCATGCACCGCTATCTTGGCCTTCATCTCATCCTGATGTCATTGCAGTTGGTGGAGCCTATCCTGAAACACCAGCTTCACCACCGTGGGTGGCTTCTGACGTAGCATCTAGTGGTAATTCAGGAATACATAGTGGACGAACAATTCCTGATGTGTGTGGAATTTGTGGACCCACAATAATTGAAGACCGTGGTCAGCAAGGGAGAATTAGATATCCTGCGCCATATATTACAATGCCAACTCAATGGGCTGCTATCCCAGCTGATTTACACAGCGCTTTAGGTCAAACAGCTTTTGATGCTTGGCTCATTGCCAACGGCACGTCTTGTGCGGCCCCCATGGTCGCTGGTGTAGTGGCTCTCATGCTAGAAAAGGTAGGAGATAGATCAATTTTCGATCCTACGAGGCTCTCAGCTAAACTAAAAGATTTATTTAGATTGCCTGGGAGCCAAAGCGGTTGGCATTCTGCTAGCGTTCTCCGACCACGCTTGATAAAGAAGGTGCTAAAGCAAACAGCCATTGACGTTGGGATGGGAATGAGTGCGAATAATCATCAAGCAATACCTAATTCCCATGACTTAGCTACTGGAGCAGGTGTTGTGAATGCTACTGCTGCCCTTGCGGCTGTAAATCCTAATGAGGTTAAGACAATCATAATGCGAAAAGGGATTTCCATGTCCGATTATGCTGGTCAGCAATTTAAACCAGATTCCTTTTTTCCCTAATTCCACCAATTGTAAAAAAGTATCATAGTAAAACTTGATTTTACAAAAAAGCGAGTCTATCACATGGAAGGTCTCAATCCTATCAATTAGTTTTGTCTAATCCTCCTTTATGTGGAGGGTTTCTAATTTCTAAAAGTGGAAACTGTTGAGTAAACTTGATAATCAGATGAAGCCCATTGATAATTGAGAAGGCGATAATGGATCTCATTGATAAACGTATCATATTCGAACTACTGATTAATTACCGTACCTCGTATCAAGCCATCGCAAAAAAACTCGACCTATCTGTTAACGCTGTGAAGAAACGTTTCGAGAAGTTAAAAAGTGTGGGAATTATCCGTGGAGGTTCTCTGGTACCTTTACCTGTGATGAAAGGAACAGAAGATTGGATGGCAATATTGCGATTAAAAGAGTCTGGTGCCTCCGATGACCTTCTGGATAGCATTGGATCTCATTTATTAGTTCAATCCGGAAGTATCTTGACAGATGGAAGCATTCTCTGTTTCGGCCATTATAGTGGAGCACAGGATCTTCAGGAGATAGGAACATTTCTGCGTCAAGTTAAGGGTGTGACATCAGTTGAATTTCATACAATTCTGAATGCCTTAGGAAAGAAGTGTGACTTAGATGATTCAGATTTGAAAGTGCTTCGTTGTCTTCGAGAAGAACCACGAATCTCAATAAGCAAAATTACTAGGAAAACAGGTATTACTCCTCGTCGAGTAAGTCAGATTCTGAAAAAATTGATAGGAGAGAATGGAGCAGAGCCTACTTTCTATGTAAATTGGGAACCACAGGGAGGAACACAACCTGATGAAGTCAGTTTCTTAATGAGAGTTCATTGGAATCTAAATGCTGGCGGTTATACTGCCTTTATTGTTCAAATTCGTCATAAAGAAGGCATAGAAGAAGGTAAAAGAATTACTGATATTCTGACGGCTAATTATCCATTCGAGTTTTGGTATGCATATGCTTCAGCATTTGAGCCCGTGATTTTCTGTATATTCCTCGTTGAACACATTCATGATTCGATTGATATCATTAACATGATTAAACAAGTTCCGGAGGCGATTGACGTATATCCAATCTTTGGATATCCAACAAGAGTCTTTCGTAGTCAGGTTGATGATTACTTTGAAAGAATCTTCAAACAGCTAGATTTTCCTTGAAGAGTTTTATGAATAATGCTAATTACAATTGAAAATTTCAGACAGGTTTAACACGCGTACAACATTTGCTTTGTGTTCATATTTTTATGTGACCTTTGTATAGTAGGTGTGGATTCGGACCTTTCATACGCTGCGTGGGTGGTGCGGTGATGGTTTCACGACTCCATCTACTATCGATGGCAACCTAGAGTATCTAGGCGTGGTAGATATGGACGAAATTGATAAGAATATTCTTTTTGAGCTTTCTGTTAACTATAGGGCTTCTTATCAGACTATGGCTAAAAAGTTGAATCTTTCCGTTAATGCAATCAAGAAACGAGTTCAAAAACTTAAAGATGATGGAGTAATTCGTGGGGGGGTGTTGATTCCCTCGAATGCTATGTTGGGTATGGAAGATTGGGTCGCACTTTTACGTACCGAAGATCCGATTCCCTCTGACTCTTTCTTAGATAGTCTGGGAGAGCATGAGTACGTCAATTCTGCAAGCATTTTAACGGATGGAAGCGTTCTCTGCTTCGGGAATTATCCAGGGGCTCAAGGCCTTGAGGAAATTGGAATGTATTTGCGAAGGACACCGGGCGTGTTATCCGTGGAGTTTCATACGATTCTAACTGAACAAGGAAAAAAATGTGAGTTATCTTTATCAGAGTTGAAGGTCCTCCAATGTTTGCGTCAAGAACCACGAATGTCTATTAGTGATTTAGCTGAGAAAACACGTCTTACCCCTCGGCGCATTCGAAAAATTATCCAAAAATTGCTAGGTGAAAATGGATCTGAACCAGGTTATTATATCGAATGGGAGCCAAGAGGCGGAAGCCGAGCTAGTGAAGTAAGTTTTAGGTTAAACGTACATTGGGATTTGAATGCCGGAGGGCATACTGCATTCGTTATTATTATCTGCCATGAGGAGGGCGTTGAATCACGGTCCAAGATTGTAAAGGTGCTCAGAGAACAGTATCCTGTGAAATTCTGGTACGCGTATGCATCAGCCTTTGAGCCGGTCTTTTTCAGTGTCTTTGTGGTCGAGCACATGCGTGAAGCAAGCCAAATTATTGAAACGCTGCGACGGACTCCAGAAGTAATCTCAGCTAATGCAATCTATGGGTATCCTACTAAGGCATTTCTAAGCCCAATTGACAAGTATTTTATGCAGCTTTTCAAAAGGCTTGAAAGTGAATAATTAACCTTTGACACCCACCAATCTGTTTAATGATGTTTTGATTTGCGGTAGCACCCATAACCAAATGCACTCCCGAGAACAAATGGAACCAGAAGCAAAATTGTTAATCCTATGGTTTGGAGGACTTGTTGGGATTGTTCTTCTACGGAGAAAATTCCAAGGCGTCCGAGATTGTTGGTCGTGAGTTCCCTTGTGAATTTGTAGGTATAGATAGCATGTTGAGATGCTAAGAGTTCACTGGTATGCTTGATAAGGATACCCTGGGAGTGGTGGAAGTGCCAGATTTCTCTGGAGAGTTGGTAATCGTCGTCAATTGAGAGCCAGGCAACTGAACTGGCCAGCCAACAGAGATAAGTGCCTGAAGATACGTGAGTGTACTCAGATGAGAGGTGAAACTCACCAGAGTAGGTTGGCACTTGGATTGTATCTCCAAGATGCCATAATGAGGTGTCAACCCATAAAGGAGGTTGGAGTACCTGATCTGTTGCAGAGCCATTGCTCAATAAAATATTCCATGTGGAGATATCGACAGAGAGTAACTGGTGTGTTGAATACTCTTCAGTGGATGAGAAATTTACAATAAGAACGGATTCGCCAAGTTCAGGAGCCCATCGAATGATTTCGTAGCGTTCATTCCATGCATTAAAGGCATCATCAGTGATGTGATAGGTAAGTATGAGGTCAACGGGAAAGGGCGTAGAAGCTGATTTTACGGGAAAGAAAAAACACGGGAGAATAGGAAGGCATAGAAACAAGATTATTGTTTTGCATTGACTTTTCATCGTGAAGCCATTGGTTGTGTGGAATTGAAGCCCAAATAGCTTATCCTTTGAAGAAAAATGCCATTTCTTCAAAAAACCAAAAAAAATCCGCCGGGTCTTCATCGTTCCTTCCCCTCCATTTTGGCACTTCCCGGTCCAAGTTTGTATGGGTGGCATTGGACCTTTTTGGACAACGGATCCGGAGTTGTTGTCCGGTTACCGTGAAGACCCGGCGTCAGTCAGCGTCCAAGGTCCGCGTCCCTGGTGTTGCAATGTCAATACCTGTTGTAAGCGTGATTAGCGTCGTGAAGTGACGATGGCGAAGTTGATTCGATCGCGGGGGGTGCCTTTGGGGTTCTTTGCACCTGTCACAGCGCGTTCTGTGACCGGCATTTTGGGAATGATATTTTTCTTGTGTCCGGTTTCTTTCTTATTGGTCATTTTCTATCACCTTCCTGACGATGCAGGTCAAGTGTGTATAACCCTTAGATTGCCTATTATTCGATGGGAGCTTGTCGGTGCAAAAATCCGACAAAATAATGAGAGTTGAACCATCTTTTGCACTAGTTAGTGCAAAATTTAGATTGGTAACGGTTTTAGTTCGAGAAGGGGGTAAACCGGGTCCGCAGAAGCTCCAGGCCAAAGGAGTCAGAAGGGTAGTAGGTCCGTTGCCGGATCGCTGCTACGCCGATCACCCGACAACGGATGGAGGCGATTGGTGCTTGTGCAGACCCGAGATATTAGGCTGAGAGGAGGACCGGATGGCTTTGTAGTCACCATGGGGATTCCTCACAGTCTAGCGTCGACTAAGGACCAGCATAACTGCGTACCGAGTGCGTGGTTTTGCAATCGGATGGGGGTTGCGGCAGCCAGCGATAGCTCGTTCAGAAGCCGACATTTCAGCGATTTTCTTGTGTTTATACTTGGATTTGGCCATTCTCAAATCCCTCCAATTGTGTTGTCTCCGGGATTCCCGGGGAGAAACCCCGTTGCATGTGAAAGAAGGCGGCCGTTTGATAAGAATCGATGGGAGCCAAGAAGTGCAAATCTTCTCGAAAGAAACCTGTGAAAGATAGTTTTTTTGAACCACATTATGCAAAATTTAGCTTTAAATTAGGAAGTTTTCCGTTTGGGTTGATTTTCACTATCAGAGTTTGTGAATAAGTTTTCTTAAGATTTTTTTGGGGTGTTCTGCGAAGGCTTTTGTGAACTCGGTTATAGTGTAACCTGGTGAGTTGATGATCAAGCAAGAAATGGAGCCGATGGCGGGAATACAGGCGTTACCGGCATTTCCGGTGGTTCTCGTTACTGTGCAGGATAACGTGATGACAGCGGCAGCATTTCATTTCTTTTCTTTTAACCCGCCGAGTGTGATGGTGGGAATTCGTCCACAGGCGCATACATTTAAACTAATTTTAAAGAGTCGTGAATTTGGAATTAATTTACCTCAGAAGGAGCAAATTGATGTGGTTCGAGTTTGTGGTTCAGTGTCAGCGAGAGATGAAGATAAGTTCCAAAAAACAGGGTTGACACCAATGAAAGGAACAGTTATTAATAGCGTGTTGGTGGCAGACTGTCCGGTAAATTTGGAGTGTCGAGTGGTTCATGAGGTTCAGTTTGAGGGAAGCCATCGGTGGTTTGTGGGAGAAGTTGTTGCAGCCCATATTGCGGAGGATTATTCTAAAGATACAATGCTAATGTATTGGGCTCGTGAATATCGTCGTGTTGGGGATGTGTTATTGAGTGTGAAACGCCGTTAATGTGAATTAGTGAATGGAGAGAACTTTTCTTTGAAAGAAGTGTGGTGAAGGTGGAAATTAGGATTTGATTATACTATGAATCCACTACAGGTGTTTCCTTTCAAGAACATGCCTAAAATGGTCGATTTAATCGCTGAAGGCGAAGTAGGTGTAGGCGCTGTTCGGTCTGCGACAGGTATGTGTGGGTTTGATTCCACTGAGGTTTCTGATATGTTAGCGTATTTGACTAGTTTTGGCCGAGTGGAAACGAAGGAAAATGGGTGGATAATCCTAAGGGCGGAAGAGGAAGCAGTATATGGGCGGTTTCGGAAGGCGTATCTGAAAGCGCCGATAGCTATTCTGTCTAATTTGTCTGAAGAAGTGAAATCGGTTGAACAGCTATCACAGGAAACGGGTCTATCAGTGGAGACTGTTGATCTGTATTTGCCGTTCTTAGTTGAGATTACGCGGCTAGGTGTAATTAGTCGATGTGCAACTGAGTATCCGGTGATTTGGTGCCAAAAATCAAAGTAACTGATCGAGTTGTGATAGGATTTCTCTCGCTTTACCAGAAAGGTGAATATCTGTCCCGATTGTGAGCAGTGTTGTTTCGACGTTTACTTCGAGGATTTGCTCCTCGTGTTGCCTGATAATAAGAGGAAATATGACGACAGGTTTGACAGTTGCAGAGGATTACACAGGGAGAGTATCTGCTGGTTGGAGTTTAGCAAACACTTGATCCATGATTTCAAAAGGAAGGCTTTAACCGAACCTGAAAACTTTGAAAAAATGAATGTTTTTTATCTTTTAAAGCACCTAAGATTTTGCCATGACGCGCGTAGTTCATTTTGAAATCGCTGTCGATAGCCCGGATCGAGCAATCAAATTCTATCAGTCAGTTTTTGGTTGGAAAATTGAGAAATGGGAAGGTCCAGTGGATTACTGGATGGCCGTCACTGGTGAAGAAGGTGTACCTGGAATTGATGGTGCCTTTCAACTTCGATCGGATGCTCCACAACCCATTATCAACATTATTAGTACTTCCAATGTCGATCAAACGGTTAATCAAATCGTGAAAGCAAATGGTTCAATTCTTCGCCCAAAAATGGCTGTCCCTGGAGTTGGCTGGGCGGCATATGCCAAGGATACAGAAGGGAACGTTTTCGGGTTGATGCAAAGCGATCCAGAAGCAAAATAGAATAGTTTAGGAATTCCAAGAGAAAGCGTTAAAGCTCCTGACTAGTTGCTCAACCTTCCAATAATTGGAATTCATTGCACCCGCCATCGTCGAATGAATATCCAGAGTATTAAAGCCATTATTATTAGAATACCAAGAGTTAGGATGAGTGGAGCTAGCCAGGGGTTGAATAGAGTTGGTGGCACTAATGTTATTGTGACAGTGATTATGTTGCTCCAAGGGCTAAAGAGATTGTTATTGTCTCGTGCTCGGACTCGAAAATTGTAAGTTCCAGGGGGATGATTAGAAAGAAGTAAGCTTGTGGTGTTGACGTTCCATGTTCTATCGGGAATGTGGAAAAATGGAGTGGTATCCATTTGTATTTCATAGATATCGATTGTACCGTCAGCATCTAATGCATTCGTCCATGATAGGATGAGAGACCCATAAGGATTGAGGATAGTTGGTTCTAGTAATTCCACGGGTCCGGGACTCGTTTCGCCATTGTTGCCAATTTTCACAAGAAAGCCATTTGTTGATTCGGTAAGCCAACCAGAGGTAATTCCTGAAAAATAGTGACCATTATTTCCGCTGGCGAATCCGAAAGGTTGGCAACTTCCTGTTCCCCCCCAAGATCTTTCCCAGTTGAGTGCCCCTGTGACATTATAGTTGAGAAGATTTACTCGGTATCCAGCGTCAGGATCCTCATATTCACTTCCCACATAGATGTTATCTTCAGTGGCGAAAAGGTCGATTCCTTCATGATTTAATCCGGTGTTTTTGATTTCTTCCCAAAGCAAGATGCTGGTGCTATTGTATTTCCGCAAGAAGAGCTCACCGGTACTGCTGGAACTGAAAGATTGAGTGGAGCCGGTAACATACACACTATCATTGTAGACATTTACAGCACGGGCAAGATCTTTCAGAGCTCCACCCCATGTTACATTCCAAATTAGGATACCAGTTGGGGAGAATTTGGCAAGAAATGCATTGTTGTCTGAACCGTCCCATAAATTTCCATAATCACCAACTAGATATACACCATCCGAACCAACAGCAATACCATACCCGCGGTCAACAGGGGCCAAGTCCCAGAGTTCAGACCAAACTTCATTTCCATCAAAATCAAATTTCGCGATCAGTGCATCAGCATCATCGAGTTGAGATCTCTGTATAATTCCACCAACATAAACACCATCGATTCCTATCCCAATGCTTGTAAACCATTCACTCGGAGAATTCCCGAATGAGACATTCCAGAGTTGATTACCATTGAAGTCTAATTTTACGAGCAAGCCATTTGTTCCAAAAAGACCACTAGTGGTCTTCCCAGCAAGATAGACCGCATCCATGGAGGTTGTTAAAGCAGAGGCAGCTTCATCATATGGAGCTTTCCAAGTCTGATTCCACAGGAGTTCCCCTTCGACAGAATATTTAAGCAAGAGTATGTTTTGCTTCATATCTTCTAGGTCCTGTGTGGTCCCCGCTACATAGATGCCACCAGTGCCAGAAGCGACAGAAGAGAAGTTATCGTTTTGTGTTCGCATCCAAAGTAGGCTCCATGGGTCGTTTGGGTCTAAAGGTGATGCGAGAATGCTAATCGGTGGTTGTTCGGCAAAATATGATGAAGTCGTTAACACTAGCACTAGGAGGAAAATGATTAGAAAGGCTACACCCCGTGGTTTCAAGGATACCAAGACCTTTTTCGAATAGTCGATAATCCAGTGATTCGTGTATATGAGGCTTCGTTTCAGGGCAGAATTTATGGTTTAGAGATTTTTGAGGGCATTATGTATTTTTTTGGCCTGGGCTTGCATTTCTTCGGTTGGTGGTGTTGTTCCATAATCAGGCCCTGCTTGGATACGCAATCCGTCACCTTCGAATCGTGGAATAACATGGATGTGTATATGGGGGATTTCTTGAAATGCCGCCTTCCCATCAGCAAGCCAGACGTTAATCCCTTCACAGCGTATTCCGGATTTGCGGAGTGCCGCAGCGATGCGTCCTGCTATTTGGAAAAGGCGGCCACTCAGCTTTGGATCCAGCGCCCCTAAGCTAGCGACGTGGCCCTTAGGAATAACGAGAGTATGACCAGGATTAATTGGTCGAATGTCAAGAAATGCAATGATTTCGTCGTTTTCATAGACTATGCTAGCAGGCAATTTTTTTGCAATGATGTTACAGAAGATACAATCAGTTGAGGATTTACTCATAACTGTGTCTTGGTGCTAACCTTTGATAAATGCCTTTGTGCCAGACGTGTTGGTTAAACTATTTATTATCTCTGGCTTGGTTCAAGAGAGAGTAGATTTGTTCATCGTTGAAAATTATCTCGTCTTTAACTTTGCATTCCTTGATACAAAGGAGAATTACTTGAGTGTGATCTCTCCTACGCTGCCTTGGTTTTCGATTAATTCTTCATATGTAGCCACTGAACTATCAGGAAAAACGAAGCTTATAAGAGTGATTTCATCTGTCCTCGGAAATTCGGCAAGTCGAAGCAATTAATTTACCCATCTCTCTCGGACATCGCTGGGAGTAACAACGGCGTCTGGAGCCCCAGTTTCGCCCATAATAATTTTGCCTTATTCAGAAAGTCGCTGATTTCAATATGATTGAATGCTATTATCTTATTGTTTTTCTGATGATTTCTTAGTTGCGTGTGAATCTGCGAAAACTATTTGTGGAATCTGCTCTGACAGGGTGTCAGATTTGTGTTTGGTGTATTATCGATGAAAGGCTGGACTGGAAAGCTATTACGTGTCAACCTAGCGACTAAGGAAGTAACCCCGGAAGTGTACTCCAAGGATTTTGCCTGGCAATTTGTGGGTGGTCGAGGATTTGCTGTGAAAATCCTATGGGATGAGGTACCTCGGGGGACCGACCCGTTATCACCAGGGAACAAATTCATTGCAGCCGTTGGCCCACTTTCGGGACTCTCAATGCCCAATGTTGGAAAAACGGTTGTGGCATCAAAAAGCCCACTGACAGGCATCTATGGTGACGGAAATATCGGTTCACACTTTGGTTCACAACTCCGTCGATCTGGTTATGATCTTGTTGTAGTTGAAGGAAAAGCAGAGAACCCTGTTTATGTTTTAATTGAAGATTCCGATGTTAATATTCTCGATGCAGGTCAATTATGGGGTAAAGGAGCATTCGAAGCGGAACAGAAACTAGAAGATATCCATGGTAAGAACATCGGCACTCTCATAATTGGTCAGGGTGGCGAAAATCTTGTTAAGTATGCCATTGTCCGCTCCATGATGGGACGTGCAGGTGGTCGCCCAGGAATAGGAGCAGTGATGGGTTCAAAGAAGCTGAAAGCTTTGGTAGCAAGGGGAAGTACCAGCCCTAAGATTGAAGACATTCAAACGTTTCGTCAACTTGGTCGAGATGGTTTCAAAGATATTCGTGAAAAACCAAGTTACGACGAATGGATGACCCAAGGTACCATGTTAATTCATGCGTGGTGTCAGGAGTTTAGTATTCTCCCCAGCTATAATTTCAAGGAAGGGCAATTTGAGCATGCTGAAGCCCTGAGCGGAGACACGATGGAAACCATGAAAGAAAAAACTCGAGGATGCCCTCATTGCACGATGCAGTGTGGTCATTCTATCAAAGATTCAGAAGGCAAACCTGCGGAGCTGGATTATGAGAATGTAGCATTGCTTGGCTCTAATATTGGATTGCGAGACCTACGTGAAGTGGCTACACTGAATCGGTTAGCAGACGAATTTGGGCTTGACACTATTTCACTTGGAAATACCATTGGTTTTGCAATGGAAGCATCAGAAAAGGGGATAATTGATGAAAAGTTAGATTGGGGAGACTTTCAAGCCACAAAGCAGTTGATTTCAGATATCGCTTTTCGTAGAGGTTCCCTCGGACCCTTGCTTGCTGAGGGAACTCGGAATTACGCTTCGAAACTAGGCAAAGAAGCAATGGACTTTGCAATGCAAATTAAAGGATTAGAAATTTCAGGATACGACTGTCACGCAGCCCCAGGTATGGCTCTGTCATTCGGTGTCAGTTCTATTGGAGCACATCACAAGGAAAGTTGGATTATCACCTATGAAGTTGATGTAGGTCGTGAATCCTACGATGAAAGTAAAGTAGACAAAATCATTGAATTACAACGGATTCGTGGCGGAATGTTTGAACAACTTGTTGGTTGTCGATTTCCCTGGATAGAATTGGGATTTAATCTTGAATGGTATCCAAAATATTTTGCAGCTGCCACTGGATTAAAATGGACCCTCGATGATTTTTGGGTTGTTGCAGATCGTATCTATTCTCTAGTTCGAGCATATGGAGTACGTGAATTTAATGGTGAGTGGGATCGCTCAATGGATTATCCACCTACTCGTTGGTTTAAGGAGCCCTTATCGTGTGGCCCGCTAGCCGGAATGAAACTTGACAAAGACGGTTATGAGAAAATGCTTTCTTGGTATTATCAAAAGCGAGGTTGGGATGAACGAGGAATCCCCACGAAGAAACGACTATCTGACCAAGGATTAGCTTGGATTATCCCTGAGCTTGAAGAAGTCACTACACTATCGTGATTTCATAATAATTGAAACCAAATGCTAGTCGGTTTTGTCAGTAAAACTGATGCGAAAAACACAGTTTGCATTCCCTTGCAATCTCCCTTCGGTTTGAGTGACTCGAGCAATATATGGAACCTTCAGATACTCAATCCAATGTTGAAGTAGTCCTTCAAGCATTCCAGAAACCAATTCACAATAGCGTAAATCCAATTCGGCTTCGAAGGTATCCTGCGAGCAGATGGGACAAGAATTTGTTCGAATAAATAGCGTGCGATCGTCGGTGAATTCCATAGAATCAGGCGGATTTCCTGTGGCTAGTTCCCAATTACGTGCGAGATATTCGTCAACCCGATTTAGGAAAAGATCTGGAGAATTAGGAAAGAAATCTTTTTTTGGTTCTCCATAGCGACTTACAAGCCCTAATAACAAAGGGGTAGTCATGGTTTTTCCGAGTGCGTGAAGCGCGCGTTCAATAGCTGTAGGATTACCAGCATGTTCGACGGATAGCACTTCCACTAATCGGAGATAGAAAATCGATAATAGTGGTCCTGAGAAGAGAGGCGGTTTGTCTGGCGGCTCGGCTTCGTCGGAGGTCATATCAATTTCATCCTATTATTTTCTTGACCTAGATTTTTAGAATTTAATTGTCTTCTTCTGATTGCTTTTCTTCTGAAGCAGATTTAGTTGGTTTTCCTTTACCGGCTGCTTTCACACGTTCTCGCCGAGATTCCTTTGCAGGAGCACGTTCACGTAGTTGGCGTTCTGCTTCCGCTAAAGGACCTGGGGGAATTGTTGCAGGCAATGTCGGTGCTTGCCCAGTCAATTCAGCAATTTCAACTGATTTTTCAGCCCAGAGAACTTGTGCAGGATGTACGCCTGCGACTCGCCAGTAGAAGAAGCGGTCCCAGAGCTTTTCCTCAATTGAAAGGACTCCAGCTGATAGAGAGACGAGGTTCAGTCCAAGTCGATTAAATGCTTTTGCAACAACTTTGCGGACCTGATCACGGATTTCGGCTTCATCTCGTAATGCGCTCATAAATTCGTGTTCGGAGAACTGATCTCGCATCACGTTATCGATTAGGGTTTTTAAATATTCAACGAGTTCCTGTGAGTTCATTGGGATGCGTTGCTCATGGAGTGTTGTGATAAGTTCACGGGGATCATCTACAACAAAGGCGAAGAGAAGCCCATAGGGCTCTTGGAGTCGGATTGACCGTTGATAGATGGTTTTCTCCTCTTTACCCAATCCAGTTTTAACTGGAATATCAAATTCTTCTCGACGCCAAGATTTTCCTGTCCATGTAAGTCGAGCAAGATCCGATGTTTGAGTAACACCCGTATTAGCGTAAACGTGAACTCGACCGGTGTAAATATAGACGATATTGGCTTTGAAACCTTGACCACGCCATCCCGTTTTAATCAACGGAGAAGGAAAGGTTTCAATTGAATATGGGGTTTCGCTAGGCTCCCAGACTTCATACACTTTGAATTCCCGATTGCCATTGTTAAATTCTTCACCATATGCACAACAGATCCAATCGGGAGGCACGTATATCTTCGCGTCTTTTTCTAAAATTTCGATTTGTTCCATATCCCGCTCAAGGTCAGGAGGATGATAGATAAATTGAGGTAGTCTAGCATCAGATTCCTGTATTTCAATCCCAGTGGGGAGTGTTCGTGTCATGGTTTTCCCGGTGGAAAACCCACCGAAAGCCGCAATCCGTGTTAGCCGACGAAATGCGCGGATTGCTTGGGCACCCCGATCCTTGTGGGGGGCTTGTATCATTTGAGTCCAATAGGTTTGTCCGCCGACATCACCAATAGGTATGCTAAATTGAGGTCCAATTTGTGGATCTGGTGCCATTAAACAAATTGCTTTTGCCACGATGAAAGCCTCCTTCTCATATTTGCGAATACTTCTAACTTCAAATAACTATTGGTGAGTGGTTAAAATCCAGAGATTTCGTACCGGTCACCAAGTCGTTCTCTTTTTTTATCTTCTTTGCTACGCCATTCCTCTATGAATTGTTGTATTTTTTGTTGTAGTGTACTATTTGGTGATTGGGCTATCCAGTCAAGAGAGATATGGACATGATCACCTCGAAGGACAATGGTTCGGGCTACGGCATCATAGTAGCCTCCTTGCCCTTTCTTGCTAAGGTATGCTATGAAATTAGTAAATTCTGTTTGAGCTTTTTTGCTATAACTTTGAAGCATGCTTTCAGGAACAACCAACATTTGGGTGTTAATCCGTTTCCCAACAAGCTGGTAGATGGCGGTTTCCGTCGTTGCTTCATGTTTAACCCCACTTTCAAGTAATGTGAAGAAGTCGATTGGCCCAGAGAAACAGTTTTTAAAAAAGTCATGGCTAGTGCGTTGAAAATCTAATAGTTCCCCAGTGGCTTTGATGTAGACGACTTCGTTTACGCCATCAGAACGTTCAATAGCTAGATTCATGTGTTTTTTCCATTTAGTATAGCTTTCAGGATGTTCTTGAAGTTCTGGAAGAAAGACTAGGGGGATATTGAAGAACACCTTGCTATGTTTGAGTGCTTTTTCTAATTCTCCACTATATGGTTCTGGGGGTGGTAGACCTTCGATTTCAGCGACAAAAGAAGCCCGGAAGCTTGTGAGTATGAAATGTCCATCTTGTCCTTTCACCATTATTGGTTGGGTACCAGCGCGCACACCTTTCGCTATCTTTGCTTTGGCTACTAAGAGTAGCGTTTCTCCAGCTTTTGGAAGAATACTTTTTACAAGGGTTAATTTTTCAGATGGTTCTAGTTCCCAGGTCAACACGATCAACCTTCATTTCTTTTATTGTAGAGGTCTTGATTATTTGATTATTACCCAAGGAATTGGGTAGCGAATAGTGTGAACTTTTCCATGATTTCTTGTGTTATGCTTGGCTGGGTGGAAGTAATGGCTTCTTGGAAGTGTGACATATTAACAAGTGAGGCTTCGAGGTTTTTACGCAAAACTGCCAAGACTGCTTTACGGCAAACGTTTTGAATATCTGCGCCTGAGAACCCTTCGGTTACCAAAGCTAATTGATCTATTTCTACATCATCGGCTAAAGGCATATTCCGAGTGTGCACGGAGAAAATGGCTTGACGAGTTGCCAAATTGGGAGGGGGGGTAAAAATGAATATATCAAATCGTCCAGGTCGTAATAGAGCTGTATCAATCATGTCAGGGCGATTTGTCGCGGCTAAAACTACGACGCCTTCAAGTTCTTCCATTCCGTCCATTTCAACCAGCAATTGATTAACGATACGTTCACTAACTCGACTATCATATCCAGATCCACGGCGTGGAGCGATGTTATCAAGTTCATCAATAAATAGGATAGATGGTGCCGCCTGACGTGCGCGTCTAAAAATTTCAGCGATGATTTTTTCTGATTCACCCACCCATTTACTCATTACCTCTGCACCGCGGATACTGATGAAATTTGCCTGACTTTCAGTAGCTACTGCTTTTGCAAGAAGGGTTTTTCCAGTTCCAGGAGGACCAAAGAGAAGAACGCCTTTTGGAGGATTGATATTGAAACGGGAAAAAACATCGGGTCGACTAATTGGTAATTCGACAGCTTCACGTAACGCCTGTTTTGCCTCTTCCATGCCTCCAACATCATCCCATCGAACCATAGGAACATCAATAGCAATTTCCCGAAGGGCCGATGGTTCGATAACTTGACGTGCAGATTTGAAATCGTTGGATGAAACAACAATCTGGTTTATCACATCTGGAGGGACCTGCATTTGCTGTTCCTCGATTTTTGGTAGCATTCGCCGAAGCGCACCCAATGCAGCTTCCTTAACTAAAAAGGCTAAATCTGAACCCACAAACCCATAGGTGCCTTGAGCGATTTGCTCTAAATCCACGGATTCGTCAAGAGGCACTCCGCGTGTATGGACTCGAAGAATATCGTACCGCCCACGAGTATCAGGAACTGTAATGTGGATCTCACGGTCAAACCGGCCTGGTCGTCGAAGTGCGGGATCAACAGCTTCTAACCGATTAGTGGCCGCGAGTACAAAAACTTGATCTCGATCTTGAAGCCCATCCATAAGAGTCAAAAGTTGTGCAACAATACGACTTTCCATACCTCCCGATTCTCGTCTAGCAGCAATAGCATCAATTTCATCGATAAAAATAATTGCAGGCTTGTTCTTTTCGGCTTCCTGAAAGGCGTCTCTTAGAAATTTTTCGGATTCCCCGTAGTATTGACTAACGATTTCTGGACCGTTTATAGCACGAAAGAAAGCTTCACTTTCTGTTGCAACAGTTTTTGCCAAAAGAGTTTTACCACAACCTGGAGGTCCATGGAGAAGAATACCACGGGGAGGTTGAATTTTTAATCGCGCAAATAACTCAGGGTGACGAATCGGAAGTTCGACAATCTCTCGTATTCGTGATATTGCGTCATCCAGTCCTCCTATATCATCGTAAGTTGTCGTAGCTATAATCTGCATTTCCTCAGGAGCCTCCTTTCGGAGCTGAATGTCGGTATTTAAATTTACGAGTACATTACCAAGAGGGACCGTCTTCGCCACATAGAACTTGGCTTCACTTAGAGCAAACGCCGCTCTGCCAATTGCAATAATAGTATCCTTTTTGATAGGTTTGTCAAGAAGATTCGATTTTAACAAGGAAGTGGCTAACTCTTGCCGATATTCAATTTCTTCACCCTTGAGTGGGGTTAAAATTACACTCTGGGCAGGTTGTGCTTCGATGCCATGTAGCGTCACTACATCACCGATATGAACCCCTGCGTTTAGACGGGTTAGACCATCCATTTTAATGACATTCTGATCTTGAATACTAGGGTCACGAACCGCGAGGGCACATACGCTTTTCTTGCCTACAATCTCAACTAGCGAACCATCCGTGAGTTGTAACTGCGCTAACACGGCGGGGTCAATTCGTACTGTGAATCGACCCACGTCTACGGCACTCGCTTCTACCACACGTACCGATACTACACTCATTTTAACCACACCTCACTTGTGTTTGGGATGCATGAGTTATTGGTATTACCCACGCGAGTAGCATATTTAACTCCGGCGCCTGATAGAAGAATATGGGTCGTAAAATTATGTCCACCCCAAAGCCATCTGCAATTCTTTTTCATACTGGTCACAATGAAGAACTTGCCCTCGACGAACCTGAACTCACTCATTTAGTGAAATTACTTGAAGCAAATGGAATGGCACCGCATTCTTCGAATATCCCGATATCAGGTGAGGAACTTTCAAAATTTCGAGTAGTAGTGCTAGGTAATCCCTTGGATATGAAATTCGATTCTCACGAAATAACCTCATTAGTTTCCTTCGTTGAAGCGGGCGGTGGCCTACTATTACTAAGTGGTGCTACAATATTTGGAAAAGGAGGGGATGCGGCGCGAAAAACGAACCTTAATGAAATCGCAAAACATTTCCAATTTAAATTTTCTACAAAGGCAATTGAACGTCCTAAAGATTCCCCAGATGAAATGATTACAGCAGTTCCGGCTAAAGACCATCCATCCAATGAAGGAATTCATAATCTGCAATTTACATCAGGAGTTAGTCTACTCGCAGAGGATGCAGGAATCCATCTTTTCCGAGTTTCTAATATTGCAGGTAATCCCACAATAGCTATAGCTACTGATGTAAAGAAGGGACGGGTTATCGCTTTTGGGGGAGGAACTTTCTTTTTCAATGACTATATTGGCATAGGTGACCATGAACAACTCATTGTTCAACTATTCCGATGGCTTTCAGATGAACCTTTGAACCTCCCTTTTACGAAAATCTCAATCCCACCCCTAATCCATGATGAAGCATCCGCCAATGAAGCAATTGTCGAACTTCGACAACAGCTTGATAGGATAGAGGAAGAACTTGCCAGCCTTAAAGAAATTATTAGCTCAAGTGTCAAAGAAATGGAAAAACTAATGCGAAAAATCCAAAATGACGCTAAGGAGACCTAGTTTGTATAGGTCACCAATTGTTCGATAGTGATTCGACGTTCTAATTGTGCGGCTCCATAGTTTTGGAGAGAAAAGTAATCTAGCATCACCTGAAAAACTGGTTGTTGGAGTATTTGAGCGAGTTCTTTTATAGACTTTTTTCCATCAATAGCCTCTAGGAGAGAATGTAATTTCACTGGAACCTGGCTTTTAGGAACTGTATGTACGCGGATTGGGGTGTAGTCTTCAGAAACAGCAAATGGACGAAAGAGCAATTCGATTTGTGGAGCAATTTCTCGAAAGGGACTTAAATCACCAAGCCAGTTTTCTAACATTTCGCCATGTTCTCGTTCCATGATGTTAATGAGGGCACGCATGCGTTCACGAATGGCCACTAAGTCATCTGTAGAGAATACGGCGACGTAGATATTCTGCCCGTATTCTAAGAGAATTTTGACGTCCTCACGGTCAATGATGCGTAATCGACCATCCTCTCGTTCAAGGGCTCGTAATTTTTGACCAACCTCTGAGATTCGACCAACAAGATCAGAAAGAAACATGCTCACAGCAGAAAGGAAGCCAGTAACAAGATCAGGTTCCATGTTCTCGATTTGGAAATCTTTTTGGAGGAGGGTTCGACCATCACGATATACGACGTAAAGACTATACAATTGAGCCATTCGAACTCAACCTTTGGTAATACTTCACTCATGACACCAATAGAGAAAAGCTTTGCGAGACATCATCTAACTCGTTGTGCAATTCGATGGATTTCGCTAATGATTTCTGTAGGAGAGGTTAATTCATCGCCGAGATACGTTCGACCCCGAGTGATGTACGCCATATAGAATGCCAAAAAAGGTATGAGTTTGTCATCTTTAATTCCGACTTCGATGTAATTGGGAATGTTCAATTCATGAGCTCGCTTTCGAGTCCATTCTAAGATGACGTCATGATGTTGTTTTTGTTTAATTGGAAAGAATTCGTGGTGTAGGTTAATTGTCACTAAGGGTATGCGATCATTGCTGAGAAGGTGACATTGATGCAAAACATCGGCGATGGCTTCTGGTAATCCGAGATCAGGCGTATTTGATTTACTCAACTGGATATTAGGGAGAAAATCGCTAAATACCACGATGATCGGAAGGGTGCCGGGATTTCGTCGACGTTCGCGTTTGATAGTTTCGTGGGCACGTTTCAATCCAGCCGCGAGGGGTGTATAGCCAGAGAGTCGGAGGGTCATGAGCTTTGAAACCAAACGGGTCCAATTTGTAGTTGGAGCTTGTACTTCCATGGCGCCCCAGTCTTTAAGTGCGATGAGCCCTACGCGATCTCTTGTGCCTTCCAGACAGCTTTTAAACGCAATTAATGAGAGTTGAAGTTTGTCGAAACTTTTGAGCATTGAAACACTCAAATCGACTACAAAGATAACCGTGAGGGGTGTCCGACTTTGAAAGCGTTTCTCTCGAACGTCGGGTGGCTGAATACGTACGCGAGGAATTTGTGGTCTTTCTGGATTGGTGTGGAGTGCAGCGGCTTTGATGGTGGCGGGAATATGAATGTTTCGTGGAGATCCTTGTGGAAGCCCTGATCCGAGAAGCACTCCACCCTCGGTTTCTCGAGAATGGATTGATCCTGCTCGTCGTCCGACTTGGCGGATTGACCATTTAGGAGCTCTTTGACGTCCAAAATATCGGGGTTCGAGAAAGTCCTTAAAATCAAATAGTGGTTTTCCTTCATCCATTCGAATCAATGAAGAAGACGATACTGGTTTGCTAGAAACAGAGGGAGGTGAGGAGCTTTGAGATTTTTGAGGTGGTGCAGTACTTGTAATGGGTGGTGCTGTGGATTCCCCCTGATGTTTGGCACGGCGATATTTTCCCTTATAGTCGGGTGGTCGATCTCCTTGTGACAGCGCTGGCATGACTGAGCCGGGTCGCCTTTGAAGGCGAAATAATCGTTCGAGGAAAACGACTAGACCTGCTGAAATTAATCCGCCAACAACGAAATTGATAGGAGGAGGGAGCGGTAAAAGAAGGCCGATTGCTCCAGCGACTACCATGAAGAAACATACAAAACCTGTGTAGGAACAGCGTCCACCCGTGCTTCTCCTAGGCGGTGTTCCAAAAAACTGTTCACCATCTTGATTGCTATCCAACGGATGATACTGTTTGAATTTGTTAGTGAGTTTCTGATGCTCATCTTTTGTGTACGGATCTTTGTCCTTGGACTGAGGTGTCTGTGTTTTAGCTTTTTTTCTTGCCTCTTTCATAACGTCATGAATTTCGTTACCCGTAGGAGGTTCTAAAATTCCACGTTGTCGAGTTCGATGGCTAAGAGCAAGCGGGGCGACAGTTTCAATATCATCCGCAGTGACTGTTGTTCGTCCATCAAAAGCAGCAAATGCCATTGCCGTTTTTGCTATCACAATATCAGGGCGAGCGCCATCTACTTGGAGTTCAGTAGTCAAATGGGCGATGACTTGCATAATGTCTTCAGATATCATTACGGTTTTCATTCGTTCACGGGCAGCTGTAATTTCATCTCGGAGTTTGTCTTCTTTAGGAGCCCATTTCTTTTGGAGAGCTCTAGGATCTCGTTCAAAGTCTATGTTTATCTGGATAATTTCGACTCGCTCTTCTTGTGAGAAAGGACGCTGGATTGCGACATGAAGCGGAAACCGATCAAGTAGTTGGGGGCGGAGTTCCCCTTCTTCAGGATTCATTGATCCGACGAAAATAAATCGAGCGGGATGGCTCACAGATATTCCTTCTCTTTCCACGACATTAATTCCTGTTGCGGCTGCATCAAGAAGCGAATCAACAATATGATCAGGAAGAAGATTGACTTCATCAACGTAAAGGATGTTTTGATTGGCATCGGCAAGAATCCCAGGCTTTAAGGCAGCTTCTCCTTCACGAATGGCTCGTTCAACATCTAAACTGCCAACGACACGATCTTCGGTAGCACTCAGGGGGAGGTTGACTACGCGCATCTTTTGCATTTTGGTGTTTAATTTCTTAGTCTTTTCAAATTTTGCTGTACAAGCCGTGCAGAGTTCAGTGGCATTATCGGGATCACAACGAAACTTACAGCCTTTTACTACAGGGATTTCTGGTAAGAGCGCTGCGAGCGAACGAACAACCGTTGTTTTCCCTGTACCTTTCGGACCCGTGATTAAGAGTCCTCCAATGCTGGGATTAATGGCATTGAGAAGTAGGGCAAGTTTCAACTCGTCATGATTAACTAAAGCTGTGAAAGGAAGAACATTGCGAGTGCCGATGTTCACTTCCGGTGCCAATCCACGAACCTCTACAATTCCTGCGCCCATTCCTCTTATGAAATTTTCCGAAGATGCACCATATATGATCCAAATTAGTTGCTCTTGAGATTAAATGGCTAGGTAAAAGCTTTAGCCTGTGAGACTTTACCTTGTAGCTATGATAGGTCAGATGCCAACGGATTTTCGAAGTGGGCTAATAGAAGCCTATGAAGCCGCACGCAATCATCTTCGCTACATCGTTTCGGATTTAACACCAAAACAGGCTGCTAGAGAGCCTACTCCTGAATCACGTACAATTCTTTATTATTTGACTCACATTGCGAATTCTGAGCTCTATTGGTTATCTGCATCAGGGCGAAAGGTCGTTGTATACGCAAAGACGGTCCCCCTTGATATTGCATTAGACTTGTTAGAAGATGTCCGGAAACGAATGATACGTGAACTTAAAGACTGCCCACCAGAAGAACTTGTATTTCAACCACCAACGAAGAAATCAAAACCAAGTCTGGGTTGGGTTATATCTCGAATCACCCTACACACACTTTATCATAGCGGCGAAATCATTTACGCTCGCTACGCTGTTGGAGGATCTGATTTACCAAATGATCAACTTGAAGAATATTGGGGGCGTATGATGGATGCCATCGCCCACCTAATTTTTTTGCAGAGCAATACATGAGTTTACTTTCTTTATCAAAAATCCATTGAGTTCTTATTTTCAAGCTGAAATCATTTCGATGAAAGCTTGTTCAAAAATCGAGTAGGAAGCAGGATCAAAGAGACAAAAGATTATTCTGCGAAGTGATGTTCGTGAATCACGAATGAAGTCTAGTGTGGTGGAAAGAATGATTTTTGCTGCTCGTTCTTTGGGAAATCCAAAGATGCCTGTACTGATGGCTGGCAATGCTATGCTGCGTAAATGTTTACTATCAGCGAGTTTTAACGTATTTTGAACTACACTAGCGAGTTTCTCATCTTCTTCACCTTCACCCCATTGAGGTCCCACTGCATGAATGACATAACGTGCTTTGAGATTTCCCCCAGATGTAAGAACAGCCGTTCCAACCGGTGTTCCCCCAATATCATTACACTCTCGTTGGATTGAAGGCCCTCCGCGGCGGCGAATTGCTCCAGCAACCCCACCTCCCATTTGGAGTGATTCGTTGGCAGCATTAACGATTGCATCTGTAGCTAGGTCTGTAATATCGCCTTGGACGAGTTCGATAGTGACGTTATTAATAACCCGCCGCATGCTCCATCACCCATTCGATCATCCACTATCAGCAAAGGGTCTAACATCTCAGCTTAAAGGTTTCCCCTCCTAACCTTTCCCAACAGAAACCTTGAAAGTTCTTGTTTGTTATATTTGTTTTTCCTTCTCCATAGCAGAATAGCCTAGAGAATCACAGCTAGGGGAGAAGTGGACCCATCAGCAAGCCAGTTAACCCTGCAACGATTATTAATCCCCAAGAGATGAGAATGAGAATTAGGCAGCTGTATAACAGACCACGATGACCAGACACATTGACAAGATTCAGGTGCTCATCAAGATATGTGGCTTTGAAAGTCGCACGCGCATAAAAAACCGCAGCTAGTCCCAGCGGTACCCAAATTAGGTCAATAATAGTCCAAATTGATCCAACCAAAACCGCGGCAATCCCCCCAAAAATCCCACCAATCATTGCAAACAAGTAAAAGTCTGCTAAAACGAAACCGGTGGTTTCCCACAAAACTCCAGTTACCATTGCACTTGGTTCACCATATCGACTAGAAGCAAATCTTCTCCCGAAATAACCTACTACGTAGGCTTCAATGCCACGTACCGCGACAACACCGGGAATGTACACAGCAGGTAAGCCAGCATAGGTGATAAGGAGACCCTTTCCCACAAGCTGACCGATTACAGTAATAATTAAACCAATCTCAGGACCATACAAGATTGCAGCAGCAAAGATTAACACAGAAGAAGCATCAATACTTCCCAAAGGAGTTGGAACAACAATGCTTGCATAGGCTAATACAGCCATAAGCGCACTGAGGATTCCAATCGTAGCAAAATACATTGATCGTGGCGAGGGGGGTTCAGACATTACAGTTCCCTCTTTTGAAGCAATTGCGATGATAAACGGGATGTATATAAGATTTGTGTAAAATGCCGTAGACTCAAAAGGAAGAATTATCAAGAATTTGGAAGGTTCAGCTCAGTGAGGGTTTGTGATGGGCGACGATCCTGCGAAATTGATTCAGCAGTTACATACTAACATTATTGCCCTTACTCGGACCCCCAATTTTGCGCGATTAGTCCCAGAAGTTGGCAGTAATTTCGTAGTATGTTTAACCGGTGCCACCAAACTTTCGCAGGTTGCCGGATTAACCGGTCGCATTATTCTTGTTCGAGGAAAACCGGAGCCAGTTGGCGAAGTAGATTTTGGGGGGGCACCATTCATGGGTCCTGTGATACTCAAGGCGCATCAATTAAATGAAACAATCCATGCAGCTTTATCATTACGATATTCAAATGACATTGTTGAGGCAGCTCGTCGAGCGAAATTACAAGTTGTGGGATTTCGCCTTGGAAAACTCAAGCCAATCCCAGATTGTATGACATTGGAGGGATTATCAAAATTTGGCTTTGTCCCAGAAGTTCTCTTTGATTGGGGAGCACATGGAGTAGAACCGCTTGTAGTTGTGTTTGGTTCAACACCGAAAGGTGTTACCCAACGAGCACGAGCAATTTTAACGGAATTACTAACTGATGTGTGACTAAAGCGTGACAACCATCTTAGAAAAAAATGGGAAGAACAAGCAAGCTGTTAGTCTAGCTTTTGGATCAATTGCAGCTCTTTATGATTCATGGTATGAGACGCCCATGGGAAGCTATGTGTGGTCAGTGGAAACAGACGCAGTTAAAGCATTAATTCCTAAGCGAGTTCATGGAGTGTCGCTTGAAGTTGGCGTTGGAACAGGAATGGCGCTGCCTCTTCTTCAAAACATTTCGCTACAGCTTATTGGAATAGATATTGCTTGGCAAATGCTCGCTATAGCCCATAAAAAAGTCCTGAAGAACACCAATGCACATCTAATTCTTTCAGACGGTACAAGCCTTCCAATTCGGAAAGAATGCCTTGATCTAGTTTTGGGCATGACAGTATTAGAGTTCATTCCAGATCGCGACGAATTTTTACAAGAAATTCATCGATGCCTTCAACCAATTGGTCATATCATTTTGGGAGTACTAACATCGACAAACCTCTGGGCTGTTGAGAGACGTGTACGGAGTCTTTTTCAGCACAATATCTTCAAATTAGCAAGATTCCCGAGCCCCTGGCAGGTAATGCGTATTTTATATCGGAATGGATTTTCAAAATCAACTTATCGAGGATCGGTGTATGCACTTCCCTTTTCTCCGAATAGGTGTCTTCGAGTTTTCTCCCATCTTGATGCTTATCTGGGCACTCGATGGTTATGCCGTGCTCTTGGAGCATTTCTTGTTTTCCATGCGAGGCGGAATGGTTCTACTTGACGCGGGTCGTAAAGCGCTTGTAAGGATCTTCTCCAGGTTTAAGGCGTTTGGATTTTTCGTCAGATTCAATGAGAATATGTTTCCTTTTTGTAAATGTACCAATAATCGATGATTGTCTGTTGAAGCTGCTAATAGTTTGGATTATTTCATTTGCAGCTTCACTTTCTGTGATTATCAGAAAGCTTCCAAAAGAAGAACAATGAATGGGGTTCCATCTCAAGTAGCGAAAGAGTTTGATACCAACGTCATCCCAAGGAATTTCGTTAAATTGAACAGTGATTCCTAGCCCTGTTGTTTTTTGGAGTTCAAATAATGCTGTTGCTAATCCTCCCTCAGCTAGATCGTGTAGTAAAGTAATTCTTTCTTGTGGTAGAGCTTTCACTAATGAAACTACTTCGAATGGGCTCAAGTCGTTTGCTAGTTCTTCACGCTGCGATCGTGGGAGAATTGCATCGACGCTGGAGGGTTCCACGTTAGCTAGAAACCATAAGGTTTCACGAGCAATAGGTCCCACGGCGATTATGATATCTCCAGGTTTCACCTGAGGAATAGAAACTAAATCATCTGGTAAAATTCCAAAACAAGTTGTGGTAATGAGAGGGACTTCTAGTCCGTCATATCCTCCAGTGTGTCCCCCAATGACTTTGAGGTTGAGTTTCTGGGCTTCTTCTCCTAGTTGTTTTATGGTTGCAGTAAGCCAATCCACTTCGGTATTTGGTGGATAGTATATTCCCAAGGAGAGATATTGGGGTGTAGCCCATGCCATTGCAACATCAGTGGCCGAATAATGAACTGCAAAAAACCCATAGAACTGTAGTGGTATCCCAAGAACGGGATCCGAAGCAACCACAACACGACCATCGAAACTGGTTGATCCATAGTCAAGGAGTACTGAGCGCGTGTCATCGACACGGGGTAAATGAGGGAAAACAAATCGTTCTAAATCGGTTAATGAAAGTTTGCCTTTGGGGAGGGTCATGACATTGTCACCTCTGTTGAATTTGCATCGTTGCAGGTTATAATGCATACGGTTCAAATACCCAGAGGCACCAGTTCAATCCCTAACATATTATCGTTTTTGGTGGCGCGGTTCTAATGCAATTAGGATGGTTGCAAGAAAGATTAGTGCCGCCCCAAATCCTTGCCAAATAGCTACAGGCTGCCCAAGGAAAATGAAGCCAAAAAGTACCGCACTAATCGGATCCAGTAACAGAATTATGGATGCTGCGGACGCGTCAACCTTCTGAACTCCAACATTGGTTAACAAATAAGGGATAGTGGTAGAAATTAATGAAAACCCAAGTAAGAGCAGCCAAGCGGGGAGTGGTAAAAAGAGTATGATTCCAACAATTCTGGGATCATTTACAAAGAGGCTGA
The DNA here is from genome assembly GCA_964347045.1 of uncultured archaeon. GTDB lineage: Archaea > Asgardarchaeota > Hermodarchaeia > Hermodarchaeales > Hermodarchaeaceae > Hermodarchaeum. The sequence goes on from CAYFXC010000002.1 coordinate 137,791, forward strand.
TTATGAAAATTATTGGGACCATCCAGATCATGGCAAAGAAAAAGCCCCAAAAAGTTGTCACAGAAGGACGATACCCTTCATAACCACCCCATTTTCGACCCAAAACCATGTAAACCGCAGCAAAAATTGCATTTGATAATGCCAGGACTATTCCTGCAAGAGGAACAACGATAACATGGGGAATTATTGGCAACGACACGATCACAGCACCCGCAATCGAAAGCGGTACGGCAATAAACCGAAGTCGTGTTAAGGGCTCTGCGAGGAATATGCGGCCTAAGAGAAGGGTTATTGCAGGATAAAGATAGGTGAGGGAAACGGCTACCACGACAGGTGTCCCAATGGCAATAGCTGTAATGTATACAATGAGCCCCAATGCGATTCCAATTAGCCCATAAACCACAAATTGGGTCAGATGTTTTCGCTGGATGGTAATATTTCGAAAGGAATAGACAACACCGAGACCAATGAAAATATATAGAACAGAAAATGTTGTGCGAAAGAGCGCTTGTTGGAGTGAGGAAACACCGAGAAGAGTTAGATAAAAAGAAAAAACAGGAATAGTGCCAAAACAAATAGCAGCAATAATTAAGCTCACATAACTGTATTTAAATGAATTAGACATCCAAACTCGCTCGATGATTCGTTCCAAGATTCATATGAATGTTACATAAGTGTTTATGGCTTATGTTCTAAGACCGCTTTGGCTCCACCATGAAGTGCACTGATATTATCCTTCTCGTAGCGATGAAGTTTGCTATCGGTCTTAATTGCCACTTCGAGCATTTTCAAATCGACACGATTATCAATAACCGCTAGAGCTCCAAGAGAAGCAATCCCCATATACCTTACATGTCCTAGCTTGTCCGCTAGTTTCCGAATTTCAACCTGATAGATGGTAGTGCCATTTTGTTGTACTAAATCTGCGAGTCCCATTTTTACCGTGGGATCATTAATAATCCCAGCTTCAATTAGAAGAAGATCACTGCTCAAGTCAGGACTTATTGAACAGCATTTCTTGAATGCCGGTGCAGAGAGGACGATAAGGATATTTGGTTTTTCAAATTTTAACTCGTAAATGGGGTCAGAGGAAATAATGAGGTCTGTTGTGCAAGCATCACCCCGGGCGGCTGCACCGTGAGTTTCAGTTTGTAACACATGAAATCCTTTTTGCGCAAAGGTGGAACCGAGAATTCGACTAGCAGTGACAACACCATAACCACCGTATCCTGCAAATCGAACCGTAAAGTACATCTTAAGCAACCTTCTTTTGCTATTCCCACAGTTTTTGTAAATATTCGATTAATGTAGGTCGCTGTTCTCGCTTGAAGACACCTAAATCAATGAGCTTATCTTTCAAAGTTAATTGATAGCGTGGATGATTGAAGCGTTCACCCGTCTTTTTCCCTTTCAATGCTTTAAGCATCCATGCGCCAGGAAGCCGTTTGAATTGGTCTAGTTCGATAGCTGATAGAGTGGATTGAAATTCCGTCAGAAATCGAGCAGCATAGGTGGGACACTGTGAAATGATTTCAATGAAAGCGAATCCCGGATGAAGCATAGCTTCTTTAATCGAGGCTATGATTTCATTAACATAGAATGTTGTCCATCGTGCAACATAGCTAGCCCCAGCCCCAGAAACGAGGTGGACAAGATCAAAAGGTGCTTCTGGATTCTGAGAGTAGGTCGAAGTGTGGACATTGAGAGGAGTTGTTGGAGCTGATTGCCCCCCCGTCATACCATAATTTAGATTGTTGACAAGAATTACCGTCATAGGTATGTTTCGCCGCGCGGCATGAATAAGATGATTTCCACCAATGGCAACTCCATCACCATCTCCAGTGAAAACTACAACGCGTAATTTTGGATTCATGACCTTTGCGCCAGTGGCAAAAGCAATAGCACGTCCATGGGTCGTGTGCAGCGTATCACCTTGAAAGTATGGACTTGGAATCCATGCAGAACAACCAATACCAGAAACTCCCAAGATTTCTTGATGTTGAAGCTTTTTAGAATTTATTAACTCATCAATGGCACGTACAAATGCATTGAGTATTGTGCCGTTCCCACAGCCTGCACAAAAAGCATTGGGGAGATTACGGAGGTATTTATCGCGATAATATTTTTGGGGTTTCCCAAGCTTTGTGTCGCGTTTGGTTATTTCGACTCACCCTCCATAATGTAGTTAAGAATTTCATTCGAATGATGAACTTCTCCAGCCACCTTGGGTACACTTACAATAGTTGCTTGGCTCGCTAACCGCGCGATTTCATTTACCATCATTCCCATATTCATTTCCACTACATAAATTCTGGAAATATCTTTGAGTAACTCAATAAGATGAGTTTCTGGGAGCGGCCAAAGTGTTTTCAATCGTATGAATCCGACATCATATCCATGCTTTCGTGCGATTTGCACGGCTTGGTATGCGGGTCGGGCTGATGCACCAAAACTTAACACAACTGTTGGTGATGATTCAAGATGTCTTTTTTCTAAATCAAGCCCTTCTTTTCGGAGAGTATGTCCAGCTTGCCGATTCTTTTCGAAAATCCATTCGATTGTTGCTCGGTGGAACCGAGGCGTATAATCACGAACACCAGTTGGTCGGTGCGCTGACCCTGTTACAAGAAGGTTTAACCCATCCCCGAACCGCGGCATCTCATACCGTAAGAAACTTTCTTCGGGGTTTGGGTGTTTTTTTGTGAGCCGTTCACGATTGATAATAGGCAACCCACCTCGTTTTGGAATAGTTAGAGGTTCACGCATATAGCTGATTTCTCCATCTGTCATGAGGAGTGTGGGAGTCCGGAAACGTTCAGCATAATTGAATGCATGAATTGTGAAGTCAAACATTTCCTGTACTGACCAGGGACTAAAAGCAAGAGGTGCAATATCACCATGAGTACCAAATCGGGCTTGCATGATGTCTTGTTGTCCAGGCATAGTAGCTTGACCTGTACTGGGACCTGATCGTTGGGCATCGACAATTACAGCAGGAGTTTCAGTGATGTATGCATACCCAAGATTTTCTTGCATAAGGCTGAAGCCAGGTCCAGAGGTAGCCGTCATTGCCTTTCCGCCTGCCCATGACGCACCAATGATTGCGGCTATTGAAGCGATTTCGTCTTCCATTTGCAAATAATAACCGTTGACTTCAGGTAGACGTTTAGCCATCCATTCAACAATACTTGTTGCGGGAGTGATGGGATATCCTGCGAAAAACCGGCAACCAGCATAAATCGCACCCTCAGCACAAGCTGTGCCACCATCAACGAAATGCAATCCAGCTTTCATTTTTCTTGCACCTCAATCATTATTGCCGCATCGGGACACCGTTTTTCACACAGCCGGCACGTAACACTTTTTTTTCCTCGGACAAGTATACATTTGGTTTCACCATCCATAATGAGGCGTGGATTATTTCCCCCCCATGCCGTTGGTTTATCTTCTTCCAAGATTTTCGTGGGACAAAAGAGGATACAGATACCACACCCTTTGCAAAGGTTTTCATTCACGGTAAGTTTGATATGCCGCGGGATTCTACATTCCTCCTAAGGTGCGGTGGGTGTTTTCCATCGTCCGTGAATTTGCTTGAGGACCTAAAGCTTTATGGAAAGACGATACAAACGATGAAGCTATGTCGAGCTCCATAAACCGAAGATTTCCACGCTGGTTAACCGCCATCTTCATGTTTGTCATTTCCTTGGTACTCGTCATTATAACATATTTCAGTGATATAGTGGGAGCTCTCTACTATTTTATTACCATACTCATAGCTTTCGCTCTCTGGACCTATGTCGATAAGCAACCTATTGAGAAGTTAGGCTTTCGCTTTGTTTCCCGATGGTGGCTACAACTGCTTCTGGGTATTCTCCTCGCTAGCATAGTTCTTGGACTCACTATCTGGCTTGAAGCTCTTTTAGGGTGGGTTATTCTTGCACCTGTTTTTCTGAGTGTACCCTGGTGGGTTATTGCTGGCACACTTGCCTATTACGCAATTTGGCAAGCTCTTGTTGCGGGCGCAGAAGAGTTTGTAAGTCGAGGATATATTCAACAAAACCTAACTACACGATTGACGATGCCTCTAGCAATCCTTAGTTCAGCGATCTTGTTTGCAACATTTCACGTTCCAAGTATAATATATTACATGCTTCCTCCTGTGCAGGCAATTAGCATGTTTGTTAACCTATTTTTAGGGGGAATTATGTTAGGCCTAGCCTTTGCCCGAACACGTGCTCTCTGGTTGCCAATCGGACTTCATTTTGGTTGGAACTATATGCTTTATCATATTGCGGGGTTTGGTGGGAATGGATTATTCGAAGCTCAAGACACAGGTCCGACAATCCTAACTGGGGGTACAATGGGTCCGGAGGCAGGATTGTTAGGTACAATTGTCTTCTTGTTTCTGATCTTCATCGTTTGGATTGGAACGAAAGAAGCGGATGGGCAGCTTATGCGCACCTTTGATCGAAAAGCTCTTCTGATGTTCGCTTTTGGCTTTCTGGTAGTAGGAGTCCCTGTGGTTTTGGGTCTTTTAGTCATGGGTCTGTGGGTGTTTCTCATAATCTGGATTATCTATGCGATATTCTTTCTTCAGATTTGGGAAAATCGAATATTGTGTAGCCATTGTCCGCATTATGGCTCTGAAGGACGAATCCTTCGATGCCATGCAAATTACGGGCTTTACAAACTTTGGAAATATAACCCAACACCAATGAGTCGATCTGAACAAATCCAGATGATCATCGGAGTGTCATTTATGATAGGATTACCCTTCCCCTTTTTAGTTTTGAGTCAATCATGGTTTTTCCTAATATTCGCATTATTTGGAGCTATTGTATTCGCCGTCATTCTTTTTGGCTGGTTATGTCTTCGCTGTGTGAATTTTTCTTGTCCTTTTAATCGGGTGCCCAAGAAAGAGGTGGACACATTCTTAAGGCAGCATCCTGAGATGCAGAAAGCATGGGAAGGGAAAGGCTACAAACTTGACTGAACCGAAAAAATTGCCTAACCCTTGTGGAACTTGATTGCAAGAGCGGCAACTCGTTGTCCGACTAATTGACTATTCCGAATACCAATTTCATCTTTAGATGTCCACCGCCAAGTGAAGCCTTCACTCTGCAAACCTGTTATTCCTGCCCATCCTTCTTTAACGGGATCACCAACTCCACCGACAACAATCATGCCTTGTCCGAGAGCATAATTGATTATGGTTGTCGCGGTTGATTCTTGACCACCTTGCCTTAGACCAGCGGCGACAAGGATTCCGACTATTTTGTCACGTAAGCGATGATCATGCATTTTTCGTGTTCGTGAGCGGTCAATGAGATTTTTAAGCAGACCGGGAACGGAAGAGAAGTATGATGGACTAGCAAAGATTATACCATGGGCAGTTTCCATTTTATCTAAGACCTTTGGAACATCATCTTTACTATCTTCCGGGCAGGGTTTTTGACGTACACAGTTATCACATCCTGTACAGGGAAGAATGCTGTAATCTGCTAGGCGTAGCAATTCCGTTTCTATTTCACCAGAAGATTTGGCGGAAGCAAGGGCTTGCGCTAGTAGAAATTCTGAGCTGGATTTTTCTTTTTTAGGAGAACCACATATACCTAAGACTATAGTTGACATTGTAACACGCTTCTGAAATCTTAGTTCTTCACTATGAAAGAACCCCTTTTCAGCCTTATTGTATCCATAAATATGTGTAAAATCATCGTCGAATATTCCTTCGAAGGCTCTGCTCAATGCGATAAAGATCTGCAGGAGTGTTAACATTGGAAAATGTGAGAAGTTTCTTATCAAATCGTTTGAGAGCATTTGTCGATAAATAAATTACATGGCCAATATTGTCAATCAGGCATTGCATTCTTGGTTTCTGTTCTTCCAAACACTGAGACGCCACTTCTTGTGCAATTTCTGTTGCAAAGACTGAGTGTAAAGGCTCAACCCAACCATTAGGCCATCGTGGAACAGCCGCATGATGACTTTCTACCATACTCCACATTATATCGAAAAACATGTTATGGATTAAAGGTGAATCACAGGGCAGAAGCTGAGTATATGGATTCTGAGCGTGTTGAAAAGCTGTCAACGCACCAACTAGTGGGCACCGTAGTTCTGTGGGGATATCCGTAATTATTTGCTCTTCTGGGAAGTGTTCAGCATATAATTCGCGATCATTCCTAGCATGAACAACAATGAAAACCTCTTGAGCGTAGGCTTCACAGGCGTCAACAACATGGAGGAAAAGAGGTTTGCCAGCAACCTGCACGAGCGCCTTGGTTGGTTTAAACCGATCACTTTGACCCCCAGCTAGTATCGCTACGCTAACAGGTTGCACTTCTATTCCTCTCAATAGGGTATTGTAGGTTCTTATGCGGCATGAGCGAACATCAGAACTAAAAATTTACTGTAAAACCAAAACTTGGCTTAAATCAAGAAACGCACTATCGTTTGCAAAAAAAGGGGTTTGGTCTCCCCTCCAGATTCAAACTAACATTCCTCTAAGAACCTATAAAGTAGAAAAAGAAGGATTAAGAACGGTTTAAATTTCCTTAAATTACGATTTTTGTAATATTTTGAGAATAAAAGCTAAAATAACAAAGAAAATAGAAAAACATAGGTTTTAAACAGTTTAAACGAAATTCTAGTACAAACCCTTTAGAAAATATAACAATAAAATAGAACAAAGTAACATAAAAGTCGCATTCATAGCCTTGAATGACATTCCACTGGATTCGTTGTTAGATTAAAATCATTGAGGTTTATTTATGGCAATTGCTTCTGAGGAGTTCCTAGATAGGGTGGAAAACCGTATTCTGAACCGTTTGGTTCCCCAGGAAAGGAGTCCTGTTAGGAGCCTGTTACAGAATGTGATAATTCTAATTAAACGTGTTAGGGGCCAACAACTAAGTGAGGATGAAAGAGTATATCCACTACATCCTCTTTTAGCTGTTATCGGTCAAAAAGCAGGAGAGATGACGCTACAAACCCTTCTTTATCGATTACATCTAGTTGACAGATATGAATTTAATAAATCAAAGGATATTATTAGTGTTCTAACTCGAAAAATTCCCATTGGAATTAACGAATCATTATCAGCTCGCAAAGCCCAAATTCTTTGGCATTTATTCCAAAATCCTTCACTCCCCAAATATCAATTAGCCAAGGAACTAGGCACAACACCACGCACCATATCAAAAGAATTAACTGAATTGCATCAGGATTTGGCGTTTAACATTTGGACAACGCTTGATGCTCATAAATTCCATTTTGTTGTGAAAACCATTATATTCAGAACACGATCAATAGAACACACAAAACGGCTGGAGAATTTCATTTCTAAAGGACAAGGATTTCTCCGCACATTTCATCTTGATCAAGATATACGAAGCGGTGAAATTGTTTATCGATATCCTGATCAACCAGAAGCCCATAAGATGTTTAAAGAGCGATATCGTTGGCTTCAAGATGAGTTCTTTATCGAATCTCATTTAGTTCAAATTCTTGGGTTATTCCAATCGATTTCGCTTGAGACATATAATCCAGCAACGAATTCCTTTTCAATTGAACCGGAAATAGTCTCAGAAGCACCGTTCGGCTACTTTAAAGGGCATCTTGATACACTCCCCCAACCTCAGGGAATAGACTACACACAACCATTTAGGTTCGACAAAGCAGATTTTCTTTTAGCTGATACCCTATATTCATCTGGACCTTTTAGGAAATCCGATTACAAACGAAATCTTTTGAACCGACATGGTATCAACTACTCAATGAAAACAGTCTGGAAGAAAGAACAACGACTTCGAAGAGAGAATGCCGCAATTCCAATGATTGATCTACAAATTCCAGGTTTTGACGAAGATTTACTCTTTGTTGTGTTTTGTACACCAGACGCAACTAAGTCGATTCATGCGATCTCAGCATTTCTTCCATTTGTTATGACTTTTAACACAGATTCAGGCTGTTTTTTGAGAATCCAACGTCCAATTCATACATCTACTCTTACGGGACAGCTGATTCGTAAAATCAATCATCAAAAAGGAGTTTTTGATGTAAAATTGCTTCGTTTTCAATGGAGAATCCAGATGCCGATATTACCGAAAATTGTTGATTGCTGGAATATCGAGGAACAGAAATGGTTGATACAGGAAGACGCCATTTGAGCTATGGAGGAAGGTCAAATAATGACACGCGGGAAAAGACAGCTCAAACAAAAAGAGGATATCACTCAAGAGTTTATTGAACGTATCATTACCCGTTCTAGACCAGAAGACGATCACGAGGAACTGCGGATTTTTCTTACTAATGTGCGTCTATTCATTAAGCGTGTTGAAGGTTTCGATTTAACTGAGGATGAAAAAGAATATCCGCCTCATTCACAATTCACACATCATACCTTGAGGAAGGGACGAAGTACAGCGGACGGTTTGAAGTATCGATTGAGAACAATTGACCGATACAAGATAACCAACGTCCAACAAATAATCAACATAATAGCATCAACCGCGGTTTCAAGTCCAAAAGGAAAATTAACTCTCCGACAGATACAGATAATCCAAGAACTACACAAAAACCCCCTATTACCTCAATACGAACTCGTACAGCGACTCTCTACAACTTCCTCAATCATTCGGAACGAACTAAAATTTCTTCGGCGACGTTTTTCGATGGGCATAATTAACAATTTAGATTACAATAAATTCAAGTTAGGACTATTTGAGATTGATTTTCGCACCATGTCCTTAGATGCCTCTGAAAAACTTGAAATGCATTATCGACGAACTCCACCTCCATTTCTACGACGGATTAGTTTTGACCATAACTACCGCGATGGTTTCATTCACTATTTAATTCCAGATCAACCTTCGAGCCATCAAAAGCTTGCTGAACGGATTGCTTGGTTAAACTCAAACTTCTTACAGGAATCGGCTTGTTTTCGAACACATGGTTTTCGAGTTGACTTGTCATTTGAAAATTACAATATTCCCACCGGAACTTGGATGCTTGATGCAAATACATTTTCAGTCGACATGTTAGAATTCCTATCTCGTCAAAAACGTGATCAACCCCAACCGCGGGAACGTACATACACGAATCCGATTCACTTTGATAGGGTTGACTATATTCTTGCGTCTACCCCCTATCTTTTTGGAGAAAAGCAGCGTATTGAAGTTCGACAAAAGGTGTTAAAACGCCACGGGTACACAATATCCAAGAAAACGATTTGGAACCGTGAAAAGAAATTACAGCAGGCAGATGTTTTTTATCCGTCAGTTTGGTATGATTCCCCTGAGTTGGAGGAGCTTGTGAAATTCACTATAAACTGTACAAATAATGCACTCGAAAAGATTTACCGTCTTATTTCCATCCTACCATACACTTATTCGGTGCCAACGGACGTCGGTGTGACCTTCACGTTCCAACGACCGAGTCGATGTTCTTCGATAACTGGATTATTAACGAAAGCGTTTGACAAAATTGATGGAGTCTCAAATATTTGGGTGATCCGATATGAGCCTACATTCAGTCCACAGTTGTTTACCCAAGTTGTAGATCGATGGGATGAAAGTCATCAACGTTGGTTACTACAAAAAGGCGACATTTAATCCGTATAGCTCATTTGTGTGAAGCGTGGATTATTGTGTAGAAATGGTCAACGAGTTGTTCGGCAATATTGATTTCAGTAACTTGCTGTAAACCTTGCCAGCCGCTACTACTATTAACTTCAGTGACAACAGGTCCGTTCTTTGTTTCTAATATGTCAACGCCAGTATAAGCTAACCCAATCGTTTCCGCACATTTTTCTGCGATATCGGCAAGCCCGGGTGAAAGGTGAAGGGGTTTGGGCTCGGCTCCTTGTCGGAGAGTTGTTTTCCAGTTATCCCCAACACGAGTCATTGCAGCAATGGCTTTATTTCCTATGACAAAAACACGGATATCCCGATTCCCGTGCTCAAGATATTCTTGGACATACATGACATATCGACTTGCCTCAAGCGCTCGAAACACTCTTCGGGCAATTTCATGATCAGTTATTCGAGTCATTCCTACACCACCGGACCCGAAAAGTGGTTTTACCACGATATCTTTGTATCGTCGAAAGGCGTGGAGTGCATCACGCGCATATTGAGTAATTGTTGTTGAAGGAACAGGGATTCCAGCTAATTCAAGTAAACGTAGAGTATAGTACTTGTCCACAGCTTTTTCGATGGCATGAGGGCGATTCATAAAAGGAATACCAAGGCGTTCGAGGCAGTGAAGAGTATCCATTCGCAAAATTACTTGCTCTAGGGATCCGCCGGGAACAGCCCGAGTGAACACGCCTTCAAGGGTGGTTAAATCTTCTCTTTTGAACTGAACACGAGGACGTTTTCCTCCAACTCTGACGATGGTTTCGGTTACATCGAATACGACGCATTTTGTGTCTCGTCTCTGAATCTCACTAACAAGACGACTTGTCTCCCAGCCTTCAGGTTCCGTTGAAGCAACACCCACCCGACGAACTCTCCTTCGCAACATGTTTCACCTTCGAAAAATATCTCGTTCTTCTTCCCGAATAAGGATCTTTGCTGATCCTTTGCCCTTCTCATAGCGGTATCCGCGAATCACAATAACCGCATTTCCTTCATCAGCCTCACCCATTAGTAATTCTGCGGCAGAGGCTAGTTCATCAGCAATAGCAACTTTTGTGCTTCGTAATTCATATCCAAAGAGATCGGTTAGACCGACATAACTTTTCATGGGGATGAGGCCGGCGATTCCAATTGCGACATTAATGGCACCATCTCGGAATGGTCGCCCATGGGTATCGGAAATTATAACACCAACATCTATTCCCAAACACGCTTTGATTGTACTCCGAATTTTTTCCGCAGAAGCGTCAGGGTTTTGTGGAAGCAGCGTCACACAATCGGGGTTCGGAACATTCGATGAATCGATGCCCGCATTTGCACAAACATAGCCATGGTGAGTTTCTACTATGAGATGCCCTTGCTCAGCTCGTACCACTTTGCGTGATGCTTGTAAAATTACCTCAACAAGTTCAGGACGTTTGTCCAACTTCTTAGCAAGTTCTTTAGCCTCCGAGGAGGGCGTAACAGTTGAAAGGTTGATAGTTCGCCCTTCAGCACGAGATATTATTGTTTGTGCGATAACTAAGATGTCGCCGTTTACAATTGCGAATCCACTTTTCTTACTTGCTTCAATAATTTTAGCGCCAACATCATCGCCTACTTTGATAATTTCTAAACGGGGTAAGGAATGGACGGAATATGATAATGAATCACTTGGTTTAGATGAAGGCATGTTCGAGTCGTTCGGGATTCCGTTTTTCCAGCTTAAGAGTTTGCCGACTCGAAAGATGACGCCCGAAGGAAAGCTATAAAGACGAGAACCACTGCAGCAATCTTATCATCTAACCAATGCCATTGATCTAATGCTTCGAGTGTGCAAAGTATGCATGATAAATTCATTAAATACCATGTTCAAAAGGGTCAACTGGTTCGGGTTCCCCGAGACTACGAGAACGAGTTTGGGACAGGAGATGTGTATCTGGTAGATACCGGACCCATCATCTATTCTTGGATTGGAAAAAAGTCGTCTCCTGATGATCGGTTCATTGGAGCCATTACCTCTGTTTGGAAAGACCATGATCGAAAGGGAGCTGCGAAACTTGTGACTGTGAATGAGGGCGAGGAATCTAAAGAATTCTTGGAGCTCTTCCAGGGAAACATCATAATTACAGAACAAGATACTGAGGGAATTTTGAAACGGATAGCTCTCAAGCAACGCGACTTTAAGCTCTTCCGGGTCCACATTGAGGGCGAACTGAACATGTATTATGAAGTGGACCGATCTAAAGAATCCCTTACAACGGATGATGTCTTCCTTTTGGATACCTATAATAAAATCTACATTTGGCGAGGGCGAGAAGCTACAGCCTTCGAACGATGGGAAGCAATGCACATCGCAGAATTGTATGATTCTCAACGCACGGGGCATCAAGAAATCATCATCGTGGAAGAAGATAGTGAGCCTAAAGAATTCTTCAAGCATCTCAAATGAGACACATAAAAATTGGTGGAGTTAACCAAGAAGGGGGAAGAAATCCCAGTTTTATAATAATACAGTAGGCCCCAAAGCCCTTCTTGGTCAGTTCCCCGCTGGTCTTTTTCTACCAATTCCTGATGGTGCCGGTTTAACCCAGCTGAACTCTGCCCCGATGCAGGCGAGAGACAACGGGGCAGAGCCATATGACTGGTTAAGTGGCTTCATCGAGGACTAGGCTAACAAATTGCCCCAATCGACCGGTGTGCTGGATGGCTTTGATGAGTCGAGCCTCGTGCGACGCTTTTTTGACGAGAAGATGATTCTCGCGGACGACAGCGAGTTCCGTAAGAAGGTCATAGAGCCGACGTAGTTCCATACGGTCGACTTGCTGAGAAAGGCGTTCCAGGAGGCGGAACACGTCGTTCAGTGCAACCTTCTCGAGCTGGACAAGGTTGTCCGTGACATTTCGCGACCGCAAATAGGATCGGGCCAAGCGTAAAACTGGGTCGCTTTTGTCTTCTGTCCCTGTGGTCACGGCAATTCCCCTCAGTGTCGCCATACTAAGCACCCCCAACGCTGGCGACGCTTGAGACTTCGCTACCATTCGGTTCAACGCGGACGCGAACTCCGCTAGGAGTTGCCTCAACGATGAGCCGACCAGTTAGACCGCAGGTATCCTTGACTAATTCTATTAGCAAGGTACCTATCGCTCCAATTTCTCGGAGGTTTTCACACCCCGTCTTCGGGGTAATATCGATATCGAATGGATAGGCATCCTTGACGCCAATCATTCGCTGGGTTTCTTCCATCAGTTCTGTAGCCACTTTTATCTCCACCTTTCTAAACACAACTGGGAAAAACGAGAGAACGTGAAACCGATACTAATGCATTCAAGGGACAACTGAGAAAGCCAAACTCAGATTAGTCGTATGCTAGTACGGGAACGGATTCGTCTTGTAGGGGGGATCCATTGTTCGGTTTTCACTTCCGGGCTGTTTTTCCCTTGGCGAGTGTGTTTGCTGGAATCTATTACAATCAATGGGCACAAGCCTTTAAGTAGCCCTTTATGAAGCGTGTAACGGAGCTGACAAAAAAGCCATTTTAGCCAAAAAAAGCAGCCAAAGCGTAGGATGGACTTTAAACTCATAAACGAGAATGCATTTTCGCAAACAAGAATTAAGTCATCCTGTTCAAAACAGTAATTTCGTCAAAAGGAAACTTTTTATGCCAGTTTCTTTCTTTCTGACGATGGTGTGGCGCGCGTGGCATCTGCTATCGAAGCATCCGATTTGCTCTCCACCTTGAAACATAACATGCATGAATCCATGCGCCCAAGTGAAGAACTTTTCCAAATTGAGTGTCTGATAGATAACCTAAGAGTGTTTGCAAAAAGGTCAAGGGGGATTCCTCTTAGTGAAGACGATCACAGGATTCAACCTCACCCTGAATTTGATGGAATGACTGTAGTACCTCGCGAAAGAACATACAACTCCCTACTCCGTCGTCTGAAAGTATTACTCCGGTTCAACATAACTTCTTACGAAAAAGTTTCTCGGGATTTGTTACAGGGACTGGTTTCGGATGAAACTGACCGGCTGACCGGTAGAGAAATTCGACTAATGTCTTTACTTTATCAACGCCCAAATACTCCTCAAGCACAAATGGCAAAGGAATTAAAAATAAGCTTGCCCACGATGCGAAAAGACATTCGAACACTTGAAGAAAAAATCGGCCTTCGTTTTGCTAATCTAGTTGACTGGGGACGTTTCAAGCTACGCCATTATGGTATTTTCTTTATTTCCATGGGAGTTGATGCATCTCGACGCCTTGAAAAAATCTTCAATGAAGAGATGTCAACATATCTTACATCGGCTGTGTTTGACACAACATTACTGCGAGGTTTTGTGGGATTTAGACTTCCAGATCAGGGTCGACCACTTCAGCTTTTTTATGAGCAGGTTGAAATTTTGAAAGAGAATTTCTTTGAAGTTTGCCAGGTGCATGAGATAAAGCAATATTACCAAGCAATTTGCTTTGATCATTTTGACTACGAAACCGGCTCATGGCTCATTGAAGGAGATGTTTCTACCTTAGGTCTTCTGAATTTTGTTCGAGAGAATTGGACTGTTCTTCCGAAGCCACGAGGATTATCGAACACTTTAGCACGATCATTCGATCAGCTTGACTATTATTTGGCTTCATTTCTGGTAGGCGATGGTCGGGCACAAATGAAAAAAATTCAAAATAGGTTGCGTTCCGTGAATATTGATGCTCCTCGAACAACTGTCTCGACCCGGAAGAGCCGACTTTTAAAGGAGAGAACTCTTGAACCCTATTTTGTATTTGGTACACCACAACTACCGTTTTTCATTACATTTGCAGTCGAATGTGAGCCATATATTGCTGAACAGCTGGCTGTGGGAGTAGCCCAAATGCCGATGTCATTCGCTACGATATCTAATATTGGTTGCGTTGTAAATGTGAGTGTTCCATCTCGGAATCTTGGTCAAATTCTTAATCTTCTCTCCCTCACTCGCGAAGAAGAGGCCGTGAATGAGATCTGGCAAATGCAACAATACCGCAATATTGGCTCAGTCGACCCAGCCCAACTTGCTTCTAAGTGGAATGGATCATATTGGAATTGGTCTGAAGAAGAATTTGCCATTCCGTCGTTGGGTTTGGAGCATTAGACTGAGATTGCGAAAGGATTTTGTCTGCCCGTATTTATTCTATGACTCCTTTCTGTGATAGGTGGTGTAAATCATTAGCAGTAGCATTGTTTTCCGGGAAGGCGATTTTGTTGAAACTACCGAGGGGTTGATTTTTGATGTGAAGGGAGTAGTTCATCCACCGGATAGAGTGATTGCATTCTTACGATATTATCCTTCACCAAATGGGAAACGGGAAAGAGATGGACAACGGTATGACAAAGTATATCATTTGGCAGAGCGTTTTGATTATCTTAAGCAATATTATTCTCAGTATCTTTATGAGGATGCGATATTTGGACGAGAGCTTCAAGGAATTCCTCACTCTTTTGTAAAAAAAATTTACCGGCCTAAGGAAAGTCTTGTAAAGTTGAGGGAATTAGAGAAACGGGATTCGTTGCAGCAAGATGTTGTGACCTTTACAGAAATGATAGAAGAGGCAGCCCGAATACCATCTAAATCACTAGGCGTTTCAGGAAGTATTCAGGTGGATCTACATGGACCAGCTTCAGATATTGATTTAATTGTATATGGTCGTAGAAATGCAAGATCGTTACAACTAGCATTACGTCGGGCGCATATGGTTCCCGAAGAAGGAATTTCTGCTTATCGGCTAGACACCTATCAACCTGTGTATAATCTTCGGTGGAGTGGAACAGGGATCCCGATTGATACTATGCTTTTGGTGGATGGCTTGAAGTCAATGCATGGGATTTTTGGCGGGCATCATTATTTCATCAGAGCGGTGTTGAGTTGGGATGAGGTGCATGAAAAATATGGTGACCTAATTTATCGGCAATTGGGTCATGCCCGAGCACGATGTATGGTTACAGATGACCGTGATGGTTTATTTACGCCATGTCGTTATGAAATTGATGACGTGACCTTTCTGAAAGGAACGAAAGCAAAAAACGTTCGTGAAATTGTAAGTTTTCGAGGGCGATTTGCTGAGCATGTGCGGCAAGATGAGGAAGTCATTGTGCAAGGTGCATTGGAAAGTGTCGAACATGGCAATGAGAAATGGACGCGGTTTTTACTAGGAGATACTCCAACAGATATCTTATTACCCAATAGTTTGCTTTGAGTAATATGTTGGTGGTATTGGGGTGGCGCGTCTTCCAAAGGATAAAGATTTTGTGGAAACTAAAGAGGGATTATTCTTCACAATTGTGGGCTATTTACATCCACCCGATTCATATACAGCCTATCTGAAGTACCGTCCAAATCAGAAAGGGAAATGGGAACGAGAAGGAGTTCACTACCAGCGTATGATGCAAGTATATAGCGCGGCAGAGGTACAAACTAGCAGTAATTGGCTGTTGGAAAATCACCCAGAGTACATCAAGCTTGATCCAGTGCGAGCAATTAAACTTCCTTTAATTCCCAGAGAGAATATTGTAGCACATTATTTACCTGAAATTCGAATGACCGAAATTATCCATAGCCCTCAAGATTCATTGGAATCCAAAACCAAAGCCCTAGTGACATTGCTATCAGAGGCTAGTGGTGTAGAGAAGACCCGGTTCGGAATTTCAGGATCTATTCTTTTAGAAATTCATAATCCCATGTTTTCGGATATTGATCTACTCGTCTATGGTCAGGATAATGCGCAACATGTTCGAGCTGTGATGGACGAGTTATTTGGCGAAAACAAAGTTAAGCCGTATTCAGGCGAGGAGATTCAAGCGTGGCAGTTAAGGCAAGTTCGAACCCTAGGAATACCTGCACGCTATGCCGAACAAATCGCCTGGTCACATTGGCAGCGTGGTCGTTTTAGTAAAACCGCCTTTTCAATTACCCCGGTTCGGATGGATGGGGAAATTATGAATCAATATGGCGATGAAACGTTTTCTCCTGTAGAGAGTGTTGAATTTACAGCCACTATCATAGAAGATGAGTCAAACCTGTTCGTTCCTGCTAGATACCTTGTCAGTGATATCAACATAGAGGAAGGATATACAGAATTGCCAGCTTTAACTGAGGTAGTTTGTTTTGAGGGAATATTTTCAGCAGTTTTTCATAAGAACGATAGGGTAAGAATTAGAGGAATGGTTGAAGCTGTTCGTGACAAGAATGGCAATGTTCTTCGAAATCATGTAATTGTTGGAACCTTGTCAGCGCAAGGTTGGATTATTCGTTTGCCATCATCATGAATTGTCGATAGGAGTTTTTAATGCCTTGGGCTTCAGCAAGAGATTTATTAAAGGTCATTTGTTATCGATTGCAACCAGAAGTGGAGTGATGTAGATCAATGCCTAGCTTGGAAGTCGTGTTATTAACCGGTCGGACTCGTCGTCAGGGTGTGGGCCTTGAAGCGGGAAAACTTAGTGAAATTTACCATGAAGCTACGACTCAAATTCGCCTTGATCCCACTGATTTAGAGAAATTACAAATTGAACCTGGCGATACCGTTGAGGTTACTACTGAAAATGGAAGTGTTGTGTTGCGAGCAGAACTTGCGCCACGGGCTAGTGAGGGGATTGGGTTCATCCCCTATGGTCCTTGGGCTAACTGTATAATTAGTGGAGACACAGATAGCACAGGGATGCCCACAATGAAAGGGTTGAAGGCAAAAATTACACCCGCCCCTGAAAAGCAGGTTTTAACACTTCAAGAACTGTTTGCTACTATGCATCGTTCCACAACTTAATTTGGTTGGATTTCAACGAATTTGGGAGATTCTATGATTACGATCATCATCCTAAGTGTTGCAATTTTCATTGGATTATTAGCAATTCTCGTCGCTTTGGTATTTTATCAACTAGTAATGCGAGAAGATGAAGGCAACGAGCGAATGCAAGAGGTGAGCAAACTCATCGAGGATGGAGCCCAATCGTTTCTTCGCGTTCAATATCGGATTATCGCAGTCTTCACCATTGCTATGGCCGTGCTCATTGGAGTTTCTGAGTTTTTATTCGGTGCTACTGGAATTACCACTGTTGCTCTTGCGCTGGCTGTTTCATTCATCATTGGCTGTTTTTCGAGCATGCTAGCAGGTTATATCGGAATGTTGGTCGCAACACGGGCAAACCGACGTACTGCAGCAGGCGCAGAAGCAGGTGGGATGAATCCTGCTTTTCGTGTGGCGTTTAGGGCAGGATCGGTAATGGGCCTAATCATCAGTGGACTCGCCCTTTTGGGAATTGCGTCTTTGTATTTACTCTGGAATTTCGTGTTTCCCGTTCTTGGATTAAATGGCGGTATTGCGCTATGGGAGATAATCATTGGATTTTCCTTTGGGGCAAGCAGTGTAGCACTTTTTGCACGGGCAGGAGGAGGAATTTTCACAAAAACTGCAGATATCGCGGCAGATATTGTTGGAAAGGTAGAGTATGATATTCCAGAGGATGATCCACGAAATCCGGCAGCAATTGCAGATGCAGTCGGTGATAATGTCGGAGACGTGGCAGGAACGGGTGCTGATATTTTCGATAGTAATATCGCTGCGATTTTAGCAGCCGCGATTTTGGGAGCAACAATTGATTTGGTTCTAATTACTAGTGGGATTTACGTGCTCATTCCCTACGGATTGATTCCGCTGATAATTACAACTCTAGGCGGGATAGCGGCCATAGTGGGTGTCTTTACGGTTCGGACTAGTGATACTTGTGAACCTGATTGTTCGCTCAACAATGGCACCTATTATTCTACAATCCTATTTGGTGTACTTATTGTGGTTGTATTGTTCCTTCTCCAAGTACCCATTGTCATTGCAATTGCTGGCATACTTGGACTTCTTGCAGGAGTTCTCATAGGATTCGTATCGAATATATTCACCAATGATTATGGCTTTGGACGTTTCCAACCCGTTCAAAGTATGGTCCGATCGGCGGAAACCAGTACAGGCACATTGGCCTTATCTGGCTTTTCATATGGTCTTCTAAGTGTTGTTCCTTCGGTGGTGGGCATTGTTGTAGCATTAGTTGCAGCATTTATTCTTGGAACCCTAATTCCTATACCTGGACCAGTTGGTTTCTGGCAAGCGGGAGTTTTTGCAGTATCAATTTCCGCAGTGGGGCTATTAGCCACGAACGGTCTAGTTGTGAGCGCAGATGCGTATGGTCCTATTGTAGATAATGCCCGAGGAATCATTGAGCAATCCGGGGCATCAAAGGAAGCAATTGAGGAATGCGACAAACTTGACGCAATTGGAAATACAACAAAGGCAATCACCAAAGGTTTTGCCATTGGTGCTACGGCATTAACCGTTTTTGCCCTTTTTGCAGCGTATATTGAACTTGCCACTCAAATAACTGGAACAATCATATTCATCGACCTTCTTAACCCAGTTGTCCTTGCAGGAGCTCTAATTGGTGGAATATTACCAGCAGCGTTCTCTGCAATTTTAATACTCGGCGTTCAAAAAAATGCTGACAAACTTATTATCGAAATTCGTCGACAGTTTCGAGAGAACCCCGGGATACTTGAAGGTAAGTCAATGCCCAATTATGACCGAGGGATCAAAATTGCCACACAAGGGGCCTTACGGGAGCTTTTACCTGCCACGATTATTGCAATCATTACTACAGTAATTACCGGTATAATATTGGGTCTAGAAGCTCTTGCAGCCTATCTAGCTGGAGCAGTAATTGTTGGCCTTATCCTTGCACTATTCATGGATAATTCAGGTGGCGCCTGGGATAATACCAAGAAATTCATTGAATCGCCAGCTTATGATCATGATAAACCAAACTATCATAGAATTCATTCTGCATCCGTAGTCGGTGATACTATCGGTGATCCCTTTAAAGACACGGCAGGACCTTCAATTAATACCCTTCTCACTGTAACTAGTCTTACAGCTACGATTTTTCTCCCTTTGATTTGGACAGGACATCTTTGGCTCATAATCCTACTTTTACCGTGATTTGAAACCAAGTCCATAATCCAGAAAAAAATGTTCTATGAAAGACATTGGCTAGATTTTTCATCCGATTAAAATGTCAAAATCTATTGAAGTCAACATAATGTTACATGCAATCAGACTTCCACTGCGTAAGCGTGCCATCCATAGATATTAAGGTGATAAATCAGAAATTCCGAACTAACTAGTTCGGAATCACTCTTTTTTCTCTAATCTTCTGCGAAAATATTAACTAACCGGGTTCCATGAATTCAAAAGTGTTTAGCCACTTTCACATTCAACCTCTGACCAAGGTTAGGGTATGATTACTATGTCTGAATCCGATATGGTTCGTAAACCCTTGATACCTCCAATTCTATTGTCAATTTTGTTTTTTATAATTGCCATGATTTTCCGTATCATCGACATATTTGTACTACAGCTCCATTTAACAAATTGGAGCATAATTACATCCAAAGTAATTCCTCTAGTTTTGCTTCTCATCTATGTCGGTGTTGTATACCGCACCTTCTCCGTACTTGGCATTCACATAAAATATTTGATCACTAACATCGTGCTAGGTATTCTGACTTATCTTGTCTACTTTGTTCTTCCATACATTTTAGAATATTACATCGAAGTTGTCCTAGGACTAGGACCCAGACTATCGTTGACTACAGCCCCCGTATTCTTAATCGCCTACTTTCTAGTTTTCTATATCATCAATTCATTCATGGAAGAAGGTGTTTTCCGTGGGCTCATGATGCGCTGTTTCATGACCAAGACCAACGTCAACATTGCCAACGTCATTCAGTCCGTCTTCTTTGGCTTCTGGCACATTGTTTGGCCCATCAATGCTCTATTCAGTGGGATGAACCCAATTAGCGCAGGATGGTACGCAGCCTACTACGTGGCTTCAACTTTTGTTTTTGGTATTGTCACTGGTTACATGTTTCAAAAAACCAGTAGCCTATGGGGCCCAATCATTTTACACACTCTCTGGAATTTTACACTCTTCATGATAACACTGACCTATCTATTTCCTCCGAATGAAACAATGACACTAATCATTTATGGCACAACCATCGCAACAGAAATTGTTGGTGCCATCATTACCATTGTTCTCATCAAATTCATTAGTCAACGACAGAAACTCCCCGAACTAACACCTTGGAATACTCCGCTTCCCTAAATACACATTCAGAAACCATCTTAGAATGAAAAGACAGTAGTGTGGGCGAACCGCTTAAATGACAGAACCGCCTTGTACAACAACACCTTATGTTAGGTGCTAAATG
Source organism: uncultured archaeon (assembly GCA_964347045.1). Taxonomy (GTDB): domain Archaea; phylum Asgardarchaeota; class Hermodarchaeia; order Hermodarchaeales; family Hermodarchaeaceae; genus Hermodarchaeum. The sequence goes on from CAYFXC010000002.1 coordinate 158,697, forward strand.
AGGTTCAGTTCATGGCTACCAAAGACACCGACGCTATTCTCTCCACTCCAAGATCGCGTATCACGAAACATGTCATCTGCCCATTTTGTGGTTGCCTATGTGACGACATAGAAGTTGCTGTGACACTAACTGGTCCTCTGCCTCGTGTTCCTGAAGGAACAATTGTGGAGGCTTTGAATGCCTGTCGAATTGGACATACTAAATTTCTGAAGGTACGGGACGAGTTTCGAATTTACAAACCGGAGTTGCGGTCGGGTCCAAATAAGTCAGAGGTTCGGCAAGTTTCCTTGGAAGAAGCGGTAAAAGTTGCAGCAAAAATCCTAGTAGATGCAAAACGGCCTGTGATTTATGGATTAGCCAGTACTTCCAATGAAGCGAATGCTAAAGCATTAGAACTAGCGGAGGTGTCTGGTGCAATAGTCGATAACACTTCATCTGTATGTCATGGTCCCGGTATTGAAGCAGTACAACGTGTTGGGATTGGTACATGTACACTAGGTAAAATCAAAAATTATTCAGATTTGATTATATACTGGGGCTGTAATCCGGTTGCCGCTCACCCACGACATACTAGACGCTATTCTCAATTTATTGAAGGATTATTCCAGCAAGTGGAAGATCGAAAAATCTACCATATCGACGTCCGACCTACAAGATTCACAGATCAGGTTACAAATTCGATTATTGTTAAACCAAATAAGGACTATGAACTTATCCAAGCTATACGAGCACTTTTACATGGATACGAGTTGCAGGCTTCAGAGGTAGCTGGTGTCCCAATGCGCCAAATTCGCGAATTTGCCAATGATTTGAAGAGTGCTAAATTCACGACAATTTTCTTCGGATTAGGACTGACACAAACCCATGGTAAGGATCACAATGTATCAGCAGCTATCGATCTTACTGCAGATTTGAACCATCACACAAAAGCAGTTATTATGCCCTTGCGAGGACATTTCAATGTCACTGGTTCAAACCATGTGTCCACATGGACCTATGGATATCCGTTTTCTGTGAGTTTAGAGCAGGGCGCGCCGTACTATATGCCCGGTGAAACTAGCGCAGTTGATGTGCTAGCTCGAGGAGAAGCTGATGCGTTCTTTGCAGTTGCTGCGGATCCCGCAGCGTCATTTCCCATGGCGGCTGTTAAAGAAATGATGAAAATGCCAGTTATTGTGTTAGATCCCAAGCGATGTGCAACAACCGAAATCGCAGATGTAGTTCTTCCTTCAGCTTATGTTGGCATTGAAGCAGAGGGAGTACAAACGGCGTACCGAATGGACGGAATTCCACTTCAACTTGACAAGATTGTGGATCCTCCAGAAGGAATCAAAACTGATGAGCAAATTCTCGATATGATGGTTCGTGAAGTGTGCAAATTAAAGGGGATTAAACGCTATTCTCATTAGTTCGCGCGCTAATTTGTTTCCCCAGTTTTTCGCTGATTGAGTGAATCGTAAAACCCTGGAAATTCGAAATAACCAAGTCCGCGTGTGCAAGATCCTCAGCTGGATTTGTGGTTGTGAGGGCAACACAGGTCATATTTGCAGATTTTGCGGCCGTGACACCTTTTGGTGAATCCTCAAATACAAGACAATGCTCTGGGCTAACGGCTAGGGTTTCGGCGCCCAATAAATATGGTTCAGGATCTGGTTTAATCTTGGTCACTCGGGTAACATCGATTACCGGATGCTTACCTAACAGCCCCAAGTGTTTCAAAGCGGCATTCAAACTGACAGGATGACCTGTACTGACAAACGCAATAGGAATTTTTGCCATATATACCGATTCATAAAATGTAATAAACCCAGGAACTGGTTGAAGTTCGCCGTTTTCAACGCGTTCTCGATAAAGGAATCGACGTTGTTTAATTAACGGGTCTGGATCATCGTGTATGCCCTTTTCTTGAAAAAGGGAGTTCATAATGGCATCCGATCCCGCACCAAGAAACCGTGTTTTCCATTCTTCTTCCGAGATATGAATTCCGAAGGGCTTTAAGATTTCATTGAAGGTTTGGAGATGCAGAAGTTCACTTTCAACTACGACACCATCAATATCAAAGAGCACCGCTTCAATTGGCGAGGAGGGCGATAACATGTTTAATCATCCTAATCTATGAATCAAATAGAAACCGTTCAAGATCTTGTAGATTCCCAAATCCGTCAATTCGATATGCGAATTCTTGACTTTTTTCTGCTGAATTCCCTACTTCCTTGGAAAGCACACCTAAGCGTCCTTTCTCTTGATCTAAATTTACAAGAAACGTTTGTATTCCAAGTTCTGAAGCCGCCATATCACTAATAGGATCATTACCCGCCATAATACAATCTTCAGGTTTTTGGTGAATCATGTCCAAAATGGTTTGATAGTATTCAGGACGAGGTTTACAATAAGACATATTTTCAGCGTGTGTCATGAGAGCTATATCCAAATCTGAAAGATTAGCCCAGCCTAACCGAATTTTAGTAGCGAGCTCTGGGAAAATAGGATTTGTTGCGATAACTACTTGCAACCCTTTTTCTATGACATGTTCGAGAAGCTTTCGCCCATATGGTACAGAGCTAACAATTGACTCAAGTTGATGAAAGGATTCTTCATAAAATTTTGTGAATCGATTAATACACTCATCAAAGCTGAGGGACGGCGTATTAGAAATGAAATGGTGGGTAAATGCTTCCACATTGGTCATGCGACCGTCATTGTGGATCATTTTTCGTGTGGATTGGAGGAGCCTTTGAAAGAAGGTGGATTCATCAAAAAAATCTTGCAGGTAAGGATAAGCAAGTTTGGCATAGGAATAAAGAAAGTGGTCTTCATTGAAAAGCACGAGAGTATTGTCGAAGTCAATTAATAGTGCATTTTTTACCAAGGAATCTGCTCCATTGTCAATTGATTCTTTAAAAGATCAGCTATTTTTTCTGATTTTTTATTCCACTAGGCCCTTCACCTTGATTTGGAGTTTCGGTGCAATGTTTACGATAAAATATGACACGGCAAAGGGTAGGGCATTATATTCTTCTTGAAATCCTTCGAAACTAAGGGAGGCTATCCCTTCATGCCCAATAACTCCAACGGCGCCTTGATCTGTTATAAAATATTTAATTTCAGCGAGTTGTCCATTTGCCTCAAGTAGGCTCCTGTAGAGTTTACCTTTATCGACGTTTTTGAGTTCATCTGCTTCAACAATGATGATGAAAAACCGTACCCACTTATCGCTACGATCAACGATTAAGAGAAATCTACGGTCATCAATAGTGTATGGAAGAATAATTCTGTCTTCGGCAGGAATGACACGGTATGTTAGACTCATCTGTTTTAGATAACTTTCAATTGTTTCCATTGTTGTGGGCATAATTCTAACCTCGATTAGATTGAACAACTCAACGGCAGGATTCAGAAAAATCTTCTTCTTTCTTTGCTTTTAGATTGAATTCAAGTATAAATGGAAAGTTCATCTCGAGTGGGCAGTTTTAGGGTAAGGTTTAGTTTTTTAGCAATGACAGTTAGAAAATAGGTTATCCCATAAGGAATCGCCCGAAATTCCTCACGGAAACTATCCACTGTTAACACTTTGATCCCTTCGTGACCAACAATTCCAATATCTCCTTTTTTAGTAATAAAATATTTGACTTCAGCGAGATGTCCGTTAGCAACTAAAAGCTCGTAATAGAGTTTTTCCTGCTTTTTCTTATCAGACACTTTCTCTGCGAGCATTATTAGAACCCAAAACCGAACAAATTGACCTGAAACATCAATGATGACATCAAAATTCAAAGATTCTTCAGGTACAGAAAAGGGGACACGAATTCGTTGAATCTCGCCATTAATGGGTTTAATTTCATAGGATAGGTTCATCGACTTCAAGTGCATTATCACTTGGTCAAGGATTTCTGCCATAGCGGATACTCCAAGGATACCCAGTGTTCCAATAAAACTCAACCCATTAGAAAAAACTATCTCCCACTCGAAATAATTTAAACAAAAAGGAGTGATACCATCAGAAAATTGAACTAGCTAAGAAAAGAGGAGAATTAAGTTTGTTTTTGCAAAGTTCAGATGGGAGTAATTTCAAGGCGATCAAAAAGCAAAGGTGCAATGATCATTGCGCTCGAAGAGGTATTGATCGTCCGCAGTGACGACATCGTGCCTGTTTTTCCTTTGAAAGAAGCCAGTTGTAGAGTTTGCCTTTAATAAGGTTAAGTTGTCCACAGGCTGGACAAGTAACTGTTTTGGTGGTCGAGCGCTGCACGGTTGTTACCGCGCCTGACTCCATAACGGTCGTTTTCATCACGTTCCTATTTATTGCTCATGTGTACCGCACTAAAAAAGATATTTAAACCCTTGGATTTCGTTATAGGGCGACAATATCTTCTAAAATCCCCATATTAGACATATATTATTTTTTTACGAGTTTTAAGGCATTTAAGCTGAGTTATAGGAGGATTAGAGGATTAAGGAATTCTAAAAGCTCATTTATATTAGTGGTATTACCCAGTAGGGGCTCCAAATCTTACACAGCTCAAGACAACCGACGAGCTATTATACAGCTAAGTTAGGAGTAAGACTACCCTATCAAATTGAGCTGAAGAGGAGTCAACAATGTCAATTGATGATGATCAACTCGTTGAACATGCCCGCGACGCCCAAAAAAACGCTTATGCGCCTTATTCAGAATTTAATGTAGGAGCGGCGCTACTCACTGAGGATAACCAGGTTTTTTCAGGATGCAATGTTGAGAATGCGACCTTTGGTGCAACGATTTGTGCCGAGCAAACAGCTGTGTTTAATGCCGTGTGTCATGGTGCTAGACAATTCACTAAGATAGCAATCGTAACAGATAATGATGCCCCCGTGATGCCTTGTGGAATTTGTCGAAGCGTTCTTTTTGAATTCTCACCCGATATGGAAATCATTGCTGTAGGATCATCAGGTAGGATGGAAAAAATACGGCTTTCCCAACTGTATCCGAAGGGATTTCGGCTAAAATCTAAAGTATGAGGACTACTAGCTACGATTAGGCATTTCGAGTCATGACTTGCCGAATGTATTTGAATACTAACACAAGGAGTTCATAGTCCATGACGGGACCGAATGCGATACGTTGGCTATCGTTGGGTTCCGCGTAAAGGAAAACATTGGAGTTCTTTTTGACGATAACACTGGCTTGGTTGGCTTCTGCGTAAACATCCATACCTTGAAAGAATTGTTTGACGTATTCGATGTCTAGAGGTCGACTGATTTGCACATTAGCATAACCAGATTCAGTGCAATGAATCTTCATTTTACCAAGGAATAAGGCATCATCGGAGACGGCGGGTTCAGCTTCTTGTAGAAGGGAGAGGAGGGTTTGTTTAACCAAGTCTTTCCTCGTCATTGTGCGATCCGCCACTCTTTTTATTTAATTCCTATTGTATTGGTAAGCGTGTGTTTGCGACCAATTAAGTCTTCTCGTATTTTAGCAGTTGGGGTCAAAAACACCTGCATTCTTTAAGCAAATATTTATTTTGGAAAAGGGTTGCGGCTGCAACCAAGCGAACGAAAGGAAAGTGGAAGGTTGATACGCTGACATAATTTAATCCGACAATTTGTAAACCCCCAACGGAATGGAGTTCACCGAAATGCTTAGCTAAATTTCTCATTTCGCGTTTAGGATTTGTGAGCCGACCCATTTGGGGGCCAATATCTCTCTCAAGTTTTTCTGAATCCTCTGAAGTCCTCATCTCCTTCCATATACAACTTCCTTGCAGTTTCAATCATCTGTTCCTTTTGATGGTCAAAATAATTCTCTAGTAATCTTTTGTTTGCTTCAAAGAGATAGTGATAATATTCCTCATCGGAAAGAGGTGTGAAATTCACAGCCAGAAGATCTGAATTTGTATGCTTATTTTCATAGAAATCCTCAGCATCCTTAAGCAAACCTTTTTCAATTGCATAGTAATACAAATCTGACCCTGGATATGGTGTGACTGGTCGAATTGTTCTCATTTGAGAATGGTCATCATATTTCAGCAGAAACTGTACTCCCTTTTCAAGCACTTTCTCATCCTCGTCGATATTCCCCCAGATGATATTGAAACCAGGTGAGATACCTGCAGCCAATGTATTTTCAATTCCCAATGTAATTTGTTCGACGGTCAAAATCTTGTTCATCTTTTTCAATGACTCATCATCATAACTCTCGATTCCATAATTAATGAACACACAACCTGCCTTCTTCATGAGTTCAAGGATTTCGGGTTTTGCAAAATTAAGCCGACCATTGCAATCCCATCGAATATCTAAACCTGAAGCCATGAAAGCTTCACAAAGAGCCCGTGCTCTCTTTTCAGAGACCATCAAAAGCTCATCTGCAAAAGCAAAATATGTAATTCCATAATCATTATGCAATAGACGCATCTCTTCTACGACATTCTCGGGACTCCGAAATCTGATTCCTTTGTCCATACGATAGCAGAAATTACACTTGTATGGACATCCTCGAGAGCTAAGTATTGGTAAGCATCGATCGCTAGTCCTGATGTGGGGCATTCTCAGCAGGGAGTAGTAATTCATCGGAAATAGATCATAAGCTGGAAATGGAATCGAATCCAAGTCCCTAATTAGCGGTTGTTCCTCTGTGATGATGAATTCTCCCTTTTCATCTCGAAAAGCTATTCCCTTAACACTTCGAAGATCTTCACTTTTTTCGAAAGATTCCATAAGGTTAGTAGTACTGATCTCGCCTTCTCCAATAACAACAACATCGGCTCTAGTTTTTTTTAAGAAGTATTCTGGTTCAGGTGATGGGCCATGCCCTCCAATTATATATCGAGGTCTATCAGGAACTTCGGAAATCGCATCTGAAATTTTCAGAAGTTTTTGATATTGATAATAACCTCCGATAACACCTACCCCGACAACATCGAACTGATTATTGGTCAGATGCTCCGTTAGGTGAGACTCCGGAAAGTGGTATACATCTTGATTGTAGATTGTGATATCATGACCTGCATTTCTAAGGACCGCAGCAAGATAAGCAATTCCTTGAGGGAACCAGTGAATATAGGAATCGTTGTCATACACTATGAAACAGATCTTCATAGAACCACTAAATGTTCGACAATTGTTTGCGATATAAATCAATCTGTTGACTGACACTAATCATGAAGCATACATCTCTCAACTAAGAGTTTCGTGACTTCGGTTTACGATTTTCCTAGCAAGTTGTAGACCGTACTAAAAAGAGCCCAATATAATTGAATTTTGACTTAATTGGCGTTCACCGGATTTTAGTACAACAGGATTATGTAGAGCTTCTCCATGTAGTATTGTTCTTTAAGATTTGAATACTTGGTGAGAATATCATGATTGCTGGTCGATTTGATGAGCGGCCTGAAGAACAGGTGACCCAATACGGTTCGCAAGGTACAACGATTCGCTGGTTGATTAATCGAGATAACGGAGCCCAAACCTTTGCGATGCGCCGGTTTGAGGTTCAACCAAAAGGTGAAATCCCCCTTCATGCCCACAGTGCAGATCATGAGATATACATCCTCTCAGGAGAAGGGAAGGCGTTTACCAAAGAAAAAGAAATCGCCATTGAACAGGATATGTTTCTCTATGTTACTCCTAATGAAGAACATGGATACAGGAACACTGGTGATACCCCATTGGTGTTCATTTGCGTGATCCCTATTATCGATTAAGTTCAAAGCCACAATACAAATCTGAAAGCGGAATATCTTGAGATGACTTGTGAACCTGGGTTTGAACTGGGTGAATGTATTGGAAATATCTAGAGCATGATAAGTGAAGATTGGAAATACGAGAAAGGATACTGATCTTGAAATTAAATGGATATTTTCGTCTACCGATGCCAAAGCTCGTCTCGTCGTTTTTTATCTAATTGTGGCAAATCATGCCAGAAGATAGATTTACTTTTGATTGGAGCTACTTGCTTAAGTTTGAAAACTCCCATAGCAACGATGTTGATAAAGAGGATATTCAGAAGCACCAAAAGGGAACTAAGTCCTGCAATTGCCAGTGCAATGCCATACAGTACAAGGTTTCCAGCGGCAAGCAGAAAGAAAGCGAAAACCAGATTTATTCCAGCATTGACGGCGGGAGGCATTAGCGAGGCAGCAATGGCCACACCAACAAGGCTTCCAATGTCACCGCGTGTAGCGGCAAGGGCAACTCCTGCACCAGAAGCGGCGGCAACCACAATACCTAGACCGAGGAGCCAAAGGGAAGCCCTGGCAATCATTTCAGCCGTGGGCCAAGACCAAGGCCAAGCGGGGTGAAGACTAAGAGGCAGTAGAACGGCACCCATGATGAGACCCATTATTAACGCAATTGCTAGACCTAATGCTTCATTTTTGATTCCTGTTACGACAAGTCGTCGATCTTGGATTACTGCACCGAAGCTTAAACCGAGAATTGGACCCATTAGAGGTGCGAGAAGCATGCTGGCGACGATGATTACAGGGCTATTGGTTGCTAATCCAATTGAAGCGATAATACAAGAAACAACTAGAAGTGCTAAGAAATCAAATGATAGTCGTGTTCCGGTTGCGATTTTACTATAGATTTCTTCTACGGAGAGACGCTCGGTTGGTTTTATGGTGACTTCTTCCTCAGCTATTGGTTTGCTAGCTTCTACAGGGAGTACGTCAATAATTCCATAATGTACACCAACACCAATGGTTTCAAGGTCGGTGAGAATTTTTGAGCTTCTTGCTGGTGAGACACGGAAAATGAGCATGAAACCAGGGGCAGTATGGATTTTTGCGATATTGCGAACTTGAGCTTGCTCTTCAAGGAATTCCATGACTTGACCGACTTTTTCTTCGGGGATTGTTATCTGAAATTGACGCATAATGAATTCCCCGCTCTATTATGAGCGATAACTCTCCTCAGAGTATCTGCGTATAAGGCTTACGATTTTGACCAGAATATGAAAGCATTCTGTGAAAATCGGAACGGCAGAACGCTTAATTAGCTGTGCACAGTATTGCGTTGTATCCGCACAAACCCTGTACAGAAACTAGCAACCAATGGTGAAAAAATCGTGCGCTCCCAGAACTTGCTTATCAAGAATGGCTTTGTCGTTGATCCAAAAAACGATATCTTTGAAGTAAAGGATATTGCCATCAAAAATGGAAAAATTGTTGAATCTATTGATCCTGAATCATCTGAGATCATTAATGCTGAAGGACGCATGATTGTTGCTGGTGGGGTTGAAATTCATGCACATTTAGCTACACCAAAAGTCGACTCGGGCAGGGTTCTTAGGTGTGATCAATCTAGAATGGATCCTTATACCTATTCAGATATCTGTCGCGCTGGAGTCTGGGCTAGTGTTCCCCCCACCTTTATGACAGGGTACAAATATTCACAAATGGGTTATACCTTTGTTACAGAGGCAGCTTCAGCTGGCCTTGTAGCTCGACACACACATGAAGAGCTTGCAGAAATACAACCCCATGATAAGATTATGTTTCCTCTTTTTGGCAATTATCAGCTTATCATGGATTATTCTCGTGACAAAGAATATGAGAAGCTCGCTGGTTTTGTAACATGGATGCTTTCGGCTACTAAGGGCTGGGCAATTAAAGCCGTGAATCCCACTGGTGTGTGTGATTGGAGTTGGGGTGGAAATGTTGAGAACTTAGATGAGCAAATTGCATGTTTTGATGTTACTCCTCGCGATGCCATTACTGGTTTGCTTGAAGGGGCTGAAAGCCTAGTTCTACCACATCCGCTTCATTTGCATGCTAACATGTTAGGGCGTCCTGGTAACGCAGATATCACGATTGAGACCATGGAAATTGCAAGTAATCGTCCTGCAACAAAACGTGCTTCGGGATATAATCTCCACATGACCCACATTCAGTTCCACTCTTATGGTGGAGATAGTTTTGTAACATTCAAGAGCGGAGCAGAACCGATTGCAAAATACATTAAAAGCCATAAAAACGTCAGCTGCGACTTAGGGCAGATTGTATTTTCCGACACCACAACTATGACTGCAGATGGCCCTTGGGAATGGATTCTTCGCGGAATCTCAGGAAGCCGATGGGTTAATGATGACATCGAGGTTGAATGCGGTGGAGGAGTTGTCCCCTATGTATTCAAGAAAAGCTCACGAGTCAACGCCATTCAATGGGGGATTGGACTCGAAATTGCTCTTATGGTTAATGATCCTTGGCGAGTGATTCCCAGCACCGATCACCCCAATGCTGGAACCTTCATCAACTATCCATCAATTGCCGCCTGGCTAATGAGTAAAAAAGCTCGAGAAGACATTCTAGCAGACATCAAACAATCAGCCAAGAAACGATTGGACCTTCCTGCCATTGATACCGAATGGACAATGAAAGAGTATATCATCTCAACACGAGCAGGACCAGCAAGAATTCTGGGATTACCCAATAAGGGCCATCTTGGTATTGGAGCTGATGCTGACATCGCATTTTATGACCTTAATCCCGAAGAAGACTATGCCAAGAAACCTGATAAATTAGTCCGCGGGCTTTCGCAAGCTTGGATGACTATCAAAGATGGTCGCATAGTTCAAAAAGAAGGAAAAATGATCGCAACACCTAAAGGAAGCACTTATTGGATTGACGCAGAAGTTGAACCTGATTTAGCGAAAGAAGTTGAAAAAGACATTCGTCAGAAATTCATGAGTTCCTACACCATTGCCTATGAGAACTATCCCGTTTCTAAACGATACTTACATCGTTCTGCGGCAGTCAAATTGGAAGCGAGTAGCTAAAAATAACGCGAAATTTTTCGTCAAATTTATAACAAAAAGAGCTATGCTTTCAATCGTTCCTGCAATAGTCTAAGAACATGTGAGCGAGAACGAGAGTGCAAGTAATGTCAAAAGTTCGAGAATTTACACCAGCCGATGCCGCAGGATTAGCTAGGTGCATCAATGAAAGTGAAGGAGGCTGGCCTGGCGGAATTACCGGAGGAGTTGATCATACAGCAGAACATATACTCGAAGACTTTGAACGTGAAGAGAAACTTACCTGGTTAGTCGCAATAAGCGAAGATGCACAGGTTGCAGGGATTTCTACATTATTACCATATTATGAAGATCCTGAGGCCGCATATCTTGGATTTTTAAACGTTAGTGATGCCCACCGAAAAAAAGGATTAGGGAAAGCACTTTTAGTCGAATCAGTGAATCGGGTTAAGACTGAGGGGTATAAACGCCTTTTCTTACATACTTGGGCTGGAAACCTAAATGCTGTTCCTGTCTATAAGCGAACAGGATTCTTTTGGCGTCCAGATACTCAAGTATTAATGGAGAATTACATTCCGACCATTCTCAAATTACCAATTGCACAAGCTTTTTTCAAGCAACATGATTGGTATGAGTCCTACGTTCGGAAGATTGAGCTCAAACCCGATGAAATGAAACATCGCGGTCTCAATGTATATGAGTACCGGTGGAAGAAACAAGGAGATTTTCTTCGGATTATGATTGATCGAGAAAGTCGTGGACCGACACTAATTGAAAATAACAACCTATTAGTAGAATGCTGGGTTGCTGATGCAGAACCAGCGTTGGGTTTACCCATACCAGTTCGGTGGAGAATTCAGAATAAGAGCCCCACTAGCTCCTTGGACTGTAACCTAATTGTAACACTTCCTAAAGGATTTAAGTTAGTCGAGGCACCCACAACAAAAATTACAGTTCCACCTAAAAAATCGATTACACTTAATGGAGTGATTGAAGGGCAAGTCACTGTTATTCCACCAGAAGAAGAGAAACGTGCGTTGACTATTATTTCCAAACTATTAATTGACAAAATACCTATCCAGCTCGAAACAGGTATCCGTGCAAAGCATCAGATTCAAGTGTCTACAGTTCCTCCATCCGTATGGTGTCGACCTGGAAATCGGTTTACAATAGCCATTGCTATTAAGAGCAATCTTAAGAAGCTAGCAAAGGGCCGTCTTTTTGTACGAACTCCTCGAGGCCTTAAAACAAAGCAGAAAAAATTTGACATTCAATTAGAACCGGAGAGTTATTCCGGAGTAGAGCTAGACGTCGTTGCGAATTCGTCTTTAGGCACGAAAGCTTTGCCCCTCAAGATTCATGCAAAACTTGAGGTTAAAGGACATTTGATCAAAACTAGAACTGAAAAGATATTCGTGCACTGCTTAGGTCATGGTGGAATTTTAGTCACACCCCATCAGGATAACCGTCGTTTACAAGTTCACACCGAAACCTTACAATTCACCATAAATCTGTCAAAGGGAGCCCATATCGATAATCTTACAAACCGATTGACCAACAGAGTTCAGATAAGATCTCATTGCCGAAGTAGTTTAGGTCCACCATTTTGGCCTTCAGAACAGATGAACACCCACTTTAAGCATAGGATCGAACATTTAGAAGACGGAACTACGCGAATTATTACCTGGATGATCTCTAATCGATATGCAGGTTTAGTATTTTCAAAAACCTTTGTATTGACTGGCAATTCATCCATTCTTGGTATCGAATATGGATTTGAAAATACTAACCCAAAGAAGACCTATCAAATTAGGTTAATGCGGGGTAGTATTTCTGGGGTTTGGGATCATCTTCATGTCCTTCCACTAAAGAAAGGTTTGCTCCGTGAAGAATTCATTGAGGATGAGTTCTTCGCTTCAGACAGGGAACTTCCGAAAAAACGAGAAGAGTGGGCTGAAACTTGGTATTGCCAAGAATTACCACATAAAGGTGAAGTAATTGGCGTGTTATGCCCCCCGTCAATCTTTTACGAGGCTCGTGGGTTCACATTCATCGATTTTCAGGTACAGGTTCCGCCAATACCCCCGAAAAAGGAAGTTGTTTTGCCATATCTTTATCTAGTGACGGGATTAGGAACTTGGCGACATATACGAAGGCTTTGGCATTATTACTACTCAGATGAACCTGAAAAAGCACTCCAGACCGAGTTAAAACCCTACAAGGTTGTGGATATTCGAACAGAAGAGTATCCGATGCTTCAAGAAGTTAAACCAGAAATTATGGTCCCCCTCAAAGTTCACCACCTTGTTCACCGTCCAATCCGTGGAACCCTTCGCTTCGCGGCACCAAAGGGTTGGAAAATCATCCCCCGAACCACTAATTTCAGAGATCTCAAAGGAGATAAGCCCCTATCCGTTCCGGTCAAACTACAAGCAACTGCAAAGACAAAGTTAGAACCAGATCTTCTTACCATCTCAGCCCAAGTTGAAACTAGACTTCAAACCAGAGATTTTCAAATTCCAGTCATTTTACACCGGAAATCAGGTAAAATAACGATTTCACACACTACTATCGAAAATCATGAGATCTGCATTATCGATAACGGAAAATTCCTGCTTAAAATCGCTCCTGGCTTTGCAGGAAGTGTGTTTGCCTGGATTAACAAGGAAACGGATACTAATTTACTTGAGTCGAATTTTCCGCAGGCAGGTCCCAGAGTGTGGTTTAATCCGTGGTATGGGGGTATTCGTTTTGAGCCATTTTCAGGAAAACAGCCCGGTTGGTTTCCAACAAAACTTGACCGTGAGAGTTGGATACTAGAAGAAACTCAACGGAGCGGTTGGAAGGGAGTGACCTTAAGCGTCAAACCTGATATGGAAGAACGTACACTCAGAGGTTTCCGGTTGGCGCTTCAGGTTTTAACACAGCCAAAAAGCAATATTGTTGCGCTCATCGGTCAGGTTATTAATCAATCTCAGGCACCAAGAATAATCAACCATCGATTTCGAATAGCACTTCCTTCTCGGGAGACTTCACCTAACCTAGAGACTATCATTCCCCGAGCAACAACCACCTATCGTCGTCATCGTGTCCAAACCCATGCATGGCCCACATCAACACAACCGTATATTGGTATTGAACATGGACCAGATGATGCAACAATTGTGTTCAGTAGTAAATTAAGACCAAAGACGGAATTATATTTAGGAGACTTGAACCCCGAATTCATTGCTATCCAAACTCAAGAACCTATCGAGCTTGGTCCAAACGAAAGGGTCGAACGTACAGGGTTTTTAGTAACTTCAAATTTACCATGGAAGCAAGCAAAAGCCTATGGCGTACTCTCAGAGCTCATTATCTAAAATGTCAAAAGAGTTCATAATGTTTATTGAGTTTTTGTGGAATAGAAGGTATACCATCGTTCTAAGGTGACTTCCAGCCGTCTTTCCGCCTTCACATTGTAGGGAGGAATTGGTCCTGCATCTTTCTCTTTTTTCAATAATTCCAAAGAATATCCTTGACGAATTTTCTCTTTTATCCACTTTTCGAGTTTTTTAAAGTATGACAGATGTGTGTGGATTTCCCCTTTGTCACAAAGAGGCCCATGGCCTGGCACAATTGTTTTCACAGGCATTTCAAGAATCGATTCGAATGCCTTAATCCATGCAGGAGGGTTATTTGTGGGATCACCAGCATACGGGTATTCTTGGCTGAATACTAGGTCACCTGCAAAAAGAACTCTTTCTGGGTTGAAATAGACAATAGAATGTCCAGCGGTATGACCGCCAGTATATTGAATCGTAATTTCGTTTTTTTCTCCAAGAACAAATGATTCTTCGAAAGTTTGTGTAGGTGTAATAATGCTAAGGTTTTTGAGTTGACGGCTGAGTTCAGGTTCAGTTTCAGCATAGAACTCTCTCATCTCTTCAATCCTTCTTGGAGACCAATGATCTGCCAAAAGAGTGGGGTACTGTTCTACCATTTTTGAAGAAGCCATTAATAGATATTGTTGAAATTCTTGAGCACCAAACACATGGTCAGAATGATAATGTGTTAGGATGACGGCTGTGATTGGTGTGTCGATTTTTTGTTGAATTTGGTCATGGAATTCTTTTGCGACGGCTGGTGTCATTCCAGTATCGATGACAATGGTTTGGTTGGGGATTTGAATGCATCCAACATTTCCATAGGTTGATCCATCAACAATAGCCCATGTGGAGCTACTTACTTGTTCAAGTAGCATTGTCGATATTTCCTTTCATTTTGATGATATCTGATTATTGGGAAGAAGGCACCTTTAGGTGTTCAGCTTTGGTAAGATGGAAAGATGTTAAGAGGTGTTGGTATTCAGTATTGGACGATGAATTCAAAGGAGATTTCTCATATGTCCAAGGTTTCAAAAAAACGTCAACCATTCAGGCTTCAGCTTATGGATTTACTTCTTCAACTGCCGGTATCAGCCGAGATTGCCCAAGAAGTTGCCAGCGAAGTGGTGAAAAACTCATCTGTTGAAACTCCTCCTGAGACTATTCGCATCATGATTTTGGATAGTTTGCGAAAACGTGATTCGACTGCAGCTGAAAAGCTCTCTTTTCGGTTTAAATTCGTTGAGCATTGCTTAGCAACTGTCCAGCGTGAAACTGTAGGACCGGCAGGTGAAATCTATGATGAAGAAGCCTTGGATGAGCTCCTAGAGGCAGATGAAATTACTGCGGCTGAATTATATTTCATGGAGGGTCGTGAAGGGCGAGCGTGGCTGCGTAAAGTAGAGCATTTTGATAGTGTTTCTACTGAATTAGCCCGAGATGACAGATATGAAGACTGAGGACAAGGGGATAAGTGATGAAACCTTTGAAACAATTAGATTTCCCGACAATGATGTTTCTAAAACTAGACTCCGCCTATTTATTACAATTATAGTGACTGGGCTTATTGGAGTTCTTGTCTTTTTTGACCAGTTATTAGGGCTTTGGCCTCTTGGGATGTATTGGATTCTGTTTATATTAGGTCTGGGTATGTGTGGCATCTTTGTCTGGGTTCTTCTTAGATGGAATGAAAGACACCGAAAAGATGATGAAAAAACCTTTCTGGAGCGATGGGGGGATGAGATTGGTTGGCCCCTTATGATTCTTGCATTCACTATTCAATTCTTAGTTCCTCAGATACGACCAATACTCCTAGGAGCTATTCTTGGAGGAAGTTGGTTCCTTGTCCTCTGGAATAGGCAAAAAGAGAATTCTTAGTAAAACACTTCAGTTGTCTTCTGCGATCATTTCAATGATTCTAAAAAGTTCTTTTGCCCGAACGGGCTTCACTTGGAATACTGCCGCACCAGCTTCAATGGCTTCTGAACGAACGGTCTCATCTGCACTTACAAAGATAATTTTACTATGAGCGTTGATTTCTTGAATCATTTTCGTAGCGCTTATTCCATCCATGCGTGGCATGCGATGATCCATTATTATGACATCTGGCTTAGGATTCATCTTTAGAAAAAGTTGAACTGCTTCGTTACCATCGAAGGCAGAGCCTACTACCTTGTGACCTTTCATCGTGAAGAGAGCTTTGTAAATTTGGTGAAGGTTTTCTTCGTCATCAACGATGAAGATTGAAGCCATTGAATGCACTGTCCATTTCACTTTGGTATTTTTTGGCATACGATGTAGTTTTAGCAGTATATCCCCGCGGCGTTGTCCAGTGAGTTTTGTGTTAAATCCGGTTATGAATTTTGTGTTTGCCCCGTATGTCCTCCGTATTCTATTTCGGATTTCTGCACTAATTTTTAGAACCAGTGTGCCCATTGATACTCACATCATAAACGATGTGTAACTTATGGCAATTGATCCAATCTATAAAATGGAAGTTAATGAAAGAACTGCAAAATTAACTTCCAAGTATAAAAGTAAAACATACTATTTCAGCGCACATAACGGCAAAACCGAATTTGATAGAAATCCAGAAAAGTATGCTACCTAGTTGAAAATTTCAAAGATAGCCCAGAATTATGCATTCTAAGTTTCTTCTATCGGAAGAAAGATACGAAACGCCGCCCCTTTTCTAGCTGGCATAGAGAGTAGTTCGATTGAACCGCCATAGGCATCAAGGACCCGCTTACTCAGGTTTAAACCCAACCCACTGCCTGTAGTAGTCATACCACGCTCGAAGAGTTTGGCTTGAAGGTTTTTAGGGATACCAGGACCATTATCCACGATATCGATTTGAATTTGATTCTCTTTTTGAACGATTCTGACATTCACCACTGGTTTGGGCCCCGCATGTTGGGCAGAGT
The DNA here is from genome assembly GCA_964347045.1 of uncultured archaeon. Taxonomy (GTDB): domain Archaea; phylum Asgardarchaeota; class Hermodarchaeia; order Hermodarchaeales; family Hermodarchaeaceae; genus Hermodarchaeum. The sequence goes on from CAYFXC010000002.1 coordinate 175,721, forward strand.
TGCGGAAGAGATTAATAAAAACAAGGGGGAGTAGACGTCCACTCGCAACGTGAATACCTTTAGGTTTTGGAGGAAAGTCGATCTTGATTGTTAAGTCTTTGTAGGTTTTCATTGCTTGGTTTGCAACCCGTTGAATAAGAGCTTTAATTTCCTTTTCAGCTTCTTTGTCGGGACGTCCAAAGACATCGAGAAGACGCGCCATGCGATCAGCAGCGGCTCGTGTAGCTTCGATGAACTCGGTAAGTTCAGAATTTTCTGAAAGCATCATTTGCGCAACTTCAGTGGTGCTAAATATTACTTGTAAATCATTTCCGAGGTCATGTCGAAGAAGCGAGGCATAAAGTTCGAGGTCTCGGTTGGTATTTTTCAGTTTAATTTCTGTGAGCTTACGGTCATGAATATCTCGAACAATCGAGTAAAGTGCCACTACTTCACCATTTCGAATGACCTGTTTGCTGCTCACTTCACCCCAAACTCGCGAACCATCTTTTGCTATAAATGGATATTCTGTTGATGGAACTGAGTCTCCAGCCAATAGTCGCTTCGAATTTTCAAGGGCTTGAGGAAGTAGCTCAGCAGGAATTAGTCCCAAACTAGGATATAGTTTACCCTTCAATTCGTCAGGATGATAACCTAAATGGTTTTCAACAGATGGGGAGACATCTAAAATGGTCAGATCTTGGTCTAGATGGAGAAAAACATCAGTGAGATTCTCAAAAAATAGCCGATATCTTTCTTCACTCTCAGCTAAAGCTTCTTGAGCATGTTTTCTTTCAGTAATATCTTCAATGGTTCCTTCATGGTGGATAACTTTGCCCTGTGAGTTGCGAACTGCACGACTACTAATGAGAACCCAGATGAGCCGTTCATCGAGTCTACGAAATTGAGCTTCAAAGCCTACAACTACATCCTTTTGAGCAACCTTGCGTTCCCACTGGCGCCGAACATTAGGATCAACATAAAATGAGGATACCCTACGCTTTATGAGCGATTCTTTATCAGGAAACCCCAACATCTTGACAAAGGCTGGATTTGCATCGAGAATTTCTCCAACCCTAGGTTTTGTACGAAAAAGCCCAATAGGAACCCTTTCGAAAAGCTGGTAATATTCAGCTTCGGCTTCTTTCAATTTAGTGATATCAGTTTTGGTGGTGGGCATTATATTCCACCTATGAATTTTTATTAATGGAGAAATGACTGTTTCCCCAACCTCTTCTCACCTTCAGATTCCATGAAATTGAGATAAGTGTCTTTCGTTATAGATGTATAACGTCTTAGCTTGATTGCGGAAAAGGAAGAGACAGAGGGAAATAATTGTTAATCTAATCAAGAAGTGCTTTGAGATGGAGTTTGTGTTTACCGAGTTTGCCTTCGAAATTAACAGCTGTGACTTTGACAAGCCCAGGAACTTTTGCAGCAGCGTTTAAAGCTGCACGCATGCCGTCTTGAACTGCATTCTTGCTCAACCCGTTGAATACGATTTCTAATACGCTGTTTACATCCGAGGGAACAAGAGAATCTGGTATATGTTCCCTTAAAGTGGGACAGAGCCGCACATTAGTTGAAGCTTTTAGGAAGTCGTATTTTGAGCCCACTTGGCTTCCACTGCGACAAATACCTCCAGGGAATGGTGCAACGCAACCATCGACATCTTGAATAGCTTCAACGGCATCTTCAGCGGCTTTAAGTGTTATTTTAGGAGTTTTACCCATGAGAATAAGGTTTCCACCACCCACGCCTTTTTTAATTCCAAATTTCTCCTCGATAACAAACTCGCCCTCAATAACGGGAATTCGCCAAGCCAGCAGTTTGTCTCCAACACGTTTTCGATCTTCGAATCCGTCGCCAAAATAGCGGAGTTGATTCCCAACGTCTACCCATTCTTCGGCATCATCCAATGCATTATAAACGTTGGTAGTCGGACATGTGAGAATGCATTGCCCTGTTCGCTTACGAAGCTGTTTTGCTAGATCCTTTGTTTTCAAGCCAGCAAAGAGCAGTGTGATTCCTGGACGTTTATCGGGTGTCTCAGTTTTGGGGATAATTCGGTCAATTCCGACTTCAACTTTGCATTCAATTACAGATGTGGCAAATCCGGCTGTAGAAAGGGCACAGGTTTTTGCCCATTTTGCCGATTCTGCAGTCATCAGTATTCGAGCGACTTGCATATCGAAGGCTTCAGCAAAGGTATCTTCAATTTCTACTCCATTCAGTTCCATTGTATAAACCCCGAACCAGAGTCGTAATGATTAATAATAACGTTACTGTACAACCTAAATCTGTTTATGATAGTTTCACGAATTGCGAACATCCCCTCAAAGTGTTTTTAACAGGTAGAATGGAGCGACAACGAATATGCCTACATCAAAACTCGTACTTCGACCCAACTTTGATTCCGCAGAAAAAATTCCACTTGATTTGAAGTCTGTTTCACCAAATACATTTGCTGGAAAAACAATTGACAAGATTAAGAAGATAAAAATCTGGCACGGAAACCGTCGAACCACACTAGAAAAATTCTTTGAAGTGGCTGGAAAAACGAATAAAGCGCCTGAGAAGACGGTGATAGAAATTGCAGGAGCAATACCGCAGGTTCGACATCTTGGTCAAGATATGACCGCAGGAACTATCATTGTAAAAGGAGATGTAGGGATGCATTTAGGCGCTCGGATGAGGGCAGGAACAATTGAAGTCAAAGGGAATGCAGATCATTGGTTGGGAGCAGAGATGTCCGGAGGCAGCATCCGTGTCAGAGGAAATGTTGGAGATAAGGCTGCCTCCTCGTACCTTGGAAGTAGGTATGGAATGAATGGAGGAACCCTTCATATTAAAGGAAATGCTGGACATGAACTAGGAATGGGTATGCGGAGAGGAATTATAGTGGTAGATGGGAACACAGAATCCTATACTGGAACTCGTATGCTCGCAGGAACGATTATTGTACGGGGCCAATTAGGTGACCGGGCAGGCGCGGCAATGGGATACAAAGGAACAATTATTGCTTTGGGAAAGGCAAAACCACCGATGCCCACTCATTTATTCAACGGCGAATACTCAGACATGGTCTTTCTCCGCCTCCTCATGGATGCCATTGAAACCGAAATCCCAGGCGTCACTTTCACTGAACAGGAGCGGATTGGCCCATATCTTCGGTTTACAGGCGATTTTGGTTCGGGTGGGCGAGGTGAGCTACTCCTATTCAAGCCAAAAAACAGTCATGTTCTTGAGGTAGCGAATAATGGTGAATAAAACTCAACTTAGTGTCAACAAGCTTGCAATGCCCTTGGTAAAGCGTCTTATCGCGGAAAGTGATATACTTCAAGTCAAGGTGCACAAAACCAAAAACAAAACCACAATTATCGATTGTGGAATCGATGTTCCTGGAAGCCTTGAAGCGGGCCGTCTCGTCTCGGAAGCGTGCATGGGTGCACTAGGAACTGTTGAATTGGACACCACCATTATTGGAGGTTCTACATTTCCTACAGCACGAGTAACTTGTGATAATGCAGCGCTTGCCTGTATTGGATCCCAAGCCGCTGGGTGGAACATAAAGGTAGAGGGATTCTTCGCCCTCGGATCTGGTCCCGCTCGAGCACGGGCTCGCGTTGAAAGTAAACTCTTTGATAAACTCAACTATGAAGACAAGCACAAAGAAGCAATTCTCTTGTTAGAAACGCGAACACTTCCTAATCCTGCAGTGAGTGAATATATTGCAGAAGCTTGTAAAATTGACGAAAGAGACCTCTATCTTCTCGTAGCGCCAACCGCCAGTATTGTTGGCTCGGTTCAGATTTCTGCACGGATAGTCGAAACCGGAATTCACAAACTCAAAATTCTTGGTTATGATTTTCGAAAAGTGCTCAGTGGAATCGGATTATGCCCAATTGCGCCTGTGGCTCGTAAAGATACGTGGGCAATGGGCATCACAAATGATGCGATTCTTATGATGGGAGAAACCTTCCTTTTTATTCAATCGACTGAGGATGATGGCTTAGCAGATCACATCAAAGAAGCACCTTCCTCAACTTCATCGGATTACGGAAAACCCTTTCGCCAAATTTTCAAAGATGCAGAAGGCGATTTTTATCGGATTGACAAGATGCTCTTTGCTCCTGCACGAATTGCTATCAATGATTTACGAACGGGGCTTTTCTATACAGCAGGGAAACTCGATCCAAAACTGTTTCTTGAGGCAATAAAATCAACTCTTAAGTGATTGGACCCTTCTTTGACAAAATCCTAAAAACGTAAGAAAACACCGTTAGAGGAAGAATTTATTCGAGGAGGATTATTCATGAAAAAAGGAAAGGGACGCCAATGGCACTTGAATTTACCCTACTCATCGTAATCTTTGCTGTAATCGTTGTAGGTTCTACTTTTTTGTCACACATTTTTTCTGAGCTAACTCGGCTTCCTCGATTGGTTTTTTACATCATCGTTGGTCTCGTGATTGGACCACTTTTTTTGAACTTGCTAAATCCAGATTAGACAATAACCATTGTATTCTGTCAAAAAGTGTCACAATAACATGCAAAAGTGTCAGAATAGCACGATTCCTCTTGTT
>CAYFXC010000003.1:0-38690 GCA_964347045.1 uncultured archaeon
GATGTAATGTTGTGTCCGCATCGTTCCTCGCCCTCCCCTCGCTCCCCCTCCCTTAATTTCCCTTTTTTCAATGATACCTTCGCTTCCTTCTCTCCTTTCTTAAAATTCGTTTTCGATTGCAGAATTACAAGTTAGGGGCTTTGCAGACACAAGACTCTTACATATGCAGTCGTACTGTGGTTCACTGAGGTGAGGACAATCTCGAATCATTCTCAAACAGCGAAGTCAAGTACCGTTGAGGATTCTGAAAAAACTAAGTATGTTGTGAAAGCTGTAATTGTTGGTGATTGGGGAGTAGGAAAAACCTGTTTAATTCGGAGGTTTGCCGAAAACAAGTTTGATCATGATTACAAACCCACTATCGGTGTCAATATTGTAACAAAGGTTATTGATGTAAAAGGACGAAAACTAAAATTACAATTATTCGATACCGGGGGGCAAGAGCGATTTCAATCCCTTAGACAAAAGTATTACACTGGATCCAATGCTGTCATATTTGTATTTGATATTACGAGAGCTTCTTCTGCAGCCGCAATTGAATCTAAATGGCTAGATGAAGTAAATTCAATTTTAGGCGAAGATTATGTGAGGGTAGTTCTGGCAAATAAAATTGACTTAGAATCAGAACGCCAGGTATCAGAATATGCAGCAAAACAAGCCACAGACCGAATTCGAGGAAAATATTTTGAAACAAGTGCATTAGATGGGCGAAATGTTGCCCAGGCTTTCACTGAACTTGCCACACAATTGATGCACAAACTCTTTCCTGAGGCGTAATCCCTTGTCATCAAATGTCTATGAATTAGCAGAAGATTACATACGAATGGCATTCCAAGTTGAGCATTTCCTTAAAAATCAACTTGGAGACAACATCATTGTTATCGATAATTATTTTGGTCCACCCGAATTCAAACCTACTAAAGAATTGGATGACCCTGATTCCCTCATTAAATCACTTAACATTTTACAAGGAAAGGTGAAAAAACGGATTCAGGAAAACTTACGTAGATCATATTTGGCTAAACAATTGGATGCATTAATCCTTCTTATGAAAATTGTTCTTGACGATAAGGTCTCGTTTGAAGAAAGGGTAAGGGTCGGATTAGATATTGACCCTATCACTATATCGAGCGAACGCATCGATGAATTGAGCGCTTTAGTAGATCGCGCACTTAGAAAAGAGGTCCTGAAAGGGGATCTCACCACAATGGCCACACGATGGCAGAAGCGGGCATTGACTATTGGCGCCGAGGTCGTGCCCTTAGCACAAGAAGCGGCAATTGAAGCCCGCCGAGCCACTGAACAACTTCTCTTTAAGCTACCAGAAGAAGAATCTGTCCAGTTCCGGTCTGTCCCCAAGGCACCCTGGAGTGCTTATAATTATTATCAAGGGAATTATCAGGCAATTATTGAAATTAATATTGAATTACCCCAAAGCAAGTATAACATCTGGAAATGGGTAACACATGAGACCTATCCTGGACATCAAACCCAACTTGTCCAGCAAGAATCTGGCTACCAGCAAGGAATTCATAACCTCGAAGCAACCATAGCAATAATCAATAGCCCCGAATGCACCATTGCCGAGGGATTAGCCGAAGCTGGTACAGATATCTTGAGTGCCATTCGCCCATTAACCAGACCCGAAACTGTTTCCTCCTATTTAATGCGCCTTCGCCGTGCGGTGGGAATCAACGCTCTCGTCATGCTCCAACAAGAACAGCGTAACGAATCCGAAGTCGTTGAATACATCAAAGATCTTGGAGCTTACGAAGAAGCATACGCTAAAGCTCGTTTACCCTTTATGCAGGATCCAATGTGGGCACCTTACGGATTTACATACTTAGTAGGCGCCTGGTTGGTTTGTGGTTTTTTCAATGCCGCACAAGAAGCTCACCTTACCGATGAGTTTGTCAAAGCACTATATTTTGAACTTCATAACCCCTCCACCCTAAAATCTCGAATTTCTGATCTTGAGCTTAAATTACCAAAGCAAATCATCTAAACCGGAGAAGGGAAGACCCAAATAGCAGTTTTACCGTCAATTCATTTGAGGGATATCATGTTTGTTCAAGGCGTCTCACCAGTAGTCAATACCTTCTTTGGGGCGCCAATAGAGCCATCAGTTGCTACGTTTATATTTGCAGGAGTGCCTTTTGACCAAACTAGTACCTATCGTCAAGGTTCAAAACAAGGACCCGCCGCTATTCGAAACGCCTCACACGTGATAGAAAGTTATTGTCTCCAAGAACAAAATAATGTTGATGCCGCACTTCTTCCAATCGCTGATATTGGTGATATTAGTTTCGAACCCACCTCAGTCCAAAACATGCTTCGTAGTGTAGAATCAGTCATTGGGCAAATAATTCAGCATGATAAAATACCTCTCCTACTTGGTGGCGAGCATACATTAACCCTAGCTGCGGTTCGCGCGCTTCCACGCGATATTGTTCTCCTTCAGTTTGATGCCCATATGGATTTGCGCGATCGCTATCAAGACAAAGAATTCTCTCATGCGTGTGTACAACGACGGATCGTTGAACAATTGGGCCCGGATCATTTAATCCAGATTGGTGTTAGAGCTGTATCCAAAGAAGAATATGATTATGCTCAAGAACAAAAAATTACGTTTTATACCTGTGATGATATTCGAAAAGAAGGTGTTAACAAGATAGCTCAACGAATTAACGACGCCATTCCGCCTGGACCGCCCATTTACCTCTCAGTTGATATGGATGTTTTAGATCCCGCTTTTGCTCCTGCGGTTGGAAACCCAGAAGCCGGTGGAATATCTACTTCCGAACTCCTAACTATCCTTCGGGTTATCGCCCCTCGAGCAATGATTTTTGATATTACCGAAGTTGCACCACAATATGACAAGGGGATAACCGCAATTGCGGCTGCTCGAATTGTTACAACATTTCTCTGTGTTCAGGCAAAACGCCTTAACCAAATGTAATCAAAATAACGATTTCAATAAACTAATCTGGCGTCTAGCCTGCAACCTCGTTTAGGAAAAACCTTAAAGTCCTAAACTGTAGGAGCTGACCATGCATTCGCTGGTGAAATTTGATGGCTGATATTTTGCAGGTGTTGGGAACGCTTGGGTCGCAAGTGGATGAGAAAATGCATGAGCTTCTTGCCATAAATGCTTCAAAAGATTTCCAAGAAGTAGTTTTTCATCAGATTCAGGCTGGAGGAAAACGCATCCGCCCCGCACTGACTCTTCTGTTCTGTCAGGCCACAGGCGGAACAACCGAGGAAGCTTTATCATCTGCTGCGGCAGTCGAGCTAACACATAACTACTCTCTCATTCTTGACGATATCATAGACGATGCTGATATTCGGCGCAATCTTCCAACGACATGGAAAAAATATGGTCTTAACTTTGGCATTCTGGCTTCAACACATTACCGTGAAGCAATCGAGGAAGGCTCCCTTCAGTCTCCTAACCATTTGGCAATCTCTCGGATTATTGCCGATACGATTCGTGAACTAATTGAAGGGGAGCGGCTGGATGTGCTATTCGAACAATTACCGAGTGATGAAGATTATACTGAAAAGCATAGATTCCGTGATGTCACTTTAGTTGACTACGAAACCATGATTGGCTATAAAACAGCGGCATTAATTCGGGCGGCATGTGAAATTGGGGTTATTTGCACTGGGGGTTCAAGAAATTTACAAAAAGCTGCACGGGAATTTGGATGGAAAGCTGGCATCGCGTTCCAAATGGCGGATGATGTGCTCGACCTTTTCGCTGAAGAAGCAAAGCTTGGTAAGAAATTAGGCAAGGATATTTATGAGCACAAACTTGGCAACATTGTCATTTTATATGCTCTCCCGCTACTTTCCCCTAAAAAGCGTGCTTTTGTGCTCAATGTTCTTCGTTCAGCAACTCCTACAGAATCTAATGTTGGTAAAGTGATAACCCTCCTCAAACAAACTACAGCTAGTGAAACCGTCCAAAAGAAAGCAAAGCAACTCGTTAACGATGCAAAAAAAGCACTTAAGGCTTTTCCAAACAAAAAAGCAACTAAACTACTTGAAGCACTTGTTGACTTTATCTATCAACGCTCTTTCTAACGGATCAATAACTCGTTTATTCTAATCCATCAGTTTCCATTAGAGCACGAAGCTCATCCATACTGAGCTTTTGACCCGCCAGTTGTTTTGCTCGCGCTTGTTCGGCTAATTTCTCAATTGCCACCTTTTCTCGTTCTTGACGAGAAGTTATGCGCTCCTTTCGAATGGCATCTAATTGAGTTTTTAGCTTTCTTTCTTGGTCTTGCAATACTTCTAACCGGTTTCGCATTTCATCTGTCTCTTGAAGGCATTTGACATACATCTGATGTGCTTCATCAATCTCCGTTCGTGCAGGACCGAGACCCTGTGATAAATCAACGATGCTTTGATGGGTTTGTTGGGCTTCGTCTACAAGTGCAATCATTTTTTCGTGATGTGATTGGGCTCTATTTCGAATATCTTGTATCTTCTGCCACAATTGATGCATTTCATCAGATTGATTCATCAGCGTCGACTCATTTTTTGGCGTAGTTTCAATTGCTTTTGATAGCCTTTCCATTTCATCTAATAATTCCCGTTCTTCATCAACAGTTAGTGAAGTCGTTTGTTGTTTCCATTCTAATTCCTGAAATTGCCGCTGTAACTCCTTTAATGGCACATAATCCCTCTGGTTATCCCGCTGTGTGCGTAACTCTTGGAGTTGTTCTTGTAGCAATTGGATCTCCTCATTTGCTTCATCTCGCAGCTTTTTTTGTCGTTGAACTTCAGCGTTAAGTTCATCTCTTTTTGCACGTTGATTGGACATTTCTTCATGAACAACAGGAGTTTCAGATCGTAATTCGTCTCTTCTGGTACGCCATTCCCAAGCTTTTTTCCGCATATCTTTGATGGCACGTATCAATACGCGCGTCGCCGCTTGCACCTTTCGTACCTGTTCAAGGATAACCCCAAACTCATCTTTTTCAGAGGTCGAATTTCCTGCCATAATATCCACGGTATAATTGGTTATATGTTACAAAGTTCTTGTAGCACAGAACTGCCCCGCCTAAATCTTTTTGGTCTCATAAACAAGAACTTCTAAAAGGTGATAGATAATTGGCGCTACCCTTGTTGAACATGGACAACAAAATCCAACTCGTCCGACAATACATGAAAGATTCCAACTTAGATGCTTGGCTAATCATTGATTTCAGAGGAATAGATCCTACCGGCACAGCACTACTTGGTGACTTAACACCCCGTTCACGGTTATATGCCATCCTTATCACCAACTCCGATCCCATTATCATTATCAAATCTCCTGTTGAAAGCAATGAGTTGATCGATATTCACCCATCTATCCAAACCATTGATGCTCGAACCCAAGCATCCTTCGTACAGTCTATAAAAGAACAGACAAAGGAACTTGAACACATAGCGTTAAACTATGGAAAGAACCCTCAAACCGATGTTCTCACAACTGGTCGATACATTCGTCTCCAACAGGCAATTCCAAATGTGATCTGGAAAACCGGTGAAAATCTGATGCAAATAATTCACTCAGTGCTTACACCGGAACAGATGACTAGCCACAAACGTGCTGCTAAGACATTAACTAAGATTATGCAACAAACTTTCGACTTTGTTAAAGATCAAGTTGGATCCATAACAGAGAACCAAGTTGCTAAATTCATGCACGATTTGCTTGGTAAAGAAAAATTGAGTTTCATAGAAGGTCCTATTGTCGCAGTACAAGCCAATGCTGCAAATCCGCACTATACGTCAGGCGACATTCCTATTAAAAAGAACCAATTACTCATGATAGATCTTTGGGCAAAATATGAAATATATGCAGATATTACACACATGGCTTTCACAGGTTCACATGTTCCTTCTGAAATTCAATCTGTCTGGAATACTATTGTCGAAGCTCGAGAGGTAGCAAAAGCTGCTATCAAACCGAACATCCCTGCTCGGGTTCCGGATGAACTGGCTCGACAAATTATAATTGCGGCTGGTTTTGAAGAGGGCATATTACATCGCACAGGACACAGCATCGATGTACTGTCGCATGGAAAGGGCGCTAATTTAGACAGTTATGAGATGCCTGAAACGAGACTGTTACTCCCTAATACTTTGACCTCTGTCGAACCTGGGATCTATCTGAAAGGGCGATTTGGGGTCCGAAGTGAAATTAACGTCGCAGTAACAAAATCAGGGTATCAGGTCACAACCCCTCCACAAGAAAGCTTATTGTGCTTGTAGAGTAATAAAGAAAAGTGATTTGTTATTCGGAAATTGCAGCTAGCGGGGTAATTAACTATGGCTGACAAATTTGTTTTACTTCTCGAGTTTTCCTCAGGAATTATCGAACCATTGCCCTTATCAACTGAAGCTCTAACAGAAGACCGAATAGTGATAGCTATTGATGAGTTAAAAGAACGTGTGTGGTTATGGCAAGGGGGTACAACCACTCTTGTTGAACGCCGTGCAGCCCAACGAAAAGCGCGGTCACTTGTTAGCGCAGGTTATCAGCTTGGTCCGTATAGAATTGGGCGAGATGTTACCAGTATTGAAATTATTGATGGAGAAATCCTAGACGATCCCGAAATCAAAGGATACTATGACCAATTAATTCACACGCTAAGTCAACAGTTTAAAATCACAGAAGGTGTACTCGGCCGATTTAGTGGAACACCTTCTACGGCTCCTCCGCCAGCTGAACCCGCTCCTTCCAAAGCGCCTGCTGAAAAAACCATCGTGCCTACAGAAACGGTAGCTGAAGAAGCTCCAGCCAAATCTAGCTCCGAAATCATTGCTCCACAACCCTCCCGTGATTTACAAGATCTTGGAGTGATTCGGGTCGGGATTCTCATCTCTTCAATTCTTGACTTTTTTCCAATGTGCTACGTTAGTGCTACAAAAATTGAAGATGGCACTCGCTACTCAATAGAAGATCCAGATGGTATCATTTGTCAAGTCGAGGTCAGTCAAAGTTCGGTTCACTTTCTACAGCGATATGATTTTCGCGGAAGACGAAGTGATATACTTGGTCTTCTTCGTGACCGACTAGCCGCTGCAGACCTTTAGCATACCAAGATTATCCTTTTTTTGCAAAAACTATATTAGATATTCTCGCCGGTGCATGTGCAGAGTCAACTTAATAAATGCGGTTACAAATTCTAAAGCAGATTTTGACAAAAACGCTTCTCCTCCCATGGTTTGGTGATGAATAAACTGTCAGAGTCGTTTCAAAAAATGTGTTTCTAACTCAATATAACCTAACGGAGTATAATGCAGATGACACGGCTGGTAATGTTAGAAATTGGTGGCTTAGGTTTTGTCCGATCAATTCGTCCTGGTGCTAAAAAACTACGGGGTGATGTTTGTGTCGCTGTCGTTGATGAGCAAAATAACGCTCTTTGGTTTTGGATGGGCAGTGGAGTTCAATACGATAAACGACGAACAGCTAAGGCAAAAGCGGAACAAATCACCACGGAAGGTCAACGAATCGGGGATGAAACCTTTGGACGCGGATATTCCCTTATTCTTCTCGACCAAGACAGCCTAGAAGATCCAACCACATCAAACAACTACAATAATCTCATCGCTTTGTTGGAATCTCCAATGGAAATCAGTATCGTGCCAAATCCTAAAGGAACACTCATTGTGGGTCTCCTTCAAGGAACCGCTCCCTCGGCTCCTGTGCTCACAAGTGATCCTGCCGCTGCAGAAACTACAGCTCCACAAGAACCCGCTACACCAATTAAGCCCACATCAACCAAAAAGGCGACCAAACTTGATTTTGAAGCGGCTTTAATGGCAATCATTCGAGTTCATCATCAGGTCCATATCGAATACCGTAGCAAAGGCGATACAGAAGAAGTTTCCATCGAAAGCATCGATGGTCTCACTCACAAGATGAAAAGAAGCAAAGGCAAACTAACCTTTAAATGGGATTCTAAAACTCCTAAAGAGTATAAACAATTGGTCGCACAAGAACTCAAAAACCTCGCCGGCTAATCCATCATTGAACACGGGCACGAGATAATGAGCTCACTTTTTTTTGCGTTTACATTGATACTGTCATACTCATTCATTGGTGCAGGTATCAAACTTCTTGACCAAGCTGCAGATCATCCAAATGGATTCCAGTCACACCAAACATTGCTTTGGTTGGTGACAGTCACGCTTGTAGTTCTTGTAAATCTCTGGGTCTACTATGATCTTTTCACTGCCGCCCTCGCCATAGGAATAATCATGGGATTAGTTGTCACCCGTAAAGTTAACAACAATTATTTCTTTGTCCTAACCTTCGCCATATTACCTCTCAGTATTTTTCGAATCATTGACTTTGTTAACTTATTTTTCATTCTTCAGACAATCATCATAATCTTTCTTGCTTCAATAATAGATGAGTTACTCCACTCAACGGCCTCCAAGATTCAGTCCCCTCTCTTTCGTTGGATAATTGCTCGTCGTCCATTGTTGAAAATCGTTGTACTAATACTACCTTTCTTTGGTTTATTGACCTTTATCCATACCATTGCATTCTGGGGCTTTGATTTTGCCTATGATTTCGTAACTCACTATTTTCGCGCCGCTCGTTTATCAATCAAATAAATTTTTTCAGGCTAAGCAACTTGAACAAGTCGCCAAAGGCTATTTTGGAAAGGTTTAAGTCGGCTCAATTGCCAAAGAACTACACGTAAGTGAGGTTTAATCATGAAAGCAAACATTTCGCTTTCTTACAGAGGTTCCACTCGCGAAGAAAATGCGACAAAAACCGGTTGGATTAATCTGCTTCTCAACCAACATGGACGAATAATTAGCAAATTACCTCTGGGAGATGGACGATACCATTTTGTCATTGAACTTGATGATCTCGAACGGTTCACCCAATCGCTTTTTGAATTCACCCGACAAAATCCATGGTTACGTGTGGAAAAAGTCTCAACCCATGCCTAAAACCTACCTACAGTTTTTCACGCTAGAATAAATCGATCTCCAATTCTTGGAGCTATTGCGGGTGATCGAAAAAGCCGTTTGGCAGTATTTGCAAGAGCTTTACAGGCTCTTGGGCTTCCATGAATGCAAAAAACGGTTTGTGGCGGCTTTCTTTTGAGGGAAAACAAAAATCCTAGTAATTCACGCTTGTCGGCATGAGCGGAAAAGCCATACAAACGTTCAATATGCGCGCGTACACGCTTTTTTCGTCTATAAATCGTGACATTTTTTGCACCTTGAACAATACGATGACCGAGAGTTCCTGGAGCTTGAAACCCAATGATCATTAGGTGAGTGTTTCTATCTTCGATCCGCCGAAAAAGGTGTCGGAGAATCCGCCCACCGTTCATCATCCCCGAACCTGCAACTATCATAATTGGGCCAAGTTGTTGACTTAGTCTATCGCTCTCATATTGTCTCTCAATATATTGAAGACCCTTGAAATCAAGGGGGGCGTCTCCAGATCTAATGAGGTTCCATGTTTCTTTGTCAAAACATTCTTTGTGGCGTTTGAAGATTTCTGTTGCCTTGATAGCTAAGGGCGAATCAATTGCAACTGGAATAACAGGAACACGTCTATTTTCCACAAGCAAGTTCAATGAATAGATTAGTGCCTGGGTACGACCAATGGCAAAAGCTGGCACTAAGATATGGCTTCGATGACGGTGTGCTTTGATGATTATTCGTTCAAAGCGTTTAATGGTTTTTGAGAATGGTTCATGAGCGCGATTAGCGTATGTGGACTCACAGAGAAGATATGTTGCCGCAGTTGGAAAATCAGGATCCCGGATAATCGGTGTATTTCTTCGCCCTACATCTCCTGTATAAACCAAGTGGATAACCTTTCCTCGTTCTTCAATCCATGTTTCGATAATTGATGATCCCAGAATATGACCGGCATCTCGAAATCGTAAAGTCACATTTCCACGGAGGGTGGTTTTTTCTCCATAATTAACAATTCGCAACTGTTTGATAGTTCGTTCTGCATCTTGTCTTGAAAATAATGGTTTGGTAGCAAACGCATGGTTGTTTTGTCGTGCTTGTTGGTATGAACGCGCTCTAGCAGCGTCCTCTTCTTCACTATCTGCCACATCTCTGAGAAGCATTGAACAAAGTTCAGAAGTAGCTGCTGACACGTAGATGGGTCCTCGAAAACCTGAACGGCTAAGAATTGGCAGTCGACCACAATGATCGAGATGTGCATGGGATAAAATCACAAAATCTATTCTGGAGGCATCGAATGTAAAGACATGATTCCGTTGATATTGCTCTACAGACTTTCCCTGATAGAGTCCGCAATCAATTAGAAACGATGTAGACTTGGTCTTAATCTTATAAAGGCTCCCTGTAACGGTTTGTCCCGCTCCATGAATGGATAATTCCAATGCGAATTGCTCCTCTTCGAGTGTCAAAGAATAAAGCGAGACTAACTAAAAAGATCGAAATCTGAAGATCCACTTTTCTTTTCTTTTTCTTCAGACCGCTCCTTTTCACTTTTTGTTAGTTCTGAGTCGCCCTCTTCTTCTTTTTTCGTATTTTGACTTATCTGAAATAATTGCCTACGCATGGAGTCTACAACAGAACCGGGTTTTTCTTCAGCTGAGGTTATGGGCTCAAGAGTTGCTAATGTGGACCCTATGTATACTTGTCCATCTGAAGTAAGTTGAAGTTGCTGGCCAAAGCACCGTGTAAAGGCATCAATATCTTCCTGCGCTGTCGCTCGAATCTGCGAAAAAAGAATTGCGTCCCCTTGACAATAGAACCGCATTTGTAGGCGAAGCACGGAAACCAGAAACTCGTTTGGACCAATCGGGTTCATCGTGGCTTGGCCATAGCAGTCAGTCATTGCGAAAAGCACCTTTGTAGCTAGTTGTTCTTCATAAGTCAATATTCGGCGACGAATTGGAGTTACTTGTCTAACGGGTTCAGGGACGATTGTTTGCTCAATAACTTCAACTTTGTCTTGGAATGATTCTTCAAAGGTTGAAATTGGATCCTCTTCCTCTACAACAACAAGATAATCTGAGGTCTTAGGATTCTCCTCAAGACGTTTTTGTAGAAGGGATGCCTTTGGGTTCTTCAAATCACCCGGTATTTCGATGAAATTAGTACATTTGGTCCCATAATGGATTTTGTCAACATGTGTTCCGTTTTTCATTATAAAACGAGCTTGACGAAGTGCAGTGGTTCGTTGCAGCATAGATGTTCCTCGACCCAGCCACACCCATACAATGCCTTCGGCTTCATCGACTATGAGAATGGCTCGTCCATCGACAAGGTGTTTGGGATTCCAATGAAGAGGTTGCATTTCGCCTCCTTCGCCAAGGATTTCAATCATCCCAAGGTATTGCTTCATTTATTGTATCACCGCTAGAGTGACTATTACGCTTGTGCAGCCACACGTTGTGCGTATTTACTAAATATGAGGGTGTGAGGTGTATAAGAAATTGTTGTGTCAAGCTTTTTTCTTTCGGAGTTCCGCGAGAATTTCTTGTGCTCGATCAAATCGAACTCGTTTTTCACCAATCATCTTCTGAGCTACTTGATCGACTTCTTTTTCCTCGGCTCCTGCTGCAACAGCAATATTACGGGCATGAAGCTTCATGTGACCAGTTTGAATGCCTTCTTGGCTAAGGGCTCGAAGGGCTGCAAGGTTTTGTGCAAGACCAACACTAGCAATAACCTGTGCAAGCTCTGTTGCAGTTTTTACTCCTAATATCTTCACACATAACTGCGCAACTGGGTGAGTTCGGGTTGCTCCACCCACCAACCCAACTGCCAGAGGGAGCTCAATGGTTCCATGTAAATCGCCTTCAGATGTTTTTTCATAATGAGTAAGTGATTGGTAGCCTCCTTCTCGTGTTGCTGCATAAGTGTGAGCTCCTGCTTCAACTGCACGGAAATCTTGTCCTGTCGCCAAGAGGACAGCATCAATTCCATTCATGATCCCTTTGTTATGAGTGGCACAACGGAAGGGATCTGCCTGAGCAAAAGCATATGCTTTCAAAATTCCCTCTATAACACTAGAACCACCTAATGCCTTTGCTGGAAATGTTGCTTCAGCTCTTGCGAGTCGGTAGACTGCCAGATTCGAAAGAATTCGTAGATACACCTTCCCCTCAGTTAATTCTTCGATCAATGGAGCCAATGCTTCACACATCGTATTTACAGCATTTGCTCCCATTGCATCACGTGCATCAACAAGAAGATGAACAATAATCATCGGCCCCATCATAGTATCTAAAAGACGGACCTGTAAATCACGAGCTCCTCCTCCAAACTTCACCAGCACAGGGTCTTGAGCGTTGGCAAACTTTAACAAATTTACTTTCTGGGCAATAATAGCTTCTTGAGCGGCCCTAACATTGGGAATATCTGCTACCTGAATCTGTCCAATCATCACGGGGTCAGTGGTACTTGCAGTAAACCCTCCGGTTTTTCGCGTCATTCTTGCTGCGTTTGATGCTGCAGCCACAACAGAAGGTTCTTCTAATGCCATGGGAACCAAAACATCTTGACCATTAATATGAAAATTCGTTGCAATGCCAAGAGGAAATGGATATGAGCCCACGACGTTCTCAATCATCCGATCTGCGGTAGCCGCATCCAAGGCCCCGAATGCTTCCAAAAGTGAAACTTCTTCGTCGCTAAGGTCCGCAAAAGCTCGAAGCTTTTTCACCCGCTCTGAAACAGACAGACGGTAAAATCCGCTAATAGCTGAAGTTTTATGGGACACGGCATTCACTTCACCGTGTCTCTGGCATTGGATAACTTATCAAACTTTCTTCTTTTGCTGTAAAACCAACCTATGTAGACAACGCGATGGTGTAGGAAGATCACTATTTCTCTCGGAGTTCCCACATACAGCTGTCGGCGCCCCACGTTTTACATTGGACTTCTTCGCATTCGCTGTTGAACCCGCGGAGAGTCAGGACGTGTTGAAATACTCCACTTAAAATATTGCAGTATTTCAAACCATGAAATTCATCTGACATCCGAATGTTTTCACAAATTGGACAATCATTAAAAACATAGACAATTTTCCTTTCGGCCTTATCATAGTATGCGTTATCAAAGGCTTTCCCCAACATTACGCGAGTTGCCAAAGTGAATGTGTCAAGAAAACCATCAAAAGTGGTTGCATGTTTTCCAATTGTGTCGCTGTATTCAAACAACAAGGTTTCAGCCATTGCGTTACCCAGCCGGAGTAGTTTCTCGTTAGCTAAATTAACATCCCCCTTACTATTAAGAAGGACGTCGTCTACAACTGCTGCAACCAAGGCTTGAAATGCATTTAGTGAGGTTTTTTGCATCTTAAAATGCCAACCGATCCAACCTTTGACACCCATATTAGTTCACCAATTATTCGTATCTTATAACTAGCGTTATGAATCATTCGTTCCTATTATTAGCGTTATACGCGTTTTTCGAAATCCACAAGTCCCCGCTTTTGAAGGTCTAAAAGCATTCGCATAGCGATAAAAAACTGTAGCCCCATTTTATCTGCAATTTCTTGGAGCGTTGTTTTTCCATCACATAAACTAAGCATGCGGAATTCGGTAATCGACAGTTTTTGCTTTTCCAAATCTGCGACAACACGAGGAACAATCCGATGACTTTTTGTGCCGACCATCCGAGTAGTTGGTGGAGCAGTAGGTTGAGGGGTTGTGCCTGGCTGAGTTTGTTTAGCCTCTACTTGATTACCTGCATGGATTTCGGAAACTTCGTGGCCACGCTCAACGAGATCTTGGTCAAGGTAAATTGTAATTACATGGGCCGGTTCTCCATGGACGTAAGAGTAGGGAAATGGAAAGACGTTTTGTCGTTCAATGATATTGGGCGGGACGTCTATCGCAATATATGCCTTACATTTTTCGCAATAGGTGTATACGACAGGCATATCAATAGACTCCCAGGATTGTTTCAGAGTATAATGTAGAGAAAGCGTTCTTAACATTTCCTTCTGAAATACTTTAAGTCGGGATAAATTCCAATTAATCTTGAATGCCTACTTTTTCTAGTATCCATATTACTCTCTTGCATAAACAGCAATTTTGTTTGCTTCATGAAAGACATGGATTTTTGCTGCTGAATCGTTTTGGAGCCAAGAGTCGACAATCTTTTGGGGGTTCGGTGCATAGGAAATATGAGCCGTTTCTACCTGTATCTTATCTAGGCTTGTGTATAGCCAAACATGACGTAAGCGCTGGATTAGTTCTCCAAATTTCCAGCTTTTGTGTGTGTAGAGTCGATAGTTATTCTGAATTTTGGACATCATTTCTGGAAGTGGCATGATAAGATAATCATAGAAGAATTCGCGGGCGGTTGGAGTGGGTGCTATTCCTTTTGGACATTCAGCTAAAAGAAGAACCTCGCCGTTATCTCGAACTGCGTTCTTGGTAAGTTCTAATCCTCGTTGCGCGTTGTAAAGACTCTCATCTTGAGGATTTCCGCCCGGCGTGACGACAATGTGATCTGTTACAGGAACAGTGAAGGAAGCAGTATTGTCAATAACTTGGAAGCCTTCACGAGTGACCGGTTGCATTTTCCCACTCTTTGACCATATAATATAAGGGCCGCTCGTTACCATAGCTAGAAGAAAGACGGGTCTGTCAGCGAGAATCATATTCATTCCCTCAAGCATATCTTCTGCCACTGGGTTAGTTCGGCGAGTAGGATTCGGGTGCAACGGGTGTCTTCCAAACGTGGAATCGGGTTCCAATGCAAGACTATGATTAGATTCAATGGTATTGAAATCACAAATACCAGGTAAAAAATTCTTGAGGGCGTTTGAATAGCCCGCAAAATAATGGTTTTTCATGTCAGCTGCAACGACAAAAGCTTCCATTTGAAATACTTCTTCGTTAACTCGAACCTCGGTTCCTCGACTAGTGGTTCCCACTAACTTACAAGTTGATTGAAGTGCATCATGAACTAATACACGATAGGCGTCGAGTTCATTTGTTTTACAGCTTTTGTGGATGGCTTGAATAATCTCCTGATTACGTTTGCTATTAGCTTCATGAGAACCTGTTGTAATAATAAAGATTAGATCCTTTGCCGGTTTAAAATGAGAGGTTAATTCTTCAATGATGATTTCGTGAGGTTCTGCTCGTGTTCCGTCTTCAACTAAAACACAAACTCTACGATTTGCTATGGTTTCAGTCAACGTAATGCCCATTGGTGTTTCCAAGGCATTTCGAAGTGAACCCGCAATATCCTTGGAGGCTTTTTGTTTGCGAGGTTGAATAATCTCACCGATATTATCATCGGGAATATTCAGTTGGATATAGTCTTGACCGTATCTAAGTTGAAGTTTTGCCATATGCTCTCAAGAGTCCAAGGTGCCCAGTTGAGAAAAAATCTTTGCTTTCTCCAAAGCTTGGTAGATCTCCGTTTGAACCCTATAGAGCTTATTATAGCGGTTTGCCAATTCCTGTGTTGGCTGGTAGTTTTCACCTACAGTGACCATAGCTTCAGCCGCTTGGGTTACATTTTGGTAGATGCCACTACCTGTGGCTGCAAGAATGGCTGCTCCTAATGCAGTTGCTTCTTCTATTAGACTACGTTGCACTTTCAATTGAGTGATATCCGATTGAATTTGATTCCATATTGTACTTCGTGTTGCTCCTCCTGTAAGGCGGAGTTCTTTCAACGATATTCCGATATTTTGCATAATTTCGAGATTACGCCGAACTTCAAAGGCGGTTCCCTCCATAATTGCCCGGATAATGTCTGAACGTGAATGCCCTAAAGCAAGTCCGATGATTACACCCCGTGCGTCTGGATTCCAATATGGTGCCCCTGCACCCACAAAATGCGGTAATAATATTATCCCTCTTGCTCCAGGTGGAGACTGCTTTGCCTGGTCATTCATTAGCTCGTATGCATCTGTATCCAACAACTTGGCAAGCTGTTTCTCTTCCTGTCCAAATTCGTCTCGAAACCATCGGTAGATAATACCGCTAGTGAAAATACTGGCTTCAATAACCCATCGATTGGGGACAGCGTGGCAGCTACAAAGAAGTCGTCGTTGTGGGTCAAATAGCGGGTTTTCTTCAAAGGCTAAAATGAAGGTTCCAGTTCCAATAGTGGCTTTCACACGACCTGGTTTGACTACACCGACACCAACTGCTCCACATTGCTGATCACCCCCTCCAATAATAACCGGCAGCCCTTTAGGGAGCCCGGTTGCTTTTGCTGCTTTCGGTGTGACTTCCGCAATTTTAGTACCCGATGGATGGGCTTCGGGAAGCCTATTTTTGGGGATTTCAAGCTGATCGCAAATTGGGTTGGACCATTCCATCTTTTGTACAGCGAAGAGCATCGTTCGAGACGCATTACTATAATCTGTTGCAAACTCTCCGGTTAATCGTTGTAGGATGAAATCGTGAACAAGTAGGAATTTGTGGGTTTTTTGAAAAAGTTGTGGTTTTTCCGTTTTAAACCAGAGAATCTTCGGTGCTGAAAAATATGGGTCAATTGTTAGTCCAGTTTCATAGTATACAGTGTCTGCTCCGAGTTCTTTTCTAATTTGTTGGCATTGAGGCGTTGTTCGTCGGTCTTGCCATACTAATGCGTTGTGAAGTGGTATACCTTTTAGGTCAACAGGTACTATTGTTTCACGCTGATTTGTTATACTTACAGCAGCGATTTTATTTGCCTGGTTGCCTAATTTTTTCAAAGTGGTCTTTGCGGTGCGACATGTAGTTCGCCACCAGTCCTCGGCGTCTTGCTCAACCCATGTTGGTCGTGGAAACATGGAAAAATACTCTTGATGGGCTTGTGCAACTAATTTTCCGGTTTTCGCACTAAACACCGCTGTTCGTGTCCCACTTGTACCAACATCAATTGCCATCACAAGTTCTGTAGTATCCAATTCAGCTACACCTTGCCTAAACAGTTCTTTTAACAGTTATAACTTGTATTGCCATCGAAACACCCACAGGTTTATGACTCACCATACCTTTGCCCTCCTGTATCGGTGATAATCAATGACCCTAGATCGTATTGAACAAGCAGCTCAAATGATACTAGGTTCAAAATCTACTGTTGCGCTGACAGGTGCAGGAGTTTCCACGAAAAGTGGGATTCCTGATTTTCGAGGGGCTGATGGTCTTTGGACAAAAGTTGATCCCGCAAAGTTTGCCAGTATTAACGGTTTTCTTAGCAACCCGAAGGCTTGGTGGGAAATGGCGCTAGAATTAGCGCCTACTATCTTGAATGCAAAGCCTAACACTTCTCACTTGAAGCTCGCAGAACTGGAGAAAATGGGGCTTTTAGACTGTGTAATAACTCAAAACGTGGATGGTCTTCATCAACGTGGTGGTAGTCAGTGTGTGCTTGAAGTTCATGGAAGCCTATTCAGTGGCACTTGCACTGTCTGTCAATTCCAAGTTGATCGTAAATACTTGGAAAAAGCTATGAAGAAACGGCAAATTCCTGTTATGTGTCCCACTTGTGGTTGTCTAGTTAAACTAGATACCGTGTTTTTTGGGGAAGCTCTCCCGCAAAATGAGTTAGCTTCTGCAATTGAATCGGCAAGACAGTGTCAGCTGATGCTAACAATCGGATCTTATCTGGTGGTTTACCCTGTTGCCTCTCTTCCGTCAATTGCACGGCAAAGTGGTGCACAACTTATTATCATCAATCAGGAACCAACACCTTTTGACAAAGAAGCTGATCTTGTATTTATTGCGGAAGCTGGTGAAACTTTAACTGCTATAGTTGAAGCAATTCGAAAACTAAAATGATTCACCTATACGCGTTGACGATACTGAACTTCATGGTTTGCATAATGCAGCGCACGAGGAACATCGTCGCTTCCGGGTACAACTGGTAATATGCTTAGTCGTTTCGTATGGCGTTGTTTGAGGGAATCAGGAAGTTCGCCGCCCATGGGATGTTCGAAGGGAAGTAGAAAACGATAGTCTTTTCCTAGGATGCCCGCTATGCGAGTAAGCATCCGCTTCGATTTGCCACCATGCTTATACCGGTAGTAGCTTAGGTAAAGGAAACCACCCACAAGTTTGATGATTTGCCGGTTGATCCAGGTGTCCTTGATATCACCCAGCCAAATATCTCGCCAGTGATGAAGATTATGATCCCAACATTCAACAAACATTTCCCATTGTAATTCTGTTAAACGCCGGAGATTCAAAGTTTTTTCCTTTCGTAATGCACAGTCTTCCAAAGAGACAAAGAACAGAGGTACAAAGAAGGTTTTGAAACGTCTCATACGATGAATTAAGTCGAGAGTATGCAGGACATCTTCTTCTTTCTCCTTCGGTAATCCTGTTACTAATGTGCATAAAGGCACCCAGTTTGCATCATTAAGAATACCATAAGCTTCACAAACGATTTCAGGCCATTGGCTGACATCATATGGTAAGGCTTTTCCTCGCATATGTTCCTGCATCAAGCGTGGACTACCCGTCTCAACTCCAACTTCTACAGTAACAACAGGATCCCCATGATACTTATACCGACATCTATCACCAATTATTTCTGAAATTTCATGAACCATTTGAGGATCAATTATTGCTGGAGCTAGGGACGCATGTGCTGTTTGAATATATTTAACGCCAGGCTCGTCCAAAACGGCTTTGTAGACACTAACGACAGCTTCCCGGTTCGGAAGGAAGCGTTCTTTTGACCCATATAGAAAAACATCATCGGTGTTTAAAAGAATCATATTGGCACCGCAACGGAGGTTCGCTCGAACCTCTTGGAGAATTTTTTCAATGGGAAAGGTTCTTCGGTATTTCATTGTGGGAGAACAGAACTGGCAACCTCTCCCACAACCTCTTGAGATTTCGACCGCTCCATATATTGCGCCGTTCTTAATGGCAGGAATATCCTTATCTGCAGGGCGTTCTGTTTTTACTATTGGAGGCAATTTTTCGCCACGAATTGCCTGTTCAAATAGCTTTGCAGCAGCATTTTCAGCTTCTCCCAAAACGAGGCAGTCGAATCCATATTCCTTGCGGAGCTTCGGGTTTTTTAGTTGCCAAGATCCTGCACCACCAAGAATGCGAGGAACTTTGTATTTTTTGAAGAGTGGATTTTGGGATAGCCGCCAAAACTCTAGACCTGTTGCGGGAACGTTTCCAAGACCTGTAAGAGAAGAATAGGTAACACTAACATAAGCCATTCCTAATGGATCCATACTTGATATACCTACAACTTTGGTGTTCGGTCCCATAGCACGTTTGAGTTGTTGGGGATGAACAGTTATTACGGAGTCCTCATCGAAACCGTTTTCTAAGAGCGCGGCTTCGATTTTCCGAAGACCATAAGGGGCAAACGGAGTCGAATAATCCTTATTTGGGGTATCTGGCTTATACATTCGTTTTAGCATAAAAGCTGGGAAGAGGCGACCAGGAAATCCGCCTGCAAACGCTAGAAATGGATCAGCATCCCATCCCGCCATTTCAGCAACCGATGCGGTAAGGACGACTTTCTTACCACCGTTTCTTCCCATCTCATCATCCCATTGAATTTACATAGCTAATTTTAGATATTGGTCACAAAATGGTAAGTTTATTCTCGAAGGGGTTTTACCTATTATGCTTTTCGTAAGACTGTTTTCTTTTTTGTTTTCTACTTATAAAATTGACGCGGTTTTAGATTGAAAGCTCTGCTATTGCACGACGTCGTAGTCGACACTAAGGAGCACCAAATCCTGAAACGTCATAGAATCGCAGGGAGTATCATGCTAGTTCTCTAAAAAGGCGTACTTATCTGTAGATTCTTATGAAAGAATTGAAAATATTCTCTCAATGGTGGTGCTTACTACTCCCAGAAATATTTACCATTCTCGTAAATGATAAAATCACCTGCAAGAATTTTGCCATCATCCTTCATACTTTTGATAATATCAACATGAACTGCGCTTTTGTTGGTGCCTTTACATTCGGGGTAAGCATTCCCCAAAGCACAATGGATAGTGTCACCAATTTTTTCATCGAATAGCATGTTCAAGGTATATTGCTGGATTCCTCGATTTGTCCCTATTGCCATTTCTCCTAGATACCGTGCCCGGTCATCCGCGTTGATTGCGGCATCCAATGCATCATGTCCTTTCTCTGCAGAATGGTTAATGACTTTTCCGTTCTTGAATTCCAATCGAACCCCTTGAACTTCCACTCCCGCATAAAGGAACGGTATATCGAAATAGATGTGTCCTTCAACAGATTTTTCGACGGGACTCGTAAACACCTCACCGCTAGGCATATTATTGGTGCCTTCTGATGCAACCCATATGCGACCTTTAGTGGAAGCCATCAGGTCAGTGTCTTTTCCAATGAATCGGATAGTTGAGTTTTCTTGGAGCTTATCACGTAATCTGCGCATGAGTTTTGCTTCTTTTTCCCAATCCAGGAGTGTTGCACCATAGACAAAGTTTTGATAATCAGTCAGGCTCATTTTCGCCTCTTGGGCAAGTGCTTGGTTAGGGTGTAGTGTCAAACACCATCGCTTAGTTAGGACTTCTTCTGAGATAGGCTTCGTTGTTTTTTGTCGTCGCATAAGGCGTTTTGGATCAATACCGGCGAAAGCCCGTGTATTCCCCGGGGATCGCAATCGAATTAAAACATCGGAAGCTTTGATAGCTTCCATCTGGTGCTTCGGAAACAAGTCTAAGGTCTTATTTGTGGCCGTGTCCATATAGGCTCGACTAATTTCAGATGAATCCATAATTGTCATCGTAGCCGCACCTCGCTCTACAATTTTTCTTACAACCTCAACTGCGAGAGGGTGTGCATCCAAGTCAGAGATGATGTAGACCATCTCACCCGCTTGGACATTGGTCGAATACTCAACTAGAATTCGAGCATGTTCTTTGATTCGCGGATCAACCATACACATCAACCTCAAAATAGAGTTACCACGCAAAGGAAAAGAGCTAGGTTTAAAGCATTTTTGTTGCATCTCAGAGAATACTTACAATATATGAGAGGAGATATCACTTTTATTGCGGAAGGCTTTTGAGGAACTACTTTTCAATCAAATCCACTTTGAGGCAACATCATGGACTTTATTCATGTCGCTGCTTCAATCGATTGAAATGTGAAGGGACTTCACTTGACTGTAGCCATTGTCGGTGTCGGACACACAGATTTTCGTTCCACTTCGCCTGACATTTCATTTAAAGAGCAAATGTTCGAAGCAGCAGTCAAAGCCTATGCTGATGCAGGAGTTAACGCTCGTGAAGACATAGGCAGCTTTCTCACTGCTGCAGAAGACTACTGGGAAGGATACTCTATCTTCGATGAGTTTGTACCTGACCAACTCGGTGCAGTATTACGCTCTGTGTGTACGATTGGTGGTGACGGTTTGCTCGCACTAGCGAACGGTGTAATGCAAATTGAAACCGGACTATTTGATGTGGTGGCAGTTGAGGCTCATAGTAAAGCCTCAGACATGCTCACCTTTGATGGTATTTTGACCCATGCATTAGACCCTGTCTTTAATCGTGCATTCGACGCCCACCCCTACTTCATTGCGGGGTTAGAAATGCAACGATATTTGCATGAGACCAAAACAACACGGGAACAATGCGCAACTGTGGTTGTAAAAAACAAACGTAACGCCATGAATAACCCTCTTGCGGCATTTCCTGCTGATATGACGATCGATGAGGTCATCGATTCCACGATGGTTTCTCATCCTCTCACCCAACGCGATATTAGCCCACTTGCTGATGGTATGATTGTGATGGTCTTGGCTTCAGAAAAGAGAGCCAAAGAACTTTCAGATTATCCCATCTGGATTAAGGGGATGGGTTGGTGTTCTGATACGCCGTGGCTCGAAGCCCGTGACTGGAGTGCGGCGGAATATACGAATCTTGCACGAAATCGTGCATATAAGCGATCGGGAATAAAGGACCCCAGAAAGGAAATCGATTTGGCGGAAGTAGACGACTATTTCAGTTTCAAAGAACTTCAACATCTTGAAGCTCTCCAAATCTGCGAACCTGGCGAAGCCGGTAAACTTGTAGAAGCCGGCGAATTCAATCAGGATGGCGCTTTTCCTGTCAATGTATCTGGTGGACGACTTGGAGCAGGTAACCTTCTTGAAGGTTCTGCATTGCAATCCGTCCTTGAATGTGTCCTACAACTACGCGGTCATGCAGGGAAACGACAAATCAAAAATGCGAAAACCGCGCTCGCTCAAAGTTGGCGAGGGGTTCCCACAGCAAGCGGTTGTGTCGCCGTATTAAGCAACGAAATATAGCTTGGAGGACGAAAAAATGAACATTAAAAAACGTGTAGCCGTGATTGGCGCTGGAATTACGCTCTTTCGACGACGTCTTAAAGAATCGGGAAAAGAACTTTCCTTTCTTGCCTCAAATATGGCGCTCGAATCTGCTGGTATGACTCGAAATGAAATTGACAGTGTCGTCATGGGAACAGCTCCTGATGCCTTCGACGGCGTTCACATGAAATCCGAAAATCTCTTAGATGGTGCAGGCGCTACAAAAAAACCCTATACGCGCGTCTACGTTGGTGGGGGCACAGGTGTCTTTTCCACCATTGGAGGTTGGTGGCACGTCGCCTCTGGCATGCATGATACTTGCCTTGTTGTCTGTGAAGAGAAAATGAGTCCATGCTTCCCCCACCCTCAAACCGCTTTTCGTTCCATTTGGGATCCAATCATTAGCCGACCTCTCAATCCCAACCTTGTCTGGATATTCGCCCTCGAAATGCACCGCTATATGAAGGTTCATAATATCCCCAAAGAACACATCGCCCAAGTCGCCGTTAAAAACAAGGGAAACGCTCTCGACCATCCAAGTGCTCAACTTGCTGCTAAAATCACGGTTGAGGATGTCCTCAACTCTGAAATCATGGTCTATCCTGTCAATCGCCTTGACATCAGCCCGCCTAGTGATGGCGCTGCCGCTCTCATCCTTGCTTCAGAAGATATTGCACGTAAATACACCGATGCACCAGTTTGGATTGATGGTGTAGGCTGGTCCCTTGACAGCGCATATTGGACTAACCGTGACCTCTATTTCCCACAATATGTTGCCGAAGCTGCAAAAATGGCTTATAAAATGGCAAAAATTAACAATCCACCAAAAGAAGTTAGCTTTGCTGAACCATATGATCCATTCACGTACAAGGAACTGCATCATACTGAAGGGTTATTGCTTGCTGAAAAGGGTCAGGCTCCAAAGTTAACAGTGGAAGGGGTCACCGCCCGGGATGGTGATCTTCCAATTTGTCCATCGGGCGGGTTGCTTGGTGTTGGGAATCCGATTGCTGCGGCTGGGTTGATGAAGTGCTGTGAGGCTTTCTGGCAACTTCGCGACGAAGCTGGTAAGCGACAAGTCCCCAAGGCAGAAACAGGTGTCTGCCAAGCATGGGGAGATTTGATGCAGGTCGGTACAGTCTGCGTCTTCAAGAGGGATAGTTAAGGAGGGACTACAATGAGCAAAAACATGAAAGAAATGCCAGGAACACCACTTTCGGGAAAGGAACTCAAATCTGACAAAGTCATTACATTTGAATGGCGTCCAAACGCAAAGTATGCGTGGAGCGCAGGGATTGCTTACGGTCGATTCCTCGATGAACTTAAGGAAGGCCGCATCATAGGTCGACGGTGCCGTCGCTGTGAACGGATCATCGTGCCTCCACGAATGTTTTGCGAACAATGTTTTGTTGCAACTGCTGAGTGGGTGTATGTCAAGGATACTGGGACAGTGAACACGTTCTCATTATCCTATCTAGATGCAGATGCAAATCGCATCCAGGACCCTATTCTAGTCGCTGTAATCGACCTCGACGGGGCTAGCCCAGGAGTTGGTCTTCTCCATTTACTGGGAAACGTAGAACCTGAAAAAATTGATGTAGGGATGCGAGTGAAAGCCGTCTGGAAGCCTCCTGAAGAACGGGAAGGCTCAGTTACTGATATTCTCTTTTGGGAACCCTTGAAGGAGGACTAAGAAAATGTCGTTTGATAAAATCCGAGATCCACGCAAGCTTCGCCATCAAATTGGGCATATGGAATGTGACTATATTTACACGGCAGGAGTTGCTGGTGAACGCTTCTACATTGCGTTACGAGATGAAGAAAAACTTCTTGCAACTCGTTGTGATAAATGTAACATAACCTTCATGCCCCCCCGGTTATACTGCGACCAATGTTTCACTGAACTCGCGAATTTCGCTGAGGTTCCCTCAACAGGAGTTATTGAATCTTATACGATCACCTACTTTGATCGTGATGGAGAACCCTTACCCGAGCCCGAAATCTTAGCCTTCATAAAAATTGATCAGACCGATGGTGGCCTCATCCACAGAATTAGTGAAATCAAATCGGAATCTCTGAAAATTGGAACGAAAGTCACTGCAGTCTTTGAAGCAAAGGCTAAACGTCAAGGTGCGCTCACCGATATCAAATACTTCAAACCCACGTAGCGAGCAGCTCTCTGCGGCTGCTCCGCTTCACATTTTTAATTCCCAATTAGCATTCGTTATGGAATTTACCGTGCACAGCTTGGTTTCTGATAAGTAAGTCGATACCGTACTCGAAAAGTTACGTCGTCTTCTGCTTCGAAATCGACAACCGCTAGACTAATCGGAGATTGGTCATCTAGCTCATAGATTAAATCCTCAAAATATTCTAGCACTCCACAAGTACGACAAAATGGTCCTGTAAATCGAATAAAGACTTCGTTATTGTCAAAGCCAATAAACTCTGCAAAAGCCTCAGGGCTACGGAGTCGGTTGAAATTTGCAATTGCTCGGGCAATGGCATCTGGCGGGGCAGTCATAAAATACATTTCTTATCTGTTTTCGTTTTGAGGGCTTCGGTTTTACCAATTAAAACAGATTCGTTAACCGTTTTTCGGAATTAGACTTTGAGTAAATCCAATTGCCATGACTTTTATAAAAAGTGGACGTGCCTTGGGAGGAAATACTTCCAGTTCCTCAAGAAACCGTTGCCCTATAGCCTTCATTACCGAAGCTTGAGTGGATTCAGTATTCCACGCGTGTTCAACGGTTTCTTTCCAAGAATCCAATGTGGTCAACGCCCGATTGAAAATCACTGGAATATCCTTACCTGTAACTGCGCCAAAATGGGAGAACACAAGGATGCGGGGATCATATTCCTGTAATTTTTCAATGGATTCTCGGTATGTGCCAAACTTGAAACTCGGTGGAAACGATGTCGGCGTTACTGTGTGGTGTTCTGGGCCAAGCAACCCAGTTGCGTCTCCTGTATACAATGTGCGTGAGATGGTTTCAAAATACGCAAGGTGGTCAGAGGTATGCCCAGGTGTACCAATGATTTCAATTTCGACATTTTTTCCAAGATCTATTCGATCCCCATGATTGACCTTCCATGTTGATACCTCGTCTGGGAGCTGTTGAATTTCTTGGGCGTATGAGCCAAACAACTCGCGTGCACCTAGATTTAATCGACTGGGGTCATGAAGTGTAGCGATCGCATACTTATGCCCAACCACAGTAGCATTCGAAATCGCTGACGCTAAAGGCGTGGCTCCCCCACAATGATCTCCATGGCGATGAGTCACACAGATAAATCGAATATTATCAAGGGCAATGAATCGCTCCTTCAACGCGGTTAAAATTTGTTCGCCACATCGGTGATGCCCAGTTTCGATTATAGCTGTTTCATGTCCTCGGACGATTAAGCTACTTGTTGTATGTTGAAAGTCCCAGCCTTGAACATCAATCAAATCGATGTGATTGGTTAAGCTCTGGGGTTGCATAATAAATGGCATAATATTCACACACCAAAGAGGTTGTCACTCTACTTGAATCTAGAAAAGGCTTTTTGCTTTTCATGTCCTTGGGACACTATAAACCTTCATTGTTAAACATTGATTTGTCGAGGGATATTCTCGTGGAAAACGCGCCTTTGAGAATTACACGGCACACCTACTGCATTGGCGGACCGAATATTACTGATCCCGATGATTGCTTCATCTATCTCGTCGACCTAGATGATAGACTCATTCTTATTGATGCTGGGATTGGACGAAGCACTGATCGTTTAATTGACAATATGGTAAAGTTAGGACTGGATCCTAAAAGGGTTGAACTCCTTATTTTGACCCACGAGCACGTGGATCATGTTGGTGGAGCCGTTCCTCTTCAATCACGATTAAAATTCAAGATCGCAGCGCATGAAAATGCCGTTCGGGCTATCAGTCAGGGTGATCCTATTGCTACTGCTGCCAATTATTATCGTATGGATATACAACCAGCTTCCATAGATCTGATCCTGGTCAAGGATGCCGATGTCATTCCTATTGGAAAAAAGAAGTTGCACTATATCCACACCCCCGGTCACACACCGGGGAGCATTGTGTTATATTTTACTGATGGAGATCGACGAGTGCTCTTTGGGCAAGATCTTCATGGACCATTTAATGCCGCCTGGGGGAGTGATGTTGCAAAGTGGCGGACTTCGCTGAATCTTATTTTAGCCCTTGAATCAGATATTCTCTGTGAAGGTCATTATGGCGTATATCGTGGAAAATCAGCCGTTCGTCAATTTATTTTTGGTCTCTTAGAACAAACCACTTAATTCGCAATCATGATTTCCTCAGAATCTGCTATTTGGCTCTTTCAATTATCGTCGCAGTTCCAAGACCTAATCCACAACAAAAGGTTGCTAGACCAAACTTACCATTTGTATGCTCTAAAACATTAAGCAAAGTTGTGATAACCCTCGCACCTGAAGCACCGAGGGGATGACCCAATGCAATGGATCCACCATGGGCATTCAAACGTGGGTCTGAGAGCGGGTCAAAACCAAGCATCTTCCCCGCTGCAATAACAACACTTGCAAAAGCTTCGTTCACTTCAATAGCATCAAGTTCATCAATAGTAAGATTTGCACGTTTTAAGCATGGAGGCGTAGCAAAAATTGGTCCTTCTAGGCAGATCACAGGCTCCGTACCAACAACAGCTTGTGATTTAACAATCGCACGAGCCTTCAAGCCAAGCTCATCCGATTTTTCACGTGACATTAGCATAACGGCTGCAGCACCATCATTAATTGGACAACTATTTCCGGCAGTAATCACACCTCCAAAGAGAGGCGGGAGTTTTGCTAGTTTTTCCATCGAAGTCGTCGGGCGGGGACTTTCATCCTTCTCAATTGTGATCCAATTGTCGTCTTCTTGACGGGCTGGTGTTGGCACAACTTCTTTTCTGAATTTACCAGCTTCCCATGCCGCTACTGCTTTTTGGTGACTCCACAAAGCGAATTTATCCAGATCTTCTCGAGGAATCTCATATTTTTCTGCCATTCGTTCTGCGCTCATCGGCATTGGTATGAACTGGAATTTTTTAATTAGCTCAGGATTAAAAGCCGCGTACCCTTCTCCAAAGTCCGCCCCAATGGGGAGCCATGACATGTGCTCTACTCCGGCTGCAATGACGATGTCAGCATTATATGTAGAAATAGATTGGGCAGCGAAATTTACAGCTTGTTGTGAAGATCCACATGCACGGTTTACCGTGCAACCAGGCACGGTGTATGGAAAATCTGCACCTAGCACTGCCAATCGCCCAATGTTTGCACCCTGCCATGAGGTTTGAGTGTTACACCCCATTATTACATCATCAATGTCTTTGGGGTTGATTTTTGTTCGCTTCGTTAGTTCACGAAGGACGTGGGAGGCAAGTTCATCAGGTCGGGTATGTGCATATGCACGATCTTTCCGCCCAATGGGTGTTCGAAGAGCATCAACAATAACCGTTTCTCGAAGTTCTTTCATTTATGTCACCCTCGTGATTTTTATTCACCTTTGTATTCGGGTTTGCGTTTTTGCAGAAATGCAGCTATTCCCTCAAAAATATCTTTGGTAGTAAAGGTTTTTGCAAAGGCTTGTGCTTCATAGGCTAAGCCAACTTCGAGAGGAACTTGAGTACCATAATTTAAGCATTGTTTGACTAATTTTAAAGCAATCGGAGGTTGTTCTGCAAGCGATTTTGCGAAGGCTCGAACCTTCTTTTCAAAGGTGGCATTTGGGAATACTCGATCAACCAATCCAATCGCAAGAGCTTCATCTGCACTAAATTGCTTTCCGAGCATTATGGCTTCTCGGGCTTTTACTAATCCGATAATACGTGGTAGACGTTGGGTTCCTCCCCAAGCAGGAATTAAACCCAAATTTACTTCTGTAAGCCCTATCTTAGCACGTTTGGCAGCTAATCGAAAATCACAGGTTAACGCAATTTCACAACCCCCACCATACGCGTATCCATTGATAGCGGCAATAACTGGTTGGGGTAGTCGGTCAATCATACCTAAGATTTCATGACCCTTCGCTGCAATATATTGGGCATATTGTGGTGTCACACCACCCATAAACACAGATAAGTCAGCACCACCTGAGAACGCCTTTTCTCCCGCACCCGTAATGATTAGTACGCGAATTTCCTTATCAAGTTCCACCTGCGCTAGAGTTCGTTGTAGTTGAAATGTAAGTTCTTCATTGATAGTGTTCAATTTTTCTGGGCGATTCAATACGAGCCATGCAATCTTCTGTTTTGGTTCTTTTTTTAGAAGGATGGGATCAGTCATCAGTTTTACCTCAGCACTTGAGTGATATATGGTTGTCAAATTGTAGCAGTAGATATTCAGCTTCTAAACGAAAAGCCTTACGAAAGGTCATTAAAATTCACAACTGGCGACTGCACCAGTATTTATAGTAGATGTAGTTGCTTGATGAAACAGTTAAAGATCCGTTTTGGGGTGTAAGTAGTTGAAACGGTTTTGGCATAAAAACTGGCCTGAAGGCTCTCCGTTTGATATTGAGTTACCCGATACAACGATTCACGAAACACTAACGGCAACAGCAACCAAGTATCCTAACAATCCAGCATATTATTTCCAAGGTAACACCCTTACATTTCGAGAAGTAGATCTTGTTTCTAATCAGTTAGCCAACGCTTTAATTCAGCTGGGTGTGAAAAAAGGTGATCGCGTGGCTTTCATGCTTCCTAATGTTCCTCAAGCGCCATTAGCACTTTTTGGAATTCTCAAAACAGGTGCAATCGTCACGCCAATCAATCCACTATTTAAACACCATGAACTAAATTATCAGCTAAAATCTGCAGGTGTAAAACACCTCATAGCTCTCGACCTCTTTTGCACTGTCGTCGAAGCTGGTAAAAAAGATACGTCCCTTGAAACAATTATCTATACACGCACTGGTGAATATCTAAGCAAGGCTAAAGCAATTCTAGGGAGACTATCTCGAAAAATCCCTCATCCAAAACTTCCTTCCACATCTGATAGTTACTTACTCCAAGATCTCCAAAGAACCCAACCTAAAACTACTCCTTCCGTTAACGTCAAACCAGCTGATACTGCTGCGTTGTTATATACTGGTGGAACAACAGGACCGCCAAAAGGAGCGATGCTAAGTCATCTGAATCTCATGTTTAATGCAAAAGTCGGTAGCCAATGGTTCAATGTACGAGAAGGCGAAGAATGTTTTATTGGAGTTTTGCCTGCATTTCATGCCTTTGGGTTTTCTTGTATCATCGTACTCTCGGCGTTAATTGCTGCTTCAGTTGTTCTCATCCCCCGTCCTGAAATAAAAGAAATTCTGAAAAGCATCCAACAATATCGCGCAACCGTATTAGTAGGAGTTCCCACGCTCTACGTATCTCTGCTTGCGAGTCCCCTATTGAAGAAATATGATATCAGCAGTCTTGAAAACTGCTTCTCAGGTGCGGCATCATTACCTGTCGAAGTTCTCGAACAATTCCAGAAGGAAACTGGAAGCTACATCGTCGAAGGTTATGGCATGACTGAAACATCGCCAATTCTAACTCTCATCCCACAGGGCATCCTTCGTCCTGGAGCCGTTGGAATCCCTACTTTTAACACGGATGTTAAGATTGTTGATCAAACTGATGACACGAAAAAACTCCCTATTGGCGATTGGGGAGAAATTCTAGCCCAAGGCCCTCAGATTTTCCAAGGCTACTGGAACGCTCCTGAAGCAACAGCAGACACGCTTCGGGGCGGTTGGTTACACACTGGTGATGTAGGACGTTTTGACGAGGATGGCTACTTGTACATTGGCGACCGAAAAAAGGATCTCATAAAACGAAGCGGGTACTCTGTGTTCCCTGCAGAGGTTGAATCTTTACTCTACCGTCATCCAGCGATAGCTGAGTGCGCAGTTATTGGAGTACCTGCACCTCGTGTAGGCGAGGAAGTTAAGGCCTTTATCGTGTTAAAGCCTGAATTTAAGGATGCAATCAATGAAGAGGAGATTCGAGAATGGAGTAAAAAAGAAATGGCAGCTTACAAGTATCCACGCATCGTTGAGTTCCGCGATGTTTTACCAAAATCTGCAGTGGGCAAAATACTTCGACGTGAGCTCCGTTAAACATAGTCTTTTTTTTGGAACTCCAACTCTCCACCCAACTTCTAGTTGAACGTAATTGTTTGACCACAAGTGGCCGCTTGCGCGGTATAACCAAACCGTTCTCGAGACATCTGAGCAAGCGCTTCACAAGATGCTGGTTCACCATGCATCGTGAAAATAGTAGGATTCCCTCGTGCATGTTTAAGATAGTTCAGAACTTCCCGTTGACCAACGTGACACGAAAAATCAAAGGCTGCAACCTTTGCTTTGACACGATGTGTTGTTGAGTCGCCATGATAGTCACCGAGTGTAATTACTCCGTGATTGAGCAATTGCGCACCAGGTGTGCCTGGCAGTTGCTTTCCAACGAGTAATACACTGCTTCGTGGATCATCTGCGATACCCCGGAGATAGATTTGTACGGTCCCACCTTTGAGCATACCTGCGGGGGCAACGATAATCGCCGGTTCATCAAGAGCTGCTTTTCGATCCGATTTATTGCGAATGAATACTATGTCTTCGGCAGCCTTACTGAATTTGTAACCGCCAGTGAATGCTTTGGGATGTTGTAGCATAATCCTTGACACCTTCCGTGCCATACCATCAATAAAGATGGGATAATCTAGCCCACGATGATGGTTCTGATTCAAAACTGTTAAAATCTCTTGTGAGCGTCCCACAGCAAAGGAAGGCACCAACACAGTTCCTCCTGATTCGAGCGTCGATCGACACGCTTCTACGAACATCTCTTCTACTTTCTGTCGAGATAGGTGCTCCTCACGAGCGTATGTACTTTCTACAATAATGAAATCAAGGTCACCAAACCGTCGAAGGCTTTGAGCTCCTTTGACTAGGCGTGTATCAATAGTATTCAAATCCCCTGTGTACAAAATTCGTGCAGGACCCCCACCATTAGACTCGACTTCAATGAGGATTGAAGCACTCCCTGGGATATGACCAGCATCATGCAATGAAAACCTTGCCTTGGGATGAACCTGAATTGGGTGTTCATAATTGAGAGTATAGGTATTTTTCAAAAGCTTCTGTACTTCTTTTCGCTCAAACGCTAAGGAATCTCCGCTAATACGAAGCATATCCATGAGCAGAAGTTTCATTAGCTCCTTTGTTAGTGTCGTTGAATACATGGGTGCTCCTTGAGTTTGACTCCCAGTGATAATTGGGAGACTCCCACTATGGTCAAGATGTGCATGTGACAATATGCCGATAAGGTTACGTGTGGATGTTGGAAGCGGTACACGTTGACTCCCATTAAAAGCGATGCCATAGTCCATCACTAAACGAGCACCTGCGTGTTCTACAAGCACTGCAGATGCTCCCACTTGATGGCAACCACCAAGGAAGGTTATTCTTGTCATTTTATTTCATTCCCTCTATTTTGGGTAATTGTGACAAGTTTACTCGTAACGCAGAATCGAGTTCTACTGATTCAGGTCATTCGAGTTAGCTAGGTGTTTCTTTCACGCTGCCGCATCTGAAGAATCAACTTAACAGTAGCAATCTTCGCGCAGGTGAGTTTTCGTCGTTTCGCCTCGAACCCGATCATACAAATCAAATGGTCGAGTCACGACGTGGAACACATATCTCTTGTCTGAGCTTGTGACAGTAACACTGGTTTTTAAACCTTCTCATTATCTAGGCTGGTACTCTGGGGAATGGCAGCGAACCGAAGAGGTCTTTATAGCGGCGCCTCAGCATTTCAAGTGTTTCAATAGGGACAGGCACCAATCCTAAATCGGCTTTTTTTGGTGTTGGTCCATGGTAATCTGATCCACCAGTTAAAATGAGATTATATTCTTTGGCGAGTTTCATGAGTTTCCTAAGATTAGATTCAATGTCTGCATACCAGTTCTGAGGTTTTCCTGCAACCTGCTCGTATGGATAATAGTATTCGATTCCTTGAATTCCAATAGAAACGAGATCTGAAATTAGGGACTCGGAATCTACATCAACGGTGAGTGGATGCGCAACTACTGGAATGCCCTGCGCATTTAAAATTGTCTCAATGGCTTGTTTGATAGTTGGTCTGGGGCGATCTACATAGGCTGGGCGGCCATAACCAAGATATTTTTCAAAGGCCTCTTCGATTGAAGAAACATGGTTATGACGAAGAAGCACACGGGCTAGGTGGGGTCGTCCAGAGGATTCACCTTTTGCTTCAGCTTCGACCACACGTTGATCAATTTTAATACCTAATCCTTCAAGTTTCGAAATCATTTTTGGTAGACGTTCTTCCCGTCCAACGCGCATCCATGCAAGCAAAGACTGTAAATCTGAATTCTGTGTATCAATGTAAAAACCAAGCAAATGAACATGCTCGGTTTGCCAGTTGCAGCTAATCTCCACTCCGGCGACAACTTCAATCCCGAGGTTGGTTCCAGCACGTAATCCTTCTTCAACACCTTCAATAGTATCGTGATCTGTAATAGCAACACCTGCTAATCCCAGAGCTTGGGCTTTAAATACGACCTGTGTCGGCGATTCAGTTCCATCCGACGCCGTGGTATGTGTATGTAAATCAACGAATCCTTTCACAGGTATCTATCCCTCATTCTAGTATCATTCAATTACTAAATCTGGTAAAAGTTTTCGTATTACTTTCAATGACTCCAATGCTTGCTCTCTCTTCAGTTCAAAGATGATTGGACCATCAAATCCATATTCATCTAAAGCCATGAGGAAATCTACAATGGGTAAATCGCCTTGACCCAATATCTTATGATCATAATAGGGAAACCGCTTTCCGTCCACTCGTCTAAGAGCCCCATCATGTAAATGAATCTCTAACAACCTATTATGGTACCGTTTTACAAAGTCAACTACATCGGTTGATCCTGATTGCCCAGAGAGTAAATGTCCTGTATCCAAGCAAATTGACGTATCAAGTCTTTGAGCAATATTCCAAGTTATTTCAAAGGGAAATTCAATCGATTCTAAAGCAAATTTCCGCGATGGAACTTTTGTCAATTGAATTAGTTCACGGATACTCTGTTCCGCTAGATTCCCTAAAATCATCGAAATCATCGGCTGGTCAATTCCCCCAATATTGAATTCACTAAATTCTGCTCCAATCCAACCTGCATTATGTACCACATATACTTCAGGATCAAGTGGTTCTGCCAACCGAACCGCATCCGCAAGACACGCAACCGATGCTTCACGAATGAAAGCGTTTGGGCTGGCAGGTTCAATGGACCATATTGGAAGATGAGCAGTATAGGCTAAATCCAATTCTTTTTTCGCTTTAAGCAAATTCGTAATCTGCCGCTTTGATAGAGCTCCAGGAAGCACATAACCAAGGTCAAGTGTAAGTTCCATTAGAGAGAATCCGTACTCCTGAGTTATGCGTACGATTTCTGCAAAATTAAATTTACTTAGATCAAAGAGCCCATCAGCTGAAAGTTGGCTCAAAACAGTTGTCCAATCTAATGCTGTTATTCCAAACCGCATGGAAGCTAACCTCTATACTCTTCTCTGCCCATCTCTTCTTCTATAAAGTTCAAGGTTATTCATGACCTTTATGAAAGCAAACAGGTAAAAGGAACTTCTAACCGGTAAGACACCTGACATTAAATCCTAAGGGAGAATTACGCAAAATGTCCCAAGTCGAAATTAAAAAGGAGAATCAGATAGCGATTATCACCATTAACAATCCCCCAGCTAATGCGTTGAACCAAGAAATTTTCAAACAGCTCCGTGACGTCCTTACCGAACTCGAAGAAGATGACACTAAGGTCATTATCATCACAGGTGCTGGAGACAAATTCTTCATTGGCGGTGCAAACATCAAACAATTCACTGGACAAGATGCCAAGGGCGCTGAAAAGCTATCTCGAATGGGTCAAGAGTTCACCCTCTTTTTAGAACAACATAGCAAAGTCCTCATCGTGGCCGTAAATGGCTACTGTTTAGGTGGTGGCATGGAATTAGCACAGGCTTGCGATTTTATCATTGCCTCCGAAAACGCCCGATTCGGACAAACTGAAATTAAACTCGGCATTATCCCCGGATGGGGTGGAACCCAACGCCTTCAACGATGGATGGATCCTCAACAAGCACGTGAACTCATCTTCACAGGTGAGATTATTCCTGCGTCAGAAATGGGAAGCTTTGTTTACAAAGTTGTCCCTCCGAGCCAACTGATACCAACAGCAATGTATTTAGCCAATCGAATTGCAGCTCGTGGTCTCATCGCTATTACGATGGCTAAGAAAGCCCTTAAGCAAGCAATGTATCTGCCACTTGAAGAAGGCCTTAAACTCGAAGCCCGCTATTTTGGTCAAGTCTTCGAATCCGAAGACGCTAAAGAAGGAATCAAAGCCTTCCTTGAAAAACGCGACCCCAAAGTGGTGAATAAATAGGGTTTTCCTCAACGAATACTAGACCTTCCAGTCACATTGGTACCTCGCAGAATCCATAGTATTCTCTGATTCCTCCCTCTGATGACAAAACCGTTAAAACGCCAAAGCCGACAGGTCAATACCGACATATGTTAGCACTCCATTAAGGAGCGATTTGGGATGCGAAAAAGTCATCTTGCCCTAGGGCTCTTCCTACTTTTCTTTTTGCTCAATTTTATAGTGCCAACCATGGCTACATCAAATACAAGCACTTTGATGGATGACGGTCCTACAATAGATTCACAAGTTAAAATCCCAGTTTTTACACCTATTAGTGATCTAATTCTTTTTACATCTGAAGACCATACACCTGTGGTTCCTGACAATCCACTCGGTACTGGTCGGGAAACACTTGTCGAATGGTGGAATACCTCTTACGATTTTCGACGAAAAGTCACCATCGTCGAACCTAATCTTGTATCCCGAACCATGGAACCGGTTCATATATTTCTCACATTTTCTCCCAATACGGCACGCGAAAACATCATTGCCGTTGCCTATTGGGATCTAGCTACTTGGCATGAAATTCCATCCCAAATATGGAATGTAACACTCTCTGGAAATTTCTATGATTCTTGTACAGTTTGTTTTCTTGTCAATATCACTCAGAATCACCAAGAAGTGTTCTACATCTATTATGATGATGATGCAATTACGCCTCCATCTTATATTGATCATATAGACGCCATCCCTGCTAATGGACCCGCCACAGATGACACTATCATGCCTTGGGTCTATTCTGATATCACATCAACAAACTATACTAATGTGGATACCATCTTTATCCGCTCTTCTGCAAGCCAATATGAACATTCAGCTATTCTTCTTGTTGACACTCTTCGGGGTGGATCTGATTGGGGTGGCCCCGCCTGTGGCCTAATAACGGCTCGTTATGGTGATGCTGATGCGTTCGATACGAGTAATGGCACTTCTGCTGATCAATATATGTTGTTAGGAGAATTTGCCCTTGATCCCTATCTTGAAAATCCCGGAATGACATCTACCACTCGCGCAAACGTTGCACCTGATAACCCTGCAGAAGCATGGGTTGAGGGAGCGGGTGTGTGGATTCTCGATGATGGGCCTCTTTTCACCCGAATCAAAATCGTCACAAGTGATGGAGGGTATGAAACAAGCTCGTCAACTTATCCTTCGGACCCGTATCAAGACTCGTTTCCAAGGTCATGGGGAAGCCACGGATTCTTCAACTATACAATCATTTACACCTTCTATTGGCACGGAAATAATCTGTTTGTAAATATTCTACTCGATATCGAAGCTAATCCCCAAGAATCTGGACAACAATGTGCTGTAAAGAATTATGGTGATTGGCCTCATATCATGACTTTCACATGTGGAATTGGAACACCTGGAACAATTGATGCACGTCAAAATCGAAAATCATGGTATGGATCAAAATACGGACTTTATAATGAGTCTGTTGATGGGCGACGCCGAGACTTTCCCATCGAACCATGGATGGTCTGGTATGATAATGCAAGTGGCAGTGATCCCTCTGTAGGCATCACTGCAAAAGTTAATCCTGTGGGTTGGGAAGTCCTCTCATTAGCCGTCACTGGAATGGGCGATAATACCATGTTACAACAAATTCTCCGATAAGGGCATCAGGGGGATTTTTTCGTAATGCCCGATGGAGTCCATTTCATCTATGACTACACACTTTATACGTCAGCATTTGGAACTAATTATTCAGAAACGCGCTCACTCTCAATGCAGGTTAACCAACCGGTCTCACAAACAATTGGTGAAGAAGAGCTCTACGCTCATAACGTACTGACTTGCACTACAAAAGATGCTGCAAATACGAATATTTCGAATGTGTCCCTATACGTCTATAATAGTACAAATGACCTTGTTCGTTTTGGCATGACAGAAGCTGCAACAGCAAGTTTTCTAAAATTGCCGTCTGACACTTATTCAATTGTATCTAACTATACGCTTCTTTCCACCTATGGTGGTAGTGTTACCTTTACAGTTAATACAACGTCCATCGCTATTGATCATACTATTCAACGCGGTTGGTCAAAAATCATTGAATGTCAGCTTAGCTATCTGACGATAGAGGTCAGGGATTGGTATGATAATAGTCAATTACCGACCTATGCTGAAGTATTTCTGGATGATGCCTCATCCGGTGATCCAATTTTTGCCTTGAATGCCACTCCTTCCGCTTCAACCTACATGTTTCCTGCTCTATATGATATTAGTATTCGTTATATCAATCGGTTCCGTATCCACAACCAAACTGCCCCTATCATAGTAAGTGATATTGGGGATACGAATATTGCCGTGGGAATCGTTGCACGTGAGCATCGGACGGAATTGGAGCTTAAAGCTCCCATCACAGTACCGTATGTTGAAATCCCATATAACGTGACGAGAACCTTTGTGGTCTTTTACAAGGATTTGGATTCAATACCACCTGGATGGGGTATTGATGTTGGGGCAACCTCGGTTCCCTATATTACCAACTGGACGTTATACAATTCTACAGCAGATATCGCGGATTCAGGTACACTTACACCCGTTTCTGGTCAGGTTGGAAACTTTTCGATGACTTTCGATGCATCATTATATCCTGTTAATGAGACTTACCAGCTTCGCTTCTTCTTAGACGCTGATGCTCCAGTTGATTATTGGCAAGCATTTCTCTCGGTAACTGTTGTAATCCGCGGACGAGAAGTGCACATAGTACCCGCCACAACATCTTTTAGCGTGTTTTGGAATGACACATTCACTTTCGCTGTCTATTTAAACGACACAGCAGAGAATCAACCTATTTTGGGAGCAGCACCACAATATTTTGGTATTGGCTTCTCTGGCACCCTGCTCCCCAATGGGACGGATGGATGGTATTCAGCCACCCTCCAAGTTGAGAACCAATCTGTAGGGACTTATACTATCACCATCCGTGCACAAATTGCCGCATACGAAGATGCCACGACTCAACTGCTACTTTATGTTGCCCCACAACCCACCAATGCTGTCCTTATTAGTGTCTATACCACTGATCAGCAGGGTGTGACCAATAATACCATCACGGACTTCAACGATATTTGGG
Source organism: uncultured archaeon (assembly GCA_964347045.1). Taxonomy (GTDB): domain Archaea; phylum Asgardarchaeota; class Hermodarchaeia; order Hermodarchaeales; family Hermodarchaeaceae; genus Hermodarchaeum. The sequence goes on from CAYFXC010000003.1 coordinate 37,886, forward strand.
TATCAGTGAACGATCTCCTCATTTTAACGTTTAATTACACCGGAATGTGGGACCAAATAATCGACAATGCATCCGGGCAAATCAGCTTTCAAGTGGGCTACCTTCCCATAAATTACATCGGGAATGGCCTATATCAGGTCGTGGTAGATTCCAGTACCATACCTATCGGGTCCTATTCAGCAGCTGTGGGCTTTGGTGGACAGAACTTTGATGTTGCGATTCTTAGTTTCACCATTGAGGTTCGTTTAATTCCCACAGAAATTCTTCTCCTCCACCCCCTCCTTAACACGACGTACCTTGAACTCAATATCGGTGACCTATTTCGCATTCAAGTCTTCTTTAACGACACGGTCCACAATATCCCAGTCTCTGGCGCGTCATTTTATCTACAAATTTTCCAAATTACTCCTCAGTCATTATTAATGCAAGAAATCGAGCCCGGTGTTTACGAAGCAATTGGTCTCACCATTCTCTTTGAAGGCGTTTACGATCTCCAGATTACCGGTATTTTGGATGACCACGAAACCGGCGAATTCACACTTCAACTGGTGGTTCAGACACCGGAATTTACTCGAAATATCGTAACATGGAGTCTTATTGCTGCTATAATTGGCATAATAATCCTCATCTCATGGGTTGCCTATACCCGGGTGTTTGCATTTCCCTGGCTGGTCCGCAAGATGCGTAAAATGTCGACTACCATCGGAAAGGGTAAGACGCCTAAATTATCAGGACGCGATCAGCGAGCCGCCCCAGGGTTTCGTTCCGCCGGAGCTGATCGACGAGCGCGCGGTGGATCTGGCAG
>CAYFXC010000003.1:38700-179721 GCA_964347045.1 uncultured archaeon
ATCAGCGTCGAATCGCCACCCGACCAGATCAAATGACTGACTTTATGGAAGACGCCTACGCTAATGCGAAAATTCCCTTTATTGCTACTGCTGTTCCCATTGCCGTTACTATAGATGAACGTGAAGCGGAAGAGGTTGACATCTGGCATGAACTCGACCAACTCGAAGGGCTTGGTCGTGATCAGAAACTGGAACTCTTTGAAGAAATGAAGCGTATTCCCGCCAAGGATCGAATCTGGTTCTTGGAAGACTTGAAACGTCAAATGGCTGATGGCACGCGATTCGAGCGCGGACAAATCACACCGCCCGAAGGTCTCTTGGATAAGACAGCTGAAGAGCAGATTATTCAATCCCGTCTTGATGCCATTCCAGCGCTCAGCGAACGGGAGAAAAAAACTCTGTTCAAACAGATTAGCAGCCTCCCATCTGAAGAACGCGAAGAAGTCTTCCAAACCCTCAAAGAACAATACGATATCAAAGAAGATGATGAAGAAGACAGCTCCTAGTCACTAGCCAAATGCAAAGACTCGAGGATCTTGGTTTCCCTTCCCTATTTCACATCGTATGTTGTCGATTTTTTCTTGTTTACTTAGTCGTTCTTTCAACCGAGTATTTCAGGAAATGCATTTAAATTCGCGCGATGTGTGCTAAATGTAGTGCTACTCCAGCCATGGATATCGCTAGCATTAACCTTCAAGATGGTGGAGACCTCACCATGAAAGCACGTTCCTTACAATTATTATTAGTTTGTTTATTGGTCATCCCCTTTGTCATGCATCCAATTTGGGGAACACCAACCCCTGCTTTTACACAGGATTCAACACTTTTGGCGAATCCTGCAAACTCATCACAAATTCCGATCGCCCCATCGAGTCCTCCGATACCGAGTCCTGATTACACGGGTATAGGTGCAGCCCGTTCTGTCCATGAAATTGCAAACCGAACAGACAGCAATCAGGACATTTTCATGTATTATGATAGCACTACCCAGACCCCTTATAATGACTCGGCTAGCGTTGACCTTCCTCCTGGCTGGACCGGCTACAAGCTCGACTATTCCATTTATGATATGTTTGAAAACCGGTGCTGGGTTATCAACCCCAGTTTCGATGGTAGTTCCAATAGTTGGACAAGTGGAGAGTTTGACGTAGTTGGCTATGATAACACCTTTAGCCAATCTTGGCAATCTGGTGTAACGGACGTGAACGGTTTCGTTCGGGTACAAGAAAATGGTGTTTTATCAGGTGGCTTTTATCGCTATGACAATAACGATCGCACATGGTGGACACAAACATATTCAGTGAACCGAAGTGGCATCGCTTGGGCTGCTATTAAAATGGATTACTACGTAAACAGCGCCTGGGGTTCCAATGCACTCTTCAACGTCTATATCCGAATTAACGGAACACAGGTTTGGGCTACCGGGTTCCAAGCAGTCGGAGATACCAATTGGCATAATACTGGATTTATCGAAATTGATACGGGTCTCTTCAATTTACCATCCTCTGCTATTGAATTAGAAGTTGGAATTATATCCACCATGACAGTGGGATACAGTTCTAACGATTGGATGCAAGGTAACTTCGATAACATCGAGCTCTACCTCAATACCCGGGTTTATCCATCTGAAATTAACTTGAAAATGAATGGATTAGATGTCCAAGATGCGGCTTCTCGTGGAACTGGAACTGTCACCCAAGTGCCTTCGCCGGTATGGACAACATCCCCTGTTATGGCACAATTGAACTGGACTCCAACTCCAACACCTCCGAATCCAGATTTGGAAATTCGAGTTACGGCTATTTGTGATGTCAATCTTTACGCCAACAAAACAGCTCAAACCCTGTATTTGCAGAGCCCAACAGCCACTGGTGTACAATTTGACGCCCAAAGTGGGTCAGATACACAGTGGACTATGTACCATTTACTCGCTCTCCCTACCCAATACTGGAACGATGTGTATAATTTCACGATACCCACTGACTGGGATGTAACTTTTGTTTCAGAACCCCAACTTCCAACTGTAAATAAAGTGGGCCAATGTCAAGGCGGAAATCCTGGTGACGGTTACATCAGTATTCCGGCTACAACAATAACAAACAGTCCTGATGGGTACTGGACGATACTAGCTGAGTCACATAACTATGTGGACTCAGTTGTGCTTCAGATACTCGATGGAACCTGGCAAACAACCTCCGCCGTTCGGACAGGAAATACTACTCGAGTTCGCGCTAGAATCCTAGATGGGTCCAATAATCCGCCAAGTGGTGTTACATCAACCCAAGCCAACGTATCCATCTACAACCCGGATGGATCAACAATCTGGTACACTGAACTCGTAACCCCCGATGCTTCGGGTTGGGTTACCTCAACTCAGTTCACCATCGACGGCGCAACAACGATTGGCGGACTCTACAATATTGTAGTCTTTTGGGATAATTCAACTGAAGCGGGAGAACTGGAAAACTCTTACAGCGTAACTCATGCGACCACCCTTGTTCCCCGTGAATCCACCATCTATGCCTTCTACGAGGATCAGCCACTCTATCCGAAAGTGCGATACAATGATACTGACAAAGATGTTTGGCTCTCACCACCTGCTACCGTGGAAGGTAATTGGACTACCGGTACAATTGCTTTCAACTGGATTGTCGGCACAGGTTATTATGAAGCTGAAATTAACGCTTTAGATGTCCCTGATGTAGGCCGCTACACAATACGAATTGATGCTAACAAATCCTACTACGATGATGCATTTACATTCATCGTTATCGACATTTCTTCAGAAACTACTGTTTTCAGCCCGCAATCACCATCAGTCTCTATCTCTTGGTTAGAAAACGCTACAATTCAAGTTCAGTATAGGCGAAAAACTGATGGAGCAGGGATTAATGGCTGCATTCCTTACGTGGATTTGCAAGCCAACTGGACTGCTGGATTTTATACTATCTGGGAAGATGGAAATGGCTGGTATTCCATTGAGCTTAACAGCACAGCTAAACCCCTTGGCACATACGCCCTAAACATAACAATAAGTAAGGAACGGTTCCAACGCCAACAATTCTATATTATGGTCACCGTTCAAGCTCGGAATACCCAATTTACCTACACACCACCCACAGCCGTACCTTACGAGGAGAATTCAACCATTGAAGTACTCTGTTTGGATCTTGATGCAGGGAGTGCTCCAATTCTTAACACAACCGGGCAACTCCATTTTGAAGTTTGGAACGGAAGTATTCAATGGCCTTCTGGAATGGGCTACTTCTGGATACAAGATCTTGGTGGTGGAACCTACAACATACTAGTGAATACGGCGTACCTACCCGGTGTGGGCAATTATAATTTTGAAATACGTCTACGATGGTATGGTGAACCCTATCACGCTAATCGTTCGCTTTCGTTAATTGTTTCTGTTAGAAAATATACAACCTCGATTAGTTATGATGCGGTTCAACCCATTCCGTGGGATGAAGACGCAAACATTACTATATACTATCATATTGATGACACTTTGAGCACACTGCACAATGATGATCCCATTAGTGGTGCAACACTTAGCGTCACATTAAACGGAACTCCCTTAGTGTTTGGTGTTGATTTCACTTACACTGAAATAGTTGCAGGGCAATACCTGATTACCATCTACAAATCTGAACTTGGTTTAATCACCAAATATGTACTCGGTGTCAGTGCAACTTATCCCTCTCAACCAAGTCCCGCCGATGACCTTTACATGGACGCATATCGATCTATAACCTTCACTGTGCGTCAGCTACGAACCCGTATCGATTATACACCACCTGAGGCGACGCCTTTTGGCGATGATGTAATTATCATTGTTGATTACTTGGTTTTTGATGATGAAAGTTCTCATAATAATGAAGGTATCACTGATCCAGCAATTAATATCGTCGTTCAAGCTGTAGGACCCTGGACATTGAATCCGAGTGATTACACCTATACTTCATTAGGTAGCGGGTCTTACCGTATCACCATTTATGCATCAGCGCTCACATCAATTCAAACATACACAATCGCTGTTAACATTGAAGAGGTAACAACTGGTCACTATGCTCCTGCGACTCTCTCTTCAATTGATTTCATAGTACGAACTGTATATACTTCACTGACCCCTGATGCTTTTGATCCTGCCCCTTGGGGTACAAATGTCACGATAGTAGTTCACTATTTTGTCTCAGATGCCAGTAGTTCACAAAATGGTAATCCAATAACCGGAGCCCCTATCTACGTCTCTGGTGTGGGATGGGTGCTTCCCAGCAGCCATTACACCATATCAGAACCGTCACCCGGAGCCTATTGGATTGTTATAAACACCTCTGCAGTTAGTGATTTGGGAATCTGGCAAGTCAATATCACCGTAAATTGGCCTCCTTCACCTCCAACCTATCAAGAACGCTACCACATAGCAAATATCGATGTTACTTCACGGCTGTCTGGGTTATCACCTACCTATGTGCCCACGGTAGATTATGGTGCCGACTTTAACATTAGCCTCATCTACTATGACCTCTCAGGACATGGGAATATTGCAAATGACACTTATGGAGGTCATGTTCGAATCATTGTGTACAATGCCACAGACGGAACTCCCCTCAATCCTATGTATTACTATATAACCGCCCTAGGTGACAACACATATAGAGTGACCATTGACACCAGTGCTTTTGGATCTGTGAATGTCTTCCACGATTTCCGAATTAATGCTACATGGGATGCAGGCTTTATCCCATTCTATGGTAATGCTTCCACAACTGTCCGAGTATATGTTGTTGGCACCAAAACTACGGTTCTTTATACACCACCTGAACCCCAACCTTATGGTGATAATCTAATCTTTATTATCCAATACAATATGACTGAAGCTCCATACACAGCAATCGATAACACAACTGGAGACGTACACATCAATGCAATCTGCACGAGTCATCCAGCAATAACCCTTGTTTATAGTGTAGTAATGATTAACAATGGCTTCAATGGCTATCGATTAATTATCGATACAAGCAACTTCCCCGAACTCGGGCAGTTCACCTTCCGCGTAAATGTCACCTGGCCGCCAAATGTCGCCCCCTACTATCAATCTCATTCAATTTTGATGAGTGGATATCTACGGGCAATCCACACAACCCTTACTTATGATATTTTTGGTCCACTCTATTGGGGCGACACGCTCATTCTCTATGCAACCTACGTTGATGTTGACCATGATGTGGTTCTCTCTGATCCCACTAACACAACAGTAACCACATCGATAAGCTGGACCGGTTGGTCGGTCCTTCAAATCTTTCCCAATGGTACCTATCAAATCCAAGTACCAACAGAAAACGAACTGGTCGGATTAGCAAACTTCACTCTGGAGTTTGCCAGCAACTTCTATGAAACTAGAACAACGATAGTCCAATTTACAATAAATCCACTGCCACTTTTCGTATCCATACTCTCCACATCCCCCTGGACTGCTGAATATGCCGATGAGGTTGTTGTGACTGTTCAAGTTATTGATATCTATGGTCGACGAATCAATGATTCCACTGTCACATATCATTGGGGTGGGTTCCCCTCCGCACCTATGACTTTCATTGGCAATGGTGTCTATAATGTCTCCTTTGCTGCTAATCAAGATGTTGGAACATGGTTAGTTTCAATCGAAGCGGTAAAAATTAATTGCCAAACCGGAATTGGTTCAGTAACACTATACATCCTCCCCACCGACACTATTCTTACACTATTGACTCCCACAATTGTTACAGTTGTAGGTTCCAGTTTCGAAATCTCCGCGAATTTCAGCACCGCTGATGGCAATCCAATCATTACTGCAACGGTGCTCTTCGTCTGGGCAGGTGGCAGTGGATCTCTCATCCATGTTGGGCAAGGCATCTACAACGCGACCATTGATAGCCTCGGATTAGAACTAGGTCAATTTAGCCTCTATGTCACCGCAAGCACACCAAATGCAGTTGAACGCTTCGATATCGTGAACGTGTTTCTTGTGGTCATTCCTACCGATTTATCCCCCTCTGATTCAATTATCACTGAATACTGGGGTACTAACTTCACAATCAATGTCTACTTCAATGATACCTTCCATAACGTTCCCATCACGGGCGCAAACGTGACCTATTTCTGGGGCACAATGATTGGTCAAATGCAGGAAACCGGTCCACCCGGCTGGTATTCTATTACCCTTCCAACGACCATTTTTGCCGCTGGGGCCACTTACGAGGTAGTGTGTGCGTCTGATGTGCCAACCTACGAATTTGGTATAAGTGTTATTACTGTCCATATAATCGAACAAGAAACCGATTTAGCACTAACTGCTGCTGGAATCTATTTTGAACCTCTCGACATGTACACTGAATTGAACATCACGGGGTGGACAGTCCCGCGAAGTGACACACTATTTCTCTACTTCAACTTCACTGATACCAACGGCGAACCAATCACCGATGCCCTCGGTTCTTATAATTGGCTTTATGGTAGTGGCGTACTAACCTACAATGCAGGATTATACTACGCCGAAATAAATGTCAACGAAACCTCACCTGGAACATACTTTATTGATATCACCTTAAGTCGTCAAAACTACCAAACAGCACAAATCCTCAATCTTCCAGTTACAGTCACATTAGTACGAACTGCAATCTTAGGTCTTGAAGATAGTTTGCAACTCAATACAGGAACCGCATACACCTTCTCTTGCACAGTATGGGATTTAGATCATAACATCCCCATTAACCACTCAACTGTTATTATCGTCATCCCAGGAATATCGCCTGATTCAGGTTGGGAGCTCATCAACCTCGGAAATGGAACATACATCTTGCCTGGAGTCGCATTTCCGTTGGAAGATGCAATGGTTGCTCAAGTTACAGCCGAATCCGGCTTAGTCTACGCCACAGCCACACATCAAATCAACATCCAAGTAACTATCCATCCTGTCATTGAAGCGACACTCCGACTTGGTCTCCTCGCGGCAATCATCGGAATCATCATCCTCATCGCTTGGCTCGCTTACACTAGGGTCTTTGCAATACCTTGGCTTGTTCGTAAAATGCGAAGCATGTCTACAACCCTCGGAAAAGGTAAAACACCAAGCCTATCCAACCGAGACATCAATCGAATCGCTACTCGGCCCGAATCCATGGAAACCATTATCGAACCCGCCTATGGCGCTATAGGTGTCACTGTAGCTGCAACTGTTCTTCCGGCCGCGATCACACTAGAAGAACGCGAAGCCGAAGACGAAATCATCTGGCGGGAACTTGAAAAACTTGAAGGCCTAGGCCATGACCAGAAACTAGAACTGTTCGAAGAAATGAAACGTATCCCCGCCAAGGACCGCGTCTGGTTCCTCGAAGACCTCAAAGCACAAATGGCTGATGGCGCGCGCTTTGGACGTGTACCTACTGAACCGTCTCCTGTTCCCGAAGGGGTTGATCCTCTCATTCATGCCCGTCTTCAAGCGCTGGACGCTCTGGGAACCGAAGAGAAGGAAGCAGTTGTCGAACAACTCCGTGGTCTCTCCAAGGAAGAACAGGAAGAAGTTATCAAAGCGCTCGAAGACACAACACGAAAAAATGAATAGTCATATTCATCGGGGCACTGAACGTGTCCCATCGCATCTTTTATTGCGACAAGCAAGCATATTAGCTCAAAAAAACATCTCAGGAAAAACAAATAAAACCTCAATTTAATATTTTAGTAATGCGGGGTTATCAACCTTAGGCAGGGTAATTTGAAAAAGAGGTGTGCTTCATTGGACAAAAAAATAAGTTTTTTGACTTTATTAGCCTTAATGGCCGTCATCATTTTTTCTTCTCCTCTAGAATTGAACTCATATCCCACTGTGATGGCTGCTTCACCTCCCAACTCTCCATATGAAGGCTTAGGTGATTCCCTCGATGTTACTGAATTTGCTCGAAATGATAGCACCCTCTTCTCAAACGGAATAAACGGTACTGCATTTTCTTATCTTGGTAGCTGGTATCCCTCAGGTTATCGCGGCTATTACTTACACACCTCTGTTTCTAACCTTCGTCGAACCGAAGATCCGGTCCCAAATGGTGATTTTGACCAATACGATGAACCCGGCAATAATTGGACTTTAACAGAATCTACAGGTGGACTAGTAAAATCAATAGATAACGTCACGGGCGGGAATCCCGGCTACTGTCTTGACACTGAACTCAAATACGGAAACGTCCCCAATACTGCCTACGCCTGGATTGACAATGATTTCACATATACTTCATCCATCACCCCAGATAGTCTCAAATTATATTTCGACATTAGATTTTCTGAAGATGTCTCAAAAGCCGGATGGTTATATGTCAAAGTATCTGTTAGATATCAAGCTGCAGAAGTTGGAAGTTGGACCAATACAACGGACCTTTATAGCCCAACTTCTTGGGATTCTCTTAGTTTTCCAACAGCTGCCGTCAATGGAACTGTAACCATTCGCATTACAATTGAAAAACGGGGCGGAGGGAGTGCTAACACAAAGGGACATATCTACTTTGATAATTTCCGGTATGTCATTGGCACAGATAGTAAACCCAGTGAAGTTGAATTAATGGTCAATGGAAACCCTGTCTCCGATACTTTTGGAAATGCCGGAGAAGTTGATATTTATGCTGACCCAAGTTCCAAGGAACAAGCACAACTGGCAATATGCTGGGACTCCGACGAGTCGTTTCAATTCACCTCTCCCACTTATTCAGATATCAGCTTTGATTACGAGTACTCTATGCGAATAAAAAGTGAGAATCCAAGTGCTGCCTCCACAGATTTTTCAAATGTTGCAGACGAAGCCCCCACTTGGAATATCAACTACACAATTCCCAGTTCCCGACCTCCCAGTGGATACACAGGGTATAGCTATGGTTTGTATTTACGTTCAACATGGACTCTTGTTGAAGTTAGAAATAGTACCAATGACCTCGTTCCAACAACGCAATACAACTACAACGCAACTAGCCAATTCTTTAAATTAAACGAAGACATTGCTTCTGTTGGTGACCTGTTCCGAGTTATTGCTTCGAGTCTAAACTACATTTTAGACATTTTTCCCCAAAAAAGTAGTTCCGGCTTGGGTCCTTGGACCAATATCTCCTCAAGTGATTATTATGTAAAAGGTGATTGGATTCGAGTTCTTGCCACATTACGACCAATTGGGCCGTCGGATAATGTCGCAGACGTATCGATATTTTATCCAAACGGTACAATTTGGAATAGCGATTCCACACCAGGCATTGATTCAAGTAAAAACACTATCACAAGCATAGCTTGGCAAATAAATCAGATGGATTCAGACAACGCAGGCAGTCAATGGCAGATTTCAGTCTCATTTGATAATGACACGCAATGCGGTATGCGTGCGCAATACTTCACCATTGTCATCGAAACAACTGCTGAAAAAATCGATCCGGATCCCGGAACCCGTGTTCTGTGGGGTCAAACTGTCTTTGTAAATGTAACCTGGGCAAACAATGATACAGGTGACTACATTCTCGATGCCGCCGCACGAATTCGATACATTGATCGTAATCTCCAAACGCGATACGAGAATATGACTGCCAATGGACAAGGGGCATATTCGCTTGACTTTGGAACAAACCTGATGAGCCCCAGTCGCACTGCAAAATTCTACATCGAATTCTTCCACTACGGATATGTGAACATCACAGGAACACAACTCACCTATACAATCAATCTCGTAAATGATATCAGTTATACAATGGTGCGGCCTTCCCAGCAAACTGGACCCGATGAATATACAGCAGAAACTACCAGCGATGAAGGCTATATCAGTCAAGTAAAATTCTACGATTTATTTGAACAAGCCTATGTTCGCAATGATACAGGCGCATGGAGCGGAAATGTACGAGTTAACTTCACTCGTTATCATTGGACGGAAACTTGGACCTATATCACAGAAGGAAGTTTTATCCCAAATGCCTCTGACCCGATAATCTTCGAAAAGATTGATTCCCAATATTCCGGAGTATCTCAAGTAAAGTATGAAGTTACCATGCGCATCGAAAACGCCGCTTGGGATTACCAACAGCAAAACTTCACCATTATTATTCGCATTGTTCAAATCGCGACTGATTTGGATGCTGTTCGCACTGTAATCTCTTATCCGCCCACAGGCGATGGATGGACACAATATAATAACAACACGGATACCTATGAGGTTCGTATTTTCTGGAACGAAAACTTCAATATCACCATTTTTTACCACTTTGCAGAGAATGACACCGGAATTACAGGTGCAACTTCAAATCTCCTTTTTGGCTCTTTGAAAAGAACACTCACTGAACAAGCAAATGGATTCTACAATATCATACTCGACACTAAAGACGTGGGACTTGGAATCACAGACATTCTGGTGAACGCAAGCTATCCCACCTATGCGTCCCAAACAATTCAAATAAGGCTAATTGTCGAAACCCGCGAAACAGAACTCACCAAGGACTATTTGGGCGCTCTTGTTGACCTTCCATATGATGATGACTTTACTGTAATCTTCACGTACAATGATATTGTAACAGGAACCCCAACAGCGATTATTGATGCAACCGCATCTATTGTGGGCTATCCAGCTGGCAAATATTCAGTGAACAACAATGGAGACGGGACGTATACTATTACATTCTGGGGGAACATTACTGAAACTATCTATTATGTTACGATTACATTTAGTCGCACAAATTATACTACCCAATCTAATTACTTCGAAATAACAGTACGTCCGATTCATACCATCGGGTTCGGACTTGCGGACTCTGTTTCTCTTCCTTGGGGTCAAAATGTAACTATCACTTTATCCTACAATGACACCGATCATAGTGATATTGCAATTTATGGTGCTGACATATCATTTGTTTCAACTGATGGATTCTTCAATTCTTCAAACGATATTCTGGGCTTCGACTATTGGCTTGTTATCAACCCAGACGGATCCTACACTTTGATTCTGAATACAACAAGAGTCTCAGCAGGAATGCAGCCTTTCACACTCATAATTACCTTTAGTAAGACTCATTATGACAATTCTGAAGTGTATGTATCCTTCCAAGTCCGAGACAACCTCACAGTGCTTCAACGCCAGTCACTAATTCCGGGGACAAATGTACCCTGGGGCGACAATCTAACCATCATATTAACCTATTCTAATTTGGATGATAGCAACTCTCCGATTCCTGGAGCGATTATTGATTGTGATTGGGACGAGTTCTATTGGAGCTATTCCTACAATGCTACTTTGCAAGCCTATGTTCTGGTAATCCGAACAATAAGTCGAACCGAAGGAAGCTATACAATCACAATAAATGCCGCGAAAAATCATTACCAAGAATTTACAATAATTGAGAACTTCGTTATTCGAAAAATCCAAACTACCCTTGATGCGGATCCTGACTATATTCCAAATTGGCCATTAGGATTCAATGTAACAGTTCGTGTTGACTACTATGACGCGGATCATGGGGGGCAAGTACCCTTTGCAGAAGTCGTGACTGATTGGAATGCAAGCTATTACTCGATTATTTTCTACGGAAATGGAACTTACGATTTAATCTTAAACACAAGCTGTCGGGGTGTGGGGAGTCATACAATTAACGTTACACTATGGCGCGATCATTATGCACAACGAACCGTTATAGTATCTTTAACACTGGTACCAATTCCGCTATTTGTTGAAATTCTATCCTCCTCGCCAGTGACAACTGAATATAATTCAACTAATTTTGTAGTAGTTACTGTTCGTGTAACAGATCTCTATGACCGCCTGATCAATGATTCCACAACAACATATCACTGGTTTGCAGGTAGCGGAACGATGACATTTATTGAAGCTGGTATATACAATGTCTCTTTCTCTGCTGCCGCTGATACTGGGTCATACGTGGTAACGGTTCAAGCCAACAAAACTGGTTATCAAATCGGTATTGGTTTCATTATACTTAACATTCTGCCCACCGATACCATCCTTAGCCCAATAACCTCAAGTCTTCAACTAGTAGTGGGTGAAAGCTTCGAAATTTCTATCTTATTTACAACCATATATGGGACGGGTATTGCAGATGCCAATATAACATATCTTTGGGCGCTAAACAGAACTGGCTCCCTAGCTTTTGTTGGTGGTAACACCTATAATGGCACGCTAGATAGTTCCGGATTAACAGCAGGACCCTACCTCGTCTATGTAACTGCAGGTGGTCCGAATGTCGTTGAACGTACAACAACTATCAGCGTTTTATTAGTTTTGATACCAACAGAACTCCAAGCCTTTCCAACGATCCAGGAAGTATATTATGGTGCAGATTTCATACTCCAAGTCTACTTCAATGACACCAATAACAATCTGCCCATAGATGGTGCAAATGTCTCCTGTATTTGGGGCACTCTAACCGGATATCTCCTACCAACAGGAACGCCAGGTTGGTACAACATTTCCCTATCGACGACAATTTACCCCGTTGGAACTTACATGCTTACTCTTTCCGCGGATTTCGAGGGATATCAATTTGCCCTAGCATATGTTGACGTAATCATTCGCCCTCAACCGACAACATTAGACTTGGTATTAATCCAAACCTATTATGCACCACAAAATCTAGTAACAAATCAAACAGGAATTTCATGGCAGGTTCCTCGAGGTGAGCTTCTTATATTGTACTTCAATTTCACGGATGCTTCAAACAATACTATTACTGGAGCAATTGGAACTTACAGCTGGACCTATGGTCTAGGGGTCCTTGAATTCACAAATGGGTTATATGTTGCCACCATAGACCTAACTCAGGCAACTCCTGGATATTACTCTCTTCTAATCACATTATCTCTTCAAAACTATGAAAGCGGTCAAAGCCCATCCTATGACCTCAATGTAATTCCAATTCCCGCTGTAATTCAAGTTATTAACAATCCTGGAACCGTAGATACAGGAACTACATGGGACCTAGTAGTGTACTATAATGATACCTATCACAATTTACCAATAATTGGTGGCAATCTCACAGTAACTATCCCTCAACTCAATTTCGAAAATATGGACATGCTTGACAATAGAAATGGATATTATTCGTTTACTGTTCCTGCCCTCTTATTAGACAACAGACTCGAAATCGAAATAAACGCACCAGGTGGTTTACTATATGCTTCTGATACCGAACAAATTATTGTCTATGTCAGACTGGGGCAAGTGGCTCAGGTTACTATAACACTTGGTCTTGTTGCCGCGGTGATTGGAATTGTCATGATTATATTGTGGTTAGCTTATACACGAGTCTTGGCAATTCCTTGGCTTGTCCGGAAGATGCGTAAAATGAGCCGAACCATTGACAAAGGAAAAACACCCAAACTTTCAAAGAGTGATGTTGGTCGGATTGGCTCTCGATCAGATTTGATGGCTCATATTGCCGAACCTGCCTATGAGACCATTAGAATACCAATTCCTGCAGCAGTCCTACCTGCGGTAATTGAACATGAAGAACGTTATGCAGAGGATGAAGCCATCTGGGCCGATTTAAAGAAATTGCCACAACTAGAATACGACCAAAAACTTGAATTATTCCAAGAAATGAAACGCATCCCTGCGACCGAACGCGTATGGTTCCTCGAAGACCTAAAACAACAAATGGCTGATGGTACCCGATTTGCTCGGAAAGCCAAAGAGCCCACTCTTGCACCAGAGCTTGAAAAGGAAATAGAAGAACGATTGAAACAATTTCCCCAATTAAGTAAGGCGGAAAAAGACCGCATCACCAAACAACTTCGTAATGTTCCCAAAGAGGAATGGGAGGAAGTATTCAACACTCTCGCAATTGCATCTAAACCAGAGGTTATTGAAGGTGATGAAGTTCTTCGTCCTGATGAATTACCAGCTATAACTGTAGAAGAACGGGAAAAATTACTTGAAGAATTGAAAGGGTTATCCGAGGAAGAACGGCGAAAAGTATTGCAAACATTTCGAGAGAAAAAAACCAAGGAAACTGCAGAAGGAGAGGTCGTTAAGGGTGAAAAAGAATTTGAAGTTGACGAATCAGACGACAAACAATAGGGTACTCAAAACCATATGATAAAACTATGATAACACTGTCGCAAAAGGGGATGGAATCGGTTGTTCACCACATTTTGTCTTTCCCCTAATGGAGAAGAGAAATTTATGGTGACCCTGTGAATATTGTTTTGAGAAGTGTAAACATTCCGAGGATGATGATGGTGCTTCCGATGAGGTGAGTCATGCGGTGACTGGGTGTGCGTTTGACGAAGTAGCTCGCGAGGGGGGTGCCGATGAATGAACCGAGTACGAGGGGTAGGGCTAGGTTGAAGAAGAGGGGGTCGAGGATGAGGTGTCCGAAAGTGATGTAGAGAATGACAGCGGTGAGACTGGTGAAGGTTTCGGAGACCATGGAGGTGCCGATGGCTTGTTTGCCGTTTCGACCATGCAACATTTGTCCGCCTGCCACAATAGGTGTGTAGCCTCCAGCGCTGATTCCTTTGTTGATAGCTGCGAGTAGACCGATGGCGAAGATCCGTCCTGTGGTGATGCGCCAATGAATGTCAGTTAGTACCATTATGCCAATGAGAGTTAAAGCGATTCCAATATATATTTGGAGGAAATCCAAGTGCACGATGAAGAAACTGAGAAAAATGGTTACAGCTATAATCGCCCCGATAATTCCTGCTAGAGAAAGGTTGAATGCGATTTTGGTGTCATCGGATGTTTTGGTGAAGGTAACATTCCCATGAAGGTGATAATAGATAGCAGTAATAATAGCAGCGATGATTTGGGAAAGCAAAATGGCGGGGATGGCTTCTAAAATTGGAAAGTTGAGCAGAATGAGAAGTGGTGTGAGAAGTGTGCCATAACCGATGCCGATGGAGGCATCGAGGAATGCAGCGATAAGGCTGAGAAGGAACAGAATGATTGGAATAAGAAGCCAGTATATTATTATTCACCATTGATGGTGTTTCGGTAAAGAAAAGCGGGCTGTTTTATTTGTTTTTAGTTTTTTGGAGGATTGAACACAGCTGTTTTTTCAGGACATTCTAAGATATAATGATTTTCATTGGAAGTATGCTCTCAAAGGGTGTGTTATCAATAGAAATAAGACCACACTTGCATAGATGTTGTTGCATACAATCCCCTAACCCAGCAGAGAATAGGACTCACAGTAAAGCCTCGAACCCGAAACGAAACTAAAGAAGAGAATACAGTGAATCTGAATAGTGAGAAAGATAAAGCAAAGATAATCGAGGCGCGATAAGCATTCGCCTGTGAGCCTTGGATTTGTGTATATGTGGAAACTGCCGAATATGGCGATTTTTTCCTCACTAGTTTGCACTATTATGAAAAAGTGTGTATCCCATCGAGGCAATAACCACAAACTGGAAGATGCGCTCTAGTCACAGTAAGGAGTATGATAATGATGACGATGTCATGCATTTGCGTATCAAATTTAGATAATTAAGATGGTTTGAGAAGGAGGAATAGTAAATTAAACAAGACTGATATGCATTTGGTAGAGAAGCGCTTGATGCGTACTATAAAATCTCCAATGATTTGCGATGTTTGGATGATAAATGCCGTTCCTCTGGAGGACCGTAAATACTATTAGGTGGGGCTTCCTGCGTATGTTACCTAAGACTAGCTGCTTTTTGGTGGTTTACACATGACGAAACCTAATGACGGTGAATTGATGTTAAATCTCATTAAGGAACGTCACGCTATACGCGACTTTATCACCGACCAACCGGTGAGTGATGAACTCCTCTTCAAGATTATCGAAGCTGGAGGATACGCTCCCAGCGCTGAAAACCAACAACCTTGGCGTGTTATTATCGTCCGAGACAAAGCTATACAGCGTCGCATTGGAGAAATTGCTGTATTACGGACCATTGAATTATTTGGACGAATCACTCCTCGCCAAGAAATCGAACGACGCCTTCATTATGTAGAAGCGTTACCAAGCCGGGAGCGAACCATTGATTGGCTCATCACTGGTAGGAGATTTGAGTACATCAAGGGTGAACCAGAAACTGATGGCGCACCTATTCTCCTTGTATTGGTCGTTGAATCAACACATGTTGGTAATTCACAACCCACACTACGTGGAACGGGTGGTGTCTATGGATGGAGTAGCTTGCGCCATTCTATTATTGCCGGAAGTATGTTTATGCAAAACTGCTGGCTTGCAGCGTCTGCCCTGGGTTTAGGGGCTTGTGTGTCCAGTGTACAACTAGATCACTATGATGATATCCGTGAGATTTCCGAATTACTCAATATTCCACAACCCCATTGGACACCCATCATGTGCCTTGCCATTGGCTATCCCAAATTGCCCCGAACTCGTGGGCCCCCACGTCAGCGACCTGAAGAAATCACTTTTGTTGACACATGGGGTAAGAACTGGCAACCCCAAAAGAAGACTGGAAAGTAATCGAGGCGAGTTAACCGATGGATCAATTCAAAACATTACAGGAATTCATTGTCGAATGGATGGATGCGCTTTGGTGGAGCATGCGTGACCGTATTGGAGCTCTCTCCATGATTGAAACCTTACAAAACTCTTGGCAAACTGCGGGGCGAAAAGTAGGAGAAATTGGTAAAGCCGAAGGTCTAAACATCATCAAAACGGTTGAAGCCGCCCATTCCATTTTTGGACGCACAGTCACAGTTCAAAACAACACCGTTCTGGTCACCACCTGTCCAATCTGGGATAAGATTCTGGCAGGTCAACTTGAATATGGGCTCCGTTGTGAGGAATTCATATGTGCCCCATACCTTACTGGCATAAAAGATGTCTTTGGAGCGAAGGAAGCCATTGTTGAAACCAATCTCCGGTTGGCACATGTAACTCGCGCCCGATTAGAATACAAGCTCAAAAAACTAAAAACAGCGAATACCACGGATCCCAAAAACCAAGCGCAGATTTCAGAACTTAAAAAACAACTCAGCCAACAACCTGCAACACCTGCTTGCATTTTCCATGTAAAATAACTGCTTTATCAACCCAACAATTCCAAGTCTGGCACTATTGATTTTACTAGCACAAGCCGCTCTATTTCGCTAGGATTGACTTTCAAATAGATAAACTTAATTTCACGGTAAGCAAACGTTTCAAAAACTACTTCCTAGTTTCTTGGACATGATAGTGCCTAAAATCACCTTACGGTTTTCTGCTTCTCCTGATTCCCCTTCATTATCTGTAATCTTTTTTGAATCTCAATAGATCCTGAAAATGATTGCACATCCAGTTGCGAATGGTTCTTAAGCAAAACCCCCCAATGGCGACCTACTAATCAACTGCGATACTAACCACTCGGTGTCACGAATGGCTTCGAAAGCCGCTAAAAAGCAAATTGAACCAGTCTTTTCCCCAATGTCTATTGTTCTAATCGGGGCAAGTGATAAACTCCGTTCCTTCGGATTCCAAGTTGCTCGTTCACTCATCCGCAATTTCGATGGGCCAGTTCACTACGTCAATCCCACCGAAGCAAGTGTCCTCGGATCACCAACCTTTGCCACTATCAGTGAAGTTCCCGAAGGCTCCCATCTCTGGGTCATAACCATACCCACAAAAGATTTTGCAAAAACAATTCGACTGATAGGAAAACGCCAACCCGTGGGAATCATCCTACTTTTTGAACTTCCACAGACCCATTTCGATGTTGCCCGTAAAGCAATATCCAAAGTGCCTTGTCCTGTTATAGGTCCAAGAAGCGCCGGATTTTACAATTCGTCAACTGCCTTCGACCTGATACCGCTTCCACCTGAAGTACTTCCACGACCTCGAAAAGGATTCGCAGGGATAATCACCGATAATCGTGATGTTGCTTATGGGTTGCTTGAACAGGTAACCAAATATCGGTGCGGGGTATCCCTTTTTGTTGATCTTGGCGAATCTCTTGGAACTACTGAAACCGATGTGCTTGCTTTTCTAGCCAAAGATAGTGAAACTCGTGTCATTCTTCTTGGCGCAGGTCAAATATCGAACTCCTTGAAATTTCGAACTGCCATCCGAAATGCCCATCGGGTAAAGAAACCTGTGATTGTTTCACTTTGGCCACAAGATCTCACTCGTCAACTTGGGCTACACCGCCGAACTGGAAAAACAATTACTCCCTTAACAATCGACCTAGCAAAACAACACAACTTGATGATCACATCATCTTGGGGGCGTGCGGTGGACCTTGCACTCCTTTGTCAAACCCAACCTCTCCCCGAAGGCTTAGGAGTTGTAGCGATTTCTAATTTTGGTGCATATTGCGTCTATGCCGCGAGTGCCCTCCATGATTCATCATTGCAATTAGCCAAACTCCAACCCAACACCCTTACAGCTCTCAAGGAAAATCTCCCTCCCTACTGCCGCAACGACAATCCCATTGGCTTGTATGCCAACGCAGACGAAGAACGATTAGACACCACGCTTCGCATTGTCCTTGCTGATCCCAACACTCACAGCGTCCTTATTGCCCTCCTTCCCAATTCACCCAACATTGACCCTGATTATCTCTATGTCATGCTCGGACAACGCCTCAAAGCTCTCAAAATCCCCAAAACTATCATTGGTGTCATTCCGGCTACAGAGCGCGACAATCTCCTCATAGGAAGTCTCGAGCGCCTTAATATCCCCATCTTTTCAAACTCCCACCGAGCGGTTACAACCCTAGAAAACGCATATTTACTCAACACCCTTCTCAAATCCAAAAAATAGGAGTGGGTACCAATTTACAAAGCATATGTCTTAATCAAAGTAGCCCCCCACCAAGAAGATAACATCCTTCGCGAACTCAGCAAATTTGCCGCCATATCCGAAGCACACAAACTATTCGGGTTATACGATGTTATTGTTGAAATCGAACGAAAGGGAATGCGCGATATTATGGAAACGGTTTCGAAAATTCGTGCTATTAAAGGTGTACTCGATACGATAACTAACCTTGTAGCAGATTTCGAAATGGATGTCCATGGCGCTCCGCTCTAAGAGACAAACGGCGTATATCGAAACGAAGGTTCATCGAGGGGCTTACATGAAATCAGACTTGGAACCGTTTTTCAATCCAAAAACGGTTGCCGTCGTCGGAGCTTCTGCACGAAAAGCGAGTGTAGGCGGGGTGATTTTTCGTAATTTCCTCAAACCCGCCTTCAAGGGCGTAGTCTATCCCATTAACCCTCGTGCAACCGAAGTACTCGGCATTCCGAGTTATGAGCGGGTATCATCCGTTCCTGAACCTGTTGATCTCACCGTTATAGCTGTTCCCGCGGGAATTGTACCAAAAATTATGGAAGATTGTGAAGAAAAGGGGGTTAAAGCCGTCATCATTATTAGCGGCGGCTTCAAAGAAATCGGAACTGAAGGTGCCTACCTCGAAGAGCAAGTCATCCAAATCGCCAAACGAAGCGGGATTCGAGTAATTGGTCCCAATTGTATTGGTATATATGATACCAATACCGGAGTTGACACCACATTTCTTCCAGCATCTCGGATGGGAAGACCAGGAAAAGGATACATAAGCTTCATCAGTCAAAGTGGTGCATTTGCGGCAGCTGTTTTAGATATTAACGCACAATCCGGACTCGGAGTAAGCCGCGTCATCAGCTTTGGCAATAAGGCAGATGTCAACGAAATTGATCTCATTAAGTTTCTTGGCACCGACAGGGAAACTCGAGTCATTATCGAATACCTAGAAGGACTTTCACCGAGTACAGGAAGTTCATACATCCAAACTGCAAAAATTGTAACAAGTCAAAAACCGATCATCGTTGTGAAAGCTGGACGTTCAAAACGAGGTTCCGTGGCTGCAGCTAGTCACACGGGCGCATTAGCTGGTGATGCCCGGCTCTATGATTTTGCATTCCACCAAGCAGGAATTCTCTCAGCTCAGGACTTCGAAGATGGATTTGAAATGGCAAAAACTTTAGCAACACAGCCTCCTGCAAAAGGTAATCGCGTGCTTGTTGTCACAGATGCCGGAGGAGCAGGAGTCATGACTGTCGATGCCTGCGAAGCCCTAGGATTAACCGTTCCTGAACCCCCTGAAAAAGAAATGCAAATTCTTCGTGAAGCTTTTCCAAGCTATTGCAGCGTCAATAATCCCATTGATCTCACCGGTGACACCGATGCCGAACGCTATCAAATCGCTTTTGACACACTTCTTGGAACAGCTCATTATGATGGGGCCATTGCCATCGTAATGATGCAAATTCCTTTGTTAGATCTTGATATCGTCGATCGATTAGTTGCAATTGTCCGAAAATATGACAAACCATTAGTTGCTCTAACGGCTGGAGGACGATTCACAATGAAAGGTGCTCAGCTCCTCGAAGAAGCAGGAATTCCCACCTTACCAACTCCAGCCAGAGCAGCAAAAGCCATTTGGGCGCTGGTGGAATACGGGCAACATCTGAGGAAAATCCATTCGCAAAAGAAATCAAAGTAATTTTTTTTCCTTCATAAGATTGGACAACGGTACTGTTTATAATTACATAAGTTTACCATTGCTTTATTCAACTTTCCTCGTGTAGGCGAGGTGTACACTTTTGATCAATGTAAGTATTGTTGGTGCTGGACAAACAAAGTTCGGACGGCACAACGATTACAATTTACGTGAACTCTTCGCTTTAGCAGCCTATGAGGCCATCGAAGACGCTGGTATTACACCCAAAGATGTTGAAGCGGCATTCATAGGTAACCTATCTGCAGATCAATTTAATCGACAATCACACATTGCTCCAATGATGGCCGATGCTGCAGGAATGACGGGAATTACTGCTACTAAATGTGAAGCTGCTTGCGCCTCGTCAGCTACGGCGTTACGAGCCGCAATTCTTGCCATCGAATCTGGGCAACATGATGTGGTCATGGCTGCGGGCGTCGAGAAGATGACTGACCTCCCGACTCCGGGGGTCATTGAGATATTAGCAATGGCGGCTGACCAGCCCTTTGAGGCAGAACCTGGAATTACGTTTCCGGGAATTTTTGCCCTCTTGGCAGTTGCTCATATGGCGAAATATGGTACAACTAAAGAGCAAATGGCAGCGGTTGCTGTCAAGAATCATGCCAACGCGATGCACAATCCCTTAGCGCAATATCAAAAAGAAATCACTATTGATACGGTGTTATCAGCACGTCTGGTCGCTTGGCCATTGGGTCTCTTTGATTGTTCTCCCATCACTGATGGAGCTGCTGCAGTGATTCTTACACGAAATAAATTGGCGAGAAAATTCACTGACACTCCTGTGAAAATCAAGGCCTCTGCGCAGGCAAACGATACAATGGATATGTGTGATCGCGCTGACCTTACAACTCTCTATTCCGCAAGAATAGCCGCGCAAAGAGCATATAAACAAGCGAAGATAGGTCCACAAGATATCGACTTTGCAGAAGTTCACGACTGCTTCACTATAGCCGAAATCATTGCCACCGAAGACCTTGGCTTCTTCACACCAGGAATGGGTGGGCAAGCTGTCGAAGAGGAATATACCGCAATAGATGGCGAGTTCGCAATCAATACCAGTGGTGGACTCAAAGCCAAAGGACACCCAGTCGGTGCCACTGGGGTAGCTCAAATTATTGAATTGTACCATCAACTACGAAACGAAGCTGGTAAACGACAAGTCGATTCGCCCAACTATGGACTTGCCCATAACGTCGGAGGGTCAGGAGCCACAGCCGTAGTCCATATTTGTGAACGATGGTGATCAAGATGAGCGATGAAACAACAATCAAAAAATACTTTGAATTAATTAATGAGCAAAAACTGTGTGCGGTACATTGTGCAAGCTGTGATTCCCTTCATCTACCACCAAGGCTTTTTTGTCCAAATTGTAACCGCAAGACCACTGATTGGACTCAATTAAGCGGGGAAGGTACTATCCGTTCATTCACTGTCATTCACATTGCTGGAACGAAATATGATAGAGACGTCCCGTACATCGTGACAATTGTTGCTTTGAAGGAGGGACCTTCTGTATGTGCTCGGTTGATTGGTCTTGATCCGCTCAAACCAGAGGATATCCATGTCGGTGATCCAGTTGTTGCTGACTTCGAAGAAATTCCAGAAAAGAAGACAATGCGCCTAATCTTTCGTCCTGCATAGCGTTCCAACGTTCACCAAGTTCTTGATTACTTCTTGAGTCCAAGATATCGAATTGTTGAAATTGCAAAGACTTTGGTGACTTTGAGTAAATCGTCAATGGGCACATATTCGTCAGCTATATGAGCAAAGGTCATATTTCCTGGACCATAGGCCACTGTTGATTCGATTCCTGCTTTTCGAAGTAGGCGACCGTCTGTGGCGAATGGTAATAAGAAGTGGACTGATGGCCCAGCTATCTCGTTTGAAGCATTAAATACCGTAGTCACGAACTTGTTGTGTTCAAAGTTGCGAATTGAGTTACCTGTAAAGGACTCAATGATTTCTATTTTACAGATTTCCGACATACCTAGCTGCTCAGCATGAGCCTGAATGAAGTCAATCATCTCATGAGGTTGTTGACCGGGTAAAATTCGAAAATCAATTTGTGTCTCACAGCGATCTGGTACAACGTTTGCGGCGACTCCTCCTGTTATTGTTCCAATGTTCATGGTGGTCGTTGTGAGTCCTTCTATTCCCGCTGAAATCGGATTGGGTTCATCTCCTTGGTGGATAAACGAGTTCATTAGTTGCGGGTCAATATTAAGGCTGGCAGCGAGTTGGTTTATAATAGCCTCGCGAGTAATAGGTGGAGGTATCGTTGGAGGCTTATCATCTAGAAGAGCTTGAAGCAGTTTTAGCATCATCGAGATGGCATTCTTTCCTGCCCCTGGAATACTGCCATGTGCCTTCTCCCCCTTTGTGGTTACTTTCACCCAAATTGGTCCCTTCTCACCGATGTTCACTGCGAATCCAAGTTGTCCAATACCTGACGGTTCAGCAACTATTGCTGCATCTGCGTTAATTTTCTCCCAGATATTGTCAATGCACCACATTGTTCCCAGCTTGCCTTGCCGTTCCTCATCTCCCACAGCATTGAGGATGAGTGTACCCATCAAGGGGACTTCAAGATCATACAAGGCGCTGATTGCTATTGCCTGGCAAGCGATCCCTCCTTTCATATCTACTGCACCCCGCCCATAGATTCGATCATCACGAATTCTTGCCGCAAAGGGATCCACCGTCCAATCCTCTCCAGGTGGTACAACGTCCACATGACCATTGAACAGAATCCGTTTCCCCTTATTCACTTCCCATGTCGCTACTAGATTCTCGATATTTGGGTGCGATTCAAAATACTCGGTTTGGATTCCGCGCGTTGCCAGTGTTTTACCCACACAATACGCAACTTCTGCTTCGCCTCTTGTTTTCCGGTCCCAACTGGGTATCTTAATCAGATCCTGGCATAATTTCACTAGTTCATCTCGAAGCTTATCTATGTGGTTAAGCACTTTTTCTTCCCATTCATTTACCGTCATAGCCTTTACAAAGCGACCATATCCAGATAGGTAATGAAAAACCTTGAGGGTGTTCGACGCTTCAACCAAACATCTTATACTGGTCAAGGTTCCTCATTCTCTTAACAGGAGATTTCTCTCTATGGATCAGGGAGTAAATGTCGAAGAACGATTATGCGGCATCTCAGAGAAGGCCCAATTTGCCATGCTCTTAGACATACTTACACCCAAACCTGGAAACGTTCATCGCTACAGGGATCATCCTGATACTCGGTTTATCCATTTTGCTGCCAGCATCACCCGATTGGGACACCCTTTACTCCAAACAGCCCAGTGGGGGTACCAATTCAGTATTAAAAATCATGAATCATCAAGAATTGGGGAACTAATTAAACTCGCTGTTCAAGCTTCAATGGAACCCCATGGAAAAAACACGCTACTTGGAACCATTCTCCTTTTTGTTCCTCTCGCGGCTGCAGCGGGTCATGAAATTACCCGACCCCGCCAATCGAAAATGACGCTTCACCAAAGTGTAGCCCGCATTCTAAATAATACAGGTGTCGAAGATGCCATAGAACTGGTTCGGGCATTACAGATAGCTAGTCCTGGAGGCGCTATTCCTAAATCAGCTGAATGGACCGATAAGCCCCAAGCCTTTGATTTTCAATCACCGCATACAATTGAATTAATTCGACGAGAAAAGTATACCCTTTGTGATTTACAGGCGTTAGCCGCTGATTACGATTCCATTGCGCTAGAATATACAACAAATTTCGCATATACCTTTGACAAGCTTTATCCAGAAGTGGCAAAGGCTCTAAACCGCCATTCACGTACCGAGGACGCTGTTCTTGCATCTTATTTATGGGCCTTGGGTGACCGACCAGACTCATTCATTCAGCGAAAGAATGGTTCTCAAATTGCGAAAGATGTAATGCAACGGGCTCAGAAAGTCTATACCCGCATTATGAAAATGCCAGAGACCGGATGGTTAAAACAGATAACACCCTTCGATGACTACTTACGTTCAGAAGCTTCCCAGCTAAATCCAGGAACCACTGCAGATCTACTCTCAGCAGCACTTTTTCTTGCATTACTTCTTGGTAATATAAAGTCCATACTCTGATGAATTCGATTACGGTTCCCACTTGAAAGGATGCTTGGCATACTCTTTATCACTGAGCAATTCATCGATGCTTGGTCGTCCTTCAATGGCTCGGCGTATAGCGTGACGCATCGCTTTGTAGTTGTTGATGAGAATCCGTTTTCGGTCAACGGCCGTGGGGTGAACAAACACCGTTGCCACAATTACCAGTGTTTCTACAGCTGATTTGGGTATGAATCCTTCTTCAACTGAATCCATTACAGCTTTAGCGCATCCTGTTTGAGCTGGGCCTCCAAAAAGACTTGCTTGGTGCATGCTTCGATTAGCAACAGTAGGAACAAGCAAGGTTTCGGGTTTCACCATTAAATTAGGTTCTAAAATCGCAAGAAGGGGTTCCATTCGTTCTTTTGGTGCCGCTTTAGCCTGAGCAAACGCGTATCCAACCGGGCCATCCTTGCGGCCAATCATTAGATCAATATGGGCCACCTCAGCTCCAGTCCCTGCTAGTCCTTCACCAACCTTAAGAGAGAAGTCTTTCACTTGGTCTGGAGTAAATCCAAATGCACCAAATCGCGCTTCTAAGGGCTGTTTCGGTTCGACTTCAATAGTTACCTCTTTGGGTTTGATTTTTCCCAGTTTTTCCAGTTCTATGCGAATTTCTTCACGGTTTTCATAAGAAAGAACACCACCGAATGTCAATGGGAGCCGTGGTTTTCCAACGGGAACTCCCATCATTTTCAATCCGGCTTTTGCACCTGCTGCGCCCGAAGCGACAATTAGGCGAGTAAGTTTCTGCAACTTCAGCTGTAAAGCTCTGGCATCGGCGAAGTTGTTACTTTGAACTTTTTTGAGCATATCGACCCAAATGTCGCCAATGAGTTGTGCGCTTGCAAGAATAGCTCCAGAACATCCTGATGCGAGTGCAGGAAATACCACTTCATCATGTCCTACTAAAACGTTGATTTTCGAGCCTACTTTTTCTAAGATTGCTAGGATGAGCTTAAGTTGTCCGCTTGAATCTTTAATGCCCACGATATTATCAAGGTCTGCCAAGTCCTCAACGATTTGCCATGGCATATCTAGTCCAGTACATTGGGGGATGTTGTAGAGGAGAATGGGTAATCCAACATCATTGACGAGGCGGTAATGCTCATATAAACCTCGAAGCGTTGGACGCAAATAATACGGGGTGACAACAAGACAGGCGTCTGCCCCCGCTTTTTGCGCAGACTCAACGAGGTCAATGGTTGTTTTGGTGTTACTTGCGCCTGCCCCTGCGATTACTGGGACTTTACCTGCCGCTTCATCAACAGCGAGTTCGATGAGCAGTTTATGTTCTGCAATTGTCAAGCTTGTGAATTCACCAGTTGTGCCTGCTGGGACTAGACCAGTGACCCCAAGGTCATCGATACAATGGCGAATGAGCCGACGGAAGACCGTTTTATCTACTTGGGATCCGTCCTTTGTAAACGGCGTAACGAGTGCAGGATTTATGCCACCTGGTTTAAACCCCATTTCCAAACTCTCCTCTAGATTTGTTAGGGCTGAGGGATGGCTAGGTCTTTGGCTCCAATTTTGGACAGTTTCGCTTCTGGATAATTATCTTGAATAATGTTCCGTACAATTTCAGCCCATTTGACCTTTTCACGGGCTAGAAAGCTAAGTCCCTCAATAGAAGACCAGGGTGTATATAATGCCATACTTGGTCCCGGCTCAAACTTATAGTAAACTGGTTGGACGCACCGCGTGATTTCTGGAGCTTCATAGAAACGATTGAAGCCACCGAAACTTGGCATCAACATTATGTGGATGTCGATGGGGAAATCTGTTGCTTGGCGAATAGCAGCTAGCTGTGGTATCGTCATGTCAGCAACAGGATTGAAACTTCCTGCACCTAGTTCTTGAAGTAATTTGCCTCCCGCCGGTGATGCATGACCTGCAAATATACTGACCTTGAATGTGATATCCTTAGGGATTTCCCCAATTTCCTTGAGTTTGTTTAGAGCCCATAGAAGTCCTTCATCAATGACTAAAAACCCTCGAAAACCTAACTCAATACCGCGTTTGATATCTGTGATTACTTCCACTAGTTTATCGGCACCTCGAAATCGCATTCCTGAGAGTATACCATCTGGGGTTGCGACTTGACGACCTATGTCCCAGCTTGTTCGGGGACCGGGAGTTAAGATAACTTCCATTTTTGCGTCATGGGCTAGTTGAGCAAATTTCCTAAGTTCTTTGTCATCGAGCAGGGTCGCTCCCATAACTACACTAATAAGGCGGTGGACGGCGACATCTCGCTTCTCCGACTCCTCTATCAGTGCTTCTAAGACCTCAGGGCGTTCTACACCAGAGATTTCAATACGATAGCCGGCTCCATCTGGAAACCGCTTCTCGCTTGTTGGTAAATCAAAAGCATCTTGTCCAGGTAACCCAATTTTCTCAAGGGCTTTCCGGACCTTTTCATAAGATTTCAGGCTCACCATGAAGGTTCCCTCGGATAGGTGGGTTTTGTTTGTTGCTGTTTAAAAAAGGTTGCACATGTTGCGTTATGGGAGGTTTTTTCAAGTGCTGGTGAGAAAGCATACCCGGCTCCATCTTCATGGCTATCTTAAACCCACCGAGGCCTCCGTACTGGAGTTGCGAGGAAAGTGGGTTCAGTCTAGATGGAGCCACACCTTCCCCCTTTAGCTGACTTTGTCTGAGTTGAGACTCTTGGAGATTGATGATCTGATCACATCAGCATTGCTCATCGACAAAGACATCCTTCTTCGAAATATCCAAACAATGGCGGAAAAATCCCGCGGCAACGATATTCCCCTTCGTCCTCATGTTAAAACTCACCAATGCCTTGAAATCGCCAACCTCCAAACCGGGTATGGCGCAAAAGGGCTAACTGTTTCTACCATTGGAGAAACATCAGTTTTCGTTATCCATGGATTCTCCGATGTAACTTTAGCCTATCCCATTATACCGGACAAATTCCCCTCACTAGTGAAATTAACTCAAAAAGCACATGTGAATGTATTAGTTGACAGTCCAACTATCATCACGATGCTGGATGCATGTTGCATCGGGGCTGATATACACCTGAATGTATTAGTCAAAATCGATTACGGCCATCATCGATGTAGTGTTGAACCTTCAAAGACGGAAGCACTCACTATGGCTGGGCAAATAGCTTCTGCTTCTCATCTAGCCTTTGGAGGAATTTTAACTCACGCTGGACACGCATACACAGCTAAGTCTAAGGATGAAATTAGGAATATTGCTGACACCGAACAAAATGTGATAATCGAATTTTCTGAAAAACTTCAAAGCAATGGACTAACACTTGAAACAGTATCTATTGGGTCAACACCTACTGCCATGGCAGCACCAAAATTCAAAAAGGAGATAACTGAGATTCGTCCCGGAAACTATGTCTTTGACAATAGTCAAATCTCATTAGACTCTTGTCATCATACTGACTGTGCACTTTCTGTACTAACCAATGTGGTAGGTGTTCAGGACTCACATATGGTTGTAGATGCAGGTGCTACAACGTTATCTAAAGACACTGGCACGACCCAAACGCTGTCAAGCTGGGGTTATGGGGTAGTTCTACATCCCAATGAAACAACCAGTTCTGCTGATGTAAAGATTGTTAATCTATCACACGAATATGGCAAGATCGCGTTCACAAAACCTTCTCCCCCTCGTCCCTTTTCGCCCGGAGATCACCTAAGAATAATTCCAAATCATTCCTGTCACCCTACTAACCTATATGATCAATACAATGTCGTTGATGACAACCGAGTCATTGCCACCTGGCCCATCTACCGCACTCGTCTTAGCTCTAAACTAGTTTAAAGCCAATCAACGGAAGCGTTAAAGAAATGAATCAGACGTATACCATTCCACCTGATTTCCAGAAACGTTTCCAAACGCTCCTTGGCCGTGAATTTCCAAAATTTATTGAGAATATTTCTCAGCCTCTTGTAAACTTTGTCCGCATCAATACTCTCAAAATCGACCTTAAATCAGGAATTGATCAGCTAAAACGCCTTGGAATAGCTGTCTCTCCTCTTCCCTGGTATCCTGCTGGCTTTCGAGTTTCTGGCGCTCATGACCTACTCCCCTTCACAAAAGAATACTCCTTTGGGTGGTATTACATCCAAGAAGGAGGAAGTATGCTCCCTCCTGTCGTTTTAAACCCCCAACCACAACATGTAGTCCTCGATTTATGCGCCGCACCCGGTTCCAAAACAACTCAAATGGCACAAATGATGAACAACGAAGGAGCTATTGTAGCAAATGATCGATCATTTCGCCGGCTCACAAGTTTTGGGCACAACATCCAAGTTTGCGGTGTCATTAACACCATTACGTTATGTCAAGATGGCCGCCGTCTCTCAACCCGACTTCCCCTTCACTTTGATCGGATTTTAGTTGATGCACCGTGTACTGCTTCAGGACTTCTTCGCAGCAAGCTTCCAACCTTTGAGTTTCCAGATCTCCAACGTATCCTTGGTATTCAAACAGTGCAGAAAGGGCTTCTTACATCAGCCTTTCGTCTGCTTAAACCTGGAGGATTACTTGTCTATTCAACGTGCAGTCTACACCCTGAAGAAAACGAAGCGGTTATCGATCATCTTCTTCGCAGCGTACCTACTGCAGTAATCGAACCTCCAAGACTCGTTGGTCTTCAAAGTCATCCTGGTATTATTCAATGGAATGATGCTCATTACCAAAATGTCATCAAAAAGTGTCTGCGAGTTTATCCTCATGATAATGATACGGATGGCTTCTTTATCGCTCTTATTAGGAAGAAACCCTAATGTCCCAAACCAAATCATTAACAGTTGACCTCGAAAGGGAAGCGCATGTATGGCACCTTCTCTTTACTCAGTTTGGAATTCCCAAACTTGTTGGTTACAGGCTTTTAAAATCTGGACGAAAACGCATTCGACTTATCAGTACCGCTGCCTTCAACCTTCTATCCGAACTACCATATACTGGATCAACTGGACTTTATATTGGCGAATACTCACCGAACGCTTTTCGGTTGTCAATGGACGGAGCCCATCTTCTTGGCCCTCATGCTGTGAAGCAAAGAGTCGAGTTAAATGATGAGCAAGCAGAAGCTTGGCTTCAAGGGGAATCGATTAATTATGAAGACAAACAAAGAGGATATGTAATCGTTGTCCACAATAACACCATCCTAGGCTGTGGAAGCCTCTCTCAGGGTACACTCCGTAGCTTTATACCCAAGATTCGACGACCTAAACACAAACGCTAACATCCTGGTGGAGAACAAAGTGTCTGTGACCATTACCATTTATGGAGGCGCAGGAGAAATCGGCGCCAATAAGATCCTAATCGAAGATCAAGGGCATGATGTGAAGTTCTTTCTTGATTTTGGAAAATCCTTTGAAACAATGCGCGAGTTCTATGATTTTCCTGTTTCCCCTCGTTCCCTTGAAGAATTAATACAAGTTGGTGCAACTCCCGACATTCCCAATTTATATTATCAGCCTTCCGAAAACGATTACCCCTCCACCGACATCGATGCGGTAATTTTATCCCATGCACATACGGATCACAGTGGATATCTTCCTCTACTTAATCGGAGCATTCCTATCTACATGGGCGAATGTACACGTATCATCTTTGAAGCCCGATTAGAAGGAGCACGAAAAGCTTTCGACACTGATATCGAAGGACAAACAATATCGACTTTTCAAACTGGAGCGCGTATTAAGATTGGAGACGTGGAAGTTCAACCAGTACATGTGGACCACAGTATTCCTGCAGCCTATGGGTTTATCATCCATTGTTCCGAAGCTACCCTTGTATACACAGGTGACTTTAGACGTCATGGAACGCTTCCTCAACTAACTGAGAATTTTGTACAAGCTATTCAGACTACAGGACCTCCAGATGTTGTTCTTAGTGAGGGTACAAATATGGCCAAGGCTGAACTAGCGACTGAACAGGAAGTCCTCCAAAAAGCGTCTACAATCATTGGTGGGTGTAAAGGTCTAACAATCGCAGATTTCTCTGAACCCGATTTTGATCGCTTTCGAACCATGCAATCCGCCGCTGAAGCAAACGATCGTGAACTGGTGGTTGAGCCGCGAAGATTCTGGATACTTCACGCGATTAATCAATGCCGAGGCCTCAAAAAACCAAGCATTGCACGAAAAACGGCAATCCGCTGGTTTGATGGTGAGAAAAAACGGGTATCTAAATACGAAAAATTGCTCCAAGAGGCTGATCCTCCCATTAAAGACTTTACTGATCGCGGTGTCACAGCGAAGGCGCTTCATAAACATCCTACACGGTATGTATTCTGCAGCAGCTTTGGTAGCATTAGTACCATCCAGAAAATCAAACCACCTGAATCTGGTATATATCTTCTCAGTGCTTCAGAGCCCTTTAATGAAGAAAGTGAAATTAGTTTTGATAAGCTTCTCAATTGGCTCGCTTTATCTGGACTTGCAATGTATTCTGCCCATTGCTCAGGACATATTCATCCACTGCAACTCTGTCAGACACTTGAAGAAATGCAACCCAAACAAGTGGTGCCCATTCATACCGAATCGCCTCAACTCTTTCAGAAGTTCATGAAATCCACCGGAATTCCTATTCAAATTCCTAAAAAGGCTATTCCCTTGAAATTCTCTTCCTGAAACCAATTTTGAACAGATTTCTCTTATACCCGAAATAGATTTTAGCAGGTTCACAGGAACCGTGCTTTATTATGTCCTTTCTAAGAGGCGTTCTTAGCGGAGATCCTGCAAAATCAGCTGCGAAACATGAGAAACGGGCTAGAATGCATCAAGCCGAAGGTAATGAATCAAAAGCTGCCGATGAATGGGCTGCCGCAGGACGCGATTACATAAAGATTCCCGATTATCAACATGCTTATGACGCCTTTTTACAAGCAGCACAATTTTATCTTGCTGTTAAGGATGATAAGCGAGAGAATGCAATTCTTTTTGATGCCGTGGATGCGGCTATTACAAACCAAGATTTCACAGCAGCATCAGGGGCTTTAAACCAGGTAACCCGCATAGGTACTAGAAAAAATGATGATGCACTACTGATTCGAGCTTACTCTCTCCAAACCATTCTGTTATTTGCTGCTAATGATTTAGCGAAATCGAAGCAGACTCATCGTGAGGCAGAAAAAATCGAGAAACGCTTAGGTCAGAAAAAAATTAAAACAGCTCTTTTTCCCATTGCATCCCTCCTCGTTAACCGTTTTATTGAAGGAGAGGTTGTTCCTAAGGATATTCAACTCCCCGCCCGTGTTGACGAGTCAGAAACAGTAAATCAATTAATTACAGATCTCCTCTCACTCTATCAAGATACACAATCTGCAACTCTAAAATTAAAACTGGACAAAGAAGAAGTCAAAATCAAAGAGCGCGTCTCTGGACGCGTTACAATCTCCTTTTCAGCCCCGGCACAAATTATTGACACTCAGATTTCACTTCCCTCAAATATTGCACTGCTGGAAACATTGACCATTCCCCTTGGATCAAAGAAGAAATTCAAGATTCCATTCTCACTGGAACCCCGGTTACCAGGCACCTTTGATGTCGGGCCACTGACAATCCTTTTTCAAATAGATCATCAGCAATTTCAATTTAGATCCAATCTATCCCAATTGAAAATCACTGCTGCCAAACCTCGAATTAACCTGGTCGCAAAACCGGTCATTTCTCCTCATTCTCAAGAGGAATTCGAGCTTTCTCTACGTGTTGAAAACACCAGCCATGGCGATGCCTCTGATTTAGCTATCAATATAAGCCTACCACCTACTCTTCTTCTCAAAACTGGGACACTAGAAAAACGTATACTCGCTCTTCCTGCCCAACAGCATGTCCAATTCCCCCTATTCCTTATTGCTACCAAAGCAGGCACTCATGAAGGCGTAATGACGTGTATATTCCAAGGTCCAAGTGGACGAAGCCAAAAAATAGAGAATAAGTTTTCAGTAGAAATTTTACCCCGGGTCCGAAAGGAAAAAGATTAATGAACTGCCTTAGCCGCTGTCAACTATGAATAGGGGTTAACAACTATGCGAGCACTTCTTCTAGCAGGCGGTGAAGGCAAACGCATGTGGCCACTTGTTGATACATGCCCTAAACCACTAATCGATATCGGTGGTAAACCAGTCATAGAGTGGATAATTAAAGATATGCGTGCAGCAGGAATTCGTGACATCGTCGTATCCCTCGGATATCGCGGGGAGCAGATTCGCGATTTTCTAGGACAGGGTCACAAATTCGGTGTAAAAATTGAATATGTAGTTCAGAAAGAACCTCGAAGTGTCACAGATTCTATTCTTGTCGCGAGAGAAGAATTACAGGGTGAAGATGCATTTTTCATCGTCAACGCGGATATCCTGGGCGAACCTACAATGTTTCGGCGTGCCCAACGACATTTCAAAGATCTTGGTGCCGAAGTTGTCATCAGCCTCACTTTAACAAACAATCCTCAGTTCTATGGAATTGCAGAAATTAACGAACGTGCTCGAATCAAACGTTTGGTCGAAAAGCCTCAACCTTCTGAAATCCAAAGTCGCTATGCAGTCGCGGGGATTTACGTGGTTCAGTCTAATATATTCAATTTGCTCGAAAATACAAAGGATTTGACCACCACCTTTCAACAGCTTATTGATAAGAGGAAAGAGGTCTATGGTTCCGTTTGGGAACGAGATTGGGTGGAAATATCTTACCCCTGGGATCTCATTCGTGCCAATCGGTTCGTTCTCGATAAAGTGTTAACAGGTAAAGGGTCTTTTATCGCCTCATCTGCTGATGTACAACAGCCCAGTAGAATCGAAGGTTCCGTTCACATCTCTGAAGGCGTTGTAATTCGTCCCCATTCAACAATACGAGGACCCACCTATATTGGTCCTAACACCTACATTGGAAATAATGTACTAGTTCGAGAATACACCGCTTTAGGCTCCAATGTCTTAGTGGGGTTTGGTGTTGAAATCAAAGAAAGTCTCATCTTTGATGAAACCAAAATTGGCCGCTTATGTTTTGTGGGTGACAGTGTAGTGGGACGTAACGTGGATATTGGGGCAGGCGCACAGCTTGTTAATCGTCCGGTTGCTGGAGAATCAATTTCATCTGTCATAAAAGGTAAATCAGAAGTTGTACCTCGAGTGAAATACGGCGCGGTGATTGGAGATAATGCCATCCTGAGTCCCAATGTTTCCATATATCCTGGAGTGAAGGTTGGAACTAATTCTATTGTGCTACCTGGCACCATTCTTTCAGGGGATATTCCTGCTGACACAGAAGCAAAAACTACTCACAAAGTTGCATTTCGTGCTTTAGGTCAAAGAAAAGAGAAAAAGACTTAAAGGCTTTTAGGATGTCCGTCCCAAACGGTGATTCGGAGTGGCTGTAGTTCTTGCCTATGTCCTTATCTTAGCAAAATCCGGACGCGAATTTGATATAATCGAGAGCCTAAAAGAATTCAAGCAAGTCAAAGAGGCACGAACCACGTTAGGTTCATGGGACATCATTGCCGCTGTGGAATCTGATTCCATGGAAGATCTCTATGTGCTTGTAGAACGAATACGAGCCCTTAGAAACGTCGAACGTACATCTACCCTCATTACGAGATAATTAAGCCGCCTCCCGTTCTTTATTTCCAACCAGCCCATTTTTATCATCACATTCCTCAGGAACTAATTAACAAAAGAGTGCCTTTTTGGGGCTTCTTCCTTCCCCCTGACGAGGTAGAATTTCATGACTGATGCATTTCCACCTTCAACAGAAGAATTCGATACAATTGAGGAACGGGCGGGAGATGCGAAATTCTTCCTAACTCTTGGAAGTGGAACCTTCTTAATCTTAGGCGCTCTCCTACTTCTACCTCATCTCGCCAATTATTTTGGTTTAATTCTCCTTCCTCCAAATGTAGCCCTTGCTTCGCTCATGGCTGGATTAGGTTATCTCCTTCCCGGATTTGTTCTATTCGCCTGGGGTTTAGGAAAAATCTTTCGTGGAAAGGATCTGACTTTTCAGCAAGTTTGGCAAGCCCGAGTGCAAATTGGGGATGTCAAGCGAACCCTTCGCTTCCTCGTCTTTGTTACATTCTTTATCATCCTGCTTGTAGTTCCCGTGCTCATCGGGCTGTCTATCCTTGACATTATGAATGCCATCATTATGTGGGCACTTACTGTCTTTGGACCATTAGGAATTTATGTCGGAGTTTTCATTATTAGTATCTTTGGTAATTTCACTGTCATTTTTCCCGTTCCTTACTTGTTTATTATTCTCTTAATTGCCCTCCAACCAGGATTCACACTGTTAGATGCTCTGCTGCTTGGCATAGTGGCTGGCGCCGGAGCAGCTATTGGAGAAACAGTTGCCTGGCTACTCGGGCGTAGTCAGAGCGGATCCTTGGAAGAATCACCTACTGGGCAAAAGATTTTAAAAATCCGTGGACAAATCGAACGCGGCTATGGGGGGCTATTGATCTTCATCTATGCTGCAACACCACTACCTGATGACATCCTCCTCATCGCTCTTGGGGCAACGAAATATCCGCTATGGAAAGCTCTCGTTTTTTGTTTCTTCGGAAAAGTTGCACTTGCATTATTAATTACTTTGGGAGCGCAGTTACCCTTTCTACAACCCATTTTGTTCCAAATTTTTGGAGGAGGTTCAGATCCTCTCATGGATACCCTCTATCTCATTCTCGGTATCGCTTTGATTGGTCTATTCTTTTTACCATGGGGAACCCTGCTAAGGAAGATTCGTGGCACATCAGAGGAGACGAAATAAATAGATTCGCTCTAATAAGCCAAAAATACGGCCCTTAGCAATGATCTGAATTTTGAAGCCGACATTTTTTGTAAGTGAAATTATCCGTGGCAATAAAGCAGCGGAACTTAGCAGCATCTGGATTTCACCGTTTTTGGCTAGCACTTGTCGTGCATTGCTAAGAAACTGATCAAATAGCTCGTACTTAGAACCAGCACACCATCCTTTTGCCATCCAGCTTTGAGCATCAAACCGGAAATAAGGGGGGTTGAATAAGATGATATCAAATGTTTCGTCCTTTACTGGAGAGAATAAATCACCTAAAAGGACTCTAACTCGGCTCTCAATTCCATTTAGTCGCAAAGTAGCTTGGGCACATTGAACCGCTAAGGGACTGATATCCGTTGCTGTCACAGGTTGTGTTATCTGTGCCGCCGCGGCTGCGATGGCTCCTGACCCAGTGCCAATTTCAAGCACCCGTCTTCTAGGTTTTAATTTCATGTGTCGAATAAAAAAGGAGGTTGTTTGACCCAAAATCGGGTTGAACACTTGGGGGCAAATCTGTACGCGAAGTCCGTTAATCATTGTTACTTTTTCATAATGTACTCGACGATGGAAGAGTTCCAATAACCATGCGATTAGCCTTGGATATTGTGATTGGGCTAACATGATTAGATATCCTTCTTTTGTTTCATTCACAAGAGCATAATTGTTTAGTTTTCCCCTAAAACAACTAGGAGCTGATATGCTACCCCACAAGGTTTTAAACTATTCAATCTAAGGTGACACTGATGCAGAATGGCGCTCGGCGGATTTGACTTCTTAGCAGCTGAAAAAGACACCTCTAAGAAAATTGAGGAACTTGCGCAAGTTCTTGAAAGGGTGGCAACCATTTTTCTCAACGGCGTTGGCTCACTTGAAAAACAAATAGATGATTTGCGAAATCGGTTATCTATAATTGAAACACAAGTTGATACAGTTCTTCGTATGGGTGGACCCAAAGGAGCACCAACAGTTACCGCCGCCACCAGTGTAGGAGAACCGCCTAAAGCCGGACCAACTCCTAGTCCTGGAATGCCGCCTTCACAAGCTAGTCCCGGTTCTTCTCCAGGTCTGGCAGCACCTCCTCAAGCGCCAACATCACCGATGGGTGCTGCGGCCTCCGGCGGGCTAGGAATTCGTGCTCAAATGCAAGGTGAACTTCAATCATTTCTTGCTCGACGCCGTGCGGCGCTTGAATCCATGATGGAAAATGAAGAATAGCAGCGTCTTGCCCTATTCATTTTTAAAGAATTGGCTTAAATCCTGTTGACCTTTCTGTGGTTCGGAATTTAATTTTTCACGAGTATTAAGCAGGCGTTTTAGTTTTTGCATATCTGCTTC
Organism: uncultured archaeon; assembly: GCA_964347045.1. GTDB lineage: Archaea > Asgardarchaeota > Hermodarchaeia > Hermodarchaeales > Hermodarchaeaceae > Hermodarchaeum. Next base: position 75,438 of record CAYFXC010000003.1, read on the forward strand.
CATCTCTGGGGTTAGATTTTGATTATACAATCCTGCCGCAGGGTGATACATTACAAAATAGGTGCGTCCTCCGCGTTTGAAGGTTTTTCCATGCATGGTTCCCATTCTTACAGTTGTTTCAAGAATGGTTTCTGTTGGAACTCGACCGACCAACGCAATAACTCGAGGTTTTATAAAATCTAATTGGCGTAAAAGGAATGGAAAACAGGCTTTTCGTTCATCAGCGAATGGTTGTCGATTTTCTGGAGGACGACACTTTACGATGTTTGTGATGAAAACCATCGCTCTCGGGATTCCGGCTTCTTCTAGCAATTTGGTAAGTAATTTTCCTGCCGCTCCAACAAACGGCTCACCTTGAAGATCCTCTTGTCTTCCTGGTGCCTCGCCGATTATAACTAATTGGGCTTCTTGAGGCCCAACTCCCGGCACTGCTTGTGTCCGGGATTTCGAAAGTATACATTTACGACATTCTAATATCTCGTGTCGTAGAAGGATCCATTGGTCTGAACTCATCGTCTCACCACTTACCAAGCATCAACAGGGTGGAGAGGGTACATCTTCCTCTTAATGCTATTCGGTTGGGGTTGTTGCACGAACTCGTCGTCGCTTGCGGAATGCATAGAAGAGAACTAAGCCTAGAAAAATCCCTGCAGGTAAAATGATGGTTACAATCTTGTTAACCAATGATGTATCAACAGGAATGGTAATGACTTGACTACTGATGAATTCGTCAAAATAATACATTGAAACGTTTGCAGGGAACATACCGAAATCATATACGTGAGTAACATTAGGCATTAGTGGAATTGCTACTGTATTCGATCCAGGTAGAATTTCGACTTCTTGTGAAGAGTTTACAAATTTTGATCCAAATACTTCAATACGAACTGATTTTATCTCGTTGACGCGATTTTCAATTGAGACCAAAAGGAGTCCTATTTGGTTCTGTGAAAAGACGCTTCCAGGCACAACATTTGTGATGCTTGCAACAGGAATCACAGTGATCGGGTATTGCTCGTATAAGAACGAGAAATCACCAACACTAATCTCAAAGGTAGCAATGTGAACTCCCAAAGTAGCGGTCTCATTTACTTTGTACTCAACGACGACAGTCATTGACTCTTCAGGTCCGATTGTGAAGTTCACAAGTTCTATGAGTGGATTAATTGGGCTTTGGCTTCGGATTTCGCCTATTTGGTCAGAAAACCGTGCCCACCCATCAAGTGAGATATTTAACAAGTTATGGACGGTTGCTTGTACTTGCCCACTTGATGCTTGAGGTATTTCATAGGGGACTTGAACATCGGTGATTTGGATATTCGGTTGAGCCGCAACCGGTGTGTAGGCGGGTAAACCCAGAATTGAGGCGATGAACAACGTTGCAATCAAAAGGGTACAAATGCGAAGTGAGAGTTTCACTAGTTAGCCACCTTGTTGTTTACTGGTCTTGGGGTTCAGAGCCAATGTCTAATGTGTCTTTTAAAGTCTTTCTGCCTAGGACGGAACGAAAATCTTCTCCCTCCTTAGACATGCTCGAAGGCAGTTCTCCAAGTAACTAATTCGGCATGTTTAAATAAAGCAGTATTACTGCTTTGCCGGACTATATATAGTCACACGATATATTCGGAGTAGAGTTGAATGACTGAAGCACCTACCGACAAAACAAATGATAAGATTCGAGAATGGTCTCGTGAAATCAATCGTGGCATTCTTGAGTTCTGGGTACTCACCTTATTGCGGCAAGAAAGCCTTTATGGAGCGCGTATCAGCGCTCTTATCGATGACATGTCGGCAGGGCACATTCAAATGGAACCCGGAACCATCTATCCCTTACTCAATCGTCTTGCAGAAAAAGGGTGGATTGTTGGCAACACCAAAATCCACAGTGAAGGTCGAGGGCCCTTGCGTCGGTACTATCGGTTAACCAAAGATGGTGATCAATTACTCCAAGCAATGATCGACCATTACTTTGATACATGTGAAGCCCTCTTCCAATTAATGGCATCTGAGTTCCAGTCTGTCCGTAAACGCTTATCTTCAATAACGGAGGAAATTGATTAAATGTCAGCAAAAATTCAACTTCGTGTAGTCTCTCTTCCAAGCGATGAAGCTGGACGTGGAATTGTCCGTGTTGACCCCAAGGTCATGGAACGCCTTGGCGTGACGTCGGGGGACATAGTTGAGATTACAGGAAAAAAGAATACTGGTGCTCGCGTTTGGCGTGGTCAATCCATTCATGCGGGTTCAGGAAAAATCTTCATGGATGGTCTGGTCCGAAGCAACGCTGGTACTGGGATTGGAGAATTTGTCGAAGTCAAACGAATTGATCCATCACCTGCTAAAGGAGTCGAACTTGCACCTGCACAACGAGGTGTTCGAATTGTCGCGGAAGGCGATGCCGTAAAACCGAGCTTAAATCAACGACCAGTTGCTCAAGGTGATATTGTTAGTACTGCGGGATCAGGCACCATTCGGAGTGGCGATTATTCAGTTTTCGAAGCTATGATGCGTGGTGCAGGAGCACCCTTTGCCCTTGGAGAAATCAAGTTCGTGGTTACTAAAACCACTCCTAAAGGCATTGTTAAGATTACCGAAGATACGGTTATTCAGATTCAACCCGAAGCCGTCGATATTACTGTAAAAGCTCCCATTGTCACCTACGAAGATATTGGAGGGCTTGATGAGGCTATTGACCGCGTTCGCGAGATGATTGAACTTCCTTTGAAACACCCGGTGCTCTTTGATCGATTGGGAATTGATCCACCAAAAGGAGTCCTACTATTCGGACCACCTGGTACGGGTAAAACTCTTCTAGCACGTGCTGTAGCCAATGAATCTGATGCAACATTCATTTCCATTAATGGTCCTGAAATTATGAGTAAATTTTATGGCGAATCTGAAAAACGCCTACGGGAACTATTTGATAAAGCATCTGAACGTGCTCCTAGCATCATCTTCATTGATGAAATCGACAGCATTGCTCCTAAACGTGAAGAAGTACAAGGGGAAGTAGAACGTCGTGTTGTAGCCCAGCTCCTTGCACTCATGGATGGTCTTCAAGCCCGAGGCCGAGTCATCGTCATTGCGGCCACTAACCGCCAAGATGCATTAGATCCAGCGTTACGTCGCCCCGGTCGCTTTGACCGCGAAATTGAAATCCCAGTACCAACACGCACGGGACGCAAGGAAATTCTTCTTATCCACACACGTGGTATGCCCTTAGCTAAAGATGTGAATCTAGATACACTTGCTGATTCCACACATGGAATGGTAGGCGCTGATTTGGCTGCAATTGCCCGTGAAGCGGCAATGAATACGTTGCGCCGGATTCTTCCACGAATCAATTTGGATGAGGATCAACCTCTTCCATCAGATATTATTGAAAGTCTTGAAGTCACAGGTGAAGATTTTGACGAATCATTACGACGTGCAGAACCTTCTGCTCTTCGCGAAGTGTATCTAGAAATCCCCAAAGTATCATGGGAGGACGTGGGAGGACTAAAAGAAGTAGAAGATGAATTACGCGAAGCTGTTGAGTGGCCTCTAAAATACCCTGCTAAATTTGAAAAAGTCGGGGTTCAACCACCTAAAGGAATTCTTCTCGTTGGACCACCTGGTGGTGGAAAGACATTACTAGCAAAGGCTGTTGCCACCGAAAGTGAAGCCAACTTCATTGCCATCCGAGGACCTGAGATTTTCAGCAAATGGGTGGGAGAATCTGAGAAAGGAATTCGGAAAATCTTTCGCAAAGCACGACAAGTTGCGCCTAGTATAATCTTCTTTGACGAGCTTGATAGCCTTGCTCCCGCAAGAGGTCAATGGCAAGGAAGCCACGTCTATGAATCCGTTCTTAATCAACTCCTTGCAGAGATGGATGGAATGGAAGAGCTCAAAAACGTCGTTGTAATTGGTGCCACCAATCGACCTGAAATCATTGATAAGGCACTCCTCCGCCCTGGACGCTTTGACCGAATCATCATGGTCCCAGCACCAGACATGGAAGCTCGGATAGAAATTCTCAAGGTTCATACACGAAAAATGCCCATCGATGACGATGTAGACCTTATAAAAATCGCTAAGGAAACCGAAGGCTACTCTGGTGCTGATATCGCAAACCTTATCCGTGAAGCTGGCATGTACGCAATTCGAAACGAAGAAAAACTGACTACTGTCAATGCCAAGCACTTTGAAGCAGCTAGGGCTAAAATCAAACCCAGCATCACTCCTGAAATGCTCAAAGCCTACAAAGATTACATCGACGTGATGTCCACAAAACGTGATGCTATCGACACCACGCCTGGTCCTTATACCTAAAAACTTAAACATCCGGCTCTCCCTGAGCCGGAAATCCCTTTCTTTTCATCAAAATGGCGCTTGCCAGCCCTATAAAAGGTTTATAAGGGCAATGGCTACGTTATAAACAGTCTTTAAAAAGTTTATAAAGCACACTCCGCCGGTCTGGGAGGTATTCATCTTGCCAAAGAGACCTAAATACAAAATAGAAAATGTAGTTGCAAGCGTCGAAGTCGACGCAAAAATTGATCTCAATCTTCTTGCCCGTAAACAGCGGGATGCTGAATATAACCCCGAACAGTTTCCTGGGTTGATGCTCCGTGTGAAAAATCCAAAGGCTACTATTCTCGTCTTTAATAGCGGACGGATGGTCATCACAGGATTACGACGAGAGAGCGAAGCAGAGAAGGCCGTCGAAAACGTGATTGCCAAGATACGGAAAGCAGGGATCACAGTCTCCGGTAAACCCAAAATTACTATCCAAAATATCGTCGCTTCAGGTGATTTACACAGCCGCGTGGATCTCGATATGGCACAGATGGCCCTAGAACGCTGTTTGTATGAACCCGAAGTCTTCCCGGGGCTTATCTACAGAATGAAGACTCCTAAAGCCGTTTTCCTAATCTTTAGTAGTGGAAGGATTGTTTGCGCTGGTACAAACAAAGAGACAATCACCCGCAAAGCAATCTATCTTTTAGCAGATCACATGCGTGATCTTGGGCTAATCGAATAAATTGGAAGCCACTTTTTGGATCAAAAATATGGGTCATTCGTAAAGCTGACCAAGGGACTGTACACATTCTACTACTAATTGAACCGTTGATTCCAAATCTGAAAACTGAATCATCGAGTTCGTCGTATGGAAATAACGTGTCGGCACAAGCAAAGCCGTTGTTTTACTGCCGGCTTTTGCTATTTCAACGGCTGCGGCATCAGTGCCAAAATGAACGGGCGCACGTAATGCGACCTCCTGCAATGGTATTCGATGCTTCTCAGCGATTTTAGCAATCCATGTATTCATCGTCTGAGAGGTCACATGATATTGATCCGCTTTCAACAAGGTGGGTCCTTGACCCAGCTTAACAGGAATCAGACCCGGTTTAATGTCAGGATGATCCTCTGTTGGTGACACATCAAAGGCGATTCCAAAGTCTGGTTCAACCCTGAATGCCACAGATTTCGCTCCACGAGTTCCCAGTTCTTCTTGAACCGAAGCTACACCCACTACTTGCATTGCCAACTTCTCATTTTGGATTCGGCGAAAGGTTTCTATCATGGCCACCAGCCCTACCCGATTATCAAAACAGTTACCGAGAAATCGACCATTTGCGAGTTCAATAAAATGTTTCTCTGCTGTAACATACTGCCCAATTTCAAATCCCATTGATTGCGCGTCATCAAAACTGTCTGCCCCACAATCAATGAACATTTGATCAAATTCCGGTCGATAACCCTGTTGTAATTCTTTCATCGGAATAATGTGTGGGGCGACCAGGCCCACAACACCAGGTTTTTTCCCTTGATTTCCATGGACGATTACCCGTTGCCCAAGAATGTTCCATCGGTGACCGACAAGTCGAGTAAACCGAAGGTATCCGTTATTGTCAATGTGAGTCAAAAGGAGTGCCCAATCTTCATCTTGATGGGCAATCAGCATCAATGATTTTGCTTCCCTTCCATGTCGATTTACAATCACATTACCAAGGGCATCAACACGAAGTTCATCAACATAGGGTTCTAACTCTCGAGTGACAATCTGCCGAACTTCATTTTCACGACCTGGAGGCGCATCAGCAAGAACTAACTCATGTAACAAATCACGCATTTCTTATCTATCCTTACGATTGAGAATTTCAATTAACCGCGGAGGAAAATCAGTAATGATCCCATCAACACCGAAATCAATGAACTGATGCATCTCCTCAGGTTCATTTATCACCCACGGATTAACCTTCAACCCCATTCGATGAGCTATACGAACAAACTGAGCATCAACCAAATGCAACTGAGGATTAATCGCAGAGCAACCCAATCCTTTTGCAACATCGACTGGGTTCTGCAAATCATACTCATACAAAAGGGCTGTAGCAATTTCATCGTTTAGGTTTCGGATCTTTTTCAATACCGGCTGAATAAAAGAAGAAATCATTATTCGATGAAGCAAATCATATTCTTGGATGAGATGTAGAAGTTGTGATTCGATATCGACTATTTTCACATCCAGATTGATTCTTAACTCATCGTATGATCTTACCAACTCAAAGAATTCAACCAAGGTAGGAATTCTTTCTGTGTCACTAACTTTCAAACCTTTTAGCTCATCCCAGGTGTGCTCTGCTACCTTACCGACTCCGTTGGAAAGACGTTCCAATGAAAAATCATGAATGAGAGCGAGTACCCCATCACTTGAACTACGGACATCACATTCAATACAATCTACTCCCCAAGAAATGGCGGTTTGAAATCCTGTGAGGGTGTTTTCAAACGGGCCCGTTCCGACTCCTCGATGGGTAATCACCTGAACCATAGGATTACCTCGCGAATAATACGCGCGTTTATTATTTCAAATGACTATCAGTTTTAACGCTTATGTGATATTGCTGATATGCAAGATTAAAGGTGCTCCCATTTCAAAGGCCGTCAAATTCAATATAGATTTTTTAGAATATCGCTGAATGAATATTATTTCGACTGAAAAGTCAAAACTAACGTAATTTCGAATGAAATGGTTGAAAAAACAACTACTCTTCAGTTTTTTCCGCCTGCTCTGGCTCCTCTGATACTACGAATAAATGCTCATCATTCAAGGTGAAAGCGGCTAATTCAAACTTACCTGTCATGGTTATTGCTTTCTTTGGGCAAACCGCCTCACAGGTTCCACACCAAATACAGCGGTCGAAGCGAAATTGGGGCTTCTTTTTGGTTTTAGTCTTCGTGGCTTCAACCATTTCGATGGCTGTTGCAGGGCAGTCGCGGCTGCAGAGTCCGCAGCCGGTGCATTTTTCGATATCGTGTTCGATTTTACCGCGGAGGCGTTCGGGGCGAACGGCTTCTTGAAAAGGATAGCGAATCGTGGCAGTTTTTCGTCTGAGGACGGTGCCAAGAATTTCGCCTTCCATTGCTCCAGGTCGTGGCATTTTTTTACACTCCTAAGGTAAGATGGCGACAATCCAGTCCATGATGAATGGCCAGGCTAAAAGGATGCCGACCATGAGGAGGCTGAAGGGAATAACCCATTTCCAGCTATCACGGGCGATTTGGTCAATTCGCCATCGAGAGAAGAGGGCTTTCATATTGGATAGGATCAAGACAATGGCGGTGGTTTTGACGATGAACCAGAAAGCGTAGTAAATGGCTGCAATTGCAGGATTGAGTAATAAGGGCATATTGGTGATAATCCAAGCCATATAATGTCCAGAGTTGATGGTGATCCCATGCACGAAACCACCATTGGCAATGAAGATGAAGAAGATTTCTGGTCCAAGAGGGCCTCCCAGGAAAACGGCTGTACCCAATGCGGAGGCGAGGAGAACTTCAAAGTTATTGGAGAGTCGGAAGAAGGCAAGTTTCTTCCCGGAGAATTCGGTTTCCCAACCGCCAACAATTTCAGTTTCAGCAATGGGTGCATCAAAGGGTATGCGTTCGGCTTCTGCTTGTGCAGCGATCAGGAAGACAATGAAGAGTCCAATGAATGCTGGGTTAAAGATTAGGGGTAACCCAAGGTTTGCTTGGTATACGACGACGCCTGTAAGGCTCAAACTCCCTGCTACCATTCCCGCCGCAAACAGTGCGAGGAGTAACGGAATTTCATATGCGAGCATCTGGACGATGCCACGTACTGCTCCAGTAAAGCCAAACCGGTTTGACGATGACCAGCCGGCGATAAACAGCATTATGGTGAACATAGTGCTGAAGAAGCCGATCATAAGTAAATCGCCTTCAAAATACATGATGCCCGTTACTGTAAAGAATGGCGTCTGAGAAATCGCTATCGGAACTAGCATAAGCACGGAGATGGGAATTGCCAAAGCTAGAATGGGGGTCAGCGTAAAGCCGATTTTATCTGCGGCTACTGGGGTTACATCCTCTTTAGCCATCAACTTGACAAAATCTGCGAAGGGTTGAAGGATGCCTCGCCAGCCTGTATGTAATGGACCGATGCGGTGGTGTTGGTCGGCATAGAATTTGCGGTCAATCCATTCAATATAGAAGGCATATCCTGTTAGGAACAGGAACCCAGGAAAGATTATAATCATCAGTAGTGTGACGATTGCATTCAATGGTGGGGGTAATAGCACCTGCACATTGCGCACTCTCCAGTGGGTCATCAATATGATTCGCTTCTGCTAAAAAAGCCTTTTACTACCACAAGATTTTGCAGACACACAAGTTATACGATACTTATAACCAAGAAAATTATAGAATAGTTCAAGCTGTGGTGAAACAATTGCTCGACTTTCTCCAAGCTGGGCAATGAATGGGTATCCTCTTTGAAAAGCGATAATGGGACGTCGAATAAGAAATGAGTGGTGTTCAAAATTCTCGACTTGAAACGCTTCTCCTCATGGGCAGTAAAGCCTTCAAAGCTCAGACTTTACCTGTTGAAATTATCACTCGTCTCAACGCGGCCCTGGATCGAAATATGAGAATCATTGTTGGTGAAGCGCCTGGTGCAAATCATGTCTTCCAAGACTATTTGGCATCACAAAACTACCGCAACGTACTCGTTGGTCATGCACGAAGCATTCGCTACAATGCAGGAAACTGGGAGACTAAACAATATGGCGACAATGTTCGTGAACGGGAAAAAGGAATGATTTCCGAATGCGATGAAGCCATCATCATCTGGGTCAACAACAGCAGCGTCATCGCCACCAACCTCGAACGCCTTAAAGAACTCGGCATACCCACCTTTCTCTACGAATATTCTCAATCAACACAAAAAGCCCAAGCAGGTATGCTCGATCCCTCTCGTACCTATGACCCTAACTACCGCCGGTACAAATACTTCAAACGAAAAAATGCAAGCAACTACGATATGCCCCTAAACGGTTAATACTGATTTAACTTTCGAGTATTTTCATGGCTTCGTTTGGTCAAAAACGTCTTTTCATGGTAATGTGAAAGTGTGTTGTTCCATCCCAACCAAAAGTTACTCTTTTTACCGTAAATACAGTAAAATTTATATTTAATGGAGTAATTTCGCAAAATGGTGAAAGCCAAGTGAAACGTTGGCCTCGAGTAAAAACTGTTGCTATCGCCGCCTTGATATCATTGGCAATTTTTTCTATAACGATTCTCAATTACCCTGAACCGTTGGTCCGTCGATTATCTTGGCTGACTCATCCAGGTGCCTATGCTATCTATACACGAGGACGGACCTACGAATTGACCAATGGGTCAATCCGTATGGACGTCATTGACGGCACACCAATTACCACATCTATCCAAGTTTCAACATGGAACGGTTCACATTGGTGCACTCCAACCATTTTCCATGATCTCCCCATCCATCATTCTACCTCTTTTTGGGTAGCCAATGATCTTCTTGTCGGTGGTAGGCTCAACAACCTTATCATTAATCACACTTCGGAAATCCTTGAAATATGGCACGATTATGATGAAGCTGACGAAGGCAACTCCGGACAATACGTTGTAAGTGTCAAATCCGTCACCCCAGGCCTCAGCCTCTTCGTTGGACGCTTTGCCGTCGAATGCGGATTAGTTACCGGCTGGTACTACCCCGAATTCTACCGCCTATACGAAACCAACCTATTCCTCGGCATCTACACCCTCTTTATAGGCTACCCCATCTTCGGAATACTCGTCTTAGCCCCTGTCATCCTCATGATTACCTCAATCCTTCTCATCTACGAAGGCTTACGCTACCTCCAACACTTACCACGCAAATCCTTGAAATAAAACTGAATTAAATGAACCATCGATGCTAACTCATCAAAAGAAAATCTAATTTTGTAATCACTTGAAAGCGTAGAATCCAAAAACCCTGGAAACCTATAACTTACAGAATGAAATGTCCACTCAAGGATCAAGGACTTGAACGCGGAGCCTGTCAAACCAGAACCTGTGATGGTCAGTCACAGCCTGCCTGTCAGGTAACCCTTCGAAAAAACAAAAACGGAATGTTCGAACGACTTATACGATCTATGCATCTCAGTCGACCGGAAGACTACTTTTCCGTATACCAGAGTGGATGCAATCACACGTGTTTGAAATGTCATTCGGCGGAGTTCAGTAAAACAGCAAATGGCGAATGGATTTCCACACATGAATTAGCCCTCATTTCAAAAGACTATCGTCAAGAAGTAACTGTTTGGGAACCTCGAGAACGGGCAACCATGTGGCACGCAGGAACCCTTTGTAAGCATTGTGGATCCTGTCGACTCACCGGTCTTCACTCACCCCAATGCCCACAGACACTAGACCCAACGCAAATTACCCGATCTGTCCAAGGCTATGGTCCTGCACGCAATATCATCGCCTTTACTGGGGGCGACTTAGGTTGTCACCCTGAGTATTACGCTGAAGCAGCCCACGCCATCAAAACCGCTGCAGGAAACAATATGTGGGTGCTCTTCGAAACTAATGGGTATGCCTTAACACAACCGAATCTACAAATTCTCAAGGACGGTGGTGTCGATGCCTTCTGGCTCGACATCAAAGCCCACAATCCCAAGATATACAAAAAACTCTGCGGCACCTCCAATAAAACAGTCTTAGACTCCATATCGTTGAGCCATGATGCAGGGTTTGTGCTTGAAATCCTCACCCTCTACATCCCCGGATGGGTGGAAACCGACCAACACACCGCCATTGCCCAACTCATCGCTGAAACTGACCCCACCATTCCTACAACACTCCTCGCCTTCTTTCCAACCTACCACCTTTCCCACGAAAAACCTCCTTCTCTTCAAGAAATAGTCCAAAGTGCCCAAGCCATGCAACAACAAGGCCTAACCAACCTACGTCTAGGCAACATCGGCGTTTTTGTCAAAACCCAGTACGACTACGAATTTCTCACCACAAACTTGACAGACATATCCATCGGGTGAAACAAAAAATCTAATCATAGCTATCGGCATACTCGATGTTCACGACCCGATAAGGCCACCAAGCTACTACCGACCCCAAGCTTTTCCTCTTTCAACTCTTCACGATTCTGCTCCTGAATCCACGTCCATGGCTTCTTCTCCTCCAATCCATAAAAATACCCAAAGATAATTCCGTTCAAACTGAACACGTAGCCTAATTAGCCATCACCATAAACACCCCCATTTTTCTGCCATAACATTTAACAACTGATGCTAATCTGAAACATCATCATCACAGATTATTAGGGTAAGTCCATGGTTCACCAAATCTTCAGACGGAATCTCGATAAATGCTGGAATTGTGGGTTTTGTACTGAAACGGTAGATTGTCCGAGTCCCCAAGTATGTATTGGATGCCAAGCATGCTACTTGGCATGCTATAGAGAAGCTATCGAACCAATTGAACAAACATTGGACAATGAAATTACAATTATGCTGGATGAAAAGCCTGTTACTGTACCAAGCCAAGTCACTATTAAAACGGCTCTTGAAACGCTGGGCATCCGATTTTCCCGGTTTCCTGATTCACACGACCTATTTACCCCTTGCCAGACTGGTGGGTGTTATTCCTGTTTAGTTTCCGTTGATGGTGAAATTCTTCCCTGCTGTCACACACCAGTAAAATCGGGTCAACACATTCGAACAAAGATAGCCGACGATTTCGTACCCCGCAGAATTGTTGGATGGTATAGCCCTCACCCAGTTGGCGGGGTTGGAACTCCGTGGAGTGCGAAAAATCTTGGCAGAACCCGGCACTCATACATTGAAGTAGCTTGTTTCAGCGCAGGGTGCAACCTTAGATGTAAAACTTGTCAGAACTTTGATACAACCTATAATAGTCGTGCACCAGCCGTCACGCCCAATGAAGCTGCCGAAATCCTAACGAAACTTCGTCAGAAATCCCATGTCAACCGTCTTGCTATTTCGGGTGGTGAACCGACCCTCAACCGAAAGTGGCTGATCGAGTTTTTCAAGGAACTCAATCATCTCAACCCAGACCCGAAAGCCCGGTTGCATTTGGACACTAATGCCTCAATTCTGACTCCCGATTACATTGATGAACTAATATTGGCAGGTATAACTGACATTGGACCTGATCTGAAAGCCGTTCAGGTTGCTACTTACCAAACAATCACAAATATTTCCGACCCTAATCTAGCCCAAAAATATCTGGATACATCTTGGGCCGCTGTCAAACATCTGGCCAATCATTATTATCCAAATCAAATCTTCATGGGTGTTGGATTACCTTACAACGCGGCATTCTTTCCCTCTCAACAACAGAAAGAAACCGAACTTCACCAATGGGGAACCCGACTACATGCCATTGATGATCGAATCCAAGTTTGCATTCTCGATTACCGTCCAACCTTCCGACGCCGAGATATCCACCGTCCAACAATTGAAGAAATACGAGCTGTCAAGAAGTTACTCGAAGGAGTAGGACTCCAAACAGTCATCGCCCAAACACAACTCGGTCACCTACCTCCCAAACAACCAGCGCCTGATCGTACACTGCCTCGATAGGGGCGTTCGAACTCACTGATGCATTCTAGCGAGATGAATGAAATCAGAGGCGCAGATAGACCTCTACCTTTCCAACCATTTAATTAGCTTTTTAGATAAAAGCGAAAAAAGAACTACTCCTCTTTATCAAAATTGAGGGAGACCGAATTAATACAATAGCGTAACCCCGTCTTTTCTCTCGGGCCATCATCAAACACATGTCCAAGATGCCCCCCACAATTCTTACATAGGACTTCTATTCGTCGCATACCATGCGAAAGATCGAGTTTCTCTTCAATTTTGTCTTTATCCAAGGCCTCATAGAAGCTCGGCCAACCACAACGCGAATCAAATTTGGCTTCCGATGAAAAGAGTTCCACACCACACCCCGCACACTTGTAAGTACCCTTCTCTTTATAGTTCCAATACACACCACTAAAAGGTCGTTCTGTGCCCTTCTCGCGCAATACCCGATACTCTTCTTTTGATAATTTCCTCTTCCACTCTTCTTCGGATAACTCTCTTGCCTTCTTCATTTCAATCTATTATCTAGCAGCGACAAATCACTAATTGCCTTTCGCAATTACTAGCACCAACTGACTCGGAATCCTTCCTCAGCTGGTATGATTCAAGGAGATCCGAACTTGATGAGTGGTTCTTCGAAAGCCTAGAAAGAATGAAACTAGAAGTAAGCGAATCTGGCTACGGCAATGTGAAACTATCACGACCCTTCGATATTGAATATATACGGCGATTCTTCCAAGACATGGACGTCTATACAGAAGCCAACCTGGCCAGCATCATCGTGAAAAAGAATAGCAATATCTTCATCTATGCAGAACCAAACGACAGCCAAAGAATCGCCTTCGGCCCAGTCATGGACTATGAGCTCCTCGTCTTAGTCTTCAAATACATACGACAGGTCATGACCCGCAACGCATAAAGCCCAAGAAGATCTAATCCTTCTCTAAGTTCACTTTCAGACATTGGTCAAAGTTCCTCTAGGAGAGTTTGGTTTGACGTAGTTTTGTTGAAGGTGTTTCACTCAGTTCCTCTTCATTCATGAGATTGCTGATAGAAAGGTTGATGTCATCTACCGCGGTGCGATTGAAGGTGACTAGGCCGGCTTCCCAGGATTGTCCTCCGGTTGATGTTGGGATGAAATTCATTGATGTGATGAGTGCGATACGTCGATCGATAAGGATAATTTTTGCATGAACCCTGTCATTCTTAATCAAATTTACTCCTGCCTTCTGGAGCCGGTTATGGCATTTCATTTTTGCAGTCTTATAAACCTCGACTCGGTCAAGTTCTGGTGGACGAGTGATAAGAGTCACGTTTTTACCCTTCTGGGCTGAAAAACGGATTGTATCACTGAGATCACAATCTTGGACAAAAGGATTTACAACAATAACTTCTGTTTTCGCTAAGTCAATGAGATTTTTAGATAGCTGATCCAGCTTCGACCCTGTCAGGTAAAAATGCTCTGCGTTCATATCGAATTGAAGTTTTAAAAGATGAATCCACTTCTTGATCCAAGCAATGAGCTCGTCTTGTTGTTCCTCCTTGAAAATGCCTTGAACAGGTTTCTCAATTTCTTCTTGCGGTTCTTCTTCTAATGGTTGAGTATGTATCTTCAAGAATTGTTGATATTCCCTATTAAGCTCAGCGCGAAGTGTGTAGGTCTCATTGGGTTGCTTTGTAATCTCTTTGGCATCAGACAGCTCTTGCAGGACATCATTAAGGGTTTGACGTGAGAGGCCTGTAATATCGCGAATTGTTCCCCAGGGAAGCGGACCATATTCCGCAAGAACTCTAATCACCCATCCCTTCCACGTGCCCCAATAGGTTGGTTTTTCTCCCTCGTGGCTTTTTCCCAGTATGTTTCGCCAGTCCGCAATGATTTTTTCTTTAATCTTCTTCGCGCCTTCAACAATTTGCTTACGTGGACCCACCATATTCCACACACCTCACATCTAGTACTTTTCTCAACGAAAATACTATAAGAAACTGCTTACAGCCACTTCACACTCTACTGGTAGTTGAAAAATCATTAGCTCCTCTCCTTTTTTCGATAAAAGTGTGTTAATGCTCCTCTAATTCTGGAAAACCAGCCGTAACGCATATAAAATAGTCAAAATACGCGCACCACTCGCACTCCTCTCATCCGAATTTGGCGTCTTAAATACGCCACTAAGAGGTCACCAGTGGATGACCGATTCCCAAAATCAACCTCAACATGCTCCGCATCCCCCAACTTCTTTTCTTCCCCGTTCTACACACAGCCCCGAAGCTCAACACCTTCTCAATATCTATGGATTCACCGCTTGGAATACTCTCGAACGCGACCTCAACCGCCACCCCTATCTTAGACACCGCACTACCTTCCCCCTAGCCTACACACACGCCCTCTGGCACCGTATCCTCACTGCTGCTCGTAATGACGGACACCTCACCGACACCACCTACAAATCCCTCGAAACTATCACCGGCATCCCCGCTGGACGACTCCGCGACTGGCGTCTCGGCGAAAAAGAACCCCACCTCGAACGCACTCTCCAAATCCACGAAACCGCCCGACAATACTGGGAACACACCCTCCCCCAAGAAGCCAAACAACACCTCATTGATCCCTCCCTTGTCTACACCACCTTCCACCCCCTCCTTGACCACACCGAAACACATACTCTCGAAGCCCCTACCACCGGCATCAAAACCCTCTATCACCACAACAAAAACCAACGCCTCATAATCGCCGAACTCAAACCCTACCACAAAACCGGACCCCAACAACTCCGCACCATCGCCCACGCAATCATTGAACATCGATCTGAACTCGAACACAAACTCACCAAACGGCTAAATCTCCCCAACACCCACGAAGAACTCCGGATCGCCGTCGACCACGGCACCCTCTACCTCTGGCGCAAAACCACCCACCCCGACCACTGGCTCAACACCTATAGAAACGAACTCCTCTACCTTACACCCAAAATCAAAGAAGACCTCATCAACAAGGCACGACGCCACCTCAACGTCAATACCCAACAACTCGGACAACTCCTCGCCCAACTCACCGACCACAAAGGTGAACGAAGCCACACTCCACGAGCCGCACCCTACGAACTCACACACTTCAGTCCCAGTCTCCACGGCAACACCCTCCACCTTCTCCTCGACGCAGCCGACCAAACGGTCGATGCAATCAAACCGTATATTACCCAAATCGGACGCATCGCCAACCACGAAAAAGGTGGAGGTATCCAAAATCCACGTTTCCCCCAAGGCAGAGAACTCGACATATTACGCGCACGTCTTCTTGCTATCGGACTCAGCGATTGTCATATCCACAAAGACACTCGTGTAATGTCTTATCATGAAAACGATCTAAATCGCATTAGGTATGTGACTAGTTTATTCCGAAGACTAGGGGATTGTACTTACAAACTTGAATTCCTCCGGGGAAATCGCACCCGTCTAACCATAACTGCTCCTGTGGGACGGCTTCTCGAATATTGGGGCGTCCCACGCGGCGATAAGCATCTTTACCCTAATGCTAGATTACCCGAAGTGGTTCGTTTGGGGAAACCCAAAGTGAAGCAAGCCTACCTCGCTGAAGTAATCCCCGAAGATGGATTTTTTGTCAATCGCGCAGGTGCTTACAAATTTGGGATTAAACGAGCCCAAATTCTCGACGCCGGTTTAAAATCAAAAATTTATGGCTATCCTACAAAAATTACTCCGAAACATACAGGTTTGATTAAAAAATATGGAGTAAAGCGAAAACAAGCAATACGGGACAATAGACCACGAAACGAAATAACATTGACAAAAGGGAGGTTAAAAGAATTAATCAGAAAAGGAGAAACGCAAAAAGATCAACACATAGCTCAACAATTGGAAGTAATAATCAAGACAAATCCTTCTCAGTTACTTAAAGACGAAAAGGAGCTGGCAGAAAGCTTAGGGATCAAGATGCAAATGATTTTCAAAGAACTTAAACTCCAAGAATCTGGGCGAGTCTCTACCCTCTGGGAAATCTATACCAAATCCTCAACAGACACTCTTCAATGGGCAACCCTTGCAGAACCAAGCTCTGGAGAAAAACAGAGTGCAGTGAGAGATTGGATTATCAAATACCAAGGAAAGAATTCTATAGATTCTACTAAGGCGGAGCTATAGAAAATGCTGAGAGGCAATCAAGGCAATTAACGGCGCCAAGCTTTGATTCGGTTCCGTTCTTCTCGACTCTTCTCTTGGAACCATGCCCAGGGCTTCTCTTCTTGCTTCCCATCGGGGTATGAAAGTATAATTCGGTCAGTGCAGGAGAAGCAGGGGTCTATCGAAGCCAGGGCGATGGGGATGTCGGCGATTTTGCCGCCTTTGAGCATTTCGATGACGCTGGGGATGTTGGCGTAGGTGGGGGCGCGGGCTTTGTGGCGTTCGGGTTTGTCGGTGCCGTTGCTGACGACGTAGTGGAGGACTTCGCCGCGGGGGGCTTCGAAGGTGCTGAGGGCGTGGCCGGGTGGGATGCGGCGGGGGGTGCGGGTGCTGATGTCGCCTGTGGGGAGGGTGGTGAGCCAGTGGGTGACGGTGGTGCAGGCGTCGAGGGTTTCGAGCATGCGGACGACGACGCGGCCGGCGACGTCGCACATGTCGGAGGTGCGGACTTCCCAGGTGGTGCCGAGGGTTTCTTGGTAGGGGGTGCGGGGTTGGGTGGCGCGGACGTCCCAGTCGATGTTGGAGGCGCGGGCGGTGGGTCCGGTGGCGCAGAGGGCTTTGCCGACGTCGGTTTTGAGGATGCCGACGCCGATGGCGCGGTCGAGGATCGTTTGTTCGGCTAACACGAGTTTGATGTAGTGGTTGACGCGGTCTTTGATTTTTTCCAGGCGGTCTACCATGCTGGGGATTTGGCTTTTCTCGATGTCGTGGCGGACGCCGCCGATGATGTTGTTGGCGTAGTTGACGCGGTTCCCACAGATTTCTTCGATCATGTCCATGCTTAATTCGCGGTCCCGCCAGGAATAATGGAACAGGGTATCCCAGCCGATTTCGTGGCCGGCTATGCCGAGCCAGAGGATGTGGCTGTGGATGCGGTTGAGCTCGTTCATGATGGCACGAATGTACAAACCCCGTTTGGGAACATCCAAGTCCAGAATCTCTTCGACGGCTTGAACATATGTTGTGGTGTGGGCTTGAGAGCAAATCCCGCAAATGCGTTCGGCGAGGTAAATGTTTTGGCTAAAACTTCGACTTTCAAAGGCTTTTTCGATGCCGCGATGGACATAGCCGATTCGCGCTTCGACGTCGACAACAATTTCTCCGTCGACGGTGATGGTGAAGTTTTCCGGCTCCTTGAGTGCGGGGTGTTGGGGACCGATGGGGATGGTCATCGTTGTGGGTGGTTTAGCCATAGTGGGTCAACTACCTGAAAGCTTTCAGTGTAGTCACTTCATGCCTTTTTCTTCCTTAAGAAATTAACCGTCAAACAAAGTTATACCCGGCTTTATATACCACGGCTGGGCTTTGAAGACCATCAACGAGGCCGAAATGATTCCAAACTTTGAGGTTAGATTGCTCTGTAAGAGTGGTTGGATGGGTGTCCCACATTTCTTTGAATCGAGAAAAAGCATGGTATTCAAAATGCAAAAGATTAGTTGTTTGGTTTTTTAGATAGGCGTGTGTAGCCGTAGATAATGACTAAGGTGATGCTGTAGATGGAGTACAGTATAATGATAGCAAGAAAGTACCATTGTAACTGAATGAGACCTAAGATTTCTACGAATAGGGCAAGTGAGAAGTTGAACGAAGCGTGGAAAATAATGGCGCCCAATACGCTGCCATTGGTGTTATTTACAATCCATGTGATAATGATGGATATGAACACAATTAATATGATGAAACCTAGAAAATTAAGGAAATCAAATTGTCCCTCCTCAAGTCCAAGTAGCAGATAAATGGGTAAATGCCAGAATCCCCAGAATACCCCAAGAATGAGGCTTGACCCTAAGGCGTTAAACCGTGATTGCAGGCGTGGTAATGCGAATCCCCGCCAACCCAGTTCTTCTCCAGTAGCACCAATCACCACACTACCAATTAACCAAAACAAACCAATAATCCCGTCAAAGGGCATATGAGGTCCAGGGATTGGATTGCCAAGACCTATGTATAGCCCTATGGTAAGAAGAGCAATCGCGAAAGGAGAAAAAGCTGCAAGATACCAACCAATTCCGATTCTCCATATCCCCATTTTTCCTACTAATTTCCTGATTCCGTTCCATTCTTTCAGAATTAATAATATCACGATGAATGCGGCAATGCTTGGAGCCCAGGGAGGAAGAAGTTGGAGCACAGGAAGTGGTATTACTACCGCAATACCACTTGCCCCAATAAAAAGTACAAAAGTTAGAACAAAGAACCACAAGAGAACAGATCCACTCGAGGATATCCGTGTTTCAGTGGCGGTCGTTTCAAGTGTCATAATATTTCAAGGCAAAACAATTGAAAGTTATTCAAATACCTTCATAAACCGGCTAGTTCAGAATTTTCTATGACAAATCTAACCTTCTTTACAAGTTTTATTACTGTAACCTAGGTGTTGGTCTGAAAAATTTCGAAACGATCTATTGTCTGGCTTTTTGGTACCAAGGTAATTTGGATTTGGCCAATGGTTTCCCTAAGAAATTAACTGTCAGACTATGATATACTTGATTATTTTTAGGGCGCATTCTGGTCATGAAACCCCTAGAACCCTTTCTCGTCTTTCTAAAATTTAGATAACGAGTATTTTACTAGTTCATAGAAAAAAGATTGACAGGTGCCCCCAAGAGGGGACACCAATGAAGGAAGTTCCCTTAATCTACCTAAAAGCGTCTCTGACGAAGAAAAGATAGATGACGATGATGAGCGGGATGGCCACGACGATCAATTGTGAGAAGTCAAGAAAACCAGAATTATAGAAACCATAGATGCCAATGATTAGGGCAATAATGTTGTAGAACATTGTGATCATCCAGGCCCACCCTTTCAGACCCCAGAGTCCCCAGAAGAGAATAAGACCAATGATTCCCCAGATAATCATGAATGCACCGATTGCCATTAAGATTATCCCAATAATTGGGATGGCTAAGCCAGCCATCAGTGAGAGAGCACCAATCGCAAGCATTGCAATTGCGCCAAGTAGTTGTAGAATGGCGATGATAGTTACGCCCGTTGGACGTTCAGCCATTTTTTTCACCAATTTAGTTTTGGACTATGAATTACCTTACAACAGAAGCTACTTCTGTTATAGAAGTAATTATCCCTCGGTCCTACTATTCTCCTTATAAATTAGGCAGGTCCGTCAAAGGATTCAAAGAAAAGCTTCTTTTTTTCTTAAACACAAGAGTTTTTCTCACAAATATTTCTCAACGTAGTATTCTGAACACCAACCAATTTGAATTCAACAAGTAATACTTGATGCGGATTCAAATGGGGTCCAGAAATCTGAGAAAGACATTTGAGCGATACCTCATTTAATGCGTCTCCCCAGAAGCTTTTGTTAACTCTCAAGCGTCTTAAATAGGAGATAATCCTAACAGTCTCTAGTCGTGGAGAGTACGAAATATGCCTGAATTAACACCAAACCAACTTCGCGCCAGATGTAAATCAAAGGACTTTGAATGCAAAACGAGTGCTGAGCTATCTCTCCTAGAAGGGGTCGTGGGTCAACCACGGGCTCTAAACGCGCTAAAATTTGGTTTAGAGATTCCCGATAAAGGTTTTAACATTTATGTGGCTGGAAGCCCAGGCACAGGTCGACACACGGCGACGAAACGGTACCTTGAAGAACTTAAGGCTCAACTGCGTGAAGTCCCTTCAGATTGGTGTTATGTGACCAATTATAAGAATCAGTTCAGACCGAAAGCCTTGGAGTTTCCTGCCGGAATGGGGAAGGTGTTTGTTGCGAAGATTGATCAATTTATCGAGGCGGCGCGAACATCGATTCAACGAATGTTGGAAAGCGAAGAATACGCTCAGCAGCGTGAAGAACTTACTCGTTCGTTTGAAACTCAACGAGATGAATTAACTGAAGAGATGCGTGGAAAAGCTCAAGATGCTGGCTTTATGTTGCAAGGAACACAGACGGGATTGCTGATGGTGCCAGTAATTCAAGGAAAACCGATTGGACCTGATATGATTCCTAAGTTGAAGCCCGAAGTTCGGAAGGAAATTGAAGCTAAACGGAACGCCCTTGAAACTGAGCTTCGTTCGGCTTTTCGAAAATTACGCCAGCTCGAACGAGATTTATTTGAACAGCTTCGTCAAATGGAAGAAAAGGCTGTGCGCTTTACACTTGAACCATTAATCAACGAAATTGAAGAAGAATTCACTGGCAATGAAAAATCCGTGAGCTGGATTAACGAATTAGCTGATGATATGATTGAAAATTTGAATCAATTCATTGGGCGACAACCTCAAGGGATGCCTCCTGAGCTTCTGATGCGCATGCCCTCACCTGAAGATTTTGCCAATCGCTATAAAGTCAATCTAATTGTGGATAACTCAGAAATAGAAGGTGCTCCGGTAGTTACTGTAACTAATGCTGCGTATAATCGTCTCTTTGGGTTAATTGAAAAAGAGCCCCGATTTGGTGCGTTGGTAACAGATACTACTATGATTCGTGGAGGTTATTTACATCAGGCAAATGGTGGTTATATTGTAATTCCGGTTCGTGAACTTCTAATGGCACCTGCATCATATCAGGCATTGAAACGGGCTTTACAAAATGATCAGATTGTCATTGAGGAAGCCTCAGAAGCAATGGGGTTTCTTACTGTGAAAACATTACATCCTGAGCCAATACCACTGAAAATAAAGGTAGTTTTGATTGGTGAGCCACTGTGGTATCAGCAATTGTATCAGTTAGATCCTGATTTTCGTGAATTGTTCAAAGTTAAAGCAGATTTTGATACATCCATGGAACGCAATGAACAAACTGTCAAAATCTATGGAGACTTTGTTTGTACA
Organism: uncultured archaeon; assembly: GCA_964347045.1. Lineage (GTDB taxonomy): Archaea > Asgardarchaeota > Hermodarchaeia > Hermodarchaeales > Hermodarchaeaceae > Hermodarchaeum. The sequence continues at coordinate 97,358 of CAYFXC010000003.1, forward strand.
CTCACTGAAAAAGAAAATCTTTTGTCGCTTGATGCTGAAGCGATTGCGGAAGTAGTCGATTTCAGTTCAAGACTAGCGGATGATCAAAATAAACTGTCAACCCGTTTTGATATTGTCGCAGACATTATCCGCGAAGCAAACTTCTATGCAAAGAAATCTGGGAAAAATACAATTGGTTTATCGTATATCAAAAAGACCGTGGATGAACGGTTCTTCCGCTCGAGTTTGTATGCTGAGAAAGTTCGTGAATATATCAAGAAAGGTGTCATTTTAATAGACACAAAGGGTGAAAAAGTCGGGCAAATCAATGGCTTGTCCGTGCTTTCTCTAGGAGATTTTAGTTTTGGGCAACCTTCGCGTATCACTGCTACAGTCGCACCGGGGCGGGGACAAGTCATAGATATTGAACGTGAAGCACAACTCAGTGGACCAATCCAAATTAAAGGGGTGCAAATCCTCACAGGATTTCTTCATGAAGTATTTGGCCAAGACAAACCCTTGAGCCTTTTAGCTCGTATTACCTTCGAACAAAGTTATGGTGGAGTTGATGGTGACAGTGCAAGTAGCACTGAGTTATATGCCATGCTCTCGGCGTTATCCGATGTTCCGATTCAACAACGATTTGCTGTCACGGGTTCAGTCAACCAACATGGACACGTCCAAGCAATCGGTGGAGTAAATCAGAAAATTGAGGGCTATTTTGCTGTTTGTAAGGAAATGGGCTTAACTGGTGACCAAGGAGTGTTGGTTCCTGAATCAAACGTACAAAATCTCATGTTGAAAGATGAAGTGATTGAGGCTGTACAAGCTGCTAAGTTTCACATCTACTCGGTGAGAACCATCGAGGAAGGAATTGAATTGCTCACAGGTGTTCCTGCGGGTAAAACGCAAGCAGATGGAGCCTATCCTGAGAATTCGATATTCGGGCGTGTCGATAAACGGTTACAGGAAATGGCCAATATCATGCGAGAACATAATCGTCCCGCTAACTAATCGTCGTATCGCAATTCACTTTTAAGCAACATCCACACAAGCCCTTTTAGGGAAGCCGGATGTCTTCCAGCGGAGAGACTCAACTTGCACCAAAGACCATTCTCAACCCACACAGTCAGTCAGTCTCCAAAATAGCTCAACAACTGAACACCGATTTAAATCATGGACTTATGAGTGGTGAAGCACAAAGACGTTTAGAGTTCTTTGGACCAAATCAGCTCCCCAAGATTCGAGGTTCCTTTTGGCGTGTATACCTCGCTCCAATTCTTAATGGTTTAATCCTCATCTATTTGGTTGTAATTGTTATCTTATCTGCCATTGTCATCTTCTTTAACACACCAGGAACCTCCAATGTAATAATCTGGATCATTATCATCGCCTTTAACGCATTCTTAGCCATTATTCAACAATTTCGGGCGCAGAAGAAATTGGAAGCGCTCCATTCGTTGACGACTGATACAACAATGGTTATACGAGAAGGAATAAAGAGTGAAATTCCTGCGCACACGGTTGTTCCTGGCGATATAGTCGTATTAGCACAAGGTGACCGAATACCTGCAGATGGACGGCTTTTAGAAGCAAATCAACTCACCTCTGTGGAAGCCTCACTAACTGGTGAAAGTGCCCCTGTCACAAAAATTGTTTCACATTCCCCCTTAGAATTAGAAACACCACTACATGAACGCTATAATATGGTTTATAGTGGGACATATGTAGCTACAGGTTCAGGTAACTTTGTTGTAACGGGAACGGGGGAAGCAACTGAAATTGGGGAAATAAGTCAAGGTTTGGAAACATTAAACACCGGGGATATTCCACTTCGCCGGAAAGTCAACCGCCTAGCAATTTACCTTGGAGCCGCTGCCATTTTTCTAGCTGTGTTAGGTTTTGCTTCATACCTAGTCTTCCCCCGACCTATTGATGGTGTCATTCTTACTCCACCTGAAGTTGCTGTTGAAGCAATAATTAACGCGATGACAGTGATGCCGATTAATATCCCTCTCCTTACCACTATTGTCTTACTCACAGGGGTATTAGCCATGGCCGGTGTCGGTGTCATTGTTAGTGATCTTTCTGCCGTTGAGAGTTTGGGTCGGGTTAGCATAATCTGTACAGATAAAACCGGTACCCTCACCCGCAGCGAGATGATGGTAAGCCTGATCTGGGATTCCTCTCATCTTTTTCAAGTTACCGGCGAAGGCTTTGAACCCAAAGGGGAGATTTTACTTGTTAGTGATCCTAACTCCAACCCAAATGTTGTATCCGCGTCATCAATTGAAATTGAAGATTATAACCAACTGGCATTATTAATTCGGGCTGGAGTGCTCAATAATGATGCCCAAATCGTGCAAGAAGAAGCAACGGAAGGTGGAACATTACAATGGCGGGCTATAGGTGATCCAACTGAGGCGGCTCTCCTCGTCTTACTCAATAAGAGCGGCATTGACGAAAGTTCCTTACGGGCCGCATACACCTTCAAACAAGATTATCCCTTCGATTCTCGGCTCAAACGAATGACACGGATATTTTCTCATCCAGAAGGTGGATACATTGCCTTCATTAAAGGAGCGACTGATATTTTGCTTTCGCGATGTAAACAAATAGGCGATGATCGGAAAGCTCAGCGGCTCACTAAGAAACAAGCCAAAGAAATTGAGCGTTATGCCAATAAATTTGCCGCTGGGGGTTATCGCGTTCTTTCCTTTGCCATCCGACGATTTAATCAGTTGCCTAAAGGTCGAGGACAAGCCCTCAGAAAGAATATCGAGAAGAATCTGACATTTGTGGGGTTTGTATGTATTGTAGATCCACCTCGTGAAGGGGTTCGTGAAGCAGTCGTTGAGGTGTCCAATGCAGGCGTTAAAACTGTCATGATCACTGGTGATGCTGCAGCGACCGCGGAAACTATTGGCCGACAACTAGCAATCGTTGGAAAAGATGATCTTGTTATCGAAGGCAAAGATGCTACTAATGTATCTGATGAAAAATTCGATCGAGTAAGCGTTTTTGCACGAGTTGATCCAGAAGATAAGCAAATTATTGTTGAACGCTACAAGAAAGCAAAACGTGCTGTCGCTGTTACTGGCGATGGCGTTAACGACGCGCTCGCTTTAAGCATGAGTGATGTTGGAATTGCCATGGGAATCACTGGTACAGATGTGGCAAAAGAAGCATCAGACATGATCATCGCTGATGATAGCTATAATTCAATCGTGGACGGCGTTCGTCAGGGTCGAGGGCTCTTCAGCAAGATTCGGGTGATGATCTTTTTCTATATTTGTATTAATGTTGGTGAATCTATTCTTTTCTTTGGAACATTTCTCCTAGGAATCCCCTTCCTTACACCAACTCAACACATCTTTTTGACTATCTCTAGCCACACATGGCCTGGTCTTGCTTTAGTGTTTGATCGTACGGCAAAATATATCATGGAGGAAAAGCCCCGTGACACTGAATCCATTATCACAAAACGAATTGGATATTATCTGCTCCTAAATGCGCTACTCATTTTCATTGGTGCAGCAAGTGCATTCTATTTCACCTTTAGTTCCTTGCTTCTCGGAAGCACCTTTCTTGAGCCATATAGTCCAGAGGCTTTTTACAAAAGCCTTACAATGACTATAGCTGTTCTCCTCTTTGCAGAATCCCTGATGATTTTAAGCATTCGCCGAATTAACCAATCCTTATGGCGTTCAATTCGCTTTGAAAGCTTTTGGCTTATTTATATCCTGATCGGACTTGTCTTTCTCATGTTTGCGGGGTTGATGTATATCCCCGAAGTCAATATCTTCCTAGCATCTCTGGGTATCGATTTTCAATTCATACCATTAGCTCCCATCGACTGGCTTGTTACGTTCCTTCTTGCATCGCCAGCAATCTTCGGTATGGAAGCTGTAAAATGGGTTTGCCGTAAACGAGGTATCATTTTCTAAGAATTGATACCCTTAACACAAACTTTTTTTTCTCTCATACTTGTACACCAAGAACAATTTCAAGGTGAACATATTATGGTTGATGAGCGCATTTCTCGGCTAGCTCAACTTACTGTTGAATATTCTCTCGACGTCAAAAAGGGTGATTTGGTTGGTGTCAGTGCACCCGCATTCGCTGAGCCTCTGGTCGTTGAATTAACCAGAGAAATCATGAAAGCTGGAGGGCATCCTTTTACTCGTATTTATCTTCCGCGTTCTCAAGAAATCTTCTACAGATATGCCCAAGACCACCAACTCGACTATCTTAACCCACTCCTTCTTGACATGGTTGATAAGCTTGACAACTACATCGTCATCTTCTCATCTGATAACCGGAAAGCCATGACTAATGTGGATCCAGCTAAACAAGCTCGTGTTGCCAAAGCGCAAACTGAACTCAATAAAAGATTCACAGCTCGACTTAAACAGGGTTGGTATGCTCTAATCCCTTATCCTTCAGCAAGCCTCGCGCAAGAAGGCAACATGGGAACTGAAGAATACGAAGATTTTGTTTATAGTGCTTGTCTAGTTGACAAACCCAACCCTGTCAAACTCTGGAAACAAATTAGTAACAAACAAGCGAAAATTACGGCGTATCTGAATTCAAAAAATATCCTCCGTGTTATAGGCGACGATATCGACTTGACAGCGAAAATCACTGGCCGAAACTGGGTCAATGCAGACGGACACATGAATATGCCTGATGGCGAGATTTTTACAACGCCTCTTGAAGACAGTGTTGAGGGAACGATTCGCTTTTCCTATCCTGGTATCTTTATGGGTAAGGAAGTTGAAGATATCTCATTAACTTTTAAGAAAGGCGTGGTAGCAAAAGCTACTGCTGAAAAAGGGCAAGATCTCCTTAATCATATTCTTGGGATTGACGAAGGTGCAAAGCGATTAGGAGAGTTCGCGATCGGAACGAATCCTGGTATAACGAAATTTACAAAAAACATATTGTTTGACGAGAAACTAACGGGAACCATTCACTGTGCTCTCGGAAACGCATTCGAAGAAAGTGGAGGGAAAAACGAATCAGCGATACACTGGGATATTCTCGCGGATATGTCTAAGGGAGGAAAAATCTTCGCAGATGATGAACTATTCTATAAGAATGGCAAGTTTTTGATGAAAGTAATTGATCAATGATATCCCCTGGCTCTCACTTTGTCGGCACAGACTCCATCTTGAAAATAACTTTGCAGCCTTTCAATGTGGCGTGGACTTGGTTAGCCACTTCAACCATGTCCTGTACAGAACCATTTTCATCCCACTCGATAACGAAATCATAGTTGCCAGCGACAGGTTGAAATCCCATACGCATTAATCGTTCTGCAACTTCGCTAGGAGCAGCCCCCTCGCTACTCACATAGATTGTTAGGTAACTTCTCATGATTTTAAAGCCTCCAAAGTTATGTGAATCCTGTACGTAGGCTTTTTATTCCTACTCAATGCGGCATCATCTTTGAACATAATGTATTGTGACGGAAAATCCGAAGGCTATATGTACACAAACCATGGCAAACCTTTGTTTGGGCGACTCTAATGTCACATAAGCCACGTCTTCCCCCCGGTCAACGTTGGATCACAGGGTTCCCCGTTCGTAATGTAGAACGGATGCCAGATTCCTTTGACCCGAACACTTGGACTCTGACTGTGGATGGCAAGATTGAAAAACCCCACATCTTTTCCTATGAAGAACTCCGTGCATTGCCAGTATCCACTCAAATAAGTGATTTCCATTGCGTTGAAGGGTGGTCGGTGCCTGACAACAAATGGGAAGGTGTTCTCTTTAAGGAAATTGCTAAACATGTAAAACCCAAACTCTCTGCAAGATTTGTTTTATTTCATGCTGAGCATGAATATTCCTCTGCCATTGCCCTTGATGTTGCCATGGAAAATGATGTCATCTTAGCCTGGAATCGTAATGATGAACCGCTCCGCATTGAAGATGGCGGGCCTCTCCGTCTTATAGTTCCAAGATTGTATGCTTGGAAAAGCGTCAAATGGGTTCGTCGCATTGCCTTTCTCGAGGAAGTAGAACTTGGCTTTTGGGAAAAGCGCGGATATCACCAGGATGCAGATCCCTGGCTCAACCAGCGATTTGCCGAAAGCTAGGAGGTTTTTTTTAAAAAAAGAGGTTAAGGCCCTTGCGGGCCTTAAGGACTGGGACGAAGAGAAGTTTATCTCTTCATGATCCGTTGCGGATCTGGGAGAGCTCAAACACTTCTTGTGGTGGATTTGAGTATAAGGTTAGGTACTTCAATGGTATGTGTCTACATATCACCTACTTCTAGGTCTGCATATTATGGGGGCATTTAAAGAAAAAGTCTACAAAGCGGGTTGTTAGTTGCAAAAGCTTTTGATGAGGATTATCTGTCCAGATGCTAGATGAATTGTTAGGCACCAAGAATTTATGGTCGTATGCTGGTGTTAGTGTTTATGGCTGCGAAAACCGTTCGGAAAGTTTTAGATGATTTCTACTGGATTGTTGCACGTGAAGGTATGTTGCCCGATAGCAACATATTCCTGGTTAAACATGGAAACTATTTTGTGCTATTTGATGCGGGCATTCATCATTTTTTCAATGACACAGTCGCCGCGATTAACGAATTAGGATTGGAGCTAAAGCAAATGGATCGATTAATACTGACCCATACGCATTTAGATCATTCAGGGTCAACTCCTGAGTTTAAGGGTCGATTAAAAGATCTTGAAGTTTGGGTATCGGAAGAAGAAGGAGTTCTTCTGGAGCAAGGTGACGACACTATTGTTTTGGGAAACATGTTAGGGCAACAATTACCACCCATACCTGTGGCGAAAAAGCTCCACGACGGAGATGTCATCGAAGTGGGTCCCTATTCCTTTCAAGTTTTGTTGACGCCCGGTCATAGTGCGGGAAGTCTGTGTTTCTTCGAACCTAAGCATCAATTGCTGATTTCTGGAGATGTGGTTTTTCGCCATGGATCCTTTGGGCGTGTTGACTTTCCAACAGGGAATGGTACTGTTTTGAAGCAATCTATTGAACGATTAGCAGCCCTCCCTGTTGAAATGTTACTCCCTGGACATATGGGGATTGCTTTGAAAGACGGACAGCGAGAAATCAAGTTATCCCTTCAATTTGCCCGACAAGTACTCTAGCTAAATTCTGATAGAATGAGGCGAGGACTTAAGTGAGAATGAAAGGTGTAACCGGATAGTATGGTGCTTGAGATAGGAAAAAACCGCAGTCGGATAGTCGCTTACTTAGCAGTATTCATGGCCTTAGTTACAGTTTTTGATGCCATTCCTATGCTTCCAGGGTTCTACGGTGGCATCTGGGACTCTTGGGTTTTTTTGCTCGCACCAATTATTGGAGCTTTGCTTGGTCCGCTTATTGGTATGATAGCAGTGGGATTGGGAAGTTTACTTGGTCATATGATTTACTTCCGAGACCCTTTCGAGCTTCTTTTCATGCTGGGTGCAGTTGTAGGAACAGCTAGTGCTGCGCTCATTTTTCAACGCCGCTGGAAGCCTGTCCTAATCTTTTACACAATACTACTCGGTGGATACTTTCTTTATCCTGTAACCTGGATGCTTCCTCTCATCGGAATCTGGGACATTCTTCTGGCGTATGTCTTACTCCTGCTTTTTTCGGTGTTAATAAGCAATCAGTGGTGGCCCACAGATCAATGGAAAGATATTTGGCTCCTGTTAATGTTTGCCACAGTTATTGGGCTCGAAGCAGACATTCTTTTCCGTGTTTTTATTCTCGTTCCAGGACAAACTTATTGGCTTTTTTATGGATTGACGCTCGACGCTCTCTACTGGATGTGGCTCACCGCAGGAATAATTACGCCTACTAAAGTTGCTCTGGGTACACTATTTACAGTCACTATTGGTTATAGTCTTCTTCGTCTTCTTCCACGAACTGAGATTGGTCTGACCGAATATTATGGAACTCTAAAGACAGCTCCTCCTATTCATGAGGAAGAAAAAACCAATAATAAACGAACATGAAAACATGTTTCATCTCAATCAATCCGTAACGATACATAATAGGATTTCAACGACTATTCTAGCTAATTTCCATGGAACATTATTGTCTATCGTGACCCAGAAGGTTTTTACGGGTAGATTCCTAGCCTGAAGGCAGTCTCAGATTTATCGGTATCGAGGTTGACGGATATGGCTAAATTACCTAAATTAAACACTAAAATTAAATCAGTCACGATTTACCGAAATGGTGCTAAAATCGAGCGGACAGGTGTAATTGAATTAAAACCAGGTATTCATAAACTCGAAATTGCTAATCTAACACGCTTTTTAGACAAGGAAAGTGTTCGCGTTTCGGGTCGTGGACACGCCACTATCGTTGGCTTCGACACGGTTGACACAACCGTCGAAGTAAGTGGATATTCCAAACTGGATACACTGATCAAGAAGCGAGAAAATTTGCAGAAACAACTTGCTCAAACCCAGAGTGAACTCGAACGTATAACTCGGCGTGTGACCTTCTATTCCCAAGTACTTGAAAATTCTGCAGGTGAATTCTCTCGGTGGATTCCTGCAGGAGAAAGTAATGTTGATCAATTAAGCTCCCTTGAATCCTTGGTGACAACACAACTAGATACACTCTACAAGCATCAATTCAAATTACACGAGGACCGAGAAAAGATTCAAAAAGAAATTTCAATGGCAACTCGGGAAATCGATAAGTTCCGCAGCGAAGTCAACCAATATGAAGTTTCTAACAGCATTTTGATTAATGTTAAAGCTCATAAACTCGGAAAGTGTGAATTCAACATTTCCTATTTTGTGGAAAACGCCTATTGGGAACCAACTTATGATTTTATCCTCTCTGAGGATTCAACGGATGTTACAATGTACACTGTTGTACAGAATAATACTCAGGAAGACTGGGATGGTGTGAATCTAACAGTTTCAACTGCTTCAAGGCGTACAGCAAAAATTACTGAACCATCTCCGTACTTTGTGTCAATCTATACCCCTCCACCGCCACGCCCAAGGAGAACGATGGCAAAGGAAAGAAAACTAGCAGCTCCTGCCGCTACCGGGGCTATTGACGACGAATTAGAAGCTGAGGAATTAGCAATGATACCGGAGGAACCACTTCCAGAAATGGCTCCACCCCCCGTCACAGCTATGGCTATGGATATTGGCGGAGTATATGTGTTTGTACTCCCTAATCGAGTAAAGGTAGCTGCAGATGGAGAACCTCATGCATTTCCAACAAGCCATATCCAACTAGAAGCTGACAGGAAATTCTTCTGGAATGCCGTAGACTTCGCCGAAGCAATTGAAGCAACCACTATCGAAAATGCTGACACTGTTTTACTCCCCGGTCGAGCGCGAATCTACTTCTTGGACGAATATCTCGGTGAAACCCATCTTAACCTCGTAGCTCCTAATGAGAAAGTCGATGTGGGTATGCGCTTTTCGTATGATCTCAAAGTGGAAAAGAAACTAGTTGCGAAAAGTACAGAAAAGAAGGGATTACTCAAAGGGAATGTCGCACGAGATTACGCCTATGAACTGACCATTACCAACTACCGGAAGAAAATGAGTACTGTAAAGATAATGGATCGCATTCCTCATAGCGATTCAGAAATCATCAAGATAGAAGACCGGAAATACTCTCCTCAACCCTCTAAAGATGAGCTTGGGATTCTCACTTGGGAAATTGAAATTCCAAAAGAAGGTGAAACAAAAATCATCTATTCCTTCAAAGTGGAGTATCCGCGTGGTGAAACAATCACGCCACCATTACCCTAGATGAATCTCTGTGGTTAATTAAATGTCATATTACGATGAACCGAAGAAGCGTATTATCTCTTCAATGGATTCTCGTCAGACTCTCCATTATGTCCTCAAATCTTCTCTTCATCATCACGGATGGAAATTAGAAGTGAGGGAGTTGAAAGGGCCACTTCTTTTCAAGGTAATCAGACATCCAATACATCCTTCTTATTACAAGCTACAATCACTCAACTCACAGAAAATCAATCCGATGAAAATCAAATCCTTATTGTTCGAAGATACTTTTCGGTACGTTCTGTATGATGGAAATAAGGAGCAAGTATCAATTCTTTCCGACCAAAATTCTCCTGAGGTTTTGTTTCGTAATCACCAACGAAAAACCATTGCCCGATTCTCGCCCCTAAGCTCTGAGGTGGTTTTATTACGTACTCCAAGAGCAACTGTTGCTCGTCTTCGATTCAAAGAAAAACCAACGCCTTTGAGTTTTAAAGTCGAATGCGAGGCTGAAGTAGGTCTTCAATGGCTATTCGCTCTCATTCTCTATTCAGTCGCTCATATAGAAAATACAAAACCAACTCCACATCCAGAGAAAACAGAACTGGAAGAGGATGAAAAAACTGAGTAACACATCTGTAACTCCTTAATCTTTTAGAATAAGGAACACCCAACCTCTTCATTGAAGCTAGTATTCAGATAACCTGGATGTGTAAGTTTCATATGCAAATCGAAGTATTAGGAAGCTCATCCTTCATTCCCACCCTAAAAGGCAGCTGGTCTAGCTTCTTTGTTAATCTTGGAAAGGGTGATCGAATCCTCATTGATGCTGGCACCCGACGCCTTCTCGGTCTACGGAAAGACGTTCTTTCTATAAACCACATCTTCATTACCCATCGTCACCCAGACCATGTCATGTTTCTCGGTGCATTATTACGTCGCATGAAACGAAACAAACGTAAAAAACCACTAACGATATTCTGCCCTGTTAATGCGTTCTATCATGTAATCGGATACATCCGCTTCTATAATCCGAAAGGTGTTCCAGATTTTGTTAATTTCGAAACTTTTACGCCTGGGAAACCCGAATATCTCATTTCACTTTCCAAATCCAACACGGAAATGTGGGCTGCCGCTGCTTGTCATACAACGATGGCAGCAGGATATGGCATTATTCAAGGAGACACCAAAGTAGTTATTGTACCTGATACTGCTCCAAATTGTAAACCACTTTTGGCGTTGGCAAAGGGTGCCCGTGCACTATTTCATGATACCACGTTTCCCACTGCTAAATACGGCTTCGCAGTAGCAAAAGGACATTCAAGTCCAGAAGGTGCTGGCTTGGATGCCGAAAAGGCTAGAGTGCAAACATTAGTGTTAATTCATACTAGTCGCGCGCGTTCTCGTGACGCACATACTCTCTTTGCAGGTGCTGCGAGATATTTTGGTGGCGAAATTCAAGTAGGTTCAGATACTTCGACATTTACATTTTAATGTACAAAGCAAGAAATGGTTCCTTGATGACCTCTTCTCATTCAAAAAGAAAAATCCCGACTGTTGCTTGTTTAGGCGAAGTAATCATTGATTTTATTGCCGAAGAAATTGGAACCCTAGACACAGTCAGTTCTTTTTCTAAGTATCCAGGAGGCGCTCCTGCCAACGTTGCTGTGGGAGTTGCAAGATTGGGTGTTGCTACTGGATTCATCGGAAAGGTAGGTTTTGACGCTTTTGGAGACTATTTAATTTCTATACTTAAACAAAATGGAGTGGACATAAGGGGCATCACTCAAACCAAGGACGCACCGACAGCAGTAGCTTTTGTGAGTCGTTCTACATCCAAAGACCGTGATTTCCTTTTCTACCGTAATCCGTGTGCTGATCTTCTTTTGAAAAAATCTGAGCTCCCACGGGACTGGTTGACTCAAATTAAGTATTTGCATATCGGTGGTGTGAGTCTAACCCAAGAACCAAGTCGACAAGCAACCATGTATGCAACAAAAGTTGCTAAACAGAGTGGGGTGAATGTTACTTTTGATCCCAATCTAAGAGTAGATCTTTGGTCAAATGGGCTTCCTGAATGTCGTAAAGTGATTCACTCAATCCTTGAAAATACCGATGTCTTTCTTCCCTCTTATGAAGAATTACTGACGCTCATGGCCACTGATAATTTAAACAAGGCATTACTCCGTGCACACGATATGGGGCCTTCTATAATTGTTGTAAAAATGGGATCCGATGGGAGTTTAGTCTCAGAGACAAGTCATAAAGGGGAATATCGACAATTTACTCAATCTGCTATTGATGTGAAGGTAGTAGATACAACGGGAGCAGGTGATGCCTATGATGCGGGTTTCATTGTAGGGCTTGTTCACGAATTATCAATTGAAGAGGCAGTTCTATGGGGGACTGCTGTAGCATCTCTTGTGATTACAAAAATTGGTGCAATGACAGCTCTTCCAACAAAAACCGAACTAGCCAATTTCCTAGATGGCTTTGAGAGAATTGGTTGCTAGGCAACACAATATCGAAAAACGACATGACGACCGGCGGTTTCTGAATCACGAATTATCCGAATTACATCGCCAGGTCGGGCGCCAATTGCCTTTGCAGCAGGATCTCCTGCCTTGATTTTGGGTAATTGCATCCGGTCAATTCCATATTCTTTCTCAATCGCTTCAATTTCTTTTTGAGTAATAATATCGTGCTCTGGAACCAGATCATGTTGAAAAAGATCGATTGAAAGAAATCGGTGATGTAAAAGTTCAACATCCATTTCTTTGGCTTCACGTCGAGCGGCATAGGTGTATCGTTCTCCGCCAATGATGATAGCGTGTGTAAACTCGCCAATATCTCGCGCTTTTATTGTATTTCGTAAAATTTCAACACCAACTGTGGGTGTATCGAGAATAACCCGAACCAATAGATTGGCTTTCGATTTCTCGATTGTCTTTTTAGCATGGATATCAATAACCCCTTCTTTTTCTCCTTCAACTCGCTTTGTAATCTTATATCCTCGTCGCTCAATAAGTCGCTTAAGGTAATTGAACTGCTTGTCTGTTAACACAAATCTCACCAAAGATTCCGGAGTTTTTCCCACGCTCGCTTCGCGACAGAGGATGAACAACTTATAAACATTTGTATCCTCTGGGTTTCTCTTCTCCTAATGGACGGGTTTGAGTAAGGATTTCCGGTAATCATGAGGGTCAATCTGTGATGACAATATCTCGATTTCTCTCTCCGAAGGAGGCGCTGTTACTTCAAACTTATCAGGAATTTTAAACAAAAAACCAGTTTGTTCTTGCACTTGTCTCAGCCCTATACCTGGATGAATTGATTTTAGAAATATTCTTCTGTCACTCCTATTAAATTGAAAAACGCATAAATTTGTAACAATAACATCTGGCCCTCCGTGTCGGTGTCCCTTTGCTGCAGAAATCCATCCAGGGCTTGTTATAAATGGGACCTGCTTTACTAGGCTACGCTGGCTATGATTCGTTCGCCATGAAACAATCCGTCGAAAGCTTCGAATCATAAGTGGGCCACCCGCTCCTCCAGGCAAACGAACTTTTGGTTGTGTCGGGTCTTTGCCAATTATGCTCATGTTCAAATTCCCAAACTGATCAATCTGAACACCACTAAGAAAAGCCACATCCATTCGACCGTTGTTCGCTAAATCAAATATCTCAGGGAAAGTAATTGCGTTCTCACAATCATCAAAGAGATGTGGATCACCAGTGGAAAAGGGTAGAGTATGAGGCTTTGGATTAATAGTTCCAAGAATTGTGAAATACAACAGGTTAGGTGCATGTGTTGCTTTAGCAAGCAGTGTTGCGAGCATTTGCACTGGGCTTGCCACTCCTGTAAAAACTCGGTCTCCATCTTTTAATTGACGGGCCAATGTTGACAAAATCAGTTCATCAAAGCTATAATCCCTAGATAATTTTGTCATTTGCATCCCCTAATTCACTGAATTAGCTTGAGGCGTTCTCCAACTAGGAGGTAGCCCCACTTTTTCCAAAAAGGTTTGATGATCAGAACAGGCATGGATATATTCTTGCAGATACTCATCGAAGCCTTTCTGAGTTTGAGCTTTTTCTTGGTAAAATGAAATATGTGCGGTATCTGTTTCGTATTTTTTATTGAGTGCGGTGGGTGTAGCACCGTACGGAACTATCGATATTGCATCAACAAGAAAATGAGGAATTGCGATTTGACTCGGTTCAAATATTTCCGACTCTATGCCCTCTTCGACTGTGACTAATACTTTATTACATGCTTGGGCTGTGGTTAACGTGAAATTTGTCCATGGTTCAAGCAGGCGCACATTTCCTTTCGAGTCCGCTGAGTGAGCATGGAGCAATAAAACATCGGGACGTAAAGCTGGAACTATGATGATCGTTTCTTTTGGGTCATAGGGGGACTGCATCAAAAGATAATCTTTACGAATGGAGAGTAAATCAGATCCCCGAAAATCTGGTAGTGGGATGAATGGAATACCAAATGCTCCTGCGCGTAGAGCCATGCAGATGGCATAACCCATACTTTCCTTTACACGAATCAATCTATTTTCGACAGCTTCTCGGAAACGGCGCATTGTTGCAAAACCATTTTGGGTCATAAAACCCAGAAAATAGAATTCGAGTTCTGAAACAGTACCAGCTCCAACGAGCTGATCTATGGCTAAACCATTAGGTGCACTAACAATTCGGAGATCTCGGAGCTCAGCGCGGATAATCTCATGAACTGCAGCCATAGGTAAGCGGTTGATCAGTAATCCTTCCAAATAGATATGGCTCTTATGAGAGATGTTCTGACGTACTAGCTGGTGTAGCGACGTGAACTTATGGGATTTAGACATGATTAATCCAACCAGGGCTTTTTTTCAAATGGTCGATTTTTTGGAGATGCGGCGCTTAGTTATTTGGTATTTTCTTTGGGTTCCGTAATGCGGATCCAGCCTTTCCTTATCACCCAAATTAGTGGGATGATAATTGCTGGAACAACAATCAGTAACTGAATTTGCCAAGTATACACAGGAATCCCGTATGGTAGATAGAATAGGGGCAAGGGCCAAAAGACGTTATACATCCCTAGGATGTTCGCAACAAGGGATGGAACCGCAACGGTAACAGTAATTGCAGTCAAGATCACGATTACCCGGTTCAAGCGATTGGCGAGTAATATCGAATGTAATGAGACAAGGTCCGTTAGGTTGCGTGCATTAATCTCCAGAGCTTGTTGTTGTCGTTCTAGTTCTGAAATAGTTGTGCTAAGAAGTGCTCTCAACTCATCTGTTAGTTGCAAATTGCGCGGAACGTGTTGAAGCATCATATCGATGAATTGACGCTGAGAGGTAAGATGTTGGTAAAATTCGTTTTGAAGAGAGCGAATTCGCTGGATTTCTGAAAGTAATGTATTGATGTCGATATCAGCGTATCTCGATTCCAATTCTTTGGTTGCTTCTACAATTTGATTAATTATTAGTGCGTTTCGCTCTATAATTTCTTGTACAATACGAACAGCAACTAAAGATGGATTCACTTGTTGTCCGGAAGTCACAAGGTTTCTAAGGGTTTCTTCAACTTCAACAATGGCATCATCTGGGATTCTCTTGCCAACGGTAGCAACCATTTTCTCTCCTAATAATATCAGAACTGGTTCTGAATGCTGTATTGGTTCTAGAACTATGGTTGGTACATGAAATGCTGAGTAGTCATAAAATCTATGATAACGACCTTTGTGTGATTGTTCTAAAACGCGGGAGAGGCTTTTTGAATCAACTGACAAGAACAAACCTAGTTCACTATACTCCTCTGCGATGGGGTCTACAGCAGAAAGCCAAATGAAATCAGTTTTCCTCCAGATTTTCTGGAAATCTTCACCTTTTGCTAGTTTATGAAACTCATTGTTTCTGGTATAGTACACTTGTAGCATAGTGATCCTAAACCTCCACAATTTGGCTGGACCAACAATTCATGTATTAGGAGGAGGGGGTATTAAAAGATTGAAAATTAGCACGACCTACTTCATTCGACGTGAAAGTGTTATAGTCTCACCCTTTAGTTCTAGAAGTCCTGCCCGGACAAGTTCTTGTACACGTCGTCGGGCTTCGTAAATACCCACACCTAGAATCTTACTCATCTCTTCAAGGGTGCGTTGACCAGTTTCACGCACCAATAAGTAAATTCGATATTTAGAATCTTTTTCAAGAGCTTTTTTCAAATGGTCCAGCTCAACTTCCAAATCGTTGACTCGCCGCCGTAAAACAGTTGTATCTTGCACGGCTTCTCGTTGTACAATTTCTACAGTTCGAAGTTTAGATGCCTCTTCTTGAGCGTCTTGAGCCAAATCCTTTTTCACAAGTATGTCTTTTTGCAGAGCAACCAGTTCTACATCGCGTTTTTTAATGACTTCACGTAACTTCCCAATCTGTTCAGCCATTGCCTCTAGCTGAATTAACAGGTGCTCTTCTCGCTCTTTTGATGTGTTTTCTAAATTTTTGTGATCTTTTTCAAGTTTCAGAAGCTTCTGTGTAGCCTCTGAAAGTTCCCCTTTTGTTCCTTTGAGCTTTTTCGTCTTATCTTTTTCGCTAATAGTGACCTTGTTCAATTCAGTTTCTAAGTCAGTTATCTGCTTTTGTAGTTCTGCGTTATCATTATTTGCTTGATCAAGTTGTTGAGTAAGGGAGGCTACCTGTTCATTAAGAACTGCTTTCTTAGTGCTAGTTTCATCAACTTGATTTAGAAGATCAGCAACCTGCTTAGAAATCTCTTGATTCTCATGTTTTACTTTCCTAAATTCAGCAGTTAACGATGTAATTTCATCACGCAATAGAGCTGTTTCATCTTCGATTTCTTCACTTATTGCTTCAACATGTTCTGCTGGCGTTTCGGTGACTTCTTTCTCCGATAAAATTTCTGACGGGTCGTCAATTAGTTCAGTATTTGGTTCTTCTGTGGGTTCTTCTGTGGGTTCTTCTGTGGGTTCTTCTGTGGGTTCTTCTGTGGGTTCAGAAACGGGCTCATCAACAGGTTCGATTGTGTATTCGCTTTTTTGTTCTCCTAGTTTTCGATATCTCCATTTCTTATCAGTTGAATTTGGTGAGTCCTCAGGCAGCTCAAATGGCATACGAATTCCCCTTTTAGTACTAGATTATCAATTCAAATACGCAAAAAACTTTGTGGCGCTCTTATACAAGAGTATAGAATCTCGCGTAACACAAAATGTCAAAACTACTTCTTTTCAGTTCTCATTTTCGAAACAATAGGTTGTGGTTTGAAATTTGTTGGTAAGCGCATGCACTTCTTTTTTGACTTGTTTACGATCGGCTCCCTTAAGGCGTTTGGCGATTAATTGTGCAATAACTGGCATTTGCTCGTTTTTCATACCCCGCCGTGTAATTTCTTGTGACCCTAAGCGCACGCCTGCATCCGCAATGATATCTGCTGCTTCTAATTGGGCACAGAATTTTTGTCCCTGGGCATAGTTTTCTACTTGCAATAATACTTGATGTGACTTTGTATATCCCCAATCTTCTCCAATTACCGGAATGTTCATCTCTACTAACGCTTGAGCTAACCTTTGTGAATTCTCGACAACCTGTTTTGCATAGTTTTTCCCAAAAGTGAGCAATTCAGCTAATGCAATAGCTAATGCTGCGACTCGATGATGATGGTAGTTATCAACTAGCACAGGATAAGGACGTAATGTCAAATCAATTTGCTCAGCTAGTTCTGGATCTTTTTTCACTAGTACAATTCCTCCTTGAGGACCAAAAAACGTCTTATGTGTACTCCCTAACATGATCTGTGCTCCTTCTTTGAAGGGGTTCTGGAACTGTTCACCTGCAATAAGACCAAGAACGTGTGATGCATCGTAAACTAATGTTGTTTCTACTTCTTTGCAAATTCGTGTAAGTTCAGCCACGGGATGGGGTTTCAAAAAAAAACTTGCCCCTAAGATTACAAGACGTGGACGTACACGTTCAATTAGCTCAATAGCACGCTTTACGTTCATTGTATACCGATCTGATAGATATGGAAAATAGTGAACCTCAAGTGGAAAACGTGCTTGTAGGTTCAATGGATATCCGCCGTTATCAAAATGTGAAATAACGATCGGGTCATTCGGTTGACACAAACCCATAATCACTGACATCAATGAAAGGTGTCCGGATAGGGGTCGAACATTAGCATATTGGGCGTGAAAAAGTTTCGTTGCGGCTTTAATTGCTAATTCCTCAACCTTCCTAGAATATTTTTGCCCACCATACCATGGTTCATCCCATGCATATCGGTGTCCAAAATCAGAAGCTAGCATTGCCCGGACTTGTGGGCTGGTTAAATTTTCTGAGGGAATTAGGTTCAAACAATTCTGTCGCCATTGCTCGTGTTCACGAACGATTGAATGGATTGTTTGAGCAATTTCTGCACACATAATTACTCTACTCCGATTGAAGTTATTGTTGAATCTGGTTATATACTAATTAGAATGTATGTACTTGAACAAGCTTTTTCAATTGATACATCTCAAAGCATTTTCTCATTGTAGTTGCAGGCGATGATTTTGACCGATGACGATACTTCCGAAGAGGCGCCTTTGAAGCAACAATCAGTCCGGATTTCTACTCTTTGGTCGTCTTGGCAAATCGGGGCAAATCTATTGTGGGCTTATACTGGGGCACTTGCAGTTGATTTAGGGGCTACTGGAGTTCAGCAAAGCACTGTAACTGGTGTTCAGACTCTTGGTAATGCTTCAATGCAATGGGCATGGGGAAGTCTGACCGACCGATTTGGACGACGCCCTTTTCTGTTCCTTGGGCTACTCGCTATCGGCATGACTGCTGCTTTGGTTCCTTTCGCTCAAAATGCCTGGCAACTCATTTTGCTCTTATTAGTACCTACTATTATCGGAAGTGCCGCAATCCCCGCTTGGAATGGCTTGCTCGGAGATATTACGACCATGCAGGGGCGCGGGCGGTTTGTGGGTATAATAACTGCTATTGGTACAATTGCTTCTGCTCTAATTCTAGTAATTGTTGGTTTTGTTGCAGTATCTATTGGATTGATGGGTCTAGCCCAATTTCAAGTCCCCATGTATACAGCTGCCATCTCTATGGTAATTGCGGTAATTTGTGTCTTGGTTCTAACCGAAACTGTTCGCCCCTCAAAACGGCGAGTATTCGAGATACGTCAATCAATTCAGGGGACCCCTCGCTTTGTTCGGTTTTTAGGTATTAACACTCTCTTCTTCGCTGCTATGGGAGCGGCTTGGCCGCTCTTTCCGATAATTACCCGAGGCATCCTTCATGTTGATTTGTTTTTCATTGCGATTTTCACCGCAATTTTTAGCATTAGCTCAGGAATTGCACAACTGTCAGGAGGTTATTTGACGGATCGTTATGGGCGAAAACCCATTATCATTATTAGTCGTACTGTGATTTTTATTGCGCCTCTTAGTCATACTTTGGGTGCGATAACGGGGAACTTTTGGTTTCTATTACCAAGTAATATCACCGGGGGTTTTCTAACCGGATTATTTATTGTTAGTAGTACTGCATGGTTGCTTGATTCCGCACCAAAGATTCACCGGGGAACGATCGTGGCGCTCTTTAATTTCGCTACTGGCGTGAGTGCATTTTGCGCGGCAATGGTTTCAGGATTTGTGCTAGATTTCCTCGTGCTGTATGTTCCTTATGAAACAGTAGTAATCCTGATGATGCTTTCAATTGTGGTGATTCGAATCTTTGCTTCATTTGGCTACTTTGGCATTAACGAAACTCTTGTAAAAATCCCTGTACCAACTTTTCCTCATGTTCCAGAACCTGAAAAGGTTCCCTAAGGGTTCGGAAACTGGTGTAGAGCGCGGACTAGCTCTGTATAAAATTTCGCGGTTTGCGGAATTGAATCAAGAAGTACATGCTCGTTAGAACCATGCACACCATATCCAATGGGACCAAAATCTATGGCTTGAATTGGACGGTCAGTAAAATGGCGCGTATCACTTGCCCCACCCAGTTCAATGGGTTCGGATTCTAGAGTGAGTTGAGTTGCGATAATCTGAGCCATTTGGACTAATTGAGAATCCTGAGGAGTGTTCATGAAGGCTTTGCCAACTCGTACAGACATCTCATATTCGATTTGTGCAAGTTTCTCAGATAGAACTGTGTTCAGAGCCTTTTCAATTGGTTGACTGTCAGACGTCATTGCCCTTCCATCAAAATAAATCTCCCATCGATTATTTTGCTCATATAACAAATTAGGGCAAAAGGTGATGCCATAATCACTGGGGTAGGTAGGGAATTGTATCCGAGTTATAGGTAATAGTGCTTGAAGAAGTTTTGTGAGGTTCTGATCACAAGTGCGAGTGTCTTCTTTTACCGAGTGAGTAGCATCAATTCCCTCAAATTCAAACCAATCTGGTACTACATTGCTTTTAACGTAGCTTCCAGCGGTTGAAGAGATATTAATATTTGGGTTTTGAAGGAGAAAACTGGATGCAGCAAGTAGAGCGTGTTTATCAACTCCAGGCAAAAAATAGGCCGAATGCCGAGTTTGTCGTCCGGCATAATTTGTGGTGAATCGGTGTTTTTCGAATTTTCCATTACAAGGCTCCGGGTTTTGTGGAACCGAAACAGTGACCGAGACCGTGTTTCGTCGACGGGTGACTATTTGCATTCCAACTCCGTCAGCAGTAATTAGGTAATCAGGAAACAGGTCTTGTTTTTCTAGTCTAGCTCGGACAATCGGTGCTCCATTAATTCCCCCAATTTCTTCATCGCCTGTAATAACAAAAACTATGGTGCCTTCTATTTTGTGTTGAATTATTTCTTCTGCTGAAAGGAGTAGAGCGGTTGTGTTTCCTTTGTCATCAGCGGTTCCACGTCCATATCCCATTCTGTCTCGCACCGTTAGCTCAAAAGGATCAGTATCCCATCCTGGACCAATAGGAACTACATCAAAATGAGCTAGCAACAAGGTTACTGGACGACCCCTTCCGTGAATGGCAAGAACTGAAAAAAACCCGTTTTGTTCAAGAATCTGAGCATCATATCCCATCTCTGCTAGACGCTCATTCAGATATTCAGGGCATTCTCGTGTAGGCCGTATCATATTTCCTGGGTCATTGACTGTGGGAAATGCGATAAGATGTTGCAATATATTGATGTAATCCAATCCATATTCACTCCATTTCATCAATGTCGTGCGGTTGTTACGGTGCATCCGTTTTTTTCTACTATTAATGTGTGTTCAGCCTGGGCAATAGGGCTTCCATCCTTTAATCCTAATACTGAATAATTATGAATGCATCCCTCTCGTTTAAGCACGTTTAGTATTTGGGCTACTTTGTCTGGTTCTACTAGCTCAGCCATCCAACGGGACGCAAAAGGTAATTGACTAAATTTAATTTTCATCTGACTAAAAAGAGAGCGTAATTTGGGATCCTTTGGATTTCGCACGTGAGTAAATCCAAAAATATGCCCTGGTTCCAAATTATCAACATGAGGATTTTGGCTATAAGTGGCGAAGGGTTCAATAGCTACAACCATGTTTTCCTTTAACCGAGGCGAGCTTGTACGTTCCGTTGCGTATGTCACCGAAGGAACAGATATTCCAGCATGAAGATTAAATTGTTCGATACTATGGCCTGTGAGGTTTTCAATCGGGCGCGTTTTCATCTGTTGCATTGCGGCTGAAATGGCTTTAGATACATTCCAAATGCGGATTCCTGCTCGAACGGTGTTAATTGCTGCCTCCAAACCTGCTTCTGCTCCATCAATAAGCTGTTGAAGGCCTTCATCATCACCGACTAAAACAGTTCGAGCATTATCTGCAACAAAACCATCTATGTGTACACCCAGATCAATCTTTACGAGAGCAATATCCGGAATTTGCGTAGAATCATCTAAGCTTGGTGTATAATGAGCCGCATGATGATTTATCGAGATGTTAATAGGAAACGCAGGTTTTCCACCAAGGCTTTGGATTTTAGTTTCTCCTGCTTCAGCAATTGAATATAATGGTTCACCTGCTTTTACGAGATCACAAGAAAATACTAGTGCTTCCGAAGCGATTTTTCCAGCACGCTGTAATTTTTCGCGTGTTCGTTCAAACATTGCCATATCACGCATATCAAATCGTTTCCGTTAAGTGGATTTGTCTAATTTCACGTGAAATTAAGACAAAATTTGTCGTTGACTTTAATTTAGGTATTACTCCTAGTTTAGCTAAAGGTCAAAAAGAGTTAAGAATAGACTTTCCAATGGTTAAGAAAGGTGGATGTAAGCCACTTACCTCGGGGGCTCCGAATGTGACTACATTAGCAGAGCTTCGCAAGTACTACTCCATGCTAAAAGATATTAGTGCAAAATGTCGGACAATTATGGGTGGTCTCCCTTCTGAAATTAAAACCTCATTGGAAGATGTGGGACGGGAACTTGTAAGCCTAGAAGGTTTTGATAGGGATGCAAAAACGAGTTGGTCCCTAAGTCCGAAAAAACGTCGTCTTATAAAGCAAATTGATCAAGGGCTGCCAAAAATCGATGAAGATCTCTCTCGTTCACTTCGACTTCACATTGAGCTGTTGAAGACTTACATGACTGAGCTTGAAGAGCTAAAAGCAACAATAATGACTTTTGATATTAAACTAGGACGTGATCTCAACAATCTCACCTTTCCTTCGACACAAGGGGGACATTCAGTTGTTTTGCCGGTTCTTTCACGATTTGTAGCTAATTTTGAAGGTCTTTCTAAACAATTACGTGACGCTCTACTAAAGCAAACGAATGATATGCTTGAACAAAATCGGGCGTTGATTAAAACCTACGATCGGTTTGTTGGTATTGACACGAGTGATGTTTCAATTAGTGCCGAGCGGGAAACTGTTGATGTGAGTACTATCCCGGAGCTTTTTGAAATTCGCAAGACACTACGCCAAGAGCATGAATATCTCACAAGTCGACGTGGCGAAGTTGTTGATACATTACGAGCGAAACTGCAAGCTAGTATTGAATCCTCCGTATCCCTCTTAGAGACTGCTCGTAGTTTGAGTCTCAAAGTTCCTATGGCTATTTCTACATCACTTGAAGCGCTGAAAAAACAACTCAAAGGTGAGACTAATCTCACCACACTTCTCGGGTTGGTTCAACAATATGATGGGCAAGTGTTAAAAGCCTCAAGTGAAGTCAGAAGCCAAATACTTGAATTTGGTCATAATCTTAACCGCATTCTTGCTAGCGCTAATATCGCTAGTGAAGCCACTTTTCTTCCTCCTTTACCTCCTGAAGTTCCCAAAGATGCGGATTTAGCTGCGCTAGTTGCAAGCTATGAACGCCTACAAGCATACCATACCAATGTTGAAACAGCTATCCGTGCTGAGATCATGCGTATAGTAGATGATTTGACTCGTGCTGTAAAACGGAATGTGCTTCCAAACACTGCGGAACTAGATAAATTCGTGAAAAATGAATCGAAAAAGGTAAAGAAAGGAGATCTGAAAGTTCTTGTCAAGGTATACTCCGAGGTTGCGGCTCAAATAATTGATGAACATGGAAAATTACTAGCTGAAATTAGAACTCAAGAAGCTTTACTAACTCGAATCTCAGAAACCGCTAGTACAATTCTTGATAAAACCACAATGGGTGCAGCTCCTGCTCCTGTTCGAACCACAGACATTAGCTTCCCTGAGTTGGTTGAGGCGTATGCAAGACTACGAAAGCATGTTGAGAATCGGATCGATCTGTTCCGAAAAGCTTGGGAACGTGAACTCAACGCGCTTCTTGCTGAAATCCAAGTGATAAAACCAACCTATCGGGAATCTTTCAAAACCATGGAAGAATTTTTGGAAAGTGCTATTGCACATATCCGCGCTAGTACTAGTTTCGAGGAAATTGAAGAAGTCGCCCGTGAGGCTCAAGGAGATGCTCTATATAAAGCGCAAGACGCCATTGAAAATCTCAAATATCGCCTAGATCTCAAACTGCGATTGGCGGTTTCAAAACTTTTAGGTATGGGGTTAACTATTCCTTCGGAAGTCCAGTCAGCCATTCAAGAACTGACAACGGTGGTCCCCGCTAGTGAAACCTATGAAGAAGCGATTCGTAAGGCCCATCACATTGTTGAACTTTTCGAAAAACGAATTGTGGGATACTTCAACCAGACTCTTAATGAACAAATCAAAGCCTTCTCAGAGTTAACAAGCGTGTCTGCTTCCTTGGGCATCAAAACAGACTCTTATGTCAAAGAATCAATGAAACTGCAGGACAAATTACCCGCAAATATTGAGGAACTCCCTGACCGGTTCGACGAACTTCGTGAATTACTTACCGACCCTAAGTTGCTTAAGGATATCCGTTCGAAAGCCAACGAAGTCTGGCGAAATCTCAATTCAGTTACTGATCTTCTTGAACGTCATGGACAAGCCGAGATTGTAGCTAAACTAAAGGATCTGCTCGCTCGTGTTCCCGACGCCTTAGAAGCTGAACAAGTAAACACTGTTCTTGAAATTTGTATGGCTCTCATTGAAGCGCAAAATAGTGTACTTGATATTCTTCGCAACATGGAGCAAAAGACTGGACAAGCATACGAGCAGTTATTAGAAAATACTACCGAATACTACTCAACGATTAAAAGAGTATACGCGGCACGACCGCTTGAATTTAGCAAAATCATATTTCCGTTAGATACTTTGCAGAATTTGCGTGGAAAATTAGAAACCGTTAATTCTCTACCCGAATCTATTGATATATTCACAACCATCCGCAGTTTAGAACAGCAATGGTTAGAAAAAATCAAAGAGCTTGATGAATGGCACAAGGCGCTCCGCGTTTTCCTCGCTGACTTTAATCCAGCGGCGCCTAAAGCTGAACGTAATCGTCAACTCAACGAAATCGAAAAAAGAATTCGCGAAACCTATACGCGCGAGGATACTGCAAACTACCTCACTTGGGCTGCCAGAGAACTTGCAGCTGTCATGATCGAACAAAAAACAAAAGCAAAGAAAAAATAGGGTTGGATTAACATGGAAGCAACTGATGAAGGACCGCGAGTCGCGGAAGTATTTGCCATCGGAATTGGAGAATGCGGAAGCAACCTCGTTGGGGCCTACCTCAAGCAAGCGCGTGAACGCATGCTACCACCACGTATCCGCGGATACTTGTGCATGAATACTGATCGATCCGACATAACGAAGCTCCGTCAAAAATATGACATTCCCAAAGAAAACACTCTCCTTTATGGCGCATCAGATATTGGTTGTGGCGGGAATTTTACTGATGGTTATAATTACGTTCATGACTTTAAAGATGTCATCATGGGTCAGTTGACGCAACTGGGGTTTGAGGGAGTCTCTGGGTTTGTCATATTTACGTCATCGGGCGGTGGAACTGGCTGTGGAGGCGCCCCCGCTTTAATTGAGATATTAAAGGAAAGATTTCAAGAGGAAGAAGGCCGTCGCATTTTCGTCTACGTCTTTACCGTACTTCCTTTCAAGGATCAAACCTCTGAAGCTCTCAACACTATGTGGTCGCTCTCCAAACTTCTGCGTGGGCAATTAGAAGATCGCGGAGCTGATCTTGTTTGTCTCCTTAGTAACCGCGCTATGCTTCGACGTATTCTGGCTTGGCGAGAAGGCGAAGTAGCTGATTTCTTACAAAAGCAGTTACAAATTGATGTGGCTAAAGTTACCGATGTTGAAGGAATGGTTCCTTCAACTGTCGATGGTGCCGATGATGTGTCCAAGGCACAAGAATCAGCTTTTGTGGAACTCGTGAATCCTCTTGCGCTTAGGTTTGTTGAGCACATGCTAAGTCCTGGCGTCGTTGAGCCGGGTAAAGAAGTTTTTCCGACAACGGACATCGCAGACTACGCAAGGAAACTGGATCCTATTGTGGTGCCCTGTCTATATACTGATGTAAGTCTAATTCCCTCTGCTGGAAACATTCCGACGCAACTAAAAACAATGGTCAAATATGCCGTTGAACATTGTAGCTTTGCCGAAATCGGTTCAGAGCCAGGGGCTTCATCGACATATTATACCTTCTCAGGAACTCGTGAATATGCACGAGCTGAATACGATCCACATATTAAACAGGCGCTTCGCCCTTATATTGCAAAGGGCGCAGCGATTACACCCTGTTTTGTGTCCTATGATGAGGACACCCATCCATCTGATTTACTTCTTCTTTTGGGACTTCCTCAGATTCCTGAAATTGAGGATTTGGTAAATTCAGCTACTGAACTTGTGGATCTTCATGCAGGTCCCTCGCCACTTCGAAGAGGTTGGTTTAAGAAATCTAAGGGTGTCGGTGAAGAAGTTCTTCGTGCATCCATCCGTGATGTTGCTGAATTATTCAATCTCGAAATGAAGTAAATTAAGCATTAGTGGAGAAGAAGAAGGTTGATAACAGCAGAAGAATTGCTGGAACGCATCCTCATTCTCACCACAGTCAACTCCACTCTTATTCATGCTCTTATTACCATAGAAGCCGAAGGAGATCTTAATCCTAAACAAATCAACCAGCTTGCTAGAGGAGTCCGGGCGGTTCGAGAATCGGTTGAGCAAGCACTAGTCGACTCAAAAAATAACAATATTTCTTCAGGTTCGTCCTTTGTGGATGACACCATCAAAGTTATTCTCACTCATCTTGAACGCATTGAAGCAGCCTTGGACTCATATGCGAAATCGCGAAAGAGAAAAATCTCAAAAGTGGAAGTAAAAGAACCCATTATTGCTACCCAACAACTAGTTGCTGAAGCTAGCGAGGATCTTGCGGGACTTACTAGTAAGCCATTTCAACGTCGACTTTCTGTTTTTGATCCGGATAAGCTTCTTCCACCTATTCAGCAGTTATTGGATAAGTATTCCAGCAGGAGTCACCTTCTTTTACCCAATTATTGGTTCGAATCATGTCGGGAGCTATTCCGATACAGTGAACCACGTGAGGTGATCAAAGAAGTTACGCGTATAGCAAGTCAAATTTTCTACTCTCTTACACGCCGATTTCTTGCTGAAGCACCCTGTGCAGGTCTGCTTCAAGAACTTTCACGAAAAGGTTCACTAGGCAACGAATTAAACAGCCGTGAACGGAATAAAATCGCGGGAACTAGTAGTGAGTTCTATGATCAGCTTGCTAAAGCTCTAAAAGAAAATTCAGTAAAATCGAGTATTTCAGATGCTAAACGGAGTCTTCGCTCCTTTGATTGGGGTCCGGCTGACGTAGAGAAACGGGTAGTTGGTGTAATTCATCGCAGTGCACGAGAACTTGTGGACCAAGCTGCAGATGGTAAGACTCTTTCAGTCCTAGAACGAATTATCCACGCTGAGCTTAGTCGCTACATCTCTGCGTTAGCTACGAATCTCCATAACTTACCGCGATTAAACAAATTGTTAACCGATATGAAGGTCTAAGTTGGGTATAGTCGCTTCTTTAATTGTGCGTTCCCTGTTTCAACGTCATAATCAATCAAATCTGCTCGAGAAAGGTCGCCCAATGCTTTTCTGATTGCAGTAGCTTCATGTCCGGCTGTTTTTGTAATCTCGTCGCGGGTCATCTTTTTCTTCTTTCCATGCAAAAGGAACAATGTCTTCGCATGGGGTTGAGCATAAAAGACGTCTTCAAGTAACGCAATGTATAGGGCTAACAATTCCTGAACCGGGATTGATGTTTCTTGTTCAGCTACCAGCTCTTTGTAGGTGTCAGACATCTTCTCTAATTGTGTCTTAATGGCGTTAAGTTCTGATTCTAAAGCTCGGTTCTTGACCATCAAATCAGTTGATTTATCCGCTGATTCCTTCAGTTCATTGATTGTTCTTTCCAATCTGTCAATGGTCGCATTCTTGTTTTGAAGGTCACTGGTTAATTCCTCTATGCGTGCTTCTGCGGTTTTATTCCGTTCACGTTGCTCTACAAGCTCTTGGTTCATGTCATTGACAATTTTTTGAACTTTTTTTACAGTCTTTGTGGCTTCAGCAGGATAATCCTTTTCGGGTGGTTTCTCAGTTGCCATTCTATTCACCTTCTATTGTCACTTTACATTGCTTAGGGTTTCTTGTATTTATGGCTAGAGTTTTCATCTACTTAGTGTTTTTTTGTTTGCGAGTTGCAATACGGTTGAGTTGAGGTGGTGGCGGAGGTGCTACAATTGATTCTTGGGTAAAATCGAAAATAGTTATCACGTCATTTTCAAACGTTGCCTTCAGTTGTTGTGTAGAATCCACAGTTCCCAATGAGGTGGCTGTTAATTTATGTTCTTTAAAGATGGATATGACCGATTTAACATTATCCGGAATAGTCGTGACGATAAACCCTGTCGAGATGTACATTTTCAACCAAGTAGTTAAATCAAGATTCTTTGGAACAGGTATAGCCGCAAAATCGATGGTTGCGCCCTTTTGCGCATACTCCAACATTAGAAGGCTTGTCCCAATAATGCCTCCGTTGCTCAAATCCTTTGATGCGGTAAGAAGACATCGTTCTGCAAGAACTCGCATTGCTTCATATCGTTTGAGAACATCCTTCGACTTCTTAAGGGCGGTAGTGTCCCATCCAAACTCATAATTCGGAGAAACACGTCCTTCTAAATCGACTGCTAGAATGAGCTGATCACCTGGCTGAGCTCCACCCGCACTGATATAGGCTTCTCTGGGAACTGTTCCACAAATTGATGCACTTACTCCATTAATCGGGGCATTGGGTGTCGTATGTCCTCGGACTACTTCAACTTTGAACTTTTGCCCCGCGTCACAGATTCCTTCCATAAACTTCACACCTGCTTCCATTTCAGTGAATGCGACGTTAACCATAGCCACAATTGGGCGTCCACCCGCTGCATAGATATCATTCACATTAACAAGGATAGCAGCATACCCGGCAACATACGGCTTAGACTCCGCTAGTTCTGGGATGACTGCATCTGTTGAAAGCAAAATAAGATTATCTCCACCCAGGTCAATGGCTGCGGAGTCCTCTCCAATTGAAGAGAGAACATGTGGGCATTTGAACCCTTCATTTCGAAGAATTGTTACCAGTTGACCAATTGGTTGTTTACGGCGTAATCCCCAATAGTCTTTTACATCAGAAACGATAGTAGACAACTTTTCAGGCATCTAAATGCAGGCTCCTCAAATAGAATCGAGTATGTAGGTTTCGATAAAACTTGTGGTTACAACGCATTATAGAACGAAAAAAGCTATGAAATCATGTGAATTGAATTTAACCAGTTATTGAAACTCCATCAATGAGCAGGCTTGGGGTTGATACAAATAATGAAGTAATTTCAATATCACTCCCGATTTCACGCAACTGCTCTAATCCTGTATAGAAGTTGCCTGCAATCGACACAGGTTCAAGAGGATGCTTCTTTTCTCCGTTTTCTATTAGAAACACCGAATTTGCCACTGCTGAAAATTCGCCCGTTGCAACGGTACTATGAAAGATTCCAATTGGAATATCCATTATTAGCAATCCTTTCCCGTCAATTGAAGCAATGAGGTCTTCCTGAGATTTCTTCCCTTGTCTGACTTCAAGATTCTTTCCAAATATTGTGGGGGCATGTTCATAGGGTAAACGGGACCCAAATGGTCCTCCTGAACGAGCACTATTACCTGTTGATCCGGTTCCTGCAATCCGCCCATAGTATGAATCAAAAAGGAAGCCTCTCAAAACACCTTTCTCGATAATGGTGGTTTTTCCTTGCGGATGACCCTCCGCATCAATTGCCTCAGTCGAGATTCCCAGAGGATCTTGCCCATCATCAACGAGTGTTAAACTAGAATGTGCGATTTTTTCTCCAAGCTTATTACTTAATGGGGACACGCCTTCAACAACTGCTTGTCCCTTGGCGGATTGTTGAAGACTTGCTAAAATGTAGCTTGCTGCCGCCCAAGGTACCCATAAAGTAGGCAATTTAGTGGTTTGATTCAATCTCTTTGTTCCTAGCATGCTTATGGCTTTGTCAGCTGCTTTTTGTCCAATACCAGTAACATCGAGTGCCTTCTCTCGAGTGATTAATTCCTCTGAAGCTGTTCTTCGTTCCTCTCCCTCAATCGCCATAGCGTAAGCACTACAGGCGTTATGTGCTGAGGTTGATGCCTGCTGCAGACCTAGCGAATTGCCAATGGCAAAACCACCCCACGTTCTTAGACATTCAACTGCTGCTAGTATACGACCATTTGCTTTGGTCACGTCTCCAATTAATTGGAGAGACGATTTTACCAAATCCTCTGTTGTTATCTCAAGAATCTCATTGGAAAATTTACCTTCTTTTCCAGGAGGTTTTGGTTCGCAAAATCCCTTGAAGCGTGTGTCTTTTTCTGAAGTTGCCTTCAAACTTGCTAAAGCGTCTTTTATGCTTCTTTTTATCTGGTTGGCTGCTATTCCACTCGAAGAAGAAAAACTAACACGTTGGTCTTTTGACATTCGTACGGCATTTCCTGCTACAATTCCATCGGTTGCTTCTACAATCCCCTGTTTAATTTCCACATTCGACTCACTTCGGTAATACAAGAACAATTCAAAGTCTGCAGTCTTATCCAAAGATTGCGCAAATTTAAGACCCGAATCCACTTCCGCCAGTAATGTATCCTTTATTTTCTCATATTCCATCAGAGTTCATCTCCGTTCTTCTAGGCTTTTCCTCCGAACGTCACATCTCGAATGAGGAGTTTCGGTCCTCCAAGACCCGTAGGTAATGGGCGTTGCCCGCTCTTTCCGCAACCTCCAAAATATGTCCCCCACAAATTAATATCTCGTGTAGCTCCCTCTACACGTTGAAGTAATTGTAGAATATTCCCTGAAAGTGATACCTCTCGGATTGGATGTTGGATTTTACCATTTTCTACCCAATATCCTCTATTTGCTTTGAAAAGGAAACTGCCATCTCCTTCCACTTGTCCACCCATCGTTTGTATTGCATAGATACCGGTTCCCAATTGCTCAAGTGCTTCCTCTTCTGTAAGATCGCCAGGTGTGAAGAACGTGTTTGTCATACGTGGGATAGGCATGAACCCAAAGTGAACCGCACGACAATTTCCAGTAGGTTTTTGTTCTAATTTCTGTGCAGTCCCTCTGCTATGAAGAAAATGCTTGAGAACGCCTTTTTCAAGAATTGTTGTCATATCGGCTGGAGTGCCTTGATCATCAAAGGGAAGCCAAAGCCCTCCTATTTTATTAATATCAGGAATTCCCCCATCAATAATAGTGGCATGTTTAGTTCCAAGTCTTTTTCCAATTTTTCCTGCTAATGGCGAGACTCCGATTGTAACGAAATCACCTTCGCTGAGGTGGCCAAAACTTTCATGAGCTAGCACGCCGGTTAAGGCATTATCAATAAGTGTTGAAAATTTTCCCGCGGGGCATGCCTTTGCTTTGAGTTGCTCTGAAGCAAGTTCGCCTGCTGTTTTCCCAATCTCTTCTGGTGTAGTCTCTTTTTGAGTATAAACTTCTAGACCAAAACTTCCTGCTTTTCGCTCCGATGCAAATACGAGTTCGCCAGAACTGGTTTTTGATATAACACGACAGGTTAAATCGATTACAAGAAATTCCCAATCGATATTTGTTTCTTCACTATTGGTAAAGATTTTTTGACCATATAATTCGCCATAGGCTCCTGTAATATTTTCAATATTTTTTCCGTGATCAGAAGCGTTCTCCACCATTCGGTTGATGAGGTTCATTTTAAATTCTTGGGATTCTGTTTTTGGGTGGATTTTCACAGAGCGTGTATCTGTCGGTTTACTTTTCACCCTTGATCTTCTTTCAAAATTTAGCTTTAGAGACGCTGCTGTTGAAGCGGCTTTTGCCATTTTAAAGGCACGATTAACTGTTTCTTCAATATCATTAACAACTTCACTAGCTGTAAAGGAATAACCCGCTGTTCCACCAAAATAACAAGTAACTCCAATCCCTGTACGGAATTTTGAAAGGATATCCTTCCAGGTGTCATCTTTTTTTGTCTTGATTCGCCTTAATGTATGGAGGGTAAAATCATCAAAACGGGCTTCAACAAAATCTGCTCCAAGTCTCTCGCCCAATGAGACTGCATCTTGAAGTTTATCTAGCATACATTTTCAACCTCAACATCTAATATTAGCTCAGGAGTAGCAGATTTATACTATATAAGCCGTCCTCAGCAACCGAGTTTAGATTTCTTTCAAAAACGTAGAGGTGACTGTGTTTGGAATTTGGTGTACAAATAGAGCCGCAGTTTGGATATTCCTTTGATGACATTATTTCAGTAGCTGATGTTGCATTGAAAAATGGTTTTTCGACAATTTGGTTTTCTGATCATTTCATGCTTGACAAGGATTCAGTCGATCGGGTATTACTTGATCCTTGGTTAATAATGACTGCACTTACTCAACACAACGCGAAGGTGCGAGTTGGCAGCATGGTATTCTGTCAAAGTTACAGGAATCCTGCGCTTACAGCAAAAATGGCTGCATCTCTTGATGTTTTATCAAATGGACGCTTGGATTTTGGAATTGGGGCTGGTTGGAAAGAAATCGAATACCATGCTTATGGTTATCCTTTTCCTTCTGCCAAAACACGGATTAAACAACTTGAAGATGCTGTTCAGATTATCCGTGGTATATGGCAGAATGAACGGTTTACTTTCAGGGGGAACTATTATCAAGTTGAAGACATTATTTCGGTTCCTAAACCAATTCAAAACCCAATGCCTATCTGGATTGGAGCCCAACAGGGTAAAGAAATGATGCTTCGGGTAACCGCTAAATATGGAGATGGAATTAACATCGCATGGATGACCACACCAGATGATTTAGATCAACGCTTCCAACTATTAACAAAATTTACGAAAAAATATGGTCGTGAAAGTAGTAATATCATGAAATCAGTTGGATTATGGACTAGGCACTTTGATTCCCTAGACGCAATGGAAGCTGCCCTCATTGAGAGTGCGAAATCAAGAAATGTTCCTCTCAAAGATTATCGAACGCGAGTTTCTCAAGCTTTATGGGGGACACCAGATCATATGATTACACGTCTTCGCGAATTTGAACAAATCGGGGTCTCTCATGTTGTTCTCATGTTTCCTCATGGGGAAGAAATCAACCATATCAAATCTTTAGGAAAATCCGTTCTTCCAAAGTTGTAACAAAGATTTTGTATGTTCACGTTATCATTGCATGATTCTCCGCTCGCGCAATCTGATCAATTACTATTCATTCTGCAGATACCGGAAACTTCTAATGAAGAATCTTGTACATGCCACTCACTTAACACTCGAAACAGTAATGTCGATTCCATTCCCGGCATAAATCCGTTCCTGCTGGTTGGCCACGGTGTCAAGATTGACTCATAAATCCATCGTAGTCAAATGTGATAATGTTTTCAAGACGTATGAGGATGGAGAACTTAGAGTCGAAGTACTAAAAGGCCTCGATTTTTCTGTAAACACAGGTGAATTTGTCGCTATCGTAGGGGCTAGTGGAAGTGGAAAAACAACACTCATAAATCTTATCGCACTTTTAGACTCAGCCACAGCGGGTGAAATTAGCATTGATGGGCAATCCGTAAATGGTTTGGACGATAAAGCCCTATCATACCTTCGTCGTGATAAAATTGGGATAGTATTTCAGGGTTTCTACCTTTTGGAAATTATGAACGCGCGAGAAAACGTTGAAGTTCCAATGGTATTTGCAGACATATCTAAGGAGGAACGTATTACCCGGGCACTCGATCTTCTTGATTTAGTAGGAATGCGAGATTTTGCGGAACAATATCCGACTGAGATGTCAGGTGGGCAAATGCAACGAATAGCATTTGCAAGGGCCATAGCAAATGACCCCGTTTTGCTACTTGCTGACGAACCGACAGGTAACTTAGATACTGCAACGGGAATTGAAATCATCCGATTGTTTCAGGAATTAGCTCATAATTATCGAAAAGCTGTTGTGGTAGCCACTCATGATCCTGAGGTTGCCAGCTCAGCCGATAGAATTCTAGTACTCCGTCATGGAAGACTCCACACAGATACATCTATGTATGGACGTGATAGCGATTCCGAGGAGGAGCAGTCGTGAGCAAAGATCCTACTCCTCCTATAATTGCACCAAAGGCTCATGGGAGCCGCCTATATGTAGCCAATTATGTTGGAACCAGCCTTCGTAAAAACAAAACCCGTTTCTTCAGTTTGCTCATCGGTATAATGATTGGAGTTGCATTAGTTGCTTCTGTTTTTGTATGGACTGATACCGACTCTCAGGTTGCAGCGGTTGACTACTTTGAATCCAATCTTTACCAATACTATGTTCAACAAGTATACGAATCTCCCGTTGATACCCAGCTCATCTTTGATGTAAAAAATTGGTTTTCTGGACAAATAGAGTATCAGGCATCAGATATCATATATCATTCAGTGGGGTTCCTCAACGGAACCAATTGGAATTCATCAACTACCTATCTCCCATATCCATATTCTCAGGGGATAAAAGACTTTCAAACCTTCTTTGTTGATAACCCTTTTCTTGAGAGGGTCGCGCCCCAGTTCGAATTTAATGGGGCTTTCGAATTATCTACTGGTGAGTGTCTAATAAGCACAAAAGTAATTGAAGACGCTGAAGCACTTTTCAATCAAACAATTTCTATTGGTAGCTATATTAATCTCAATATAGCTTCGGTTTATAATGAACCAACTACACTTGGTGATTTACAACTTTTTAACAGTTTTAATCTCCTTGTAGTAGGTATCTACAACATCACCTATAGTGACACAATTCTGTACTCGTCTGCCAGAGCGGCTATTCGGTCGAATTTTCCGGGATCACCTCAAACCAATGTTTTTGGTTGGAATGATAGCGTTATTATGCACTATAACCAACTAGATTCGATTCAGCGAGATACACTTACAGCAAATTCCCTTTTTCCGAAACTTCTTGTTCAGCTAAATCCAATAGAAGTTTCCGCCGCTGGATTAGAGGATGTCTCAACTGTTATTCTTGAATTAAAATCTAATTTAGAATTTCAGTTTGCACAAAGAATTATCGTAGAAGGAGAGCACCAAGTTTTACTCCTTGAACAATATATTGCAGCCAGTCAGTCTCGGCGAACAATGGCTGTCATTACTTTACCGATTATCCTGCTCTCGGTAATTCTGACAATTTTTGCCACCAACATATTTCTTAGCGGACGACGATCTGAAGTTGCGATTCTACGAGCCAGAGGGGCTAGTTTCCGTCAACTCTATGCTGCTTTCATTTTAGAATTCCTGATTGTTGCAATAACTGCGCTCTGTTTGGGAATGGTTCTCAGCATTTTCATAGGTTCCTTAATTCCCGCTTCGGTTGGTTTCCTACAATTTAATCCCATCATATTCTATCAATTTCTTTCTAATGCCAGACTTGAACCACTGATATGGGTAATTGCCTTTATTGCGTGTCTTCTACCTTCATTGATTTTTACAATGGTGTATGTACGCAACTTTCTACGAACTGAAATATACAAGGCTATAGTGGGCACTGCTCCACGTGCAGAAGCGGATCCTAGTATCACGATAATCTATGCCATTGCCGTTTTTTCATTACTCGGGTTTCTCATTGTCGCGGTTCTACTACTTCCCGTTACTCCATTAATTGCCGTTTTCCTTTTTGGTTATGCTGTTGCAGTATGGGCGCTTTTCAGTGATGTCGGTTCTCGTATAGTTCGTCAAATCATTGCAGGATTAACGCGTGGTTTTCAACCAATGTTTGGAGAGAAAGCCTTTATTTTTGAAAAAAGTATGCGAACTCGGCGAGAACGAATTGTACCACTCCTCCTGATACTGACTTTAACATTCTCCATTACTGTCTTTGCTGTAGTTGAAGCGCAAACAGTTCAAGATAACGTCTTCACACAAGTTGGCTATTTCATGGGTGCTGATTTACGGGTTGAAAGTAATTCAATTCATCACAATTATACGAATGAAATCTTATCTATTCCTGGGGTTGTATCTGCTACTGCACTAATTTCCACAACAAGCACAATTGGCCCCATTTCTCTAACGATTATCGGAGTCGATGTGGATTCCTATACTAATACCGGCAATTGGGATCTTTCAAGTATGATAGGGGAAGATCCCATCGCAACCCTCCAAAAACTTCGTAACAACTCAAATGGAATTATCCTACCTCGAACGGTTGCAGAACGACTTCGAAGAGTTGTGGGTAACAGACTAGTTATTTCCGTTCATCAACAGGGAGGTGGAATAATGGGAGATGTTTCATTCCTCATTGTAGGGTTGGGTCGTAGTGCTCCTGGGTTGGGTTATTTTGATCCGGATGACCCCATCCGACCACCAGATCCCACTGATGGTTTTCATTTTCAAGCTCCACAAGTCTTTGCCCTAGTTAACAGGAATCTCCTAATTAATCAGAATATGACGAACACACGACTTATGTTAGCTAGGCTTTCTGAAAATGCTGATATCATAGAAATTCAGCATCAAATAAACAACCTTAATTTCTCATCAGCGATTTATTCGCCAAAAACCTATTCGATAGAGGAAGCCTATCCTGAAGGCTATCTTTTCAATAGGGGCGTAGTAAGTCTTCTATCAATTGGATTCATAGCCTGTGTGATTATTAGTATGATCGCGCTTATTCTTTTTGTGGGAATAATCGTCACGGAACGTACAACTGAGTATGCAATCATGCGGGCTGTTGGCAGCACTCAGCGACAAATAAGTGCTATCGTTATTGGTGAATTTGTTGGGCTAATAGTCACCTCCTTTCTTGTGGCATTATTACTTGGCTTTTTCTTCTCTTGGCTTCTAATGATCATCTTACTCCGTCTCTTTCCCTTTCCCTACGTAATTCCCTTCCAACTTGGAGTTCCTCTGCTGTTACTGCTTGCAGTGCTAGCAATCGTAGTTATTGGAATAAGCATTGGAACCTATATTCCCGCCCGTCGAGCGGGGCGAACTAATGTTGGTAAAGCTCTTCGAAATCTCTAAACAGACAGGTGAAAAAAAATCATGGCTACACGCAATAACCTCATCAGCGGTTTGGTCAAAGAAGAAGAATTCGCTGAGGTTCCAGAAAATCTAGTCTTGATGGCTAATGACGTCTATAAGATCTATCAAACTGGCGAATTTGAAACAGTCGCTTTACGTGGTGTATCTTTCCAAATTTTTCAAGGTGAAATTGTGGCAGTTGTTGGGCCTTCAGGGAGTGGAAAAACTACACTCGTTAATCTTCTAGGTGGGACACTTCGTCCCAGTGCAGGTCAAGTTTATTGGTCAAATATCAAACAGGATATCGCTAAACTCGATCAACGAATTATAACCAATGCCCGTCGAGGGTTTATTGGCTTCGTTTTTCAAGTTGATAATCTACTTCACCACTTGTCAGCTAGACAAAATGTGGAACTTAGTGCCCGTATCGCAGGACTTCCCAAAACTTGGAGGCAAGAACGCTCAACAGAACTTTTAGAAGCTGTGGGATTAAAAAATCGAATGAATCATGTTCCGGCAAAACTATCCGGAGGGGAACGTCAGCGTGTAGCTATCGCCAGTGCTCTTATGAATAATCCCGCTCTTGTTCTCGCTGATGAACCGACTGGTGATCTTGACCTCATCAACGCTGAAGAAATTCTTGATCTCTTTAAAAAACTCAATGAACAGTATGGAACCGCCTTTCTAATTGTAACCCACAGCCAATTAATTGCCTCTAAATCACGACGAACTCTGGAACTTCGTGATGGAATCATTAGTGGAACGCACGACGCAGGAGTTCATCTAAAACAACTTGAAAGAACCCGTGTATTGGAAGTTGATAATCAAGATCGATTACCGATTCCTGAGAATATTTTACGTGAATTAGGTCGTCCTCGTCGATTCCAAGTTGAAGTTGAAGAGGGACGAATAATTCTTACGCCTTCAATGGTTGAAGATGCTGTTGCGGTAGAAGTCCGACTAGTCACATGTCGGATTTGTGGGAAATTAGTTGCATCAAATCGTGTAACCTGTCCTAGTTGTGGTACGGCGCTATGAAGTGATAACAATAAAAAGGAGCATAGAGATCTTTGGATCAAACTTCAGGACCAAATAACAAATCCCCGTATAAAGAGGAGCCAAGCGCTATTACCTATCGAAGGATACCTACGGGTAGTGGCTTTGGTAGACGTCTTTATGTAGCTAGGTATATGACGCACGGGATTCGTCATCATAAACGGCGCTCAATTAGTTTACTTATCGGCATCATGGTTGGGGTTGCTTTAGTAAGCTCCGTATTCGTATGGACTGAAACCGGGGCCCGTGTAGCTATTGACAGCTATTTTACCAGTTTATCTTTTCACTATTACTGTATACAAAATCCTTCGAATGAAGATCCGCAAGCAATTTTCTCCGTGAAACAATATGTTGATTCGCAAATAACAACCCATACATCCCACGTTATTTATAGCTCAATTGCTCTAATCGACTCAACCCATCTAGATCCGAGTGATCAGTATCTTCCCTATGCCTACCAACGAGGAATCAAGGATAGTCAAGTCTTTTTTGTTGATAATGTTTTTCTTGAACGCGCCGAACGATCTTTTCGGATTATTGATGGGGAATTCAGTCTATCTCCTGGCTCAGTTCTTGTTAGTCAAAACGTGGTTGAAGACCTACAACAGGTAACTGGTCGGCAAGTGTCAGTGGGAAGCGTAATTGATTTGTCAATAGCTCGGAATTATCAGAGCACAAGCACTATCGGGGCAATTGATCCGACCAATGTCAATGGATTGCGCATAGCTGGTATTTATGAGGTCATAGCAAGCCTGGAACCTCTTCTTGAATCCTTTCCTTCCCAAAGTCGACTTAATTGGGGTCCGATTCAAGCTTCTGAAATTGTGTTCGGCTGGTTTGATAGCGTAATTGTTTCAAACGATTTACTTAGCAGTGAGGAATATGATCTCATTGCCCTTGATGTACTGTTTCCTCGTTTACTTGTTGAAATCACTCCAGTTCCATTATATTTTCTTAGACTCGAGGAAATAATTGGTGTTTTTCATCAGGTATTCAATGACATTCAAATGCACTCCAATGTTGCCGTTGGAGGTCGTGATCAACTTTTGTTTTTACAGGATTATGTGGCAGTGTTTTATGAAAGGCAGACGATGGTTTTTTTAGTATTGCCGATGGTGATCTTGTCTGGTCTATTAACAACATTCGCTGCGTCGCTCTTTCTTTCCAATCGTCGTTCAGAATTAGCGATTTTAAGATCTCGTGGAGCTAGCTACCAACAACTTTACTCCTTGCTTATGTTTGAGTTTTTCATTTTAGCAATTATTGGTGCAATCTTGGGGGGTCTTCTTGGGATTTTACTTGGGTGTATGATACCCTCCGCCTCCTCGTTCCTGATTTTTGACCTAATTAATCTCTTTCATCACCTAAGTCTGACTTCAGTTAATCTCCTCGCTTGGGCAATTGCAGGACTCATATGTATATTACCTGCTGCATTCTACATTCTCTTAAAAACGCGATCCTTTCTGAAATCTGAAATTTACGGAGAACTTCGTGAAAATACTTCTCACGGGAAACAAAACCCACGTCTTCAACTTGTCTACGCATTTGGTATTATTCTAATTTCTATACCCCTAACTTTTGTAGTGTTATCTGTCTCAATCTCCGTGGACATAGCCCTCGTTTTCTTTATTTTTATAGTAAGTTTCTGGATCCTTCTTGCAGATGCTATTGCCCGTGTTATTCGACCAGGCATAGCTGCTTTTTCTAGATTATTTACCCCGGCAATTGGTCAAAAGAGTCAGCTCTTCGCAAAGTCTCTTAGAGTACAACGAAGTCGTGTTGTCCCCTTGTTAATGATTTTGGTTCTCACTTTTTCGATTACGATATTTTCCGCAGTTGAGGCACAAACCTATGATACCCATCTCGATCAGCAAATTAGCTACTATGTTGGTGGAGATATTCGCGTTTATTCTGATCGTGTTCTAGCTAATCGAGTGAATGAAATTACATCTCTTTCCCAAATCGGCACTGCAACCTCTTTTATTGAAGTACAATCTGAAATCGGTCAATCTAATTTAAAGCTGATTGGTGTGAATCCTGCAGCCTATGCCGAGGTTGGTAATTGGGATGAATCGAGTATGGTAGGTGATGATTACCGCGTCGTGCTTGATAGACTAGCAGCAAACTTCGATGGAATCATTTTGCCTGCACATATTGCTTCTCTCTACGATCGAAGGGTTGGAGACACCATTCCTGTCCAAGTACGTGATCAACGGACATTTGTAGTCGACATTAAGATATTCGATGTTGTGGGGATTATGGAGAAAGCTCCAGGGTTAGGTTATGCGAATCCATCAGATCCCGATTCATCGATAACATCAAACCCTGGGTTTGGCTTCCAAAAAGGTGACCCCTTTGCATTGTGTCATCAACACTACTTTCTAATTGAGATTCCCTCATTTGATCCTTATGCCGTTGTGGATTCAACCCAATTCTTCCTAGCTGATTTGAATCCTTCATACAGCATCCAATCAGCTCAAGATGCGGTAGAGTCCCTTGAATTTGTATATCGGACTTGGTCACCATATACTTTTGATTTGGAAGAAGCCTATCATGATGGATATCTATTTTCCCAGGGAATTATCGGGCTCCTCTCCGTGGGGTTCCTTTCTTCACTAATAATCAGTATTATAGCTTTAACGATCTTTGTTAGTACTATTGTCTCTGAACGGAAAACTGAGTATGCTATTCTTCGAGCTTTGGGGGGGACTCGCCAAGATGTTACCTCAATGGTTCTTGTAGAGTTTATGAGTCTTATCACGTTAACATTTCTTGTTAGTATAATAATCGGAATTGGCTTCTCTTGGCTGCTTATGCTTGTAATAATCAAACTATTTCCCCAGCCTTTCATTGTTCCATTCACTATCATCTATCCAATAAGCCTGTTAATTTCAGTGTTAGGCCTCGTGTTTCTTGGATTACTAACAGGTGCTTA
This sequence comes from uncultured archaeon, assembly GCA_964347045.1. Lineage (GTDB taxonomy): Archaea > Asgardarchaeota > Hermodarchaeia > Hermodarchaeales > Hermodarchaeaceae > Hermodarchaeum. Next base: position 138,016 of record CAYFXC010000003.1, read on the forward strand.
TCTGCCAGCCCGCCGTGCAGGACAAGTTCAAGTCAACACGCTTCTTCGCAATCTTTAGTCTCATCCTGTTCCAATGGGCTGAAAGAAAATAACAAAATAACAAAATAACTGAATAATGTCTGAGGGAAGCCTTCTGCGGTCGTTAAATCAAGAAGCTGCTTGCACTCAAAGGAGTTTCACCAGTGCATTGATCTGGCTCATTGTAATTTCTGATTTCGTTCAATGAGGATATTAGCTTCTAAGATGAAATTAACTTCTAAGGGTTCTCTCTTTTCTCAAGAAGACCTTCACGTCGAAGTTCGAATACCACAATGTTATGAGGATCTGGGCATGCAATATAGCCGCGGTTGGGATTGGGTTCCCAAGGAATTGTACCATCAAATTCAAGTATTGTGAGAAAAGGAAACAAAGCGTTGTAAGCCCAACGACAAATTTTCTCTTTTTCCTCAGGTTTTGATAAATCGAATTCGTCGCCAACTTTATACAATCGGCAAGGGGTTTTTCCAGTTTCAGCCCGTGTTTCATGCACACGTGCAATAATTCGATATACTTTTGACATGGTGATTGCACCCGTAAGCGGCTTGATATTAATGCAAGTCTTTTAGTTTTGCTCTAATTACTTTGAACGCTAGTTTGTCCGCGCAATGAGATCATCTCGATTAAACAATCGCACGGCAATCCGAAAAAGAATAATGTCCAGGATAACTAGGATAACAACTCCGGCAATGAAGATAATCCAGCTTAAACCAGATAGGAATCCCGAATATGCAAAGATCATGGCAGGAAGAATCAAGACTCCACCCAACTGATATGCCTCATACACTGTATTCGCTCGCCCCGAGATAATGACCATGAGCCCCACAGAAAGTATGGAGAAAAGAAAGGGGAGTATGAGCGACTGAATTAGTGATAACGGATCTGGCCAAGCTAACAGCAGCTGGGGTGCCATAAACCAAACAATCCCATTTACAATTAATACAGCTAAAACTAGATTACCATAAGCAACCAGTACACCAGGAATCATCGCGGTAAGGAACTTTCCCAGTAGCAACTCCCTATTCGAAAGTGGGGTTGCAAGAAGCGGAACGAGTGTATGCCGCTCTTTTTCTCCAACAATTGAATCTGCTGCTATTAGAACTGGAAGCATGATGGGCAATAAAATAACGACTGCACCCATTACACTATTCATCATTAGGTTGAAGGTAAATGGATCCATCATTTCTGCAGCAAGCATCAAATAGGTCATAAAACCGCCAAAAGCTACTGACATTGCAACGATAATTATAGGAATCATCCGAACTTGGCGACTCTTAAACACCATTCGCATTTCCGTTTTAGCCATAAACCAGGCTTTTTTCCACATCCTAGTTACCTCCAATAACCTTTCGATAGACTGCTTCAAGATCTGGAATGCGTTCACGAAGTTCTATCACATTGTACCCAGACTCTATTAGTGCTCGGAGAATTTGTGGGTTCTTAACCTCTGCCTCCTCGACTTCGAAAAGTACTCGTTGTTCATCAACCCTAGCTGATTTGACCAATCCCGTGGATAATATAAGTTCAACACTTTTTTGTAAATCAGGTTCTTCAACATGTAGTACATAGGTTCGGATTTTCCAGAATTTGCGTCGCAAATCTTTCGGACGACCAACCTCGACTAGTTTCCCTTTAGATATAAAGCCAACCCGGTCGCAAAGTGCTTCTACTTCGGATAAGAGGTGCGTACATAAAAAGAAGGTTTGTTTGCCACCTTCCGCTTGAGCATCGATGAATTGCCGAACCTTGTTTGACATTATGGGGTCCAAACTCGATGTGGGTTCATCCAAAAAAACCACGTTTGGGTCATGAATCATTGAGCGGGCAATCGATAACTTCTGTTTTAATCCCGTTGAAAATGTTGCAGGTGAGTCGTTGCGTCGATCTGAGAGTTCTAAGAATTCCAATAGCTGTTCAATTCGATCTTCAAGAACCTCTTCAGAAACATCATACAACTTTCCAAAATATTCTAGATTCTTAAAAGCTGATAAGCGGTCATAATGGGTTGATGCCCCATCTTCAGGAAGAAGTCCAATTATTGATCGAACCTCAATAGGTTGGTCTTGAACATCATATCCTTCGATTATAATTGAGCCTTTGGTAGGTTCTAATAATGTTGCAGCAATTTTCACCGTTGTGGATTTCCCTGCCGCATTTGGTCCTAGAAATCCAAAGACTTCTCCACGTCGAACATCTAGGGAAACCCCATCTACAGCCATTATAGTTTCAAACTGCTTGGTTAATTCTGTCATTTCAATAGAAGTCGTCATTCCGAAACCTCATGTTGATTAATTTGTGATATTCTTTAGGAGATTTTGGTGATTGCAGAACCTCTAATTGGTAAATACTTATCCAAGCCCAATTCAAGAGGCATTCTGCAGTCTCATAACTCTTTATACTTTACCATAATACAATGAAAGTGCTATAGTCAGGAGCGAAAGCTTAAGGCAAAAGTCAGTAGATATCCTCCAGATTTGGTGGGTTCTAATGAGTGCTCCTTTAAGCTATGATTCTGTCATCGCTGCTAGGCATCAGATAGTTCAAGATCTTCTCACCAAGGAAAATGCCCTTATAGGGTACATCTACCCCCATACGCCGCTTGAACTGTTTTTAGCTCATAATCTAACACCTACGCTCCTTTTTGCTGAACCTAAGATATCAAGCGCTTATGAAGCAAGCCTACAAACGTTCTGTTGTGCCTACTCTCGAAATCTTTTCAGTCAACGTTCCAAAGAAAACCTACCACCACTTAAAGCCATTGTGTTTCCGGGAGGAACTTGTGATTCGCTTCAAAATCTTGGAGATGTTTGGCAATCACGTTTTCCCGAAGACACTGTTCTACGATTAACCTATCCAGTGGTAAACGATGAAGCTGCAGTTAGATATCTCGCTGAAGAGCTTCGAGACTTGAGCCATCATCTCGAAGTATTATTAGGCACCCGTTTTTCCATGGAAAAATATCAGCAAGCTGTCGCTAATATCGCAGAATTTCACGCTGCAGCTCAATTCATAAGCGTCGGTCGGCTTCTTTGCCCTTCTATTTATCCTTATATCGACTACGCTAGATTAATCCGCCAATTTCTAACAGCGCCTACAGTTCACAACCTTCAAGAAGTAGAAAATGTCGCCACACAAATACAAAAAGAACTTCGAAAAAAACAACTACTCCCAACAGCAGAAGCACTTCGATTTGGCTTGCTTTCCAAACAGATCTCTGATCAGATTAGCATTGAATCAATAGAGGAACCCCGAATTATGATTATCGGAGGCATGGTTGACCCTGAAGGCATAGCATTACATTTTGACAGAGCAAAAACAAGTGCTAATCTGGACGATGTAGAATTAACGTTTGATTTGCTGTCTTTTACCTTTCGCACTACATTTATTAAAGCTCCCAGCTTACAAGGCGATCCCTTTATGGAAATGGCTCATAGCATCCTAACAGCCCCCCCGGAACCTACCCAAGAAGGATTACGCTCTAGACTACAATTTATCAACCAAGTAATTGATAAGCTTCATATAACGGGGTTAGTTCTCTTTGAGCAGTCCTTCTGTGATCCTGATCAATTTGAAATCCCCGATATTCTCAAGCTTGCTGAGAAAAAGAAAGTATTTGCAGTCCGTGTTCCACTAGACCCGGAATTTTCTGATCGTGCTCGATTGGAAGGCCGACTTCAAAGCTTTCTTGAAACACTTACTGCAAGATGATAACGAAAAGGTGAACAACAATGTGTCCTGAAGTACCATCCGGTTCCCCTAAGTCAAAAGAAAAAGCCTACCGGAAACTCAATTCGAGCAAACTTTTGCGTGAAACCATGACCCTTCATATCTTAAGTACAAAACAAGCTTCTCAAGACGGTCGGTTGGCATGGGTTACTTCAGGATTTCCTGTCGAAATTCCCGTGGCGTTCGATGTTACTGCCGCCTACCCCGAACAGTATGGGGCTATAGTTGGGTCAGATAAGTGTGGACCTTTGCTTTGTGGATTTGCCGAAGAACTCGGTTTTTCACAGGAGCTTTGCTCCTATGCTCGGTCCAGTATTGGTTCGATTCAGCATCCTGAACAAAGCCCTTTAACTGGTCTTCCACCGCCTCAAGCTCTTCTGGCTTGCAATAATATCTGTGGAACGGTGCTCCCTTGGTATGAAGCCGTGTCTGAACTGACAGGCGCACCAGTATATCTTGTAGATACTCCACCATTAGAGGGAGACCAATCCGCCCACCATCTCGCTTATGTGAAATCTAGCCTAATGGGGCTGATTGATTTTCTAAGCAAAACCTTCAACAGAGAATACGATGAAGCAAAATTACTTCAAGTTGCTGAGACATCTAATGAAGCGATTAACCTTTGGACTCGTGCCTTGAAAGCCTGCAGAAACAAACCCTCTCCCCTTAATTGTGCAGACCGGTTCTTATCGATGGCTCCAATTGTCGCCTTGCGTGGAACTCAACAGGCTACTAGCTTCTACCAAACTTTTCTAGCTGAGGTCGAAGACCGTGTTAAAAACGGAATAGGCGCCATCGTCGACGAAAAAGTCAGACTACTCTGGGATAATATACCGCCTTGGTTTACAATTTACAACTTCTTCAACACGCTTGCAAAACGTGGAGTAGTCTTCCCTGCGGATTCATATACGCATGCCTGGTCGGCAAATATCCCCAGTGGGGCTGTAATCGAAAGTATTGCCAAGGTCTATTCCAATGTTTATTTGAACAAAGGACTCACAGCTAAAATTGACAAAATGTGCACTCTCATTAAAGACTATGATTTAGAAGGGTTCGTTTTGTTCTCGGTCCGTTCGTGTAAACGTTATTCATTGGGACAGATGGTGACAAAGGAAGAGATTACTCGGAGAACAGGGGTTCCTGGAGTTATAGTTGAAGGCGATATGGTGGATAGCCAACAATACAACGAAGCACAAGCACAAACTCGAGTTGAAGCCCTTCTTGAAATGATTGTATAAGAGCCGATAATGTTGGTTGAAAAATCTCAGCTTGGCATTGGCATAGATGTGGGTTCAACCACTACCAAAGCCGTTCTACTTGACGCAGAACTAAATGTTATTGCCAAGTTTCTTTTAGCCACTGGTGCCTCTGCTCAGAAATCCGTTCAACGATGCCTTGATGAACTCTCTGCGATTTCTCAAAAGGACCTCTCAAAGGTTCCATCGATTAGTACCGGATATGGTCGACGTCAAGCTATAACCGCAATGAAATCTGTTACCGAAATTACATGTCACAGTATTGGAGTCCATACATTAAATCCAGAAATCCAAACGCTCATTGATGTTGGCGGACAAGATTCTAAGATCATTCGCATTGGTCCTGATGGACGCCCAAAGGATTTTGAGCTCAACGACAAATGTAGTGCAGGTACGGGACGGTTCTTAGAAGTAATGGCGCAAGTCCTCGAACTATCAATCAACGAGTTAGGTCCTCTTTCGCTGAAAGCTGAAACCCCTTCAGTCATCAGCAGCACTTGTACTGTATTTGCTGAAAGCGAAGTAATCGGGCGCATAGGCGCCGGTGATAATCCAGAAGATATCGCTGCAGGCGTCCACAAGGCGATGGCTGTTAAAATTGCAACCCTCTCACAACGTGTCAGGGTAGAACCGCCTGTTTCACTAACCGGTGGAGTTGCATTAAACCCTGGATTTAGTCACTATCTGGGCAAAGAACTGCAAATCGCGCTTTGGGTGCCGAAGGCACCTCAATACACAGGTGCATTGGGCGCCGCTATTCTAGCCCTAGGCTAGAAGCGAATTAGTAACAGTTATGGTATGAAAGAACTATCCTGCTCATTTGTTAAGGACGTGAATAAATGACCATTATCTCCTATAAAGATAAGAAACCAACAATAGCCAAGGATGCCTATATCTCGCCCCGCGCTACTGTTATAGGTGCCATTACCATTGGTGCTCGTAGTAATGTGTGGGAACATGCTGTTATTCGTGCAGACTATAACACTATCACCATTGGAACTGATTCGAGCATCCAAGACAATAGTACAGTCCACTGTGATCTCCGGTTTCCAACCAAGATTGGGAACCGCGTCATCCTAGGACACAATTCTGTGGTACATGGGTGCACTATAGAAGATGATGTCCTTGTTGGAATAGGTGCTGTTATTCTAAATGGCGCTCATATCGGACAAAAGTCTATAATTGGCGCAGGAAGTGTCATCACACCTGGAAAGAAAATTCCCTCAGAGAGCCTCGTCATCGGCGTCCCTGGCAAAGTGGTCCGGTCCCTCACGCCCGCTGATCTCATGGAACATGATGCCAATTGGAAAGTCTACGTCGAACTCGGTCGTCAATATCTCAAAGAACTCTCCCAACACCAGAAAGGATAATTTGTTTTTAATCAGATTCAGGAATTGAACTGAACACGCAAGTGTGCCTAAAAACCAAATTATTTAATAATGATAAGATAATCTGCCATCTGCGTGTTGAACTTCAACACCCTATACAAAGAAGCACTTTGCAGGTGGACCCTGTGAAAATTACTGTCACTGTAATCAAGGCAGATATTGGTAGTATTGGTGGTCACATCCGAACTTGTGATGTGACAACTGACGTCATCTGTCAAGCCATCGATGAAGCCCATCAATCCGGACTAATAATTGACTACAAAATCTGGAATGCGGGTGACGATAGCGAAATATTGATGACACACACTCGTGGAGTTGACGACGAAAAAATCCACAAAACAGCATTTGACGCGTTGATGCAAGGCGCAGAGAATGCAAAAGAACGTGGTCTATATGGAGCTGGACAGGATATACTGAAGGAAGCCTTCAGTGGAAATGTCCGTGGAATGGGTCCTGGTGTTGCTGAAATGGAGTTTGAAGAACGTCCCGCTGAACCCTTCATTGTTTTCACAGCAGACAAGACGGCTCCAGGAGCCTTCAATTACCCAATCTACAGGGTCTTTGGTGATCCTTTCAACACGGCAGGTTTAATCATCGATCCAAAGATGCATGACGGTTTCATTTTTGAAGTCTTTGATATCAAAAACAATAAAACCGTGAAACTAGAAACACCGGCTGAAACTTATGACCTTTTGGCGTTAATCGGGTCAACAGAAGACTATGTTGTTAAACGAGTTTACTCCAAGGATGAATCACGGGGAATTGGAGCTGTAATCTCAACCGAAAAACTCTATGCAGTAGCAGGCAAGTATATTGGAAAAGATGACCCAGCCGCCATCGTAAGAGCTCAAAGCGGATTTCCAGCGACAGGTGAAGTCCTTGAGGGCTTCGCGCTAGGACATCTTGTCACAGGGTGGATGCGTGGTAGCCATAATGGCCCCCTCATGCCTGTGCCCCTCCATTACTCGCAGTGCACTCGATTTGATGGTCCGCCACGAATCACCGGGTTAGCTTTCAGCATGAAAAACGGGATATTAACTGAACCCTTGGATGTTTTTGATGATCCCGCATGGGACTTAACTAGAGACCAATGCATGTATGTGACTGACTATCTGCGTCGACATGGCCCCTTTGAGCCTCATCGACTTCCCCCTGCATCAATGGAATATACGACTCTTCCGAATGTCCTAGAGAAACTAAAAAGTCGTTTCAAGCCCATAAAATGATGTAGATATAACTCTAATCATCTAAACCTTCCTGAAACCAATACTACCTAATGATCTGGATAGGCGCCGACTTTGATTTAGTGAGAAGTAGCCCCAAACCTCTGAAAAAAGATTTCACAATTTTATTCGTTACAGGATAAATAGTGGCGGGCCCGCAGGGATTTGAACCCCGGATCTACAGGTCCGAAGCCTGTCGCCGTATCCACTTGGCCACGGGCCCATAATAGAACAGTCGAGTTACGATATCCCCCATTTTAACCGTTTCGTTCTTCTTTTTCATTTTTCTAAAGGAACTCGATAAAGACGAAAGAGAAAAAAAGGTTGGCTCTGCGTACTCTCAACAGGATTTAGATTACGGTGAAGATCGAAAACCCTTGGGCAGAATTTCAGAAACAAGTTAACGATGCCCTACGTCTTTCCAGTGGTCAAGATCTCAATCAGTACCTAGAGATACCTGCAGATCCGCAACACGGCGATTTGGCATGTACAGCTGCTTTTCATCTTACCCAGCAACGAAAAAAGAGTCCCGCAGATATTGCCAAAGAACTCGCGGTTTTTGATCCTAGCCGGTTTCCTCTTATTGAACAGGTCGTTGCCCATGGTCCCTATGTAAATTTCTACATTAGCATCATTCCATATCGTCGTATTGTTTTCGATTCAATTCAAGCAAGTGGCGGAACCTATGGCACTTCTTCAATGTTCGCGGGAAAACATGTGGTCGTCGAATATCCTGCCGTGAATCCTAATAACCCGCTGCATATCGGTCATGCTCGAAACGCAGTTTTAGGTGATACCACAGCGCGACTATTGAAAACCGTTGGCTATGATGTCACTCGAATGGATTATATCAATGACTTGGGGTTACAAATTGCTGTTGCTTATTGGGCTATGAAGCACTTGGATGCTTCAAAATACAAAGGAAAATATGACCAAGTCATAGGGCGCTTATATGTGGACGCTCAGGAAAAGTACGATGAATCACAGGTACGCATGTACTTGAAACTCATGGAACAGGGAAACAACGAGGTGGCTTCGGAAGTCCGAGCGATGTCTGAAAGAGTGCTTCGAGCACACCACAAAACCCACAAAAAACTAAATGTGATGCATGACCTCTTAGTCTGGGAAAGTGATATTGCACATTCGGGTCTTTTTTCTGAAGCGCTCGAAAAAATACTCGAGTCACCAACCACATCACGACCAACCAAAGGTGAGAAAGCTGGTTGTGTGATCGTTGACCTTAGCGCTTACGATGAATTCCGGCGTTTAAAGGATACTGATAAGGTGCTAGTTCGTTCTGATGGAGTTGCAACATACACTGGGAAAGATATTGCGTTCCACTTCTGGAAATTTGGCATTATTAAAGATCCATTCAAATATAAGCCGTTTAAAAGCCCTAAATCTGAAGAAAACGAAATTTGGACAACTACTCAGCAAGGAGAAATGGGGCGCTATCAACCCGCAGATATTATTTACAACGTCATTGGAATGCCCCAAAGTCAGGAACAACGCACAGTCTATCTGACATTACAAACTTTGGGCTATGAGAAGGCATCAAGGAACTACTATCATCTAGCTTATGAATTCGTCAATCTCCCTGAAGCTAGATTTTCTGGAAGAAAGGGAACTTGGATTGGGTTCAGCACTGATGATATTAACCGCGAAGCCACACGGCGTGCTCGCAAAGAAGTAAAAAAACGAAATCCCGGAGCTGATTCTCGGTTCCTTCGAGAAGTATCAGAATCTATCGGATCAGCCGCAATCAGATACTCCCTTCTCAAGGTTGCTGTGGAAAAACAAATTGTATTCAAGTGGGAGGATATGCTGAACTTTGATGGCAACGCAGCTCCTTATCTTATGTATACCCATGCTCGCGCCTCTTCAATCCTCAGAAAAGAAAACCCGCCGACTACTGCTCGGTTGAGCGAATTAACTAGCCCCTTTGAAGCTGAGCTCATAAAGCTCCTAGGTCGTTTTCCCGCTGTTCTCATTGAAATTGTCCAAGGTATAAAACGAGAAATCTGGGGCACCCGAATTGAACTTTTCCACCTCGCGGAGTACACTCACGCTCTTTGTGTTGCCTTCAATTCCTTCTATAATCACTGCCCGGTCATCAAAGCCGAAACGACTGCATTAAAAATGGCTCGGCTTCTTCTCGTCGATCGTTGTCGTCAAGTCCTTTCCAACGCGCTTGACTTGTTAGGAATTACATCTCTTGAACGCATATAGGTTTTATTACAAGCCCGTAAATAGTCTTATATGACAAGAATTAAATATTAATTAATGTACTAATATTCTCACAAAACGAGAATTTAAGCCTCGTTTTAATGTAGGCGAATTCTTTTGAAAATAATATATCGTCATTGGGAGCCCGGTCAAGGGCTAGAAGATATTCAAGCAAAAATCTATACAGAAGCTTCTGGACTTCCAGTACGAGCTGAACAAATTCGGGCTCGAAATATGAGTCGCGATCCAAAAATGACTCGCTATGCATTAACTGAGGAAGGGGACCCTCTAGCGTATATCACCTCGCGGGATTCAACCTCTGAACGGGGAAGAACGTATATCGGATATCCGTGGACTTTACCTGATGCTCCCGGTGAGGTTCAAGCGAAGTTATTTGAAGAACAATACGCATTCTTAAAAAAACGAAAAGAAACGGAGGAAATCGCCACAACGGTTGTCCTCTCCGCAAAGATTGCAGAAAAACAACTTGCCTTTTGGAAAGAAAAAGGATTTGTTGAGGACGAAAGACTGTATCGTTATTTTCTTGATTTTGACATCAAAGAAATCAGCAAATGGAAATTGGAGGCAAAACTCAAAGAGTTATCGAGTCGCATGGCCACATCAAAGGATCTCGAATACTTATATGAAATTTCGCGAGTCGATCCGACCCTTGCTAGAGAGCTTCAAACCGAAGAAGCGCGGGAGAGTTATTTTAAAGATCGTGTTCTGAAAGATGGTCATGCGGTTCTTCTCTTTGATGAGGGTAAAGTGATTGCCGCCAGCGCCCCGCTCCGAATTGAACCAGACCAACTTTTGATTGTCGGAGAAGAAGCCCGTGTCATTATGCGTTTTACAGCTATCCGACCTGGCTATCAGCATGCATGGAAACGACTAGTATATGAAATTGCCAAAGAAATCAAAGCAGCCGGATGGAGCGACACGCCGTTACGGACTAGCTTCTTTTTTTCAACAAAGGCCCCAATTGCAATTAACTTTGCAGAAATGCGTCCAGAACTTGAAATGTTTGAAATCATACTCAAGGAACATTAATCACAAAGAGATCAGAATGGTTTGCTACAATGAAGCCAACTGTTGCAATAGTGGATACTGATTCATTCCCTCAAGCCGTTGAAATCATCGGGGGGTTAAATAGCCTTAATTCTCCAGATCGACAAGTAATCATCAAAGTTGGAATCTACAATCCTGAAACGGGTATTTGCACGAAGGTGAAGACCCTAAAATCCATCATCACGGCATTTGATAAATCCAAAAAAATTCTAATCGCTGAATCAGATAGCGGTGCTGGTCCTGGATTAAAACGACTAGAAGTTTGGAACGATTGCTACAATGAAAAAGCAACTCCTTTCAATCTATCTGAGGATCAAAACACTCAACAGGTCAAAGTAGCAGGAGAAACGGTTCCATTTTCTCAAACCCTTCTTGAACCCAAGACGTTCGTTAGCACCCATGTACCCCGACGATATGAAAAAGCTGGACTCGAGGATCTGATGAATATGGGATTTGTGATCAAGAATCTGCTCGGATTAATTCTTGATACAAAAAAACATCGTTTTCATGATCACCTAACTACTGCTCTTCTCGATATGTATGAAGCCATCGGTGGCATTGACTTGGCAGTCTTAGATGCGACACACGCTTTTCTTGGATGGAAGAAGAAACGAGTCATCATTTCACCTGAATTGCTCATCGTTGGGAGGGATGCGTTTGCTGTCGAAGCTGTGGGTATGCACTTAATGGGGTTTAATCCTATCGAAATGTCTGTCCTTCAAGAAGCCAAAGAACGAAGGCTAGGCGAAATCCGTATTGATCAAATCAACATTGAAGGCGAGATCGATGGTCCCAGACAGATGATTAGAACCGCATTTGCTAATATGGTTCCAAGGCGGTTTCAAAAAGAATACGGATTGGAGAAATAAAGAACATCTTAATACTAAGAGCCTGTCTTTAATTTCTCCGCGAAGCCTTTCTCAAGTTTCGAGAGTTTTGGAGGAATTACTATTTTTGCATATGCTTGGTTGGGATTCCGTGCAAAGAAATTTTGATGGTACTCTTCAGCTTTGTAAAAGGCATTGAATGGTTCAAGAGTCGTTACAATCGGTTTAGAAAATTTTCCGGATCTACTTAATTCTTGAATCACTTCTTCCGCAATTGCCTTTTGTTCATTATCATGATAAAAAATCACGGACCGATACTGGGTCCCAATATCATTGCCTTGCCGGTTCAATGTTGTAGGGTCGTGTGTGGCAAAGAAAATCTCCAACAATTCGCGGAAGGAAATGATAGCGTGGTCGTAGGTGATTTGAATCACCTCAACATGCCCTGTTGTTCCCGAACTCACTTGCTCATATGTGGCGGTTTCAGCGGTTCCTCCCGAATAACCTGATTCAACTTTATGAACACCTTTGAGCCGAAGAAAAATGGCTTCAGTACACCAAAAGCACCCGCCACCTAATGTGGCATACGCCAAACCCTTGACATCTCGATCTGTTAACACATCGTTCATAGCTTAATTATTTTCACTCATACTTCAAAAACCCAATGAATTATCGAGAGCAACTTAGACGATCATTAACGAGTCTAAACACTTTAAAGCCGCGTACGCAATTCTCGCATGACGATCCATGCTGAGGAATCGCCATGTCTCCTGCTATTCCCTATTTCAACACGGAACTAGCCAAAGATTATGTTACCAATTACGAAATCCCCGAGATCAATAAGTTCGTCAATTTACTTTTTCTCAGGGATATCGAAGAAATTCCTATTTTCGATTCTTTCTTTCTACAAGAACAGGAAAAACTTCTACCATCTCTCACCAAGAATATGAGTTTATGGATTGAAAAAAATCGCAAACGTACTTTCCTCAGTTTTCAAGAAGTAATGTCTTTTTTTGGATATTTAGGGCTAAACGGAACACAAATTCCCGAACTAGTCGACGCGGTCGATCATGTCTTTCGTTCATATAAACGCGTCGGTGGTGCCTTTATTGCGTCGAGCGGCAAAATCAACAAATGTGGTAATACTGCCTTTCTTCGTGCTGTTTTAGCTCTAGGATTTGCAGACGATCCCCGCGTAGAACAAGCCTGTATGGAGTATTTGGAATTTATAAGGGGTCGTGAAGGGGAATGTCATGTCCGCACCGATGGGAATCCTTGTGGTTACGTTATGGTTCGTACACTCCGCTGGCTTAATGAATTCCCTTTAGAATGGCGTGGGAAGAATTATCGGGCTTCCGTGAAAAATATCCAAGATTATCTACTTGCCTACGATCTCTCATCAGCTGATTACCCTCGCCGGAAACCTGAGCCAAATAAAAATTGGTTTAAATTTGGCTATTTCCGTTCCTATCAAAGCAGCATCTTCGAAGCGGCCGAAGCCTTAGTTCAAAGTGGCGTCACTAAACATCCCGTTCTTACAAGAACTCTTGATGTTATCGGTTCTAACTGCATTAATGGGATTACTTGGAAACCTCAATATATTCGGAAGCACTGGCCAATAAACATCCTTCCACCACAACGAGGAAAAAATATAGGGAGCCCTTGGATTTCTCTCCGAGGATTACGAATCACCAAAGTGTAGGATTATTTTGGGAATTTTTTAAACACGTCATCAAGAGTGGGTTTTCCAATTTCCTGGAGCTCATAACGCACTCGAACTGAAGGCTTGTTTATTTTGACGACATTCCCTAAATCAATAGGAGTTCCAATAACAACAACTTCCGCATCTGCAGCATCAATGGTCTTTTCGAGTTCCTTGACCTGCTTGTCACTATATCCCATAGCCGGGAGAATTTCGCTTAAATGTGGATATTTCTCGAATGTAGTCTTTATTGATCCAACAGCATGTGGGCGTGGGTCAATGATTTCTGCAGCTCCATATTTTTCAGCAGCTATCCATCCCGCCCCGATTTCCATTTCGCCATGTGTTAGTGTTGGCCCATCTTCGATGACAAGCACTCGTTTTCCGCGAATTGCTGCAGGGTCGTCAACAAATAGAGGTGATGCTGCATCGATAATTATCGCTCGAGGATTGACCACGCGTGTGGTTCGTCGGACCTGTTCGATGTATTCGGGTTCTGCAGTGTCAATCTTGTTAATTATCACCACATCGGCCATTCGAAGATTCGTTTCACCTGGATGATACATGACCTCATGGCCAGCCCGATGGGGGTCGGCTATCACAATATGAATGTCAGGTACGTAGAACGGAAAATCATTATTTCCGCCATCAAATACAATAACATCTGCATCCTTTTCCGCTTTCTCAAGAATAATGCCATAATCCACCCCCGCGTAAACAATGGCGCCCCGGTCGATATGTGGTTCGTATTCTTCCATCTCTTCAATAGTGGTGTTATACTTCTTTAGATCTTCAAGAGTTTCGAAGCGTTGGCATACCTGCTCAGCGAGGTTACCGTAAGGCATTGGGTGCCGTATCACAACAACTTTCAATCCTTTTTTCCGAAGAATTTCGACGACACGTCGGCTGGTTTGACTTTTACCTGCTCCCGTTCTCACCGCACAAATAGCAACAACGGGCTTTTTGCTTTTTAGCATCGTTGTATTGGGTCCCATTAATCGGAAATCAGCACCCATTGAGTGAACCCATGAGGCTAAGTGCATCACATCCAGATGAGCTATATCACTATAAGCAAAAATTACCTGTTCTATGTCGTGCTCTTTTACCAGAGCAGGTAGAATATCTTCAGGGTAAATTGGGATGCCCCTAGGATAGAGCTTTCCCGCAAGGATCGGTGGATAGATCCTTTCTTCAATTCCAGGAATTTGAGTTGCGGTAAAGGCAACGACCTCATATGCTTCATTGTCTCTAAAGTAGACGTTGAAATTATGGAAGTCCCGCCCCGCGGCACCCATGATGATTACACGCGTTCTTTCCATAATCAATCACAACCAGTATTGGGCACGGTAGCATATCTCAGTAAAAGCCTTGTGTTTCATCAGTAAGCGCCTAATATCTACCCGTATTAGTCACTTGCGAGCTACTTAACACACAACACCAAGAAGAAACTGTACTACTAACAGTTAAAAGGCTCCATTCATCATCACCAAGATAATGGGGGTATTTCCATGCGGGGAAAAAGTATCCTCCTATTTGGTGTAAGGCTCATCAAATTCCTCATTGCTCCTTTCCTTAAAAGGTAGAGATGAGATGATTCCAACACACCTGGTATGAAGTTGTTTTTTCCGTGGACGGGCTTCATCCAGGTGAATTCTCTTTTTTTTATGGTGCAGGTCGAGCCATGTAACGAGCAACTATCGATAAAACAGCTCCAAGTATGGCTGGTGAATTGAATAGGATAACTGGCCAGACAACTGGTGAAATGCCTGTAAGAATGAATCCTATGAAAAGGACAATGAGACTAAAGATGCCCATACCTGCGCCGAGACCAACAATGAATCGTCCAGTTCCTATACGGTTGACAAGGAATAGTGTAGACCCAAAGATAACGGCGACGCCACCAAATGCGGCAATCCAATTAAGAACAGAGAGCAAAAGGTCTACAAAATATGCAACTTCAGGTGGCAAACCAAGAAATGCAATGACTAACGGTAAGTACGCCCATAAGCCAATTCCGCCCACGGCGCTTGCAGAAATCATTAGAAGGCCACCCACAAAACCAATGATGAAAGAGAATTTGTTTTCCATTTGGTAGATTCCTCTAGAAAGTAAAGCTCGAAGTGAGAATTTAAAATCATTGGCAAGCTAGATTTTAGTAGAAAAAAATGATTGTATTGCTTGTTCTTTGATGATAGAGACAAACTTTTATAACTCCACACTGTGAACGTGCTTCTACCAGAGGTCGAATTGTAATGATGGAAAGAAGTCTAGCCTATGATCGTGCTATTACCATTTTCAGCCCGGAAGGGCGGTTGTACCAAGTAGAGTATGCGCTAGAAGCAGTTCGTCGAGGAAAGACCGCAATCGGTGTGAAAGCTACAAATGGAGCAGTGATTGGCGTTCACAAAGAAGCTACCTCCCCTCTGATGGATTTGGAGCAAATCCAAAAGATCTACGTAGTGGACAAGCACATCGGGTGTGCAATTGCCGGACTCCACGCGGATGCTCGAGTACTCGTTGATTTTGCCCGGGTACAAAGCCAGATTAACCAAATTACATATGGTGAGGCCATTGATGTTGAGGTGTTAACAAAAAAGGTCTGTGACTTGAAGCAGAATTACACCCAGGTTGGTGGCATTCGTCCCTTTGGTGTTTCCTTGTTAATTGCTGGTGTAGACTCTCAAGGTCCGCAGATTTTCACTACTGATCCATCTGGGTCTTATTGGAGTTGGCGTGCAACTGCCATTGGTTACAACTCGGAAGCTGCCCGGGAGTACTTAGCGAAACACTATAAACCTTCAATCAAACTGATGCCTGCGGCTGTTAAACTCTGTATTGATACGCTACGCCAAGTGGTTGAAGAGAAGCTCGATGAAGAGGCTATGGAAATCTCGATTGTAGACATGGAAAAGCGGGTCTTTACACCACTCACCAATGAAGAAATTCGCGATATTCTCGCCTAAGCTAAGTAAGCGATATCAATTGATGGGCGAAACATATCTAAGTCGATATTAGTCTTCGAAATCCCAGTCCTCTTCGTCATCTTGTGTCTTGCCTTTCTTTTTCTTGCCTTTCATCATTTGGATTTGACTTTCTAGGGGTCGATCAATCCGAAGCACATTATCTGCGGCGTTTTGCACAGCTACGCTAAAACCTGGGTCAAAGCCGATGGCTAGGGTTTCAAGGCCATGTTCTCTGGCCCGTCGAAGAATGGGTGCTGTTCTGGCGTGGCGACTAAAAACAACTAGGAGCTTAGTGGCGTCACCCAAAATGAGATCCATCGATTCGATTGTCATCTGCAAATGAACATCAGATGTGGTTACAACGGGAGTAAATCCACTATTAGAGATAGCTTCCAATAATTTGGAGCTTGCCCGTTCGTTTAAGTAGACTTTTGCAACGCCAATTTTACCCAATTGTTCAATTTGGTTTTTCAAATCATCTAAACGAATATCAAATTCGCGTCGAAGCACATTTGGACCATCAATAAGTAATGCAACTCTGCCTGAACGGCGCAATCTGGTTATTAGGCGTACTAGGCTTCTTATTCGTCCTGTACGGGATGACATAGATATTCAAACTCGTCTGAGCTGATATAGCTTTTAAAGGGAGGAATGATTGCTCTTTCCTCAATTTCCTGTGCTATGCCTTAATTCTTTTGTTTTAATACGGAAAGTTTAACTGCTTGTCTTTGATGTAAAGCAGAACGGGGAAAGTTGTCATGAAACAAGTAATCGAGCAAGAAAAAGCATGGGAAATGATCCGGGGCGCGAAAAGTGCCGGTGGTCAAATCGTTTCAGCCACAATCCATGTTCGTATATCAGAAAGTAGTAATCAATCGGATTTTAATAAAACCGTAAGCGCCATTCTAGATGATGGATTTTCACAGCCACGTGGACGCGCTGTAATAGTCTGGGGAGAACAAGCCGCAGAAATAAGGGATCTTGCTAATTTGTGGTTATATTATGGGGTTGTAGAATCTTCAGAAATCCTATCAACCTGTCGGAATTTAGCTGGTAAAGCGGGATTTGGTGAAACTGGAAAGCTTCGGCTAACTTGTGTATTAGAGTTTTCTGAACGGAATCGTGTTGTAACGCTTCATGATCTAACTTATCCTGCACGTGGTGGTGAAGCAGTAGCAGATACTGTTGCTCTTCGCCCGTTCAAAGCTACTAATGATAAGGGTGAATACACTTTTCGAACGGTTCCTGAACTAAAAGAATTTCTCACTAAAGTCAAGGACGCAGAGACGCATAAATTTGATGATAAAACTGGAAAATGGGTCCGTTGGGTTGAAGTCGAACAAACTGAAGATAAACTGGTCGTAAATATACCAAGTCAAAAGGGATCACGGAAGTTACAAATCGATCTAGAAACTGGGAAAGTTGAAGAAAAGAAATAATTCTCCCTTTAAACTATTTTTCTAAGGAGCAGGCTTATTAGCTCTGACGAACTATTATCTAATCCGCTTGTTAAACCCACTTACTAAATGAGGTGACTATTCATGTCTGATGAAGAGAGATTGGAACAAGAAGAGGAGAAAAAGAAAGAAGAAAAACGCAACGTAGCAAAGCAACTTACCACTTCTTTCCCGAAGTTTCTTCTAAATGGACTGATAGTCATCGGCTTAGGTTTGTTTTATATCTTTGTTGTTCCCCTCTTCGTCTTACTTGATTACTATCCCATACTAGTATTACCCACAATCTGGGATCCAACCGGAATCATCATCTTAACTGGTTATTCGCTTATTCGAATTGGTGTTCTGCTAGTTATCCTATTATTTGGCATTGAAGCGTTAATGCAATTTGCACGATCCGCTGATGCCTTCTCAGATTATATAATCAGCCGTTTACCAGGCATGCGATCAACAGATCGCTACCATCCACGCCGTATTCCCCTTGATTTAATTTACATTTTCATGGTATTAGCAGTCTATGTTATTGTATCACCAATATTTCTACCAGGAATGTTTCCGATTATTGTTCTCCAACCTTACTTCCAAATTCTTGCAGTTGCTATAGTCCTTTTCTTTGTCTTGGTCTTCATTTATGACCTTGCCAAATCCATTCAGAAATCAGCCAAACGTGGAATCGATAATTTTGGAAATAGGCTAGGTCGCCGTTATGAAGTTGATTCCGAAGAATTAGAAAAAACCGACCAAGAATACTAGCGTCAACTCGATGGGTTAACTGTTGCTTCCACCGTTGTAGAGGTACGTTTTCTACTCGTTTTCTTTGGAGCAACCTTGGCAATTTCAGCAAGAATTTCAGCAGTCCTTCTGAGCCCATGTAATCTCATGGCTTTACCAGGTGGTGGATCAAGACCCACAAGAATCTGAACGGTTGCATTGATATTATTGACGCGTACAAAAGTCCAGAATTCGTTTAGAGCTTTGAGTTGTGGTTCTATATATTCTGTGAAATCTTCGTCTTTGAATTTCGGAAACTCAATACGCAGATACCAGGTATCCTGCATATCTTTTAGGATTCTTCCCGATAGGCCATGCATATCCATTAGAAAAGTGAGGAGCGGCTCCAGTGCTTCACGACGAACAATATCACCATCAGGATCTAAACTGACTAAGTTTCTTTTCAGATCGACGATAAAAATCCCATTCCCGACTCCGAAGTACCATCGGTTTTCGATTGCATACCCATGAACGGTTTGTTTGGTTTTCGTTTCCAAGAATTCTTTAAATGCAGAAAAATTGGCTTCGGGGTTGTCTTTCTTAAACTGAATGAACCTTCGGAAGTAGGAGAGCGGATACCGTGGTTCGTGTGGGTGATCACGTTTTGCTCCCGATTTTAAATAAGCTTCTAGTGCACGGAGACTTACTTGGTAACAAAAAGATGGTAGATCATTCGGTCGGGCGCCCAGTGCAATTAGCATATTTAAGAAGACGCGATCAGAACACAGTGGTTTTATTGTGCATCGCATTCGGTCACGTTGGCATTGTTTACATGTGGTTGCCATCTTTGTAAGGACTTGTGTGAGCATAAAACGTCCCATAGTTGGATTTCCGAGTTCCTCCAACTGCTCAAATCGGTCTTGATATTTCATGTACACAGTCCGTCACCAAATGCTACCCTGTAAAATCCAGCTCTTCAGCCTTTAATCGATGATAGATTCTATTAGACAGGCTCTACAAATGCCTAGAGGTTTCTAAACCTTTCGGTGTGTAAATGAGTGGTTATAGCCCAATTAACCATATATTCCTCTCTCCACCGTCGAATAAATTTAGAGACAAAAGGGATTTCATCAAGATGAGCAAAGCATAAAAGACTTGAAGCTCTCCATCGAAGCGAATTTCACCAATACCTTTATCACCGGGTGTAGCGTCTCATGACTGAAAGAATCATTGACCTTCGGTTTCATGGTCGTGGGGGTCAAGGCGCTTGGACTGCCTCTATCCTCCTTGCCCGCGCCGCCATAAGCGAAGGTAAACACGCGCAATCTTTTCCTTTCTTTGGGCCCGAACGTAGTGGTGCTCCAGTTGAAGCCTTTGCCCGAATAAGTAACAAAGAAATTGAATTGCATAGCAAAGTGTATGAACCAGATTATGTTGTGGTTATTGATCCCACGCTTCTCGTCCAAGTTCCTCATACAATCATCGCTGGTACAAATGGGAAAACTAAGCTTATTGTTAATACTCGAGAAGATGGTGCCACCATCGCTCAAAACCTTGGATTCAAAGGAGAAGTCTGGACACTCGCAGCAACAGACTTAGCTCGAGAAATCATTGGTCGTCCAATCGCAAATACTGCCATGCTAGGAGCCTTGATTCGAGCGACCAACCTCATTAAACTTGAGAGTTTATTTACAGAAGTAACAAATCAGTTTGGCGAACGCATCGGAGAACGAAATGTAACCGTTATTCAACGTGCATATGATGAGGTGGAACAAAATGCCTAAGAAACTACCTGGTTCCAAAGACATTCCCCCTGCTGGAATTACTTGGAAACCTGCTACTGAATACAAAACTGGTGATTGGCGGAGCAAACGCCCAATTCGCGATGAAGAAAAATGCACGCGCTGTCTAATTTGTTGGGTTTTTTGTCCTGATGCTGCCATCAGTTGGGATGGAAATGATATTCACTTCGACATGAATTACTGTAAAGGCTGTGGCATTTGTGCTGAAGAGTGCCCAGTAATAGCTATCGAAATGGAGGATGAGTGAGTCAGATGTCAGTTAACCAAATCCTTATGGGTATTAATGGTGACGAAGCTGTCGCTTACGCCGCTAAACACGCGCTCGTTGATGTTTGTGCTGCTTATCCAATTACCCCACAAACCATTATTGTTGAAAAGTTCGCTGAGTTTGTAGCTAATGGTGAAGTCGATACAGAATTCGTCCGTGTAGAATCTGAACATAGTGCGCTCAGTGCATGTCTAGGCGCTTCTGCAGCAGGAGCGCGCACCTTCACAGCTAGTGCTGCAAATGGTGTTGAACTCATGCATGAAGTCATCTTCCTTACATCATCCATACGTCAACCCGTTGTAATGGCCGTCGCTGATCGCTCACCTAGCGGACCCATCAATATTCATGGTGACCAAACTGTTTCCCTCGCTCAACGTGACACCGGCTGGATTATGATCTACTGTGAAAATTCCCAGGAAGCGTACGATTCAACTTTACAGGCTTTCCGCATCGGTGAACACCCCGATGTTCAACTTCCTGTCATGATCATGCTCGATGGCTTTGTCTTAACACATACCCTTGAAAACGTCTATCTATTAGACGAAGCTGATGCCCACAAATTTGTTGGACGCCGTCAACCCATGATGATAACTATCGATGGTAAACAAGTTCCTCTCAAGCTTGATCCTAAAATCCCAATAACTATTGGACCTCTCCAGCTTTTTGACTATTATATGGAATCTAAGCTTCAACACAGTGAAGCCATGGAAAAAGCTCGACCGGTTATCTCCCAAATCAACAACGAATGGGCTCAACTCACTGGGCGCAAATACGGTGACGGTTACCTCCAATCTTTTAAGATCAATGACGCTGATGCTGTCATTCTCACCAGCGGAAGCTCGGCTGGCACTGCGCGTTTCGTCGCTCGCCAACTCCGTGCACAAGGCAAGAAAGTCGGAGTCCTCAAGCTCCGTACCTTCCGTCCATTTCCAGATAAGAAAATCGCTAAGATTCTCGCTGATGTTCCTGTCGTCGGTATCTTCGAACGGACTCATACCACTGGCAGCCTTGGTGGTCCAATCTTCAATGAAGTCCGTAGTGCCCTTTACGACCTCGACACACGTCCTGCTATCATGGGCTACTACGGTGGACTCGGAGGACGGGATGTTACTCCCGGCCATTTTAAAGCCATCTACAAAGAACTACTTAAAATCCAGGACACGGGCAAAACCCCACGAAATCCCATCAAATACATCACCGTGAGAAAATAATCCGGAGGAAAAAATAATGACGCAAGAACCCTCGCAGTGGCGACCTAAACTCAAGGACGTCGCCGATCAAAAAGAACTCTTCACCAGTGGTCACCGTCTCTGCGCAGGCTGCCCCGCTGGCTCCATGGCTCGCATGGCTATGCATGCCCTCCCCAGGCCAAATAATACCATCGTCAGCCAAGCCACCGGCTGCCTAGAAGTCGCCTCGACCATTTACCCCTACACCGCCTGGCGGGTCCCCTGGATGCACTCTCTCTTCGAAAATGCCCCGGCTAACGCTAGCGGTATCGAAGCCGCCTACAAAGCTCGAAAACGCCAAGGTCTCGAAGACGATATTCCCGATTTACTTGTGTTGAGTGGTGATGGCAGCGGATTTGATATTGGAGTTCAGGCCGCTAGTGGCGCCATCGAACGACGACACAACTTTCTTTACATTATCTATGACAACCAAGCTTACCAAAATACTGGGATCCAACGCTCAGGTGCGACACCAAAGTATGCTTGGACAACCACTAGCCAGGTTGGGAAGGTAGTTCCTGGAAAGCCGGTTTGGAAAAAGCCCATCGCATTGGTGTATGCAGCACATGATCCCGAATATTGTGCTACAGCGTCTGTGTATCATTGGCGTGATTTCATGATGAAGGTTCGCAAAGGGATGGAAAAGGAGGGTCCTGCCATAATTCATGTATTAGCCCCTTGTCATCGAAACTGGCGGTATTCCGAAGAATTAGGAATGAAAATGGCGAAACTAGCTGTTGAAACATGTTTCCATCCTTTGTGGGAATATGAAGGAGAAACCCGTACATATTCGATGTCTTCTCCAAGTATGCGATACGTGAACGATCCATCAAAAAAGAAACCGATTGAAGAGTGGTTGGAACCTCAGGGTCGGTTCCGGCACTTGTTCCATCCAAAGCGACGTGATGATCTCATCAAGGACTTCCAAAGTCTTGTAGATGAGGATTGGGACTTCACTATACGACTAACACAGATGTAGCTCTGACAGCTAACATATGGGAAACCTTCCCGATCCTACTTCACGCTCCATAAAGAACTCAGTAATCCGTGTCAAATCTTATTACTTGCTTTAGTTTTGGAACCATTTAATCGAGACCCCTTTGTCCGATGAAATGCAGCCATGCATCAACAGTGATAATTATGGGTAGGCTTTGGTAGTAATACGCTCTTTCACCAACGAAATTACTTCACCAACCTTGGCTGCTCCTCTTTCTCTTGAATGCTAATACCTTATCCTATCAGCAAATGGGCTTCTTAAATTAATTGAACCCAACTAGCTTCGAATTCTTGGCGATTCATGCGACTTATATGGTTTACAACTTTAGGCTAGGACAAAATTCTAAGGTTAGAATGAGAAATGAAGGCGCTGATTGTCTATGGGACTCGGTACGGGGCAACCGCAAGTACTTCAGAAGAGCTAGCGAAGACTCTTCGCAAAGAAGGGTTTGATGTTCAGGTTGTGGATGCGAAGAAAGAGAATGTCAAAGACATCTCTGTCTATGAGTTGATAATTGTTGGCAGCGGTATGCGAATAGGTAAATGGACGAAAGCACCGGAACAGTTTCTGGCGAAGTTCAAACAACAGCTGGCAAAGAAAAAAGTAGCAATTTTTATCTCTTCTGCGGTTCAAGCACTATATGAACATGAGGGGAATACTGAGGAGATGGAGAAAGCATGGAGAAGAAATCTTGAAGAAAAGGCTTCGAAGTATTCCTTGAAACCTATTGCTTTAGCAATTTTTGGTGGCGTTTTTCCCTATGATAATCTGGGATGGATGATGAAAAAAACTGTGGGTCAAATGTGGAGGCAATTTGAAGAGGCAGGCTTTGAAAAGAAGGACGGTGCGTATGATACTCGTAACTGGGACGACATTCAAAGCTGGGCAAAAGAACTAGCTCAAAAAGTGCGCTCCTGATAGTTCAGAAAGTGAAAAACAGATAATCGGATAAATTGACATTGCTCATTCGCTCCTTTCAGCAATCAGATAAAGCCGCAATCGTTGAAATCTCCAAGCGGACGTGGGGAGGTTATGATCAACTCCGATTTGAATTGGACGAGCTAATTGCAAATCCCCATTCGTATCTTTACGTAATAGAGTTTAAAGATCGAGTTATAGCGTTTGCCAATCTGAACGTAATCGATGGTGGTAAGACTGGTTGGTTGGAGCACATGCGAGTCCATTATCGCTATCGGAAACGGGGTTTTGCCTGGAAAATGACCCACTGGCTTTTCTCGGAAGCGGAAGCCTTGGGCGTTCAGAGGTTACGGCTTGCAACCACAATAGAAAATAAGGCAACGCAACGGATAGCCACACGTATTGGAATGCATCAAGTTCTGCAGATGAAAATATTCTGGAAAGGTAACTTCCGTGGAATCCGCTGGAAAGACACCTCAGTTCCTATCACTGCATGCTCACATGATGAGGCTTACATGCTTTTAGCCGCTCAATCTGACTTTGTTCCGGAAGGCATTATTACATATTATTGGCAAGCCTTTGATTTAGCAAAAGAGTTAGTCAAATCAATGAGTGAGCGATTTCGTTTCTGGAAAGGGGAAATTAACAACACGGCGAAGTCATTATCTTTCGGTTATGTTCGACCTTTTCACGATGCTAATCTATGGTGTTCAACTATCTATGCACTGGATAAATTATCTTTTTACTCTGCCCTTTCACACCAATTGCAGATTGCTAAAGAGGAGAAAGCCCAGGGTGTGCTATGTTTTCATTCGGTCCCCTTTCAAGCCGCACACGAAATTCCAGGCTTAAAACACAACACGTTTTCGAGTTCCCTTTTGTTATTTGAAAAGCATCGCCCCTTTATCGAATCTTGACGAAAAGTGTCACAATCCAATAGCTAAAGTGGATGAAATCTTTAATTAAATACAGAACCAGCTAATTGGAGATGAAAAGTGAATGGGTGATGAACAAACAGCCTCAACATTATTATTAGCTGCTGGAATTATCCAAATTATCTTGGGGGTGATATTCACCATTATTGGAGTAGGCCTGACAGCGATTTTAATCCCCTCTATGTTCTATTTCACCTATCCGATTTATTTTGGGTGGTGGCTGCTTTTCCCCCTACTCCTCTTTGGGTCATGGGGGGTTATTGGACTGATTGTAGGTATACTATGGTTAGGTTGGCGAAATAATCCAAGTGAACATAAAACAGGTTTAATTGTTTCAGGAATCCTTGGAATGCTTTTTCTAGGCACAGTTCCTGGAATTTTGGTATTAATTGCCGGGGCTACCACACCATCTCCATCTGAGTACCGTCCCTATGAACCAGTGAGAAAACCTACAGTGCGAGTAGTGGTGAGCTGTTCCACGTGTGGTGCTGAGCTTACTAGCGAAGATCGTTTCTGTTGGAGATGTGGCAGTAAAAAATAATTGACCGAAGACTTCAATTCCAAGATCAAAAAATACTCATCTTGTGGATTTTGGCTTCCTTCCTACCTACAATAGATTTACATTCAACATCAAGAATCTAGACTAGTATAAAAAACAGTATGAGTTGTATCTACCCCCCGCAGGTGAACTGAGTGATTGGACTCCGAATATTTGGTTTCACAGATACTCCCCGAAATCTTTTAGTGGGACTCAAGAAGGCCCTAGATACTCAGTTTTCATTACACTTTAAACCAGTAAGCGTATATCCCGATTTATTGTCAATCCCCGAAACCGCTTATGATTCTCGACGACGCCAATATAATGCAGCCCCATTTCTAAAGGTCATTGATGCCCATGTTCCATCAATTGAACATGGGCTAGCATTAATCAATTTAGACCTCTTTGTACGAGATCTTAACTTCGTATTCGGTATTGCTCAACCTGGCGGAAATGGTCTTATAGCACTACCAAGACTCCGACCTAGCTTCTATCAGCAACCCTCGAATGATTCACTTTATTTTCAACGCATCCTCATTGAGGCGCTCCATGAGCTAGGTCACATACTCGGACTCGGTCACTGTGACCATTATTGTGTTATGCGATTCTCAAATACCTTAGCGGACACGGATCAAAAACCAGCCCAATACTGTGAAACCTGTTCACACAAATTGCAATTATGAAAAGCACCACTTTTTCCTGCAAGCAGTTCATCTCATACCTCAAGAGATGGCTTCTTATTTCATTATTGGCAAGGGAGAGTCAGCTGGTGTGAAAATGTTTCTAGTTACAGATTTGAAAAAAACTTGGCATCTAATTGCATATCCCAAACAAACCTTTGATAATGAAAAGATCATTAGTGGATATTGGCCATTACTACGATGGTTTTTACTATTCAATGTTATTCCCGCTATTTTTAACTCCCCTTGTATGCTGGTTTGAATTTCCTGCAAATATCATTCATTCTGGAACTAACGAGAAAATGGGGACCTATATCTATGCTCCCCTCCTCGAAACGACAATCGGCTTTACTCGGTACTTCTGGGTGGGCGTTCTCACCTACCTGCTAAATGTTCTCAAGTTTCCCCTTATCGGACTAATTTATCATATAATTGCAAAGCTTCTTCGTGGCTCAGGATTTCTACTTGACTCATTTAAAGTGGGAATCTAGGCAGTGGCTCCAACTCTAGTTGTTGGTTGGATCCCCTATTTTGGATTAATCTCTGGGTTATGGGCAGGATACATGTATGTTGTTGCTTTGCAAAGCCTACATGAGGTTCCGTTAGGACTAGGAATAGCTGTAATCAACTTCTTCATCGGAATACAAGTTGTCTGGGCTTTCACATTTGGCTGGTTTGGAAGCACAACCTCCTGGTAGAAGCCCTTCAAAAAGTACATCATCACAAATATCTTTGTTCCATTCTTGGGCTTTAGGCTAAACGCAACTCGACATAATAATGACTCAGGAACCCTGAGAAAATACTTGGCGAGAGATTCGGTGTGGAACAAATGTAATGGTTATCATAGGTATTCCAAACTGTATCATTTTCTACAAAATGTAACACAACCAAATGACCTTCAATAGTCATTATCATTTGCTCCTCAGTAACTTGAAATCCCATAACACTATAGCTCCACTTGAGCAAAACATCATTATTCATATAATCTGGTTCAGGTGTGACAACCAGTAACCCAAAACCAGCTTTCACATTTAGGGTGACATTCCATTGCATAGCCGCTTCAAAGCCGCCATGGTGAACGCCCGAATCGTTGAAATAAAGACTTCCTGTTAAGATCAGACTGGGCTGATTAACGTAGTTGATGATTCCTACTGAAATGAGGCTTGTGGTAAAAATCACAATCAAGACCGAAATAACAATTAATCTTTTTTTTCCAATACCAAAAACCTCCTTTACAGATGGGACATATTCCTCAATAGAAATCACAACCTAATATCCTAAGGATTAGAACACCCTTGGGTTCACTGTTCAAAAAAATTGAACAACGTCAAGAATGTGTAACAGAATTAATTTGCTTGCTCTGGACCTGTAAGACTGCTATATGGTGTGTTTATATAACAAGACTATACTAAAGAGGGGTCTACGAGGGACCAAAATGGCAGAAATGAAACGTTCTGGCAGATACTTGTTCTTCCTCATTCTGATCATGGGTCTTGTGGGTCAGATGGATGTCTGGCTCTCGCTCATTGAAAGTTATGCTGCACCATATATTCTCGCAGAAGCTGGAATAGCCGCCACACCTTGGATCTTTGGCTTTTGGCAAGGCGTCTTTGGTGTCATCGTGTTTCTAGTATTTTTCATTGGGTGGTTCTCCGATTCTTTTGGACGAAAAATTGGAATCCTGGCACTAATTTTGGTAATGGGCATTCCTGCTGGACTAATACTCTTTATACCCGATATCTCAAATCTCTCTAATTTCTTCATTTTCATCCTTCTTTACTCCATAACCATTATGGGCACAACCTCGAATCTCTGGGAAGTGCCAATCGCAGAGGATTCCCCTGCAAAAAGACGGGGACTCTACGCCAGTATTGCATTTCTCATTAGTGTCATCCCCCTCTACGCCCTTATCGGATCAGATATAATCGATGCCTTGGGCTGGCGATGGGGCTATGGTATAATGGCCATCTTCATGATTGTTCTTCTTGTCTTCTGGATTTTCATGCAAGAAACCTTCCGATGGAAAGATGTGAAAGAAGGGCGCGGTGAAAAACGACTCGGTGTCATGGAAGCAATCAGATCACTTAGCCGCAGAGACCTTGCCTATGTAGCTATTGCTTCCTTAGTGTATCTAATGTGGACAATTTCCTTTAAGCTTGGAACAACTTGGTCTGGAGTCTTCTTTACAAGCTTTATCACCGCCGCAGAGTGGAGCACAATTCTTACTATCGGCGGCTTGATGTTGCCCATTAGCGCTATCATCTCCGGCGTTCTTCTCGAGAGAGTAGGACGAAACTTCACTCTCATCCTCGGAACTCTTGGTTCCGTCATCAGCTTCATTGGTCTTGGGTTGACTTTTCTACCAGCATTCTTCTGGGGTGTCTACTTCTTCATGGCTATGGTCCTAGCCTGGATTTACGTCTATGTAACAGAAATTTTCCCAACGAAAGTGCGTTCCTCAAGTGTGGGTATTGCAGTCACTGCGTCTCGACTTGGATACATTTTAGCTCCACTAATCGCTGCACTTCTACTGCTTACCTTGCCAGGAAATTGGCTGCTTTTCTGGATAATTGCTGGTCTATTCATGGTCTTCCCGTTGCTGTCTTTCCTGACCAAGCCCTATGAAACGAAGGGAAAGGAACTCGAAACTATTGACGAAGAAAAATAATTTACTTAAACTGAAACTGAGCCGGTCGGACAAATCGTTCACTGGCTCCTTTCTTTTCTTTCTCCTTCTCAATTGAGCCCAACTTATTTAGGATCTTAACCTCGTTTATGGCGGAAGAAGCCCGAACAAGCTTGGGACATGATACCCTTCTTTTCTAGTTCATCAAGAATCAAATTCATACCAAGAGAATCAGAGCTATCATGTCCAGCGATTATCACATAAATTCCTTCTTTCTCAGTTTCCTTTCTAAGGGCGTCCGTCCAATGCATCGTAATTATGGTACTAACACCAGCCCGGGCAAGTTTTTGTATGGATTCAGGTCCCGGGCTTGTACCACCTGTGAAAAAGATGAATTTTTCGCCCACACTCCCTTCATCACTGCCGACAAGGATTTCAGGACCAGCTCCGACTTTCTCCGCTTCTTGATATTCAGGGATTTCTAGGAGTGAATCGACTAAATCTCCGAGGGTGACTGGATTTTTGTCCTTTAGATAGTTTGTCAGGTATTGATAGCCAAGGGAATCTGCTGGTGTATGCGCACACATGAATGGGATGTCCAGCAAACGGGCGGCATCAATAGTTTGGGTGTGGTTTCGAGCCTTAGTTGCCCAGTGTATTTCTTTAAGTCGCTTCGCCATTGCGGATTCTGCTTGAGCTATGGGTACTCCGACTCGGACCCAGTGTTCAGGTTGGAGACGCATTACGAAGTCTAGCCGTGACGTGCCAATGCCATGAGGGTGATGGGCGAGCACCAAATCGACTTTCTTCCCTTTATCGCTTAATCGATCCGCTAGAACGATTTCACCGGATGTAATGTCAATACCGGCGAGAAGTTTTGTAATTTCCCGATCGGGATCACCATACAATATTCGACAGTCTGTGTAAGGATTCCAAGTGACATCTTTATCGGCAAGTTCTTTTTTTCTTACCTTCGAGTTTGTCATATTTCTTTTTCGATGACTCAAGGACCTTTTTGACTTTCTTTTCACCACGGGGATCCGCTTTAATTCCCATATCGACAATCAGATGATAGATTTCTCCGTGCTTCATGTCTAAGGCATAAATTCTGGATAGTTTCAATCTTTCGGATGCAAAAAATAAACAAAATGTACTTCTGTGGGTTTGGATCTATTCCTTTAGTATTCCTTTCTTTACTGCATCATCAAGAAGATTAAGTGTATAATTCCAAAGGATGGTAGAACCTCTATTCATGTGTTTTTTTGTGGTTATGATCTGTGATTTAATGATTTTATGAATCCGCCATGAGCATCCTCCGTTAAGATATGCGAGTAGAAGAGGTTGCAGTGAATCAATTGTTCGGGCAAACTTTGCCTCTGGTGTCTTCATGGCTTCATATTCTTCCCACATCGATAGGAATTCCTTTTGTTGGTCCTCAGGAAGTAATTTGAAGAGTCGATCGGCGGCTTTAGTTTCGCGATTATTTTGGTCCTTTGCATGTTCTTTATCGTAAATGAAGGTATCACCTGCATCAATTTCAACTAAATCATGAATGAGCAACATTTTCATGACTTTAAGTATGTCAACAGTTGCTTGGTTTGCATACTCACTCAACAAAATTGCCATGATCGTAATATGCCAGGAATGTTCTGCATCGGTTTCTTTGCGACTCGCATCAACAAGCCAAGATTCACGAACTACTTGTTTCAATTTATCGATTTCAGCAATGAAATCCATTTGTTGGGAAAGGCGAGGGAAATCCATGTTGAGTACTAGGCGCGAGGATACATATTGATTTGTCGGACGCCTAAGACTGGCTAATCCTCATCAGAACCGACGATATAGGTTTCACTTGACTCTTCAACTTCTTCGGATTCTACTTTTGCAGGCGGTTCAGTTGGTTCGTCAGCACCAAGAAATTCAGAGATATCAACATCAACGACACACATTTGTGATAATTCTTGGGTGCCTCGTGAATCCATATAGGTTTTGAGAATCTTTTGGAGCTTCGGTAGATAGCGGTCATAGGCTAGAAGCATGAATAGTGGCATGTAGATGAAAATAAAAGGATTCAGCAGGGTGACAAAAACAATGAACCAAGATGGAACCCATGGCCAAGAAAAGGGTGGGATTCCAAGGGCGTAAAGTAAGGCTGTATAGCCAATGATTCCTGCATAGAATAGAAGTATCGAAATTCCTGCATATCCCGCTAGTAAATAGGTTAATACTCGTCCAGCGCTAAAGAGTTCTTGAGAACCACTGGGTGGTTGGCTATGAAAGAGGATTTTTGTGTCATCGATTAGCCAAGATGAGGGAAGAATAACTCCTAGAGCGATAAATACGATTGGAAAAATAACAGCAGCAATATTCCACGCATTTACAACCATGGGTAATTCAGGTACCCAAAGAATGAATGCTTGACCGAAATAGGACGCGACGGTAAGAGATAGTCCAAATGTAAGTAATAGGGCAAATATAGCTCGACGAAAAACTGTGTAAAGTTCAGATGGTTTTTTCGTATCTACTCCGTAATAGTAAACCTCACTTCCTGGATTGAGTAGGCGATTTAATGGTAATACAAGCCATCGTGGTGTGAGAACAGCCATGATTAGGTAGAAGGGAATTGCTAGGATTGGGAGTAGATAGAACAGAATGAGCCAGTCTGTGACACCACTTCCTGGAATAATGGGACTTATTTCAATCCAACCGAAAATAAGCATAGGTATGATGTAGTTTAGAATCGCCCAAATGACATCTATTGTAATAACTACTGCAATAACCAACATGACGATTAAGTACGTCTTTCGATTCATGCTCTAGCACCTATACTAGGTCTTGTTAATTAGCAAGGTGTTAAAGCTTACTAAAAGGTTCTTGAGGTCTGTTTCGAAGAGCTAGGTTTTTGTGGATTCTTCTTTGAACCGAATATCAAAGGTTTCCAGTTCTTTGAGAATTGGCTCATAAAGTTCAGGCACAATCGGAATCTGAACACCTTTTAATTGAATTTCACGTGTTAGAATCATATGTGAGGCAATAGCAGCGGGAAGTGCGACAGTTCGGCTCATGGACGAATCTCCATTCGGAATTCCATAATCAATGAGAGTTGAACTAACCTGTTCACGTGTGTTGTCTTTGTGCTCGATTGTAAATTGGTGCTGCATAACGATCATGTCTCGTTCACCTGGTGCATATTGTAACTTTTCTTGAAAGAGGGTTACAAGTACATCTATGGGAGCTCCCCAGTCACTTGGAATATCCTTGTCTCCAAATAACCCTAACCATTCGTATCGTTTAATTACCGCATCATCTGTAGGAAGGGTTAATCGCGCCGCGACCTCTTTTTTAAGATCAGAACCTGCTGACAGCTTTAGATATTTCCGTAGAAATTGTCCATAGGTCAAGTCATGTAGAGGCTGTTCATCGAGCTCAAGAAGTCCTAGTTTCCTAATGTTGTACATGGTTTTACACCAACCTGGATAGCGGAGTGTTCCACGAAGCATTGTCTGGATGCCTTTCAAGCCATATATGTCGATATATTGAAGTGAATCTCGATTCGGATAACCTTCGAATTCACCTAGCTCTGGTACAGATTCTATATGGCAATTGTTGAACAATTCCTCCCCTGGAATTTGAACTTCTTTCCCATCCTTTCGAAATTGTGCAGAGTTCCGCCCCGCTAAGAGTACGCCACGGGGACTCCAAGAGAGCTTATAACCAAAAGGATTGGTATTCGCATCTGGGGCTGGTAATCCTCCTGTGAAGCTAGTAAATTCGACAATTTTAGCCCCTTCCGCTTGAGCCTTATGGATAATTCTCATAGCCGACATATGATCTTGTCCAGGATCAACTCCACACTCGTTTAGAATAATGATATCCGCGCGTTTTGCCTGTTCATCCAGGTTTCGCATTTTATCTGATACATATGAAGTGGTCACCATATTCACTTTGTTCTGAAGACATTCTCGAGCTACCTGAACATGAAAAGTATACGGGAGTAACGAAACCACAAGGTCGACGGGTTTTACTAAATCCCTTAGATCCTTTGATTGACGGCTAATATCAAATGCGCGTGCTTCTCCGTTCGGGTGGTCTCCAACGAGATTCATTGCTTTGCTCACAGTTCGGCTTGCGACAGTAACCTGATAATTATGATCTAGCATATATTGTACATATGGTCGAGCAACTAGCCCTGCGCCAAGAACCAAGACATGTTTCATTCCATTTACCTCCACGTTGCTGTTTTGTGGTGTTTTATTACAAATATTTGTAAAGATATTCGTATTGGGGTGTTAATTTTCCCTGATAAACTATAACGGCTTTTTTGAGTTCGGGTGGCAAGTCTAACTGGTCAAAGGGGATAGTGTAATCTGCTTTAACGATCGGTGGTATAAATCGTTGGAGAGTTTCACTGAATGATGTTGATGCTTCTCGCGGTAATTCGGTTGGCAGATTGTCAACGGCCATAACGACCACTCCTTCGCCACTAATTCCTAGCTTAGCTTGTTCAGTATTTGGATTATAGACAAAGGTGGGATGATCTGGTTTTGTACAATCAATTGTGAATTCAATAGCTCCATGGATATCACAGCTAATATCACCAACAATGATAAGTCGTGGGTTTCCTTGAAACTCATCCCATAATTGTTTGAGTTCTACCTTTGTTACCATTCGAGGATAGTTGTCTGTCCAATAGATGCAGTTCATTAGCACGGTGATATATGGCAGGTATTGGAAAAAAGCTGATTCGTATTGGTTCTTTCCGTGTTCATAATAATTTTGGAGATCAAATATTGCCGAAGGCTCTTTGGGGCGTACTGTATCTTCTTCACGGAATACGACTTTATACATCAGATGGTTATCTGGCTCTAATTTCTGTAATTCTTGTGGGATCACTGTCTTGTGGGGAAGTAAATCGAAGATGGCTTGTGCTCCACGTGATGTGTTCCCATAACCAATGAAGCCCACCACAAGTGGTGCTAGTTCGTTCGCAAATCCTTCTGTTTTTATTCTCTCTCCAATGCCATTTATTGCGGCTTTTAATTCTTCCATACCTTCATATTCGTATGTCGGTTTCAACGCTGCAAAGGGATTGGGTTGCACGCCTTTCTTTTTCAAGCGAGCTCCGAGTCCACGAAGTGTTTCTGCCATTCCCGCATAGCCAGCCCAATTTCCAAAAAAGACTAGCCGGCGTCCTGATTCTACCTCCACTATGCGTTCGTAATCAATGAGAGTTGCGCCAACATCTAGGATTTGCTGCAACATTTCCATGTTGTAATCTTGACCCTTAATCACATGTGCAAAAAACAAATACACTTTCCCTGGTTCAAATACATCTTTGGGAATTTCTTTTATTCCGAAAATGATGGGGGTTTCTTTTCCTTGCAAATCTCCGACTGATGCACCGACTTTCTTGTAGGATTCATCGTTAAAGGTTCTCTGTTGAGAGGGTTCCACCACGAATTCAAATCCATACTCCTTTGTCAGCTTTTCAAGATCTTTGGGGATAATTGGTGTACGAAGCTCGAAGGCTTTGTCCTCTCGACGAATTCCAACTTTCTTGGTCATATAAGTCCTCCATTTAGTGGAAGAGAGGCTTCTCGGTTAGCCTCGCATGTAAAAAAGTCTAGTGCCTGCGCAAAGAAAAATGACCAATATCTCAGAACAAACTACAACATTAAAGCCAAAGGTGTATCGTTAACAGAATAGGCTGATGATTATGGTTGAACGCGTCTTAACGAAAATCGATCAAAACGCGACCCAAGCCATTGAGGCAGTTAAAAAACTCTGTAGTATTCCGACTGTAGCTGCTCAAGGTCAAGGGATTGAAGAGACAGCTCAACTCGTTCAGAAAATGCTCGAAGATGCAGGGATTACTTCTGAACTTCATCCCACGTCTGGGGCTCCTGTTGTAACGGGTCACTTGGACATGGGTGCGAACCGGACCCTTCTTTTTTATGATCATTATGATGTACAGCCCGCTGAACCCTTTGATCTTTGGGTTTCACCGCCATTTGACCCTGAAATGCGTAACGGACGTTTATACGCAAGAGGCGTCGCTGATAACAAAGGTGATACTACTTCCAGGATTTGGGCAATTCGTGCATTTCAGGATGCAGGTGTTGAAATACCAGTCAATGTGAAATTTGTAATCGAAGGGGAAGAGGAGATCAGTAGCCCAAACTTATCTGATTTTACCAAGAGAAATAATGATTTTCTCAAAGCTGACGGAGGCATTTGGGAATTTGGGAGTGCAGGATTTGATGGGATACAAGAAGCGTGGTTGGGATTAAAAGGAATATTATATGTTCAACTAGAGGTTGAACGTCTTTCTCATGATGCCCATTCCAGTAATTCTGCCATTCTACCATCCGCCCCCTATCGCCTAGTCTGGGCTCTGAGTTCACTAAAAGATGAAAATGAGCGTATTCTAATCCAGGGATTCTATGATAACGTTGTTCCGATGAAAGAAGAGGAACATGAATTTGTTTCGCAAATTAATTTCGAAGAAGAAGCTCGCTGTAAGTTTTATGGAATCGACTCTTTTGTCGCTAATTATGAAGGTGCATCATTACTTGAAGCCTATTATTATCAACCTCATTTGAGCATTGACGGACTTACCAGTGGGTATCAAGAAGCTGGGTCGATGACTGTGCTCCCTGCAAAAGCATCTGCAAAAATTGATTTTCGCTTAGTGGAAAACCAACATCCTACTGAAATCGTGGAAAAACTACAAACTCATTTAGACACATATGGGTTTACAGATGTCAAAATCGCATGGTTCGAAGGCTATCCTGCAGCAAAAACACCTGTTGACCATCCATTTGTAAAGATAATTAGAAACGCGAACCAGATCGTTTTTGGACACCCAATACGCATTCATCCTACCTGTCCTGGATCTGGTCCATTGTACCTTTTCAAGGAATATGTACCAATGGTTTCCATTGGTATCGGCGATCACGATTCTCGCGCCCATTCACCCAATGAAAGTATATCCGTAGATACTTTCATCAAGTCGATGAAACGTATTGCAATAATAATCGATGAAATGGGTCAATGATAGTTTATTCAGATCGATGCACGTGCTCGCAGTGTTAAATTCAATTAAATCCTATTGACTTTTAAGAAATAAGCATACAAGCCTCTTTATGACCGAGAAAAAAGAATATTTACTTTTTCAGGTTCTTAACATCATCACAGTCATTTCAGTGATCATCATAAACATCCTCGCAAATGCGCTTCCAATCTTTGGTGTTAATACGGGACAAGTGTCTGATGCCTACCCCAACTTCTTTACACCCGCTGGCTATGTTTTTTCCATCTGGTTCATCATCTACATTCAAGCGATTATCTTTATGTTTTATCAGGGACGTCCAAGTCAACGTAGTGAAAGTTATGTGCAAAAGATTAGCTTCTTCTACTTCTTCGCCGGTCTAGCGAATGTGGCGTGGATTTTCGTATTCCACTACTCCTATGCTTTTATGGTTACAAATCCTCCATTCTTCTTCGCATCCGTTTTTCTTCTAGTCCTTGTCTTTATAATCCTACTTTTGATTTACCTACGTCTCAGAATTGGAATTGAACCTGTTCCACGAAGTGAAAAGCTCGCTGTTCATCTTCATATTAGTGTGTATCTTGGGTGGATTTCGGTAGCAACAATCGCTGCCGTTGCTTCTGCCATAAATATTATAGTTCCTGCGCTTCCTGTAGAAACCCAACATCTAGCTACCGCCGTCATGCTGTTTGTGGCTCTCATTCTTGCTTTAATCATGATTTATCTTCGAAGAGATTATGGTTTTGCTCTTGTTGTATTATGGGCTGCAATTGGTATCGGTGTGAAGTGGATAGCAATTCCAATAATTTGGTATTCCGCAATTACAATCGCTGTCTTACTGATTCTCGGCTTTCTTCTAATTCCATATCTAAAGAAATCTAATCTCGTTCAATTCTACAGAGGATCTGAATAGTAACAAACTGCTCATCATATGTCGCACTTACTAGCGATCTCTTGAAGTGGATAGTGGTTACCCCCTCTCAAATTCTATCCCCCAAAAAATCACGATGAGGAGTACGACCATATAATTGTTCTATTATACTCCTCAAGGGATTTCTTCAAGTATCAATTGGTGTCTTGCTTGCGTTTATAGTAGAATGCAACTCCAACAACAACAATAATTATTGCAGAAATGGAAGCAATGATCAATATACTATTCACACCTGTAATTAGACCCGGGTTATAAGGAGATTCATTGATTAGCCACTGAGTAATTTTCTGAAGCAATTCCCACTCTGAATCGGGATCATCTAAGTAATCATATTGGGTTGTGCCATCACGAGCATCACCTTCTTCGTATTCAGGATGTGGGCTGCTAACGAAGAGGGTGCCGCTACCATAGCGTGCTACGAACATACCGGGCTCATTATTTTCAGGATACGACATAATTGGCATGATGCTGTTGGGGTTTATTGGTGTAAAGAACGAGGAACCCCAGTACAAAGTTTCGTAAGTACTAGGTTCATCAGATAAATCAGGGCCTATACAATCCCGATGCACATTCATCTCTGTTAGATGGGTTCCTCCTCCAATGCCTGGAATATCAGTATCCCATGTACCTGAACTAAGCCCTAGGAATTCTGTTGCGAATAAAGCGCCACCGCAAATCCCAAAATAGGAACCGCCAGAAGCGACAAATTGACGAATTAGGTCCATACCAACTTGGTTCAGATTAGTGCTATACGAAAGCATTGAACCCCCAGGAAATGCAATTATGTCGAGGCCATTGAGTACACCGCCGCGAATCGACGAGCCGTTCACCCATTGAACAGTTGCTCCCATCCATTCAAATAAGCCGCGTAGTGCGATATCACTATCTGCTGCAAGTGTGCCTGCGTTGAATACTCCGACGTTAATATCAGTCAAATTTGTTTGAGCGGTAACTAGGTTTTGTTCGGAGTTATGAAAAACAACTGAAAATATCAGAACTGACATTATGAAAAGGGCAAGTCCTGTTTTAGTCAAGGTGTTTCTGCTTAATGATTTTACCATTTGTATTCACCATAAGCGGTATAATTGTGTGACGTTTTGGATTCTGGTAACCAAAACAGCCACATGTCGCAAAGATATATCCTCGGAAGCTGGTCGGTTCTGAATCATGCTCGTATAATTGAACCTCAAGCTCTTTCTCGAACAGATTAGTTCGGAAATGTAAAGTTCATGCCATTGTACTGCTTTTCAAGAGAAGCGAAATGTGGAATTTGAGAGCTATCATTTGATATGCTGTCTTCGATAAATGATTACTATTGCACCAGCAAAAATGACAATCGCTGCGATAACACTAGCAACTGTTAAAACCAGTATAGGGTTCAATGGGGCAACACCAGACACATTAATGAGCCAACAAGCGATAACTTGCATCAATCCCCATTCAGAATCGGGATCATTCAATCCATCTTGGAATTCAGTCCCATCACGAGCATCGCCTTCTTCAATTTCTGGATGAGGGCTCGAAAGGAAGACATTGCCCAATCCAAATTTGAAGGTCACCATACATGGAAGCCCATTCTGTGCATAATTCGCGATAGTTGTTACATGTGACATGTCTGGGGCATCAAAATAACTACCCATCCAACTTAATGTAGAGAATGAATCAGGAAGATCGGATAAGTTGGGTCCGGTTCCGTTTTTGTTGATGGTGATAGTAACTAAGCTTTTTGTAGCAGGCAGATCCGGAAGCATGTTTTGGAGTTCTACCTCAAAAAGTTCAAAGTGTGCCCATTCAAAATAAGCTCCACCATAAATTCCGATATATGCTCCCCCATTTCTAATAAAATTACGAATAATGTCGTACCCAGTTGAAGTCATTTCATCTCTTAACGTATAGGGAGATATCCCGGGCATAACAAGCAAAGCATGTCCAGCGAGGCTATCATTCAACATAGCCTCAGGAGACAGAAGAGTGATTTCTACGTTCATCCATTCTAACATATTAATGATAGCTATCCGACTTGCTAAATTCTCTGTTGAATGACCACCTATATACACAGCTACATGTACTCCTGATAAATCCGAGGCGCCTTGAGCTGATACAAGGCTCTGAGGAAAATTCGTCATGCAAAGCAGAACTACAAGAAAGAGAACAATGCTCAGTGAAAACATTTGATTCTGAGTCTGACGCGTAGCCAATCTTAGCATTTCATAGTCAACTCCTACCATGTTCTCCAATTAATCTAACAAATATACTTGGAAAATGCCTAGTTGAAAAATTGACAAAAATGCACTCGATTCGTACTCTTTCAAGAACATCTTGGTTCGGAAAGCAGAAGCGTCTTTAAAAGTAGGCGGATTGCAGCGAACCGATAATTTAAGTTCAGAACGATTGGTTCATCTATGGTGAACTACTGTGCTAATAAAAAAACAAAGCCGATACATTATCAACGAATTACCTGCTGTACCAACAACTGCCATCTCAATCGATTCTAAGACACGTTCTCTTTCAACCTATGTTTCATTTGCACTCATATTTTTTGGTGCAATGGCGGCAACTGTGAATATCATAAGCAGTCTTTATCTCCAATTTTTTGTTATTCTTCCCTCAATTCCTGCGTGGATGGGCTTCCAAATTTATAACTATATCATTTTAGATGCCTTTCTGTTTCTTGGGATGATCTTCATGTACAGTGGCGCAGTAATCATTTATTATGAAAAATCGTGGCCATATGGTGGGATTATTGCTCTGTTTGGTGCCTTCCTGACTACAACGCTTCTCAGTATCTTTATAGGCGTTCTGGGAGCATTGATCAATCTCTGTAGTCGACCAGAACCGAAGAGAACATAAACAATGGACACCACACAATCATTATCTGCAATCCAAGGAGGTTCAACTTTGACTCCTATAGTTGATATTTGGGAACAAGTCCGCCAGATGACGCAACCATGGGCGCCAAAAGAAATTGCACGTGTCAATGACCAAGTAATAAGACTCGCTTTATTCGACGGCGAGTTTCCCATGCACAAACACTCAAACGCGGACGAACTCTTTTTCGTTCTCAAAGGACAGATTACTATCCGTATTAAAGGGCAACCCGAAATCGTCTTAAACGAAGGAAAAATGACGGTTATTCCGCGTGGTGTTGAACATTCCCCGAAGAGCGTAGAACAATCTTATGTTCTAATGTTTGAGCCCATCGTTCTTAACCCTCAAGGCGATTAACCGTTATCGATGAAGGAATTCTTTGAGAACCCATTCCCCGATTACAGTCTAGCTTTGAGATTCTTTTCAATATTCTATTTTAATATGAATGACTAGTACAATCCTACATACTTTTCCACTCAATTCGAACAATTCCATGGCGATTTATCAATTGCAATTCAACAAATGGAAATACAAAGGTCCAATATTTGATGCACATACCCACATTTGGAATACCTCTAATCTTGCTGAAACCATTTCCGAACAACAAAAATTCGGCATCAAATCCCAGTTAATAATAGCTCATCTCTCTGAAGCTCGAAGCTTCACCGAAAAACTATTTCCAGGAAAGTTTATCTTCGCAAAATATCTGTCAACAAAACATATACTTGATGCACAAGTTGAATTTGTAGTAGCTGAAATTGCCAACATGCGTGATAACGGTTTCTCGCTCGCAAAAATGTGGGCTGCACCTGGGTGGCGAAACTATTATACTATATATAAAGGATC
Source organism: uncultured archaeon (assembly GCA_964347045.1). GTDB lineage: Archaea > Asgardarchaeota > Hermodarchaeia > Hermodarchaeales > Hermodarchaeaceae > Hermodarchaeum. The sequence continues at coordinate 178,285 of CAYFXC010000003.1, forward strand.
CTTTCATCTCACAGACAAATGCTATCAACCTATTTTTGAGAAATTAGCTAATGACGAATTTCCCCTGCTGCTTCACATGGCTGACCCTGATACCTATTATGCAACCACTTATTCAAACTCTGAAATTTTCGGAACTAAAGAAGAGCACCTGAATGAATTAGAGATACTGATCCAAAATTATCCAGACTTGCAATTTCAATTAGCTCACTTTGCTGCGCAACCTGAAATCCATCGGCTTACTCATCTGGCTGAGTGGTTTGATAAATATGACAACATTGTCGTTGATACGGCTTCATCACGCTGGATGGCTCGGGAGCTAAGTAAAGACCCTGATACTGCTCGTGATTTTCTAAAACAATTTTCGAACCGCATTCTCTTCGGTACAGATGCTACTCTGAACACTTCTCTAGCTCAAAATAATCGTTCATCTTTGTCTCCCTATATGGCACGCTTTGTTGCACAGCGAATCCTTTGGGAAACTAGTGCACGTCATGCCCCCCTACCGTTTCCCGATCCAGACACTGAAACTACTGGCGGAACATTCATTAATGGTTTGAATCTTCCCAGTCGTGTGTTGAACAATCTATACTGGAAGAACGGACAACGTATTTATGGCTTTTAGTGCTGAGTTTAGAGAGACCTACAAAATCATAAAGGCTTATTAGTTCTACTCGACAACAGGAACTCATACGACTCTAGTATTTAGTGGCTCAATCATTAAGTCAGATGAAATAACTGCAACCACATGCATTTTCATTTGAGCGGTCTTACAAATAATAATAGCAAGCTTTCATCTCATTGGTAAAGAGCTGGATGTTGTTTCGGTATCGCAATTGGTTCTCTACTCGGAGAGATTAGCAACTCCATAGATTGGATTTGGATTATATTTCCCGGAACCCCTTTGATGATATTTGGCATACTTGGTCTTATCTTGGAAATCTCATGGCTTCGGTGGCACCACACACGCAAAGAATTCAAATAAAAGCTGATTATGACAAGCATTATCGCCCTAATCTTTACCGGTGTTATTCCTATTGCTAGTGATGATCGTTGAGCAATATTCCAGATTGTGCAACTACTGTTATATTATGCCAAAATCTTCGACTGTTTCCCCTCCATGAAACTCGCAAGGCTCATACCAGTACCCGCATCACTTCCATTACCCATCGGGAACTGGTGTAAGAAAAGACTCAATAAAAATGGAACACCAACAACCAGACAAAGCAACAGAGGGATAACCAACAGAACCCGCCATTGGCGATCCATCAAAACCAAGCTCCACCAACCAAAGCTCAGCTAACTGACCTATATTAGGATACCCTAATCGGCAGCACGGACTGTCCAGTCACTTCAGGGAGAATTCTAGAAACCTTATTCGCTGTTGGCAACGCTAAGTGGGAATTAGAGATTTTTAATGATTTCATCGCCAAAAGCGGT